>JBBPYK010000054.1:0-173189 GCA_038199985.1 Actinomycetales bacterium | reverse complement strand
GCGTCACTGCGGCGTGGTGAGGTTCGGCATCAAGTTCCTGCGCGCACAGCCGCGGCTCCAGATATGGGACCCCGTAGACCGCAACCTCAAACGCAGCTTCTCGGAATACAATTGGCCGGTCAAGCTCGGACACGGCGGTTCGAAGGTGAACACCGCCACGTTCCATGATGCCGGATCCGAACCCTAGCCGGACCGCTGAATCGTGGTTGCCACTGCTGATCACCACGGCCGCACCAGCCGCCCGAAGGCGTCCCAAAGCATCATTGAGCAGACGCACGACGTCGACGCCAGGCAGCGCTCGATCATAAACGTCTCCAGAGACGAGGACCACGTCCACCGCAGAGTTCGTGACAGTTTCCACCAGTTGATCGATGAATGACCGTTGGGCTTCTAGCATCCCGACACCGTGAAATGAACGACCCAGATGCCAGTCCGAGGTATGAAGAAAGCGCATGTGAAGAAACTACCGCGTCAGACTGACGTTTTACTCAGCACACCAAGCATTGCCTGCGCCGCTACTGTTTTCCGGAGTCGGTGTTCGCGTTGTCCTGATCAAAAAACGACCGAGCATCCTGACGCGAGGCCGTATCGGGGGCCACCCGGACGTCCTCGTTTTCTGCTTCCGCTTCCGCTTCCGCGTCTGCTTCTGCTGCTTCTGCTTCTGCTTCTGCTTCTGCTTCTGCTTCTGGCGATGGCGATGGCTCAGCCGGTATCAATGTCACACCGATCACGGGCGCACTGAAGACGTCTATGCTGCGGTAGATCAGACCCGCAATAGCTGCACCCAACAGGGGTGCCACCCAGAACATCCACAGCTCGCCCAACGCCCAGCCCTCAGAGAACAGTGCAGCTGCAGTGGAGCGTGCAGGGTTGAGCGATCCATTGCTCAACGGGATCAGGAACGTCAGCAGGGCGATATAAGCAAACCCGATCGCGAACGGAGCCAAGGAGCGGCTCCTGCCGACTGTTGTCGAGGCGAGGAAGACGGCAACAAACACGGCCGTTCCCAGAACTTCAGCAAGCAGAACCGATGCTAGGGGAAACAGGTTCGGTGAATGTTCTCCGAAGCCATTCGCGGCAACGGAGAAGAGTGCTGACGTTTCAGGGATCTGTGGATGGCCCACCAACATGGCCCACAACATGACAGCGGCCACTATCGCCCCAACGAGCTGGGCTACGATCAACGGCAAAACCTGCACCCAACGCGTACGCCCTGCGATGGCGCTGCCGAGCGTTACTGCCGGGTTGAAATGGGCACCAATGTAGCCAAAGGCCAGATAGGCAACGATGAGGGCGAAGCCAAAGGCCAACGCCGGACCGAAACCTGCTTGAGCGTTGAACATGGCCACGCCTAGGCCAGCCAATACCAGCAGGAATGAGCCCGCTGATTCTGCACCCAGTCGGTGAAGTAGCGACTGCGGCATAGAGTCATGATGTTTGACGGAGTGCTCGCTGGCTACTTCTGATTCGGCGGTAGACGTTGGGGCAGTTTCAACTGGCATGGAAGCTTGGTGTCCTTTTCTCGGTTCTACGGCGGCAAACTAATCAATCCTGCCATGCGACTCTGCACGTCCGCTGGGAGGGTCCGCACAGCAACGTACTACAGATGAACAGAATAAACTTGCCTCATGCACACTCCTGAGATCTCTCTGGCCGACCAAGTACGCGGCTGTCTAACCGGCGGCGCCCTAGGCGATGCTCTGGGTCATCCGGTGAACGATGCCCGATGGGACTATGTCCGTCAAGGCGACGCGGCGCAGGAACTGACCCACCCGATACACATATCGGGGCCGTTGCTTGTCACAGACGCTACTCAGATGACGCTGTACACCATGGACGGGCTGCTGGAGGCGCTCGAGTGGGCCAACGACGGGGTGCTATCCGACGAGACCGCATGTCTGTGGCTGGCTTATCTTCGTTGGCTCGCAACGCAGTCCGAACAGCCGCCGTCGTCCGCGCCGTCCCAACCATCCCGGTGGATCGACTCCCGTGAAGTCCTACATCACCGGCGAGCGCCAGACAGCGTCTGTATTTCAGGACTCATGACCGGAGACATGGGCACCCTGGCCCGGCCCGTGAACGTCGAGTCCAAAGGCACCGGAACTCTTGGGCGCTCTGCTCCCATCGGACTGATTCCTCATATGCCCCTCGAAGCACTATCCCGTTTGGCCATCAACGCTTCTGCCCTTACCCACGGACATCCCAGCGCCCATCACAGCGCAGCACTTTTTGCACTGGTGATCAATGACGTGGTCCATGGCGGTCACGATATCCCGGCAGCATTGAAACGCGCCGTTGATCGTGCAGCGGAACGCCCTGTCCCCGAACTGGAACAGGGGCTTAGGGCAGTCGTCGCGCTTTACGCACAGAAGGAGCCTCTGGACTCCAATTCAGTGCCGTCAAGCCTCGGTGACGGTGAAATTGCAGAGGGAGCATTGGCTATAGCGTTTTACGCCGTGTTGGCGTCGGAACGCCTTGGCGGAGGCCCTACCGATAAATTTCAGAACGCGCTGCGCATTGCGATCAAACTGGACGACGGGGGTTCGGCCACCTCTATTGCGGGAAGTATCGTCGGGGCAGCCTACGGAACGGCCGCGCTGCCAGCTGGCTGGGAGCCAATACTGGATGTATCCGCCGTCCTGAGTGAGGCAGCCGATCGCTTCATCAAACTCACCGGTTTGACGTGAGAGTAAGTGCGTTCACGAACCCTTGAGTAGGTTCAAAAAACCAGACTCGGTCAGTACTTCAATGCGCTGACCCCGTTCCTGAAGGTCAAGCACGCGTCTGGCCTTACCCGTCAGACGCCCGTTCCGAAGGTCATCAGCAGAAAAGCCATCACCTACCACCAGGACCGTCGTTGCCCGAGTGACGTTGCTGGCAGTGTGGGCACCAACGTCGGCTGCACGCTGCTTGGCCGCCGGACGACTGATTCCGAGATTACCCGTGAAAACAATCATCTGACCGTAGAGAGGATGCTGATGCGAGGCCTGAACATTTGCACGCGGGTTCTCACCCTCGTCCGGCCAACCCGTCCAGAAATCGACCGCACCGCCAGTAGCTAACTTTTCGCGCGCCGTTCGTGTTGCCTTGGACAACAGGGACTCCCCCGGCCGGTAGGCATCCATGGTCGAAGCCTGCAGCTGCTGTGAGGCGAAAAGCTCGGCCAGACTCGATGACTGATTGCGGGCCGCGATATCAATGAGAATGCCCGCGCAAGCCCGAGCGTCCTCCACAGCATCGTGATGGTTGATCAGCGGAACCCCTGCAGCCGCCGCGACGAATGGAAGAGAGTAGGAATCCAGGGTGTAATTACGGCGGGAAAGTGTCACCGTGCAGGTGTAGTCGTACGCTGGCCCGGCAAGTTCTGAAACTTCTAAGGCAGAACGAATAACTCCCATGTCGAACGCCGCGTTGTGGGCCACCACCAGATCTGGACCGATGAATGCACCGATCTCCGGGAAAACTTCACCAAATCTGGGAGCCGCAGCAACAGCGTCGGGACGAATTCCGTGAATCCGGACATTCCGAGGATCGAAATGATCGAATCCCTCCGGCGGTCGCATGAGCCAAGACGCTTCCTCGACGATCTGCCCGTCTCTGACCTTACTCAAGCCGATAGAGCACGGCGAACCCCTGAAACCGTTTGCGGTTTCAAAGTCTATGGCTGTGAATTCAATGGACATCTACTCAGGCCGTCACTGTGGTCCTGGACGGTTCTTACGGACTTTCGACACCACGTACGCCACAAATGCCAGAACGACGACGACGATCACGACCTTCTGGAAGATTCCGGCATACCCTTCGACAAGATGCCAGTTCTCCCCCAGGTAGAAACCGGCCAGTACAAAGATGAGGTTCCAGATGAGGCTACCGGCTGTAGTCAGTGCCAGAAACTTCCAGATGTTCATCCGTTCAATTCCGGCCGGAATTGAAATCAGACTACGGAAAAGAGGAACCATGCGGCCAAAAAACACTGCCTTGTACCCGTGCCGGATAAACCATGCCTCAACTTTTTCGACATCGGCTACGTCAACGAGCGGTACGGCCCTGACTACTTTCCACATGCGGTCGCGTCCAAGCCAGGCACCAATGCCGTAGAGCGCCCACGCACCGAGGATGGATCCCATAGTTGTCCAGAAAAGGGCCTCGAAGAGGGTGAAATCACCGCGACTGGCCGTAAATCCCGCTAGAGGCAGAATGATCTCGCTGGGTAGCGGCGGAAAAAGATTCTCCAACCCCACCAGCAACCCAGCTCCCGGTGCGCCGATCTTCTCCATGACATCCACGGCCCATCCTGCGACACCGCCAAGCGAAGGATCTTGCGTGGCCGCGCTCACCTGGCGCGGAACAGACTGAAGTACGGACATGGTCATGGTCATAAAAGCTGCCTTATCGACGATGGGAAACGTATGCGGAAGCGGGTTCAGCGCAAAGCGTTGACAATATCCGGTAGGAGGGCGCGAAAGGCCTGCCCCCGGTGGCTGATCTCATTCTTTTCGGTGGCACTCAATTCCGCGCAAGTGCGGGACATGCCACTGGGTACAAGGATGGGATCGTAGCCAAAGCCGCCTTCACCTCTCGGGGCGCTCAGGAGTGTGCCGCGCAGTTCCCCCCGCAGCACACTCTCCGAACCGGCTGAGACCACGCTCGCAGCACAAACGAACGCGGCGCCCCTGCGTTGCTCTTCGATGTCGATGAGCTGAGCCAACAGCAACCTCAGATTTGCCTCGTCATCGCCATGACGCCCGGACCAACGTGCTGAGAAGATACCGGGGGCACCACCAAGAACATCAACGGCGAGCCCAGAGTCATCAGCAACAGCGACAAGACCGGTGGCAGCCGCAACTGAGCGCGCTTTCAGCAACGAGTTCTCCTCGAACGTCACGCCTGTTTCGGGAACGTCCGGCGCTCCTGCAGCTGCTGCGTCGATCACTTGGGTGTCGACGTCGAGTCCAGGTATCCGGCCCCGCAGGAGCTCGCGAAATTCCCGCAATTTCCCGGCGTTTCGGGTGGCAAGAACAAGTCTCGGTGCTGCAGTCTTTGGCACCGGCTACTCTCCAAGCGTTCTACGCTGGATCTGGGTCAACTCGGCCGTCCCAAGCAGAGCAAGATCCAGTAGCTCATTTAGTTCATCCCGGTCGAAAGGTGCTCCCTCGGCCGTCCCCTGCACTTCAACGAACTTGCCGCTCCCGGTGACGACCACGTTCATATCCGTTTCGGCGCGCACATCCTCAACGTACGGCAGGTCCAGCATGGGAACGCCGTCGATAATGCCAACGCTGACCGCTGCGACAGTATCCGTCAGAGGCTCGGCCTTGCGGGAAATGAGCTTATTCTCCCGCGCCCAGTGAAGGGCATCGGCGAGTGCCACATAGGCGCCGGTAATCGCAGCGGTACGTGTTCCGCCGTCAGCCTGCAGGACGTCGCAGTCCAAGACGATGGTGTTTTCGCCCAGAGCCTTCGTATCGATGACAGCTCGCAGGGAGCGCCCGATGAGGCGGGAGATTTCATGGGTACGCCCACCGATTTTCCCTTTGACGGACTCGCGAGCGGAGCGCGTGTTCGTAGCTCGCGGGAGCATGGCGTACTCGGCCGTAACCCACCCAGTTCCCTCACCTTTGAGCCAACGCGGAACACCCGCGGTCACTGAAGCCGTGCACAGCACCCGAGTGTTGCCAAACTCGATCAGGGCGGATCCTTCCGCCTGATCGGACCATCCACGAGTGATGCTGATGTTGCGCAGCTGGTCTGGGCGACGGCCGTCTGCACGGAGAGCATTCTGGGCAGCGGAATTAGCCTCGGTGGCCATTGGCTGGTTCGTGGTGGAGGCGGACGATGAGTCTGAACCGTTTGCAATCATGACTCAAGTCTACTGGGATCAGGACGGTAGCTGACCGACCGTTACACCTCATAGGAGACGCCGGCGACGGCGACGGCCAGATCTCCGGTGTAGCTTTCCCTCGCCTCGGCAACGGTGACCACGGCATCGTTCCACACTGGAATATGCGTCAACAACAGTCTCTTGGCGTTGGCGGCAGTTGCGACTGCACCGGCGCGTTTACCGGTCAAGTGAACACCGGTGACGGCGTCGTCGCGCCCTTCATGGAAGCCAGCTTCGCACACAAAGACATCGACGTCTCGTGCCGCATTCTCAAGACCTGGGCAAGCATCGGTATCGCCAGAATATGCCAGCACGCTGGTGGAAACGTTTCCGGCTGAGTCGACGTCGCGGGCTTCAACCCGCAGAGCGTACGCTTCGTCGACGGGATGCAGTGCCGGGAAAGGGGTGATAGTGAAGGGCCCGAAGGTGACGGGCTTCTCCTGCTCCCACAGGTGGAAGTCAAAGTCCTCTGTCATCCCTGGGTCCGGATCAAGACCATATGCGGTAGCCATTCTGTGGGCCGTGTCCGCTGGCCCCCAGACTGGTACGCGTGGCCTGCCCCACCCGTTGGGGTCCCAGTGAATCGCGACGTGGAGGCCACACAGGTCCATACAGTGATCCGGATGAAGGTGGCTGAGGAACACTGCGTCAATGTCCCGTAGGTCCATATATCGCTGGACAGCACCAAGGGCACCATTGCCCAGATCCAAGAGGATCTTCCAGTCACGTTCGCCGTCGTTCGCGGTCAGGAGGTAGCACGATGCTGGCGATTGAGGGCCCGGAAACGAACCGCTACACCCTACAATTGTCAGTTTCATCGGAGTGTGTCCTGTTCCACCAGACGGGCAAGGCGCTCCCCTACTTGGGCGCCTGAATTCATTGTGTTCACGTGCGTGAGCTTCATACTTCCCGCCGGGTAGTGTGTGGAAACCTTGGCAACCTGTTCCACCTGCAGCACTTCCGGGCCCAAGAAACGACGGGCCAGGACCTCGAAAGAGGCTGCATCGCCAGTGGCCAAGAAATGATGTCCAGGGCTCGTGTGGTTCTGTCGCATGAGCGAATGCCGGGCCAGCGACCGGTAGACATCTTTAGCCGTCTCCTCAGCGCATGACACTAGCGTGACTTCCTCTCCCATGACATAGGAAATGACCCCTGTCATCAGCGGATAGTGAGTACAACCCAGAATCAGGGTATCGACGCCAGCAGTCTTCAACGGTTCCAAGTACTCCTCGGCCGTTGCAAGAAGCTCTGGCCCCGCTGTGATTCCAGCTTCGACATAATCGACGAACCGTGGACAGGCCGCAGTGGTGATATGCAGTTGGGGCGCTGCCGCAAACGTGTCCTCGTAGGCTCGTGATCCGACAGTTGCATTGGTACCAATTACGCCGATCCGACCCGATCGTGTAGCCGTCACAGCGCTACGAACTGCCGGCTGGATGACCTCAACAACGGGAATGCCGTAGCGGACGGTGTACCGCTCTCGCGCATCCCTGAGCACCGCCGACGACGCGGAGTTGCATGCAATGACCAGCAGTTTCACGCCGGCGTCAACCAGTTCATCCATGACGCCCAGCGCGTTCGCCCGCACCTGAGCTATCGGCAGAGGCCCGTAGGGAGCGTTGGCGGTATCCCCGACATACAGGATTGATTCACCGGGTAGCTGGTCAATCACCGCACGGGCAACTGTGAGTCCGCCGACTCCTGAATCGAAGATACCGATCGGCGCCTCTGTATCGGCAGCCCTTTGGCCCGCGTGGCGGGTGGTCTGGGACTGGTTCTCATTGGTGGACATGATCCTCCGAGGATATGCGTCCGGATCCGGACTTGGGAATTTCAGACCGCGTCTTGTTGGTCACACGAAGGCGCCGGGGCCAATCAGCTGGCGTCGTCGAGCCCTTTCAGCATGGCCTGCATGAGAGTTTCCTGCAGCCACGTCACGAAGTTGTATACGACGGCCAGATAGGTGTCGACGTCGTCGGCTTTGGACCAGTCATCAACGCCATGGAGGCGTTCGGCATCTTCATCCGTCTCGATGTCCAAGCGGTCCGCCAGCACGAGCCGAACATCGTTGAGCGCCCTCGCCACCAAGTGAGCCTGCTCATCCGAGAACGTCACTTCCCGCTTTTCAATCAGGAGCGCAGCTCCCCGTAAAGCGCCGATTTTTGTCTCTCGTAGCGACCGCTCGGTCAAGCGTCTGAATTCCAGAGCTTCATTGTCGTCGTTGTCCACTCCAGAGGGAAGGAGTCTCAACAGCGCGGAATCCTCTGGCACTCGGGCCTGTCCATCTACTCCGACCATTGCAGCCAGCGGATCTTCGTTAGCAGGCTCAGCGGGCTCCAGCAGCGCTACGACATCTTCGAACAGCCGACGCAGCAGCTGCCGCTCTCCGGGTTCCAGATATCCGGAGATACCCCGCCGATTTCGCTTGAACGCTTTGGCCATACTACTTCCTCGTTTCCGCTACATTGGTGGGCGGCACTACGGCTGATCTGCGCGCTGGTACGTTGCCCACAGCCCGTGGGAATGCATGGCCAAGGTGTCTTTCTCCACCTTTTCCCGGCTACCGGTGGCGACGACGGACCGTCCCGCTTCGTGGACCTCCAACATCAGAGTATTGGCCTTCGACTCCGAATACCCAAAGTAGCTCCTGAAGACATAGCTGACATAGCTCATGAGGTTCACCGGATCATTCCAGACGATAACCACCCAGGGCACGTCACTGAACGTCAACTCTTCGCTGCGGGTTTCAACCTCAGACTCCCTTACAGGGGTACTCACGGACATGTCTGCCAGTGTAATAGCCAACGGCTGAACGCACCGAACCCCACCGCGAGGCTGTAGGAAAAAGTCTCACGCGACTACAGTTCTGGGTGTGAGTATTTCTAGTGCTTGGACACCGCCCAATTCCGCCCTCTACACGGATCACTATGAGCTCACCATGCTCCAGGCCTCGCTCCACTCAGGGACCGCACACAGACGTTCCGTTTTCGAGACGTTTGCCAGAAGGCTCCCTGACGGAAGACGCTACGGCGTTGTCGGCGGTACAGGACGTCTGCTGGAAGCCCTGGAAACATTCAGTTTCGACGATGCCCAGCTTGCACACTTGTCCAATACAGGCGTAGTCAATGACGAGACGCTGAAGTGGCTCTCTGAGTACCGGTTCAGCGGTAGCATCCACGGCTACGCGGAGGGTGAAGCGTATTTTCCGAACTCGCCCATACTGACCGTGGAGTCCACGTTCGCCGAAGCATGCATCCTCGAGACACTTGTCCTGTCCATTCTCAACCATGACAGTGCTATCGCGTCAGCGGCCTCACGGATGACCGGCGTCGCGGGTAACCGTCCATGCTTCGAAATGGGATCACGGCGAACTCACGAAGAATCTGCGGTTGCCTCTGCCCGGGCTGCCATCATCGCTGGCTTTGCCGGCTCATCCAACCTTGAGGCTGGCCGACGCTATGGCATACGTACCATCGGGACGGCCGCGCATTCCTTCACGCTCCTCCACGATTCGGAGCGGGAAGCCTTCGCAGCCCAGCTCGCATCGCTGGGCAATGAAACTTCTCTGCTCGTGGACACCTACGACGTTGAGCAGGGTGTCCGGACAGCCGTGGAACTGGCCGGACCTGCACTCGGAGCCGTACGGCTGGACTCCGGAGATCTGGTGGCCCAGGCCCAGTGGGTCCGGGGGCTTCTCGACGATCTGGGCAACCACAACACCCGAATCATGGTTACCTCGGATCTGGACGAATTCGCCATAGCTGCACTGGCTTCGGCCCCCGTGGATTCCTACGGCGTGGGGACGTCCCTCGTCACTGGCTCCGGACACCCCACAGCTGGCATGGTCTACAAGCTCGTGGCGCGAGAAAACGACGACGGCGCTTTCGTCTCGGTCGCGAAAGCCTCTAAGGGAAAAGTCAGCGTAGGCGGACGCAAGGACGCCATGCGCCGTCGTACCGCGAATGGCCGTGCCACGGCAGAAGTGATCAGCATCGACACGGACTCTACGAACGACGGAGATGACCGACCGCTCCTGCATCAGTTCGTGTCCAGAGGCGACGTACTGCCCGGTTGGACAGGTGCACAGGGTCTCACCCGGGCAACCGAGCGTCATCGGGACTCCACCGCTGAACTTCCCGACAGCATTCACCGCCTACAGCGGGGAGAGCCGGTCATTCCCACCGAATACGAGTTCGCGCAACACCACAAAGAGGAGCATCAATGAGTACTGCACTGCTGATTGTCGACGTACAGAATGACTTCTGTGAGGGGGGCTCCCTGGCTGTGCCGGGTGGAGCCGCTCTCGCGCAGCTCATTAGCGAACACCTCGAGAACAACCAGGACCGCTACGACGTCGTCGCTGCCACACAGGACTGGCATATCGAACCGGGCAGTCACTTCTCAGAAACCCCGGACTTTGTAGATTCCTGGCCCCGGCACTGCGTAGCTGGAACCAGAGGCGCCGAACTCCACCCAGAACTAGACACAGAACACGTTGACGCTTGGTTCCGAAAGGGCGCCTACGAGGCAGCCTATTCAGGATTCGAGGGTCTGCTGGCCCCAGAAGATGAAGTACCAACCGGTGAACGCGAAATAGGAGAACCAGACCGCGAAACCATCAGTCTTGACGACTGGCTGCGCAACAACGAAATCGACACTGTCGAAATCGTCGGCCTCGCTCTAGACTTCTGCGTCCGCGCCACAGCACTGGATGCCCAACGCGCCGGATACAACACCGTCGTCTTGAGGGACCTCACTCGCGGTATGGCGGACGCCAGCATTACCGAGACCTTGGAAGAGCTGGAGAACGACGGGGTCGACGTACAGTGAAGCAGGACTATTTGCGTCCGATAAACCAATCCTGAAGTTTACCCAGACGCCTTGTGAGTTGGTCCTCATCTGCCTGGGCCACGGCGGGACCGCCGCAGATCCGCCGTAACTCCGAATGAACAACTCCATGAGGAGTTCCAGTGCGAGCGGACCACGCGGAAACATTCTTCGCTAATTTGGCCCTGAGCTCCGTCAGCTGGCGATGATCGATAATGGACGGACTGGCTGGTGATTCCTCAGCAGGGCGTTTGCCTCCGCGGCGTGCCAACTGTTCACGCTGGCGCTCCCGGAGCAAGACCGCAACCTGATCAGCGTCCAGCAGCCCCGGAATTCCCAAGTAATCTTGTTCGTCGTCGCTGCCGGCAGCACCACCAGCTCCGAACTCACCGCCGTCAAACAGCACGCGGTCAAACGACGCCTGTGACTCGAGTGCCTCAAACTTTTGCTTCGTCAAGGAATCGGATGCTTTCTCCTCACGGTTCGCGGCCTCCATCAGTGAATCCTCGAGGGCGAATCCTTCCTCCGCGAGATGACTCTCCGGTCGGTCCAATGCGTGGTCGCGTTCGAGCTCCAACTGGTTGGCCAATTCCATCAGGTTAGGC
Source organism: Actinomycetales bacterium (assembly GCA_038199985.1). Classification (GTDB taxonomy): domain Bacteria; phylum Actinomycetota; class Actinomycetes; order Actinomycetales; family Micrococcaceae; genus Arthrobacter_J. The sequence continues at coordinate 161,876 of JBBPYK010000054.1, read as the reverse complement.
ACTGACGGCAGAAACACGGAGGCAGTCTCGCCACGCTTACGAGCACGCACGAACCGGCCCACCGCCTGAGCGAAGAACAGCGGAGTCGCGGTCGAGGTCGCATAGACGCCAACGGACAACCGGGGAACGTCCACGCCCTCAGACACCATTCTGACAGCGACCATCCAACGATTTTCCCCAGCAGAGAAGTCCTCAATCTTCTGTGAGGCGCCGGCGTCGTCGGAAAGAATCACGGTGGGCGACTGTCCAGTTATTCGTTGCAATTCTCCCGCGTAGGCGCGGGCATCCTCATGATCTGTGGCAATGACCATCGCACCTGCATCGGGAACCGTGCGGCGTACCTCCGTCAGTCGTTTGTCTGCAGCCGCCAGCACAGAGGGGATCCACTCTCCCGTAGGGTTCAGGGCCGTGCGCCACGCGTGCGCGGTGATGTCCTTGGTGACGGCAGCCTCCCCTAGAGACGCCGCCATCTCTTCGCCGCTGCTGGTGCGCCACCGCATTGTGCCCGAATACGCCATGAACATGACCGGTCTGACCACGTTGTCTTTCAGCGCATCGCCGTAACCGTAAATGAAGTCTGCTTTGGACCGACGGATTCCATCCTTGTCCTCGGCATACTCCACAAACGGAATGGCGGCGGTGTCCGAACGGAAAGGAGTGCCGGTCAGGGCGAGCCGCCGGGTGGCTGGTTCAAACGCTTCCCTGATTCCGTCGCCCCACGATAGGGCATCGCCCCCATGATGGATCTCGTCCAAGATCACCAGTGTGCGCGCGGCCTCCGTCTTGGCTCGGTGCAACATGGGTTTGGACGCTACCTGCGCATATGTAACGGCTACACCAATAAAGCCGCTGCCATGGCGTCCGTCGGCATTTTTGAAGTTTGGATCGATGGCCAGGCCTACCTTGGCCGCAGCATCCGCCCACTGACGTTTCAGATGATCGGTAGGGGCAACCACCGTGATTCTGTTGACGATCCCTCGCTCGACCAGCTCCGTGGCAACTCTGAGAGCGAAAGTCGTCTTTCCAGCGCCGGGTGTTGCGACAGCGAGAAAGTCTTGCGGTGTGGTTCCAAAATATTTACTCAGTGCTTCTTCTTGCCACTGGCGCAGCTTCGGAGCAGTCCCCCACGCAGCCCGCTCTGGGTATGCCGGCGGAAGTGTTGGACCCGTGCCGAACAAGGTGTCATTGTTCATGCTGTAACAGAGCCTCCCTGTGCCCAACTCGTCCGGGCACGCCAAAATGCGGTGAATCCCCCGGCTGCCCGACGGTTCACAGCAAGGCATTTACTGATTGGAGTCCTTGTCGTCGCTCCCAGGACGCAGGCCTTCAAAGATGGCCTTACAGTCGGGGCAGACCGGGAACTTTTGTGGATCCCTTCCCGGGGTCCACACTTTTCCGCACAGAGCGATCACTGGGTCGCCGGAGAACGCCGACTCCATGATCTTCTCTTTGCGCACGTAATGTGCAAAGCGTTCGCTGTCCCCAGGTTCCACCTCCTGTCGCAGCTCTTCCCTCTCCAGGGTGGCTGTGGAAGTGCCGGGGTTGTCCGACCTGAAGGGGTCTGTTTCTGTGGGTTCCGCAGGCGTACTCATAGGAATATTCTACCTACCCAAACTGACTGGCATCACCGGTTCATCGAGACAGCAGACAATAGTTCAGGTGTCCGGTTGTCAAACCAGCGGCCGCCCATCCGGATTCCCACAATCAGGAACACGGAGCCTAAAATCATACCCACCGCTAAGGTCAGCCAAGCAAAAAGTGCCTTTCCGGTGGTGAACGCCACAATAGCCAGAATCAGCTCTGGCATGATGAGGACACCCAGGACCAGCCAACCGCCCATCTGCACCACAAACATCTGCATACCCGATCCAGGAGGCGTTTTAAACGGACTATCGCCGGGCAGTGGGACGTTGTAGGTGAAGCGCGCCGAGATGACTGAGGACAGACCGAGCCCCGACAAAAGCGTTCCCAGCGTCAACCCTGCCAGCGCAGGCAATTGAGCCCACCCGCTGTTGATCCAGGCTGTACCCAAAACGAACAGCAGACAGATCGGCAGGGCGACAAGGCCACAGGCCACGGCACGACCGATTCGGTCTGCCACTCCGTTGACACCAGTGGATACGTGTTGAGAAAAAGCCGTGTTGTCATAAGAAATGTCGGCCGAAATCGACCAGGCCAGAAGAAACGCAGTCACGGGCCCAAGTATGTTCAATAGGCCTAAGCTGCCACTCTGGCTAGCAGAAAACCAGAGAATCACGGGAAGAAGCGGGATAACAATTAAGGATGCCCCATAGCGCGGGTCCCGAAACCAGTACGTCAACGATCGTGCCGCCACTGCCCCCGCCGGTGTACCGGGAAAGAGACCGAAAAACCCAAGCTTGCCCGCCGTCCGTCGGTTGACCGACTGGTGTACGGGCGTCACCAGTGCTTTGGCGAGCAGTACCTTCCACAGCCACAGCGCAAGGGCCAGCGTCGCTACCGCAATAAGGAACTTGAGTACAGCCTGGCCGCTATGCCCCAGCGCCACATCGCCAGGAACGGACCAGACCGCGCCCAACGGCGTCCATGACATGGTTTCAGCGAGTGCCGGGAGGAGATCCTGGACGTTACGGATCCCAGTCATAGATGCAGTAATGATGGGTCCGAGCAGAATCAACGGGATGAAGGCAACAATTCCGCTCACGTCTTTGAATCGGCGCGAAGCGGACAACGATGTCGTGGCGGTGGTGACCAAGCGAGAGAACACGACACACGTCAACACCGCCACCACCGCACAAATCAAAGCCGCAATCAACGATGCAGGATTACGCCACCACACAGCGGCAGTCCCGAGCGAGGCGATAAGTGTTACAACTCCAGGAATACCGACCAGTCCAGCTGCCGTCAGCCCAGCTATCAACGTATTCATGGGTACTGAGAACGTGACAAAACGAGCCGGATCCAGAGTCATATCCACGCCCGATGCGACAAGTGGAACGATCATCCATCCGAGGATGACCAGCGACCCGGCCAAGACGAGAATGGTGTGTGCCAGTTCGGGGTCTGCAAATCCGAGAGTGACCAGCCCGAAGAGGATCAGCCCAAGAATCCCCAACCCGTAGAGTCCTCCGAGGATCAGCCCGATCATCTGCCATACACTGCGCTTCAGCGAATTTCTTAAGAGCGCGAGTTTCAGCCTTACGAGTTCCGCAACCATTGAAGCCCTTCCGAGGCGCTGCGCCCACCAACAAGCTCGACGAAGCGGTCTTCCAGACTCGAAGTACCGCGAACATCGGCTACTGTCCCGGCTGCGAGCACCGTGCCGCCCGAGACAACCGCGACATGATCACACATCCGCTGGACCAGGTCCATGACATGGCTGGAAACGATGACCGTGCCGCCCGAGCGGACGTAGCCGTTCAAAATGTCACGGATATTTGCAGCCGAAATCGGGTCCACGGATTCAAACGGTTCATCGAGCACCAGCAGTTTCGGGGCATGAATCAACGCTGCCGCAAGTGCTATTTTCTTGGTCATTCCCGCTGAATAATCTACAACGAGCGTCCCGGCATCGTCCATCAAATCAAGCGCGCGTAGAAGGTCTGCCACGCGCTCCTTCACGGTTTCCCTGTCCATGCCACGGAGCAGCCCGGAGTACGTCACGAGTTGCTCACCACTCAAACGATCGAACAAGCGCACGCCGTCCGGCAAGATTCCCATGAGCCGCTTGGCCTTCAGCGGATCTGCCCACACATCCACGCCGTGAACCCAGGCCTGGCCTGCATCTGGTCGAAGTAGACCCGTAGCCATGGACAGAGTGGTGGTTTTACCTGCACCGTTTGGACCAACGAGCCCGTAGAAGGACCCCGACGGCACATCAAGGTTGATATTGTTCACGGCTTGTTTTTCCCCAAACCGTTTTATCAATCCTCGCAATGACAGTGCGGGCGTGCCACTGGGGGCAGGTGGATTTACAGGGGGAAGCTGGCTCATGATCCAACATTAACAAGGTACCCAGCTCTGAGCCGTCATCCGAGCGGATGACAGTTCAATCACCTGCAGGATGATAACCGAGTCAGTACAACCGCGTCAGAACAGAACGCGGGTCAAACGGCCACGTGCTGCTGTAACACGTTCGTCGGCCGTGCCAACGATGTCGAAGAGCTCCACAAGCCTGGCGCGTGCAGACTCCCGTTCCTCACCCGTACTGCGGCCAATAAATGCGATAAGTCGATTGAACGCGTCCTCCACATGTCCACCAGAGACATCAAGGTCGGCTACATCTAGTTGCGCCTGGAGCCCCTGTGGGTCGTCAGCCGCTGCGCTCCTGATCTCCTCCGCTCCCCTGCCCTGAAGCCGGAGCAGCAGCTCAACCTGGGTAAGCCCTGTTCTTGCTTCAGCATCAGCGGGGCTCTCCGCCAAGGCCTTCCGGTAGGCTTCGGCTGCTGCGGAGTAATCTCCCGCCTCGATCGCGTCGAAGGCTGCTTGGTGATGGGGCGGAAGCGGTCCTGGGGAGTCCTCTTCGGGATCCGCCCCCGCGCCTTCCCCCGCTGTTCCCGTCACGCCGTTTTCTCCGGCAACCTTGATCAACTCGTCAAGGAATTGGCGGATCTGCTGCTCTGGAACAGCACCCTGAAACAGTGGAACGGGCTGCCCCTTGAGTACCGCGACAACTGTGGGAACCCCTTGAGCCTGAAATGCCTGCGCGATCTGCGGATTAGCCTCGACGTCGACGCGGACCAGCACCAACCGGCCGTTGTAGGACTGAACCACTTTACTCAGGACAGGTGCCAACTGATCGGAGTCAGGACTGAAACTCGCATGGAGTTCAACCACCACCGGGACGTCGGCGGAGAGCTGTACAAGTTGAGGGAACCCCTGCTCATCGACATCCATAACAAACCCGGAATCTTGATTCGACCCCGAAGCCGCTGCCGACTGCGTTGGTTTTTTTAGCGATGCTAGATCGACGGCACCGCGCAGGTGCATCGTGGAAGGTTCGGAAACGGGCTGTGATTGCTGTGGAGTCATTACTTCACCTTATGACGTACTGGGTATGTGCTATTTCAGCTTGGCCGACAACAACGCCTGCGCCGCGCCAATGACTTGAATGGCCGAGTCGCTCTCCTTGGGCGGGATAAACATCATGACCGCTTGACCGTACTGGACATCAATGCTTTTTTCCGTTTCCTTCTTTCCCAGCAGCTGCTCGACGACGCCCTTGGGCTTCAACGTATCTCCAGGCCCTTTCGGAGAGCTTGCGTAGGTGTTGTTCAAGTATCCAAAGACGATGGCGCCGCCGTCGCCCGTGCGTAACGCATGGGTTCGTTCCGGTACAACCGTATGTGTGAACTTGATGTCCGCGAACTTACTCTCCGCGCTTTTGACTGTCGCAGTCTGTGACTCGATAACGTCGTCGACGAAGGTATTTTCGGCGATTCCGTCGTTCGTCTTCAGCTTGGAGGCCGTGAGGGTATCGGCAAGAGTTTCCAGCGCACCAGCCGGCGACGCTTTGAGACCTTCGCCCGATTCATTGGATTGGGGAGCAACGCCCGTACCGCCAGCCGGTACTTTCGGGAAGGTTGTGCCGGGAAGCATTTGCATAGCCGAGACCAGCTGATAGTTGCTGCGGGGATCAGCCTGAGTCAGTACCAGGGCCTGTGGCACCTCATTGCCCTCACCTTGAGTTACAGCGACTATCGTTCGGGGCCAATCCTGTTTAGTGGTGATCATCTGCGTTAGCAATGGCTCCGCAGCCACAGGGACCGGCGCCTCTTCGTCGGGAGCCTTTGCCCTGACCTGATAATTAGCGGTCCGGAGCTGTTGCGCTGCGCCGTCAAGACGGGTGTCAAGCATTTCCGGATCGCGCGCGGCGTCGGCCTGTTCTACCGCTGTTGCTACAGATTCGAGAATCCGGGCCAGTTGGCTTTCTAGTAGTGCCGGGGTGATCTCGATTTTTGCAGGAGCACCCTCCTCGGATCCTGGAGTGGCCGCGGTAGCTGCCGGGGCACTGGTCGCGACAAGGCCCAGCAGCACTGCGGCCGTCACTGATGTGCGAAATGCAGGGACAACCATGTTATTGCGGCCACCGTCTCTGTAGGCAGTGGCCCCGGAACGGCCATCGCGCCGGGCCGACCGGGAGCCTGAGCCTGTCGCGCGTCGGCCTCCGCCTCGCTTAGCCGTGAAAGCCAGTGCGATACCAAGAACGGACACAAGTGCCCCAGCAACAATGAGAGGAATAGCGAAGGGCGTGGTTTCATCGTTTGGCCAAGAAATCGACACGCTCGTCGGCGCAGGTGATTTGCCGTCTGCGGCAATCAACAATGACCACTCGCCCGGCGCCGGATCCACCCACGAGACAACTGTCTCTCCCGACGCAGTGTCCTCGCTCACCCAAAGGTCTGAACCACGTGGGTCCGGCACGGATTTCTCACCCTCAGAATAGGAGGCCTCTATCTTGTCCTCGGTAACACCGGTAAGCGTCACATGAGCCGCTTTGCCAACCCAAGCTTCGACATCGTCAGCGCGACCCATGGCCACTACAAAGTCACCGTCCCCCTCAACTGTCATGTCAATCTTTTCCAGGTCATCGGGACGGATATCCGCGTCGACAACCACCACAGGCACATTTTTGACATCTGCCGCGGTGGAGGCAGTCATCGTCTGAGCTGGGGCCCAGAAGGTCGTCTGGGCAACCCCCCAGGCCACCAGAAGTAACCCAGCAAGCACCAGTGGTACCGCAATTTTCAAACGCACAAAACTACCTAACTTCAGTCATGTCGACGCGTATCGGTCAACCCTTGTCCTCGCGCGAGGAACGAACGGACCCGATGCTTGATAACCCTATGGTAACGAAGACCGCGCCTAGCGTGTTCCCCGCCCCCACTTTGCAATGCTCTGAGCTGTCGCGCATACCCGTGGAGACAATATTTTGTCTTTTCATCGCTTTGCCGACACCAACAAACAAGCTGCTGATAATGTGACGGACACTGGAGCCGATTCGGCGCCACCGAAAGACGGAATAGGCGGGCGTGAACATCAACAGTAATGGGACCGATCCGGGTGAGGCCCCATCACCACCGGAGTTAAAGACCCCTGCCCGTCATCCGATCCATTTCGGCTTTATGGCCAGTGTTGGCGTAGGGCTCGCACTGCTTCTGTTTTTCATTCTGACGAATGTGGGACAACTACTGGTCTGGATCAGCGCCGCATTGTTCATCGCCCTCGGCCTGGACCCGGTCGTTCGATGGCTTGAGAAAAGGGGGGTTCCGCGCCCCGGTGGCATCGCTGCCTCTCTGCTTGTGCTCGCCGGGATCGTCGCGGCGTTCTTCGCGACGTTGATTCCCACGATGGTCAACCAGACCACCCAACTAGTAGAAAATGGGCCTGGCTACGTTCAGGACTTTTTAGACTCAGAGTTCTTTCAGACCGTTGATGAACAGTTCCAGGTCCGAGACCGAGTCGCAGAAGAAGCGAACAAGATATTCGACGATTCAGGTGTGATCGGCGGAGTATTCGGCGGAGTTCTCGGCGTGGGAAGCGTCATTGTCAACAGCCTGTTCGGCACGCTGATCGTCTTAGTACTGACCTTGTACTTTCTAGCATCGCTTCCTGCCATGAAGAGATGGGCGTACAAGCTGGCCCCTCGGAGTAAACGACGACGGGTAGAGATATTATCCGAAACCATCACGAGCAGCGTGGGCAATTACGTCATCGGTCAAGCCTGCGTTGCTCTTTTGAACGCTACCGCCGCGTTCATTCTCATGAGTATTGCCGATGTGCCCTTCTCGATACTTCTGACATTCGTCGTTGCATTGTTGGCTTTTATCCCACTCATTGGTGCCCTTATCGCGGCGATAGTCGTGACCCTCGTGGCCCTGACTACCGGGTGGCAAACTACGTTGTTGTTCGTCATTCCCTATCTGGCATACCTGCAATTCGAGGCGTACTTCGTATCTCCACGGATCATGCACAAAGCGGTATCCGTCCCTGGAGCCGTTGCGGTCATCGCCGTTATAGCTGGCGGTAGCCTGCTGGGTGTGCTCGGCGCCCTGATAGCAATTCCAGCAGCCGCAGCAGTTATGTTGCTACTGGAAGAAATCTTCATCGCCAGGCAAAACAGACTTTAGCCCTTTAGCCCTTTGGCGCTGGAGCCTCCGCAACCTGACCATTCCATGACTCCGGAAGCGGGGTGGATTCGCCACCATTATCCAAGACGGCGTTCGTGATCTCATCCAGCGCCCGTCGCGCATATTTTTCACCCACCCACAGATGCTTGGCCGAATCGACTCCAATGACCTGGGCCTGCGGAACTGCTGAGAAGCGTTGGACCGCCTCCTCCGGCTGCAGATAGTCATCGAGCTCCGGGACGAGCACCGTCAGGGGTTTGCCGGATTCGGCCCAGACTTCCAAGTCCGCATCTCCCGCCCGATGCAACGGCGGCGATAACAAAACCGCACCCTCAACAGCGGATGCTACCGGTTCAAGCGCACCGTATTTCAGGCACAGTTCAGTTCCAAAGGACCACCCAACAAGCCAAATATTGCTCAACCCGCGCTCAACGCACCACGCCAGGGCAGCTTCCACATCGTGCTGCTCGCTGACTCCATCACCGAAGTCTCCCTCGCTGCAGCCACGCGGTGAACACGTGCCACGAGTGTTGAATCGCAGCACCGCAATATTCGCCAGAGCCGGCAACCGGTACGACGCCTTACGGAAAACATGCGAGTCCATGAATCCGCCATGCGTCGGTAGGGGATGGAGCGTGAGAAGAACAGCATCGGGCAAACCGGACAACGGTTCAGCGTACTCACCCACCAGCTTTAATCCGTCAGCGGTACGCAGCTCGACATTCTCTCGGTTAGCAGGCAATACCGAGGAGGCGCGGATGGGCTGAGGACCGTCTGTTGCGAAAAACTGTAGGTCATGAGGTGAAGTCGTCATGGAAAACAGTCTAGGGTCAGCGAAAACTGCGCGTGGACCAACACCGATCATGCCAGTGCCTGCGATCTTCCAAAGCCGTCTGCGTCCCCAGCAATGAATCCTCCTGCCACACCACCACGTGAGCCGTACCGGGACGGATAATCGTATGGCATCCAGGACAGCGATACTCTTTCGCAGCGTTTCCAGGGCTGATCCGACGAACGGCCCATACGCCGTCGCGCGCGGACTCACGCTGTGGAAGCCCGACCCGAGTCCATTCCAGACTGGGCTCTCCGTGTTCCCGCGACAGAGGCGTTCCACGTCTGCGTCTGGGTCTGTTGGAACGCGGCATGGTCCCAATTCTGCCCTACTCCGCGACCGCGGTAGACTATCAGCCGTGCGAATCGTTATTGCCCGCTGCTCCGTCGACTACATTGGACGGCTGAAGGCTCACCTGCCTCTTGCCACCCGGCTCCTCATCGTCAAGGCTGACGGTTCGGTCCTCGTGCACTCGGACGGCGGATCGTACAAGCCGCTCAATTGGATGAGCCCTCCGGCTCGCCTATCAGCAGCCCCACCCGATGAAACGGACGCAGAAGCGGGCATAGTCGACGTGTGGACAGTGCAAAGCGCTAAAAGCGACGATCGCCTAGTGATTCGAATCCATGAACATATTCACGAGACCTCCCACGATCTCGGTGTTGATCCCGGCCTGGTCAAAGACGGCGTAGAAGCAGACCTCCAGCGGTTACTAGCCGAGCAGATTCACACTCTGGGCGACGGTTACACCCTGGTGCGGAGGGAGTACATGACTGCTATTGGCCCCGTGGATATTTTGGCCAGAGACGCGGACGGCTCCACTGTCGCCATCGAACTTAAACGCCGTGGGGATATCGACGGTGTTGAACAGCTGACACGTTATCTTGAACTGCTCAACCGAAACCCGCTCCTGGCACCGGTCAAGGGTGTATTCGCCGCACAACAGATCAAGCCACAGGCCCGTGTGCTCGCTACAGACCGCGGCATTGACTGCCTAACCCTTGACTATGACGCCATGCGCGGTGTGGACAATTCCGAATCACGACTTTTCTGACCGACTGCCGAGTGGGTGGTGCGACCTCCAGCATCGCGCCTAGACTCGGTCCATGATCACTGAGCGAGCGGACCACGAATATCTCGTCGGGCGGATCGTCTCCGGCGCGGAGATCATTGACGATGGCGTGGTGGCTTTCGCGGAAGACCGCATCCACTATGCCGGGACTCGCGAAGGATTCCTTCGCGAAGTTGGTGTGAACCCTGCAGCGAGTGGGTGGACGCAATCCAATCAGGCGAGCCCAGAGTGTCTACTGCTTCCGGGCCTGGTGGACCTTCATTGTCACGGAGCCGCAGGTTTTGATTTTAGTGACGGCAACGAGGACGGCAATCGCAAAGCCGCGAGCCACCAACACAAGTGCGGGACTACCACCCTTCTTGCCAGCACCATGGCCCTGCCTCACGGACGTTTACTCGAGGCCTTCGGAGCCCTGAATACGCTCGCAGACGAAGAACTGGTTGCAGGAATTCACTCCGAGGGCCCATACCTGTCCCCACAACGTTCCGGTACACAGAACCCGGAATTTGTCCGAGCCCCCAATAAAGGCGAGATTACAGAACTTCTACACGCGGCAGACGGAAACCTGCTGACCATGACCTACGCACCTGAGCTTCCAGAATCGGCCATGCTCGTGGAACTCTTGACAACCCACGGCGTGACGCCGTCGCTGGGCCATACCAATGCCGATGCCAGCGACACCGAGGCGTCTCTGCAGTTGATCTGCGAAGAAATGGCGTCCGCGGGATTTGATGGCCACTTCGGAAAACCAACCGTCACCCACCTCTTCAATGCTATGCCGCCCCTGCATCACCGCTCCCCGGGCCCTATTTCGGTCTTCCTGCGGAACGCGGCGGAAGGCAATGTTGTCGTCGAACTGGTTGCCGACGGAGTCCATCTAGACCAGGAGATCACCCGAACCGTGTTCGCTTTACTGCGACCTGATGCGATTGCGTTGGTGAGCGATTCAACCGCGGCGAACGGAACGACAATGGCTGGCAGCAGGGGTTTCCTACTCGACGTCGTTCGTGCTGCCGTTGCGGCCGGCGTCGAGCTCACAGATGCTGTCACGAGTGCTGCAGCGACGCCCGCTGAGGTCATGGGGCTAGCTGACGAGGTAGGTGCGCTGCGCAACGGGCTCCGCGCAGACTGCCTCGTGGTCACTTCCGAATTGGACCTTTTAGCTGTTGTTCGCCGAGGCGAATGGCTGAAGACGACACTCTGACAAGTTGGGGCTGGCGCCATAGGACAATACTGCTCGTGAACGCGGTTAGCGCCAGGTGCCAACTCCTATTACTGGGCCTGCCTCTAACCACGATGAGAGGCCCGTATAGACCTCGTACTTCATCACCAGAAGCAGCTCCTTCCCCTCATAGTGAAGGCAGACCACCACGGCACCGGGTTGGATTCTGGGCTTCTCGGCCTCCGTGGGCTGCCGCCATCCCTGCAGCTGCAATGAACTGCGCAAGAATGTGTACTTCGGCAGGGGGCTCAGGGACATCAAGCGCAGCCACTGGAGCTGGTTGTCCCCATAACGACAAACCCCCATCTGCCAACCGTCAGGCGGAAGGCAAATGGAGGCGTCGAACGTACCCAGAGCGCGTCGCAATTGAATACGGCGCACTCCGAAGGCTATAAGAACCAGAACAAGCAGACCAAAGGCTACTGCCAGAACGAGGAACGTATAGCCGATTTCATTCAATGTTTGATCAGCGAGTTCCTGCGCTCGATGCGGCAGGCGCGCCTTCGGTTATTTTCGCGTTATCGGCAACAATAACCACACGATCGCCATCGACGGAGAAGAATCCTCCGTCGACGGACACCGTGATGCGGTCTCCTTCTACAGGCACAATTCCTAGGTCACCTGCAGCCAGTACTGCCAGAACGGGTGAATGCCCAGGCATAACGCCAATTTCTCCATCGCTGGTCCGAGCACGAACTAGCGTGGCTGGACCAGACCAGACGAAATGGTCAGCAGCAACAATTTCAACGTCGAGTTCAGCCATGGGTTACCTGGTCTGCTCTTGGATCTTGGCCCATGCTCGCTCAACATCATCCATGCCACCGACGTTGAAGAACGCCTGCTCCGCGATGTGGTCCACTTCGCCGTCACAGATCATCTTGAAACTTTCAACAGTGTCCTTGATCGGCACCGTTGAACCTTCGACACCGGTGAACTGAATTGCAGTGTAGGTGTTCTGAGACAAGAACTGCTGAATACGGCGAGCACGGGATACAACGATCTTGTCTTCTTCCGACAGCTCGTCCACGCCAAGGATCGCAATGATGTCCTGGAGTTCCTTGTTCTTCTGAAGAATCTGCTTGACCCGAACTGCTGTGTCGTAGTGATCCTTGCCAATGTACTGAGGATCGAGAATACGCGAGGTGGAGGTCAAGGGATCGATCGCCGGATATAGGCCTCGTGACGCGATTTCACGGGACAGCTCAGTCGTGGCATCCAAGTGCGCGAAGGTTGCTGCTGGCGCCGGGTCAGTGTAGTCATCCGCTGGAACATAAACGGCCTGCATGGACGTGATGGAGTGGCCACGGGTTGACGTAATGCGCTCCTGAAGGAGTCCCATTTCGTCTGCCAGGTTCGGCTGATAACCCACGGCGGACGGCATGCGGCCCAGCAGCGTCGAGACCTCGGACCCGGCCTGCGTAAACCGGAAGATGTTGTCGATGAAGAGCAACACATCCTGATTCTGCACATCGCGGAAATACTCCGCCATGGTCAGCGCAGAAAGTGCAACGCGCAGTCGAGTTCCCGGTGGCTCATCCATCTGGCCGAACACTAGGGCAGTGTCCTTGAGGACATTTGCCTCTTCCATTTCGACCCAGAGGTCGTTTCCTTCACGTGTACGTTCGCCTACTCCAGCAAATACCGATGTACCGCCGAAGTTACGTGCAACACGAGTAATCATTTCCTGAATCAGAACGGTCTTTCCAACACCAGCTCCACCGAACAGACCAATTTTCCCACCCTTGATATAAGGGGTCAGCAGGTCGATGCTCTTGATGCCAGTTTCCAGCATCTCTGTTGAGCCTTCGAGACGATCGAATGCTGGAGCCTTGCGGTGAATCGGCCAACGTTCGGTGATCTCGAGGGAGGACTCTTCGACATCCAGAGGCTGCCCCAGAACGTTGAAGATATGGCCCTTGACGACGTCGCCCACGGGTACAGAAATCGGTGCGCCAGTGTCCTGCACGACCGCACCCCTCACCAGACCGTCCGTGGCCTGCAGGGAAATCGCCCGCACCAGATTGTCGCCAAGGTGCTGTGAGGTTTCGAACGTCACCGTGTGCGTTTCACCATCGAGGGTGATCTCGGACGTCAGCGCGTGGTACATACCTGGGATGGCGTCCGCCGGGAACTCGACGTCAACAACCGGGCCGATAACACGGGCAATACGGCCCGTAGCGCCGGGCGCGGCGGGCGTAAGCCCGCTGGTGGCTCCAGCTTCGTTTGCTGTGGCAGTCATCTCTCTCACTTCACTTCTTGGATGGCGTGGGTTTAAGTTTATGCGCAGTGCGGGCTAACAAGTCGTCTGTCAGGACGCGCTCAGAGAGTCCGCACCCGCAACAATTTCAGAAAGCTCCTGAGTGATCTCAGACTGTCGGGCCGTATTGGCCAAACGGGTGAACTTCTTGACCAGGTCGTCAGCGTTGTCACTCGCAGACTTCATCGCGCGCTGACGTGCGGCCAGCTCACTTGCGGCTGCCTGAAGGAGAGCCGCGAAAATTCTGGACTCGATATACCGAGGCAACAGTGCGTCGAGTACCTGCTCCGTCTCTGGTTCGAATTCGTACAGTGGCAGTAGGTCCGATGGTGACCCGGCCTCTTCCTCGACTACCTCCAGGGGAAGTAAACGAATGACTGTCGGCACCTGGACCACCATGGTCTGGAAGCTCATGTAAACGACGTGGATTTCGTCCACGCCTCCGGCTTCGTAGTCCTTGGTGAAGTCGGCGAGCAGCGTACGTCCAATGTCCTGTGCTGTTTCAAACTCAGGAGCGTCGGTGTTCCCCAGCCAGGAACGTTCGAACTCTCTTTTTCTGAACTGAAAATACTGCTGGGCTTTGTTGCCAACGAGGTAGGAGCGTACTTCCTTGCCCTCCTCGCGTAGCAGCTCATTCAGCTGTTCGGCCTTTTTAATGACGCTGGTTGAGTACGCACCGGCCAGACCGCGATCTGAAGTCAAAATGAGAACCGCGGCACGACGAATCTCGTCCGGTTCAGTAGTCAAGGGGTGGTCGATTTCGGTCTGTGATGCTACTGCCGAAACCGCGCGGGTAATCGCGTTCGCATGAGGCAGGGACGCCTTGACGCGCGCACGAGCTTTGCTGATCCGCGAAGTAGCGATCAGTTCCATCGCCTTGAAAAGTTTCCCCATTGACCGGGTGGACTTAATTTTCTGGCGGTAGACCCGAAGCTGGGCTCCCATACTTGTCCTTTCATCAATTCCAAGCTCCAGGGTGCCCGCTTTGTGACGGACACCCTGGTGCAGGGCTGCTAGCGCTTCTGTCTGACGATCTTTTCTTGATCTACAGTCCCACCATCAAGAGCGTCGTGCTCCTCATGGCCGGCACTGACGAGACCATCATGACCTTCTCCGAAGAAACCCTTTTTGAACTCGGTGATTTCAGTCGTGAGTTGCTCAGCCGTTGAGTCCTCGAGCTTGGATGTCTCGCGCAGGGTCGTCAAAACGCTGGTAGAACGCTTGAGGTGATCGAGAAACTCGGATTCAAACCGTGAGATGTCTTCGACAGGTACGTCATCCAAATGGCCCTTGGTACCGGCCCAAATCGACACAACCTGATCCTCGACCGGGAACGGGCTGTACTGCCCTTGCTTGAGGAGTTCCATCAAACGCTCACCGCGGGTGAGTTGCTGTCTAGAAGCAGCGTCCAGATCCGATGCGAACATGGCGAATGCCTGCATATCGCGGTACTGAGCGAGGTCCAGCTTCAACGTACCCGAGACCTTCTTCATGGACTTCACCTGCGCAGCTCCGCCTACGCGGGACACAGACACTCCCACGTCCACTGCCGGACGCTGGTTAGCGTTGAAGAGATCGGACTGTAGGAAAATCTGCCCATCGGTGATGGAAATGACGTTGGTCGGGATGAAGGCACCGACGTCATTGGCCTTGGTCTCGACGATGGGAAGACCCGTCATCGAACCTGCGCCCAGTTCGTCCGACAACTTGGCACAACGCTCAAGAAGCCTTGAGTGCAGGTAGAAAACATCGCCCGGGTAGGCTTCACGGCCCGGCGGACGACGAAGCAACAGCGATACCGCACGGTAAGCTTCAGCCTGTTTTGAGAGATCATCAAAGATGATCAGGACGTGCTTGCCGCCGTACATCCAGTGCTGTCCGATGGCCGAACCCGCATAGGGTGCCAAGTACTTGAAGCCCGCCGGGTCAGACGCAGGTGAAGCAATGATGGTCGTGTACTCCAGCGCACCTCTGTCCTCGAGCGTCTGGCGTACCTCTGCGATCGTGGACGCCTTCTGCCCAATGGCCACATAGATGCAGCGGACCTGCTTCTGGACGTCGCCGGACTCCCAGTTAGATTTCTGGTTCAGGATGGTGTCCACGCAGATGGCGGTCTTGCCTGTCTTGCGGTCGCCGATTATCAACTGCCTCTGACCTCGACCGATGGGAATCATCGCGTCGATGGCCTTCAAGCCAGTCTGCAGCGGTTCGTGAACCGATTTGCGCTGAGTTACACCAGGAGCTTGAAGTTCCAAGGCACGCGTTGCTTCGGCTTTGATCTCCCCGCGTCCATCGATGGGCATTCCCAGCGGGTCAACGACACGCCCAAGGAATTCGTCACCAACAGGCACGGACAAAATCTCGCCGGTACGGTGAACTTCCTGCCCTTCTTCAATACCGGTGAAGTCTCCGAGGACAATGACGCCGATTTCACGAACGTCCAGGTTCTGGGCGAGGCCCAGAGTTCCGTCTTCGAAGCGCAGCAACTCGTTGGCCATGACCGAGGGAAGACCCTCGACACGAGCAATACCGTCACTGGCTGTGGTCACACGGCCGACCTCTACGCGCTCGGCGTTCCCGGGCTCGTAGGACGCCGCGAACTCGTTCAACGCGTCGCGGACGTCGTCGGCGTTGATGGTCAATTCGGCCATCTGCAGTCCCTGCTCTCCTGTGTTGTGATCTCCGCATGAGCGGTGACCGGTGTTTGGTTCAGTCTCGATGTTCCGCGCCGTGGACGGCCCTGGAACGATTATCCGGCCATTCTCCGGCCGAGTTCATGCAGTCGGGTGATGACGGAGGAGTCTACGACTTCATCGGCAACCTTCACTCGAATGCCTCCAACGAGCGCAGGATCGACCTCAACGTGGACCGTGAGATCACGGTTGTAGAGGTCATTGAGCGCAGCTTCAAGCCGCGTCAGCTGTATCTGAGACAACGGACGACTCACTGCCACCTCGGCAATCCACCGTTGCTGACGTTCCCCCACAAGCTCGATGAAACGTTCCACGACGCCACTCGGCTTTAGTCCGCGCGGAGCAACAACTGCTTGCCGGATGAGAAGTCGAGCTTCCTCCGATGCTCCAGGCACCAATTTCTTAGCCAGATTGGCCTTGGCGGTGTCATCAGCTCGAGCATCTCCAAGTGCCCGCTGCAGCTCGTGGTTCGAGGCCACAACGCGTTTGAAAGCATAAAGGTCCGCCTCCAGCGAATCGAGTCCTTCCGAGCCGATTCCTCGTCGCTCAGCGACGGAGATAGCCGTTAGCCCCGCAAGTGTTTCCAACGCGTCGCCAATGTCCCTGGCAGCTGCCCAACGGGCAGAAGCAAGTCCAGCAGTGACCGCGATAGAATCCGCGGACACCTGCCGAGCAAAGAGATTCGACACGAGACTCATCTTGCTCTCGCGGTCCCGCGCAGGGTCCGTCAGAGCTCGACGCAAGCCAGCATTGCCGTCCAGGACGGCGAGAATTGAAAAAAGCTCGTCCGCCAGAGACAACTGAGCGCTTGGCAGACGCGTCTCCAGATCTTCTCTGGCTACTGTCAACGCTGTAGCCGATATGCCCGCCATTATTTCGCAGCACCTGCGCTCTGATTTTCCAGATCTGCGAGGAACCGATCTACAACACGTCCCGCGCGCTCGTCGTCGTTGAGTGATTCGCCAACGATCTTGCCCGCAAGCTCTGTGGCGAGGGCCCCGACTTCGCTGCGAAGCGACACTACAGCTGCCTCGCGTTCCGCCTGAATCTGTGTCTGTGCCTGCGCGGTGATACGCGCAGATTCAGATGCAGCCTTTTCCTTCAATTCCACAAGGATCTGGGCACCTTCAGTACGCGCTTCTTCACGGATGCGGTTGGCTTCCGTGCGGGCCTCCGTCAACTGCTGCTTGTACTCTTCGAGAGCAGCAGTTGCCTCAGCCTGAGCGGCTTCAGCTTTCGCAATGCCACCCTCAATGGCTTCCGCACGTTCGGCGTAGACCTTTTCAAAAGCGGGCACTACAAATTTGACGGCAATGAACCAGAGCGCCGCGAAGCCGATCGCGACAACCACGATCTCCCATACGTTGGGCACGATGGGGTTGGCTCCCTCTGCGGCGAGAATTACTGCCTCATGCATTTTTGATCCGTCCTATGTGTTAAGAGGTCTGCGTTCGGGTGATGCTATTAGATAGGCAGAACGAACGCGAAGACCAGACCCAGGATGGCGAGGGCTTCAGTCAGTGCCAGGCCCAGGAACGCGATCGGCTGGAGAACGCGCTGCGCCTCAGGCTGACGAGCAACACCGTTGATGTAGGCGGCGAAGACGAGTCCTACGCCGATACCACCACCGATTGCCGAGAGACCGTATCCGATGAGGTTGAGGCTACCCTGTACTTCCATTGTGTTCCTTTCAAGATGCCGCTGTGCGCGGCAGGTTGCTTGGGATCATCCCCGGCGGGGAAGTCTTTACGCTAGTGCGAGTCGGCGTTGAGTGCGCCTTCAATGTAGATCGCGGTCAATAGGACGAAGATGTACGCCTGCAGAACCATGATCAGAGCTTCCAGGAAGTACATGGCTACCGCGCCGGCAAGAACCAGTACGGATGTACCCTGCAGCAGAATATTCTCCTGTGCAATCAGGAATTCGATTCCCGAGCCAGCTACCCCAACGATCAGGTGCCCGGCGAGCATTGTGGCGAAGAGTCGTAGGCTGTGTGTGACCGGCCGTACGAGGAAGTTTGAAATGATTTCGATCGGCACAATCATCGGCAACAGGTACCACGGGACGCCTGACGGCACCGTGGCAAGTTTCAGATACCGGATTCCATACTTCTTGAAACCGAGTCCGATCCAGATGAACCAGACAAGTGCAGCGAGCACATAAGCTCCGCCAACGTGCGAGAAGGTCGGGAGTTGGAGAATCGGAATGGCGCCATAAATGTTGTTCACCAAAATGAAAAAGAACAGGGAAAACAGCAAAGGCACGTACTTGATGAAGTCCTGACCGCCAAGGACGTCCTTGGCGACGGAATTACGCACAAAACCATAGGCCGACTCGCCTAGAAACTGAAACTTTCCTGGCACCATCGAACCTTTTCGGATGGCGAACATGAAGAAGAAAGCGATGATCACCACCGAAAGCAGAACAAGCAACGAGTGCTTGGTGAAGTCGAAGGAGCCGATCGAAAAGATGGCCGGCAGGTGTTCACCAACACCGGGCGGAGCAAAGCCGCCCTCATCAGCGGCGGGGAGCGCAAGCGCGATCAACGCGTTTCCTCTCTGCAGTGTCCGTCATTGGGCAATAAGCGATCAAGCACAACAGTGAAGTGTTTGATCAATGGAATTCTTTGGCATTAGTCCTACTCCATGGCCTTCGGATGCTTGGGGCCGTCGTCCTGATCTCTAGCGCGAAAGAGATTATGCATGGCCGAAAGGTAGAACCCTCCGACTACTCCCACAAGTGCGCCAACCAGAACGATCCACCCTGTACCGAGCAGACTATCCACGCCCCAGCCTATCAAACTCCAGACCAAGATCCCGCCAACCACGTAGCTGAAAACAGCTAACCCAGCGTTGTATCCCCCACTGCTTGTGTCGTTGCTCAGCGGGGTATCGATTTGCCCGTCACGCGACCGCTGACGCGAAGACTTAATCATCATTTGTCCTCCGTTGTCACTGCACCGGAAATGGGACCGTAAAGAAGGTTCCGTGTCTTGGAGAAGGCGAAGACTTCAGCGGTTTGCCACACGACTACAACGACCACGGCAGCGACAAAAAACCACGTCCGATCCAGCCAGTCCGGTGTGCCCATTAAGAACAGAACGACGGCAAATCCAACGACTTTTAGTACATACACAGCCATGAAGAGCCCAATGGCACCGGAGGGGTTACTTCTCCCAGCATAGTGACCAATCAGAAGACTGATCCCGAAAAACAACACAACGACTCCGGCGCCGTAAAGCGCACTGAACGCACCGGCAACTCCTCCGCTGGCGATGGCTACTGCTGTCATCATCACAAGGGCCGCTGCAGTGAAACGCAAACAAATACCCAGGATGCGTAGCCACGGTGATTGCGTGGGTCCTGCAACGCCATCGACGTGCCCAACGGCGCGAGAACCGTCGGTAGCTGGTGATGTCATGGAATACCAATCATGGAGGGCTCGACCGGATTGACCGGCCGTGTCGGTCAGAATTCTACAACAGATAGAAGTCAAGCAACGAACCGTACCTCAGCGAAGTGCTGCACCCTACGCTTTAGCCGCCCATCCCCGACGTCGCGTGAGAATCGCTGGGGACTTGAGGTAGAAGACAAGAATCAGCGCTAGGAGGAAAAACAGCGGCACGCTGATGGGTGGCGGCGCTGTCGCGGCCACAAAACCGCAAGTTGCCACAGCAACCGTGCACGCAGTGACCAACAGTGCGGCGCCCACATGGTTCAGTCCCGAATCAACCAGACGTTGATAAACGTGTTGGCGATGCGAGGTGTACCACGTCTCGCCCGCCCGGATCCTGCGAACAAGGGTAGAGAATGTGTCCACAAGGTAGATCAGAACAGGGAAGAACAGGTACTCAACGTAGATGCCGGAGAGGAACGCCGCAACGGCAGTGGCTGCGATGGTCCCACCGAGGAGATAACTGCCAACATCGCCGAGAAAAACGAATCCCCGACCAACGTTCCAGGGTAGGAAACCAGCGAACGAAACCGCGATAACGGCCCCCATGATGGTGAGCCACACTTGATCGTCCAAGTATCCCGCAAGAGCGTAGAACACGCCGACTACGACCCCATGCAGCCCGGATATGCCGTTGATCCCGTCCATAAAGTTCGCCACGTTTATATAGCCCGCAATGGCCAACGCCCCGACGGCGACCCATAGTAGGTTCTGTTCCATGGTCCAGGCAAGAGCTAGTGCCCCGAGTACTCCAATGAGCAATTGAAAGGCCGCGCGTCTCTTGATGGAAAGACCTCGAAAATCCTCAATCCATCCAAGTAGCGCCGCGGCGAACCCAGTGCCGGCGACAATCAGCAGTACCGATCTATCCACTTGGACCAAGCCTGTCAGGAGCGCAGTAGCCAACCCCAGAAGGATGGCTGCGGTCACGGTGAGCCCGACACCCCTGATGACCTGCGTCTGATGCGAGGAGCGTTCATTGGGAATGTCGATGACTCCCAAGCGCAGCAGTAATGGTTTGAGCGCAAAAGGCAGTAATAGACTCGCCACGAGAGTGACGCCCAGCACAAGCATCAAGAGCGGAAGTTGTCCGATCATCAGTCAGCCTCCCCGCGCTGATCTTGTCCAACTCCAGATTCGCACTGAGCCATCCACGCCTCGATTTGCACCTCATGGGGATCCAGCGGTTCCACGGCAGTATGTGAAATTTTGGGATGCAGAGGACGGGCATCGTCCTCTCCCTCGCCCATCAGTACTTCATGCAGTTTCTCTCCCCGGCGCAAACCCGTATACACAATCTCGATGTCCTTTCCGGACAGTCTGATCATGCGTTCGGCGATGTCGAGTATCCGCACCGGCTCTCCCATGTCCAGGATCAGCAATTCGCCTGCGGCGCCGACGCTTCCCGCCTGAATCACCAGCTGGCAAGCCTCCGGAATGGTCATGAAGAAGCGGGTGGCTTCGGGGTCCGTAACAGTCACCGGTCCACCCTGCCGAATCTGTTCTGTGAACAACGGAAGCATGGAGCCGCGGCTACCGATGACATTGCCAAAGCGTACCGAAACATACGGACTTCCCGTCTGGCTAGCGGCCCAAGCCGTGAGTTTTTCCGCCACACGCTTGGAATGACCCAGAACCGTTGATGGATCCGCTGCCTTGTCGGTGGATACATTGACCAAGGAAGGGACTTCGGCCGCCATTGCGGCATTCAGAACATTGAGCGTGCCGAGTACATTAGTTTTCCATGCTTCGGCCGGGTACTGCTCCAGGAGAGAAACATGCTTGAGCGCAGCGGCATGGAAAACGACGTCGGGCTTTCGTTCTTCGAAGATCTTCCGGATCGCTGTTGCATCTCTTATATCAGCAAGGACGGTATCCGGCCCATCCAGCAGTCCCCTGCCCGTCAGCGAAATTTGTGTTTGCTGGAGGCCTGTCTCGTCTCGGTCCAGCATGATGAGCTCTTCAGGCGCAAACGGCTTTATCTGGCGGCAGAGTTCCGACCCGATGGAGCCTCCTGCACCGGTCACCAAGACCCGCTTCCCACGTAGGTAACCGGCAACCTCGCTGACGTGAATATCCACCGGGCTTCGACCAATTAGATCCTCCACGGAGAGATCCCGAAAATCAGGGATGGCACCCTTGTCTCCGCTAGCCAGCATCTCCCGCAGCGGCGGCAGCACGAGCACTCGGATATCAGAGCCCTCCACGAGATCGGAGATGCGACGCACCTGGACTGCTTCAACACTGGCGTAGGCGAGGATGAGGACCTTCGCCTCCATCCGCCGAATCACATCTGGCAGGTCCTCGGTGCGTCCGAGTACTGGGACCGAGGAAAGCCGCAAATGTTTTTTTGCTGGGTCGTCGTCAATGAGGCCCACAGGGCGGTAGGGAGACTGCGGGTCCTGAACCATGCGCGTTACGAGCGAACTTCCCAAGAAACCAGCACCATAGATCAGGGTCGCCTGAGCTTCCTCACCGGGACGGGCCTTGCTCTCAACATACATGCGCTTCAAGTACCGGATGGCCGCCATAAAGAGGCAGGCAAAAGGAAAGGCGATAATTCCAGTACTGCGCGGAACGTCTATCAGCAGGCCAAAGGCCACGGACACCAGCACCAGAATCGCAGTGACCACCACGGTCACCAGCACGAGCAGTTTCACCTCATGGAAGCTGCCGAAACTGTAGCGCCCCTTGTAGAGTGCGAACCCGAATCCGACGATTCCCTGCGTGACGATGGCCGCAAAGCAGTACACCAGCAGACCCTCGATATTCATGACGTCATCGGTGAGCTCGTACCGGAGTATCAGCGCAAGAATAATTGAGATGATCCACGCCAGCGAGTCAAGCAGGTATTGCGACCAGAGCCACAGGGCTGGCTTGCTGGTCCGCTGGGGGTTGTCGGGGCTAGTGATTGAAGAGTTCGTGCTCACGGCAGGCATAGTCCGGATTCGTTGAGAGAATGGTTCCGCGGTCCTGTACTAAACTCGGACCTACTGAGAATACTAACCGCACCATGTCCGGCCGCCCTGAACCCACAACGAACTCATGGTCGCACGGACTGCTCTGGAAGGGACCGATTTGCTGGATTCCGTTGCCGTCGCGGCAGTAACGTTCGATCGTCCGGACGACGTCGGGACCCTACTCGAATCTCTGCACACCCAGTCCCATCGCATCCTCTCCGTTTCCCTCGTGGACTCAGGAACCAAGTCCGTCCGAGCGATCGCGGAGAATGCCGCCGCCCCCGTGCAGTACATCCGTTCAGAGACCAATTTGGGTGGCGCCGGAGGTTTCTCGTTGGCCATACTTTCCGCCATGGCAACAGGTGCGGAATGGATCTGGATCATGGACGACGACGCACATCCTGAAGATCCAGAATGCCTTGGTGCCTTGCTGGAAACCGCAAAAAAACGTCAGCTCGACGTCGTGCTGCCGCTCGTCGTCGCACCCGATGACCACACCCAATTGTCCTTTCCCTTCCGGCTCAACGGGCACCTGACTCATGATCGGGCCACTGTGGAGGAGCAACCCTTCCTTCCGAACATCGGTCAGTTCTTCAACGGTGCGCTAATTCGCCGGGACGTCTTCTTTCGTGTTGGGCTGCCGGATCTGAGGCTGTTCATCCGCGGAGACGAAACCGACTTCATGCTGCGGCTACGCAAGGCGGGCATACCATTTGGTACATATACCGGCACGGCTCTGAGCCACCCTCCTGGCTGGGGCGAAGTTCAGGAGCTGCTCGGTGACCGGATGCATGTCTTGGTCCCCGAAACCGCGTTCAAACGTTTCTTCTACTTCCGTAACCGTGGATACCTCCTGCGGCGCTACCGCAGACCACGTTCGTTGATCGCGGATCTGACCGGATATCCGTTGTATTACCTCAAGAAGCGCGATTTCAGCGGTCTGCGCGAATGGTTCGCGGCCTACAGTGCAGGTGTGCGTGGAATCAAGTTTGGCCCGCCGACAGACCAGGGCTTCTAAATGGAATTACAACTGGTTATCACCACCTTCAACAGGTCCGTATATCTGAAAAATCTGCTGACTTCGGTGGGAAAGCTTGATCCGGCACCAACCGGCGTCGTCGTGGTGGACAACGCCAGTACGGATGACACCACAATCGTTATCCAAGCAGCCGCTAAACACCTCCGGATCCCCGTACTGCACCACCGCCTCGATGAAAATGTAGGCGGTGCTGGCGGCTTCTCCGCGGGCATCGCGAAGGCTCTTGAGCTCGACGCAGAGTGGATCTGGTTGATGGACGACGACGTCGTGGCTCATCCGGACGCATTGGAAGCTTTTAGCGAGTGGATGGATCATTACCGATGCATCCACGGACGCCGATACGACGAACGCGGCAAGCCATTCTTCTGGCAGCACCGCTTTTGCAGTTATCTCGGCATTCATCTACCCGTTCGCGGGAATGTTTTCGCTGCTTCCGAGGTCTTCCACACAAATGTGGGCTGTTTTGAAGGGATGCTCGTTCACGCGGATGTTGTGCGCGATATTGGGCTTCCAGATCCTCGGTTCTTCATCAATGGTGACGACACCACGTACGGTTGGCTGATCTCTCGGAAGTTTCCCGTGGCGTATGTCAACCGCTACGTTCTATCCAAAGCACGCCCGCAGAAGCAGATTGACCTCGGGATTCGGCATCTCAACGATTCCAATGATTTGGGGCGGTACTGCGCCATGCGAAATCGTGGACACATCGGTCAGTATCTCCGTCAGGAGAACGCCTACAACGGGTTGGGCTTCGCTCTGGGCACACTGTTGACCGCTGTCAAAGAGGTTTTCCGACTCATCGCGGTCGAACACACCTTGAGGGGCCTACCCACCCTTTGGCGGGGCTGGCGGGAAGCACGGCGTATTCTCACCGATACCTCCTGGCAACCTATGAAGCCGCTGAAACGCCCCGGGAACGAAACCCAGGCCCGGCCGTGATCGCAGCAGTACTGGGGGCTACCGGTTTTGTCGGCAGTGCCGTCACAGACGAGTTAACCAAGCAGGGTCACACCGTCCTCAAAGTGCAGGCGCCCCGGCTTGTTTCGACGGCTGAAAGCGTCGGGGAGCTGTTAGCAGACTCCTACTCAATGCGCGCCGAGATAAAGGCCCTTGCGGAATCCGTAGCCACAGCCGACGTCGTCATTAATGCTGCTGGCCTGGCAACCCCTGGTGGTCCAGATTCGCCCGAGCTCACGGGCGCCAATGCACTCCTTCCCGTACTCGTGGCTCGAGCCATTACCGCAACACCGGTTCAGCGATTCGTTCACCTGAGTAGTGCCGCCGTGCAGGGACAAAGAACCGTTCTCGATGAGTCCACAGCCACGACGCCGTTCTCGGCATATTCACGTTCGAAAGCCCTGGGCGAGCAGGCGCTGACGGCACTGGCGAGCAACACGGTCATCCTCCGTGCAACGTCGGTACAGGGCCAGAATCGCCCAACGACGGCGGCTCTGGTCCGCATCGCGTCTTCGCCGTTGTCATCGGTGGCGACCCCAGGGACGGCGCCGACCCCGGTATCCTCGATCAGCTCTCTAGCCGACTTCGCGGTCCATGTCGCCACGGTCGAGCAGCAACCTCCCGCCGTCGTCCTCCAACCGTGGGAGGAGACCACCGTCAGATCTGTCCTTCGCGCTGCTGGTGGCCGCG
Organism: Actinomycetales bacterium; assembly: GCA_038199985.1. Taxonomy (GTDB): domain Bacteria; phylum Actinomycetota; class Actinomycetes; order Actinomycetales; family Micrococcaceae; genus Arthrobacter_J. Next base: position 136,593 of record JBBPYK010000054.1, on the reverse strand, counting down.
ACCCGCTGGAGTTGCCGGTCGGGCTGTGTCGGCTGGTCCTCCGAACGGGCTACGCTATGTCCACTCTGCTCGGCGAACGCTTGCATGGGCCCATACGACGCGTTGAACTGATGTGGTTCGGTCAGCGTCAAGAGGCTCTTTGGGCCGTACACTCCGGCTTTGTTGTCCGTCCCTGCGTTGAGCTCACGCTGGAAGGTGCCCGCTCTAGTCGGTAGGACTCGGCACATCAGCAGTTGGCCCGCTTGGTTCAAGATCGGGGAGAACCGTCCGCAGCTGCTCCATACTGATCGACCCTTCACGCACAACGCGGAGGGTACTGGAGGTAGCGTCAACGATGGTGGACGGCTGAGCGTCATCACTCTCGGCTAGAGGCCTCGAACTGCCGTCAAGGTACACCGCGACAGACTCCCCCAATTGATCCTCGGCTTGAACCACTGTCACCGCTGCCGCGTTGCCGCTTCGGTTGGCGCTGGAGACGGCCAGGGGTCCTGTCACGGATAGAAGGTCAAGAGCTACCTGGTCGTTGGGGACACGCAATGCAACGGTGCCCCTGGTATCGCCCAGGTCCCAGGTCAGAGAGGGCTGCGCATGGAAAATCAGTGTCAGCCCACCAGGCCAAAAGGCCTCGGCCAATTTTCTGGCGTCCGCACTCACGTCCACTGCTAGTCCGTCCATCGTCACGACACGCGGGATCAGCACAGGTGGAGGCATGTTTCGTCCTCGACCCTTGGCAGCCAGCAACGTAGCGACTGCCTGGGGTGAGAACGCATCCGCTGCAATGCCGTAAACGGTGTCCGTTGGGATGACAACGCATTGCTTGTGAGCAATGGCCTGTTGGGCGGCGGCGAGCCCCTCGCTTCTGGAAGCCTCGTCATCACAGTTATAGGTGGTGCTCACGACATCAATCTTTCATCTCGAGGGTTTGAGTAGCCTTCCTCACGGCCGACGTAGATCGCGCTCGACCGTTGAGGTCATCATGTGACCGGATGTCCTCCCACAATGACGTCGATACCAACTCGGCAACCATGTCCTGTGCCTGGACTTCTGCGTGCTCCATGACAAAGTAGCCGCCGGACCGTAATAAGCGCGCGGCCGTAGCCATGGTGGCTCGCGGCAGTTCCATGCCGTCCTCTCCCCCGCCATACAACGCCATGCGTGGATCGTACCGGGCAACCTCCGGCTCGTGAGGAAGGGCGGCCGACGGGATGTAAGGGGGATTACTCACAACGACGTCGAAAGTGGCGTTTCGTTCGGTCAGTGCGTCACGAAGATCCCCGCGGATCAATTCGACGCCGAGATACGCAAGATTACGTTGAGCCCAGGCGTGGGCCATCTCGTCGAGTTCAACCGCAACAACGGTAGCCTGCGGAACTTCATGGGCGACCGATGCCGCGATGGCACCGGATCCCGTCCCAAGGTCCACTACTGTGGCACCGCCCATGTCCTGGGCAAAGTCAATCGCCAACTGGGCGACCGTTTCTGTTTCTGGTCTTGGGATGAAGACGCCCGGTCCAACGAGTAGATCCAAATAGCGGAAATGTGCCACACCGGTCAAGTGCTGCAGGGGTACGCGATCCCGTCGCTGGGCGACCAGCTCACCGAACCTCGGCGGCAGAAGCGTTTGCTGATCGCCCAAGGCCAATAGGGAGCGGATACGTCCACGATCTGTTCCGAGCACATGGGCCGCTAGCGTTTCCGCGTCAATTCTAGGACTTGGAACATCGGCCGCACGAAGGCAGGCCACAGCCTCGGCTATGCCGGCGCGCAGTGGCAGATCGAAGGTGGAGACGAAGATCGAAGGCGTTGTGCTCACGACTATGGGGTGTCGGCGCCAATGGCATCAAGCCGCGCCTGCTCGTCCATCTCAATGGCGGACTGGACTACTGGTTCAAGCTCACCATTCATGACTGTATCCAGATTGTAAGCTTTGTAGCCCGTACGGTGGTCAGCGATCCGGTTCTCTGGGTAATTGTAAGTGCGGATCCGTTCGGACCGATCCATGGTGCGAATCTGGGACTTGCGGATGTCGGAGTTGGCGGCGTCGATTTCCGCTTGCTGATGTGCGAGTAATCGCGAACGGAGCACGCGCATGGCTGCTTCGCGGTTCTGCAGCTGTGACTTCTCGTTCTGCATGGCCACAACAATCCCTGTTGGAAGGTGTGTGATCCGAACCGCAGAGTCCGTGGTGTTCACTGACTGACCGCCAGGGCCCGATGATCGGTAGACGTCGATCTTCAGATCGTTCTGACTGAGGTCAACTTCTTCGGGTTCGTCAACTTCCGGCAGCACGAGCACGCCAGCGGCAGAGGTGTGGATTCTGCCCTGTGATTCAGTGACAGGAACGCGCTGGACGCGGTGGACGCCCCCCTCGAACTTGAGACGGGCGTATACGCCTTCAGCCGGATCGCGTGATGATCCCTTGACGGCCATCTGCACGTCCTTGTAGCCACCGAGATCCGATTCCGTCGCGGAGATGATTTCTGTCTTCCAACCGCGACTTTCTGCGTAGCGCATGTACATCCGCAGGAGATCGCCGGCGAAGAGGGCTGCCTCGTCGCCACCCTCACCACCTTTGACTTCCAGGATGACATCGCGGCTGTCATTGGGATCGCGCGGGATCAATAGGCGTCGCAGACGTTCTTGGGCAATCTCCAACTGGGCTTCCAGCTCCGGCACCTCGGCCGCGAACTCGGGATCCTCGGCAGCCATTTCCCGTGCAGCTGCTAGGTCCCCTTCCAACCCGTGCCACGTGTTGTACGCGTCCACAATCCCATTCAGTTGGGCGGAGCGCCGTCCCAATTTGCGAGCCAGTGACTGGTCTGCATACACAGCGGGGTCGCTGAGCTCTTTCTGCAACGAGGCATGCTCATCCAGCATGCCCTGCACTGACTCGAACATCTATAACCTCTCTCGACCTAAACTTCCGCTACACCTTCCGCGAAGTCACCCTCTAGCCGCGAGATCACCCCTTGCAAGCGGTGATCTCGCAGCTTGGAGGTGATCTCGCGGTCTGGGCGACGAAAAGGAGCGGTCGGAACAGCTACTTCTTGTCGTCGTCGGACCGATTGCCCAGCGTGGTTTTCTGAACCTGCATGAGGAATTCGACGTTGGACTCTGTGGTCCGGATCTTGTTGGTGAGCAGCTCAAGTGCCTGCTGCTGTTCTAGGCCCGAGAGAACCCTGCGAAGTTTCCACATGATCTTGATCTCGTCCGGGGAAAGCAGATTCTCTTCGCGACGGGTGCCGGACGCATTGACATCCACAGCCGGGAAGATGCGCTTGTCAGCGAGATGACGCGACAACCGTAGTTCCATGTTGCCGGTGCCCTTGAACTCCTCGAAGATTACCTCGTCCATCTTGGACCCAGTTTCCACCAGAGCCGTCGCGAGGATCGTCAGAGATCCACCGTTCTCGATGTTGCGGGCTGCACCGAAGAACCGCTTGGGCGGGTACAGCGCAGCGGAATCCACGCCACCGGAGAGGATACGTCCCGATGCCGGAGCAGCGAGGTTGTAAGCACGGCCAAGACGTGTCATGGAGTCCAGCAGGACAACGACGTCCATTCCCATTTCGACCAGACGCTTGGCACGCTCGATGGACAGTTCCGCCACTGTCGTGTGATCGTCTGCCGGTCGGTCGAACGTGGACGCAATAACCTCGCCCTTGACCGTACGCTGCATGTCCGTTACTTCTTCAGGGCGTTCATCCACCAGAACCATCATGAGATGGACTTCCGGGTTGTTAATCGTGATCGCGTTGGCGATAGCCTGCAGAATCAGCGTCTTGCCCGCCTTCGGCGGCGAAACGATCAGGCCACGCTGACCCTTACCGATGGGCGCCACCAGGTCAATGACACGGGGGCCGATCTTCTTGGGATCAGTTTCGAGACGCAGACGCTCCGCCGGATAGAGCGGCACGAGCTTTGCGAACTCAATGCGGTCTTTGTTCTCCTCCACCGGCTTACCGTTCACAGACGTCAGCTGGACCAGTGCGTTGTACTTTTGACGGGCGCTTTGTCCACCGCCATTGTTCTCACCGTCACGCGGTGCACGGATGGCGCCAGCCACGGCGTCGCCCTTGCGCAGGTTGTTCTTCTTGACCTGGTTCAGCGAAACATAGACGTCATTGGGGCCGGGCAGGTAACCAGAGGTCCGGACGAACGCATAGTTCTCCAAGACGTCTAGAATTCCTGCCACAGGCAGCAGAACGTCATCCTCGGTCAGCTCAGTATCATCTACGTCAGGGTTGCGATCGTTGCGTCCGCGCCGACGGTCGTTGCGATCGTTGCGGTCACGGAATCTGTCATTACGGTTGCGACCGCGCCTATTTCGGCCGCCCCGGTCGTCGTCACGGTCCCCGCTGTCGTTGCGGTTGTCGTTACGGTTATCGTTGCGGTTGTCGCCACGACCGCCATCGTTACGATTGTCGCCACGACCACCATCATTACGGTTGTCGTTGCGACCACCATCATTACGGTTGTCGTTGCGACCGCCTTCACTGCGGTTATCACCACGACCACCATCATTACGGTTGTCGCCACGACCGCCATCGTTGCGGTTGCTCTCATCGCGGCCCTCGTTACGGTTCCGGTTGCGGTTCCGGCGCTCACTGCGATCGTTATTGTCGCGGTTGCCCTTCTCCTCACGTCCGTCGCCGTCATCGGAGCGCTGCTTCTGCTGCTGCTTATCGGATGAGCTCTCATCAGAAGACTTGCTCTGGTCATTGCTCTGATTGCTCTGGTTGTCTTGGCCACCTTCGGAACGCCGGTTGCGTCCGCGACCGCGGCCACGTTCACGGGTACCTTCGGCGCGTTCTTCCGCCGGAGCAGTCTGTCCTGAGTCCTTGCCGTCCTGGGTGGAAACAGCAGAGTCCCGAGGAGCTTCCGACTCTTGCGGAGCCTCCGTCGACGGTGCGACGACGCCGTCGCTTACAGCCCGACGACTGCGTCCACGTCCTCGAGCGGGACGCTCCGCCGCTGGCTCCGAGTTCCCGGCCCCAGCTGTGACGTCGGCGCTTGTCTCCGCGGCAGGTTTTTCCTCCGTTGAGTCCTGGCCCTTGGACGAGGCCGATGACTTCTTTGACTGTCCGTTGGACGAGCCACTTCTATCGGCAACGGTAGACCCGCGCTGGTGATCGGAGATGGCAGAGACGAGATCGCTCTTTCGCATCCTCGATCCACCCGTTATCCCCAACTGCCCGGCAAGTGCCTGCAGCTGGGCAAGCTTTAGACCGGCAAGACCTGCACCTTTGGAGTTTGCGGCGCCGTTGGTGTCGGCAGATTTTGTGTCCACACCTGCATTCAGGTCAGTGGTTTCAGTCACGAAGGATCCTTCCCCCTCGTCGGGCGGTCCGACTTTGAGCGAACCGCGTTACTTGGCCCCGCCATACGCCAGATGTATGGTCAGGGATCGATTTCGTCCGATACGTGAACCGGTCGAAGCCGTGTCTGTCGGGAGTCATTCAACAAAAACCGTATCTAATACGTCGATCGGATGGTGATCCGGCCCCAGAAAGATACTAGGAATCAACGTGGATTTGCTAAGACAAAGCACCACTACGCGCCCTGACTCGACGCTCTAATTAGTTGGTAAGCACGGCGCCACTGATCAATTTCTATCAGTTCTGCACGGGCTGATTACCTTCGGTGCACTTCCACTCTAGCACCTTCCAAATCAACTTTTAGCCGAAGAACACGCCACGATTCCGGTGGCACGACGCTCCCAGACGACGTCGGAACGCCGTCGGGGAACACGGCCTGAATTTCAGCTTCAACCACCTTGGCCTCCAGCGCGTTGGCAAGGATCACGGCGACGGTGGGGCCAGCCCCTGAGATGACTGCAGCGAAGCCAGCGGAGCGGAGCCTTTTCACCAGCGCAGCACTATCTGGCATAGCGTCAGCCCGGTAGTGCTGATGCAAGAGATCCTCCGTTGCCGGTAGCAGCAGTCCAGGATCCGTCACGAGCGCGTGGACCAACAGGGCTGTCCTGCCAGCATTGGCGGCCGCCTCTCGATGGGGAACGACGTCGGGTAGCAGGCCACGGGCCGACGCGGTAGAGAGCTGCCCGGGCGGAATGGCAACGACCACGCAAATCGCCGGATGAATGGAGGCTCTTGCCGTGGCAAATGACGCTTGGTGGGGCCACGAAATAGTGAAGGAACCGAAAATGGCAGGAGCTACGTTATCAGGATGCCCCTCTACCCCGGCACAAAATCTCAGCAACGCTTCATCGCCCAACCGAGCCTCTTCGGGAAGCAACGCATTTGCAGCCGCAGCCGCAGAAACAACCGCCGCCGCAGAAGAACCCAACCCTCGGCCGTGCGGGATGCGGTTCTCCGCCGTGAGCCGTAATACTGGGGTTGCGAACCCGACGCTTTCAAAGAACTTGGACATGACCTCGACGCACAGATGCGTAGAGTCCCGAGGCAAGTCCTTCTGCCCCTCTCCGTGAACTACAACGGTTGTGTGACCTTCCGCTAACGTGCTCACCCGAAGAACATCGTAGAGGTCCAATGCCAGTCCAAGCGCGTCATAGCCTGGTCCCAAGTTGGCGCTTGTAGCTGGAACGGTCACCGAAATGTCCTGCCCGGGCTCAACCCGGTATGGCAGATTCATCTAGAGCCCTGTCAGGCCGAGTGCCCCGGCAACGCTGACGACGTCGAACTCCACTTTGGTGGGCTCTATATCCGACCCCTCCGCAGTTCTCAGCGCCCACTGAGGGTCCTTCAACCCATGGCCGGTGACAGTGATGACCATTGTCTTCCCGACTGGTATGTTTCCGGCAGCATGATGTTTCAGGAGACCGGCGACGCCAGCAGCCGACGCGGGCTCGACAAAAACGCCTTCTCTGGAGGACAGCCAGCGGTGAGCCGCGAGGATTTCCTCGTCCGTCACGGAGTCTATGAGGCCACCAGACTCATCCCGAGCTGTCTCGGCCTGCTGCCATGACGCGGGATTGCCGATGCGGATGGCACTGGCGATGGTGTCAGGTTCCGTGATTGGATGACCTGCCACAATAGGAGCTGAACCAGCCGCTTGAAAGCCCCACATGATCGGCGTCTTGGTTGATACCGCGGGCAACTCCCCCGCCGTCGCCGATGTATAGGGTTCCGCGTACTCCCGGTAGCCCTGCCAATAAGCAGTGATATTTCCGGCGTTACCCACGGGGAGCAAATGGTAGTCCGGGGCATCTCCGAGAAAATCAACCACTTCAAACGCCGCAGTCTTCTGGCCCTCGATCCGGGCAGGGTTAACCGAGTTGACGAGGAAGACTGGATAATTTTCACTGAGCTTCCGCGCCACATCGAGACAGTTGTCGAAATTTCCGTTGACCTGAAGCAGCTCCGCCCCGTGAGCAATGGCCTGAGAGAGCTTGCCCATGGATATTTTCCCGTCCGGCACCAACACGGCACATGTAATGCCAGCCTGAGTAGCGTAGGCCGCTGCCGAGGCAGACGTATTGCCCGTGGATGCGCAGACAACGGCTTTTGCCCCGGATTCAACAGCGGCTGTGATGGCCATGGTCATGCCACGGTCTTTGAAGGATCCAGTCGGGTTCATTCCTTCGACCTTCAAATACACTTTTGAACCGGTCAGCTCTGACAATGCCGGAGCGAAAACCAGAGGAGTTCCGCCCTCCCCGAGCGAGATGATGCGGGTATCCGGCCCAACGGGCAGCCGTTCCGCATATTCCCGAATAACGCCGCGCCACTGATGTGCCATTTACTCCCCCTCAACTCGCAGAACGGATATTACTGTCTTCACTACGTCCATATCAGCCAGATCCCGTACGGTCGCCGCCAGGGCAGATTCTCGGGCACGGTGCGTGACGAAACGCAATTCAGCCAGTCCTTGACCACCTTCGCGGATGCTCTGGTGCATGGACTCGATGGAGACACCTCGGCCGGCAAAGAGGCTTGCGATACTGGCCAGAACGCCCGATTCGTCTAACACCTCCACGCCGATCGCATAACTCGTCATGACCGTGTCAATAGGCAGGGGACGAATCTCCGTAGAGGCGATTTCAGTACGCCCCGGACCTCCAAGGACTAGACGCCTCGCGGCGCTCACCACGTCGCCCAGAACGGCAGACGCCGTTGGCACCCCACCGGCACCCTGACCGTAAAACATTAGCTCCCCGGCGCCTTCTGCTTCGACAAAGACAGCGTTGAAAGCGCCGTGTACCGCGGCCAGCGGGTGAGTGCGGCGCAGCAATGACGGGTGGACCCGCACACTTACACCCTCGTCGCCGTCGCCCGTGGTTGTCCGTTCCGCTATGGCCAGCAATTTGATGACGTATCCGGCGTCCTTCGCGGCCGCGATGTCCTCCGCTGTGATGCGACGAATACCCTCGCAGAAGACCCGATCCAGCGGAAAACGCGTGTGAAAGGACAGCGTGGCCAAAATCGCCGCTTTTGAAGCGGCATCGTGGCCGTCAACATCCGCTGTCGGATCCGCTTCCGCGAAGCCCAGTCGCTGCGCGTCCGCAAGCGCATCATCGAATTTCGCTCCCGTGCTGTCCATCTGGTCAAGAATGTAGTTCGTGGTTCCATTGACGATGCCAAGGACTCGAGTGATCTTGTCGCCTGACAGACTGTCGCGGATCGGCCGAACGATAGGGACAGCGCCGGCAACAGCGGCTTCGTAGGAGAGCTGCACTCCAGCAGCGTCTGCCTTCTCGTAGAGGGCCGGGCCATGCTGGGCAAGGAGCGCCTTGTTTCCGGTCACCACGCTCGCACCGTTCTCGATGGCCTCAAGTATGAGTGTCTTCGCTGGTTCGATTCCGCCCATCAGCTCGATGACGATATCCGCATCTTTGACCAGGGCCGCCGCGTTGGTGGTAAACAACTCCGGAGGCAGCTCAACATCTCTGGTGGCGTTGGGTTCCCTCACGGCGATGCCAGTCAGTTCCAGCCGCGCCCCGATGCGTTCCTCCAGGGAATCGGCTTCTTCGAGCAAAATGCGGGCTACTTGCGATCCGACGCTGCCGCATCCCAAGAGAGCTGTCCTGAGTACCACTGTGTGCCGTCCCTTCTCATCGTTGCTTTCCTCACGTTCCCGGTTCACCGCGATACTCCCATGTCACGGGCCAGCAGGTCTTCTTCGGTTTCACCACGGATAATCAACCGGGCAGAACCTTCCGTCACGGCAACAACTGGTGGGCGTCCGATGTAGTTGTAGTTGCTGGCGAGTGCCCAGCAGTAAGCCCCGGTTCCGGGCACGGCCAGAAGGTCACCGGTGGCGGTGTCAGCAGGAAGGTATACATCTTTGACCACAATGTCGCCGCTCTCGCAATGTTTTCCCACCACTCGACTCAATTGAGGTTCAGCGTCCGAAGCCCGGTTGGCCAGCGAGGCTGAGTAATCTGCGTCGTAGAGCACTGGCCGGGCATTGTCGCTCATTCCACCATCCACGGAGATATAGCGACGAGCGGCTGTACTGCCCTCCCCCGCCTCCGTGCTCACGTCTACCTGGACGGTTTTCAGAGTACCCACCTCGTACAGGGTGAACGTGGTGGGTCCTGCTATGGCGCGGCCTGGTTCAATGGAAATTCGCGGCACAGCCATCGAAAGTCGCTGGCAGGTTGACCCAACGACGGCGGCCATCGCATTGGCGATTTCTGCGGGCGCTCGTGGCTCGTCCTGTTCGGTGTAGGCAATGCCGTAGCCACCCCCGAGATCGAGTTCTGGCAGCTCGATCCCGTGCGCGTCTCTCACTCCGCCGAGGAACTCCAGCAAGCGTGTTGCGGCTAGTTCAAAACCCTCGGGCTCAAAAATCTGTGACCCAATATGGCAGTGGAGCCCCAACAAATTGATGTTGGGGCTCCTCAACGCGATGGTCACGGCGGTCTCCGCGGGCGATTTGGGTTCATCGCCTCCGGCTGAGAGAGACAGCCCAAATTTCTGGTCCTCGTGCGCGGTGGCAATAAATTCATGGGTATGGGCGTGAACACCGGGCGTTAGTCGCAGCATGACGTTGGCTACTGCCAGCCTCTGGCCGGCGATACTGTGGACACGCTGGAGCTCATGGATACTGTCCACGATAATTCGGCCCACGCCGAGGTCCAGTGCGCGCTTGATTTCTGCATCCGATTTGTTGTTGCCGTGGAGCCCGAGTTGCGGCCCCGTGAGGCCAGCGCGCTCCGCAACGGCTAGCTCTCCTCCCGAGCAGGTGTCTAACCGAAGTCCTTCTTCCACGACCCAGCGCGCCACTTCAGTGCACAAGAACGATTTTCCCGCGTAGTAGACGTCAGCGCCACCGCATAGCGGAGCGAAAGCATCATTGAACGCGTCCCGGAAGGAGCGCGCCCTACGCCGGAAATCAGCTTCCGATACGACAAAGACGGGCGTACCGAAATCTGCGGCTATTTTTTGGACAGCGACACCGCCGATGGTGATGTGACCGTCGTCGCTCCTGCTCACGTCATGCGCCCATTGCTGGTCCCATAGCGTGTTGCTGTCTGACGGATAGGCCAGCCAGCCAGGAGCCAGAGGTGAAACTCCCATTACATGCGCTCCGGCGTTGAAACTCCAAGTAGTCCAAGTCCGTTGGCCAGAACCCGTGTTGTGGCGTTGTTCAGCCAGAGCCTGGCGTGATTGACGGCCGTGGCCTGTTGCTCACCAATCGGCGTGATGCGACATGATGAATACCACCGGTGATAGGAACCAGCAATAACCTCGAGATGACGTGCAACCCGGTGGGGTTCGCGGAACTGGGCAGACTGAGCAACTACCGATGGATAAGTGCCCAAGTGCGCGAGTAGTTCCGTCTCAGTCTCGTGTGAAAGTGTTCCGCCGTCGAACTCCGAGCCATTCACCCCCGCGGTAGCCGCGTTACGTGCTGCGGCGCAGGACCTGGCGTGTGCGTATTGAACGTAGAAGACGGGATTGTCGTTGGACTTCTTGACCAACAGATCCAGATCGATATCAATATTGGAATCCGCGGAGTATCGGGCCAGAGCGTATCGGGCAGCATCCACGCCCACAACGTCGACGAGATCCTCCAGCGTAACGACGGTTCCTGCCCGTTTCGACATCCTGACCGGCTTGCCCTCGCGCACCAGGTTCACCATCTGTCCTATGAGCACCTCGACGGAGTCTGCGCTGTGCCCCAGAGCGGCCGCTGCGGCCTTTAACCGGGCAACATACCCGTGGTGGTCAGCGCCGAGCAGGTAGAGGTTGAGCGTGAATCCGCGGTCCAGCTTATTCTGGACATAAGCGATGTCACCGGCAATATACGCCGGATTACCATCGGACTTGATCACTACACGGTCTTTGTCGTCGCCGAACTCGGTGGAGCGTAGCCACCACGCGCCGTCCGCGGAGTAAAGGCTGCCAGAGTCCTTGAGCTGTTCCAACAGCTTGCCGACCGCGCCGTCCTTGTGCAGCGAATCCTCGTGGAAGTAGACATCGAAGTCCACTCCGAAAGCGTGCAAGGATGCCTTGATATCGCCGAACATGAGGTCCACACCTATGGCTCGGAACTGTTCCTGGGCTGCATCGTTGTCCTGGTCCAGGACGCTAGGTGCAATGCTAACCACCCGGGCTGCAATGTCGGTGATGTATTGACCCGCATAACCGTCCTCAGGGGCTGGCTGCCCTCTGGCATCGGCCAGGAGCGAACGAGCGAACTTGTCGATCTGGGATCCGTGGTCGTTGAAATAATATTCACGGGTTACGGAGGCTCCGGCAGCTACAAAAATCCGTGCGAGTGCGTCGCCCACGGCTGCCCAGCGAGTTCCGCCGAGGTGAATGGGACCTGTGGGATTCGCGGAAACGAATTCTAGGTTGATCCGCTGATCGGACATAACCCGCGAGGTGCCGTAGCTGGAGCCTGCCTCCACGATGTTCTTGGCCAATTCACCTGCCGCGGACGCGTCCAGAACAATATTGAGGAAGCCTGGCCCGGCGATGTCCACGGACGCGACGCCGTCGACTCCTTCCAATCTGTCCTTGAGCAAGGAAGCAAAATCACGGGGGTTCATTCCCGCGCGCTTGGCGACCTGCAAAGCGATGTTGCTGGCCCAATCTCCGTGATCACGGTTCTTTGGCCGCTCCACCCGCACCTCGGCAGGCAGATCAACGGTGATTTCTCCGGCGGAAACGGCATCGCGGAGGCAGGAAAGAATGGCGGAGCTGAGTTGTTCTGGAGTCACTGGTCCAGCATACCGGTGGCAAGCCTGCCAGGCCGGATCCGGGTAGCCGCATGACGGCCACGACGGACGGCGACGGCGGTTCGTTTCGCCCTGCTCGACCTGCTAAACTTTTCGAGTCCCCGGACGGGTCTGGCCAATGACATCGAAATTGGGCCAAACGTGCGGAATGCCTTCGTAGCTCAGGGGATAGAGCGTCTGCCTCCGGAGCAGAAGGTCGTAGGTTCGAATCCTATCGAGGGCACCGAAGTAGACACAGTCTCCCTATGCTGTTCATCACGACTGTTGGTATGTTGCTTAGACCAATCAGGACGGAGAGGCAGAGTCGTGGGCACCAGCAATGCCGGAAGCCTGCTTCAGCGCCCATCAATCTGGTGGACTGCCGCTCTTTTGTTGCTCATTATCTTTGGCGCCAGCTCTCTGGGCCCTTTGAGTGCAGACCCGCGCATAGACTTCATCCTCCCCGAGCACACCATGCCGGATCCTGTAATTGCGGCGACGCCACAGCCAACACCCGTGACGGAACCAGAGCAGGCTCAAAATCAGGGTCAGGGAATTGCCTACGCAACCATCGCAGCCGTCATCGTCCTGGGCACCTTCGCTGCCTACATGCTCATCACCATCCTCAGGCGCTTTCGCCAGCCCGAACAAGAACCGAAGATCGAAACCGATGCCGCCGTGGAACTATGTCCGATCCGCGGGGCAACACAATCGGAGATTCGAACCCACTTGTCCAAAGCTACCGAGCTACTTGAGGGTCCCGCTGACTCCGCCGACGCGGTCATACAATGCTGGCTACAGCTGGAAGCCGCAACAAGCCATGCCGGCAGGTCCCGCAAACCGTACGAAACACCATCGGAATATGCGGCTGGCATTCTCGAGAGATTCGACGCCGCGCCGACAGACACAGCCACGTTGATGGCCACCTACGAACGCGTGCGATTCGCAGCCTCGGCCAGTCGCCGCGAAGTTTCCGCTGCCGAGCTCAACGCCGTCAGAGAGGCCCTGAGCAGAATAACCAAAGCCGTCCACAAGTCCATGGACAAGCAGGGCAGCCATGAAAACGCGTAATTGGGTCGCCTGCACACTCGTCGCTGCGCTCACCTGCGGATCGACGTACTATTTCGGCCTAGACATACGTCACAATATCGCGGCTACGCTTGCGGCGTTCATGGCGGGGGTGGCCTATATCCTCCTGGAATCACTGACCGGGGATCCCGCCAGACATGAGCCGGAAACAGTCCGGGCACCCCGCGGTCTGGATGAGGTTCAGGCGATTGCTTTCTCACTCTCCGTCAACGGCGGACGGCCAGGCAATCGCGCCCGGCTACTGCTCGTCAAACTCGCAGATCGAGCCCTTGACCAGAAGAGCTTGCCCGGGACAAACGACCACGTCCCAGACGGGATGGGACGCTCACTGACCGCGCTATTGGACCCGGATATCCAGGAGACAGATCTACCCCGAGGCACCGTAGCGACAGCCGTCAGGGAGCTCGAGGATTATCTTGCAACGGAACATCCGCTGCAGCCAGCTACAGAACCGGAGCCCACATGACGGACCATGAAAAAACAAGCATCAACGCCGTCGCACAACAAAGTGACGCCGTCCTTACCGAACTCGCGAGCGTTGTGGTGGATATGCGCCAGCCACTCAGGCTGGCATTCGCGGCTGTCTTGGCGGGTGGGCACGTCTTGTTCGAGGACATGCCTGGCCTCGGAAAGACTCTGGCCGCAAAATCGATGGCGCAGACACTGGGACTAGACTTCGATCGGCTTCAGTGCACCCCAGATCTGCTGCCCTCCGATATCACTGGGTCATCCATTTTTGACCCCTCAACGCGGACTTTCGAATTTCGTCCCGGCCCCGTCTTCACCGGCCTGTTCCTCGCCGACGAAATCAACCGCACCTCCCCCAAGACTCAATCGGCTCTCCTTGAAGCCATGGCCGAACGGCAGGTCTCGGTGGAAGGCCGAACCATCGCCCTCGAAGCACCATTCCACGTTTTCGCCACAGCGAACCCCATCGAGTTTGAGGGCACATACCCACTGCCCGAAGCACAGCTCGACCGGTTCCTGATCCGGCTGGCCATCGGCTATCCAGACACCGCTGCGGAGACGGAAATTATCACCCGCCGTCTATTCCGCGGCGAAGAAGCGAGCCATGTTCGCAAAGTCATCGAGCCTGGCGAATTACTGGCCATGCAACACACTGTCGAAGCGACCGGCGTCAACCGTGACATCATCGATTACGCGGTCCGCTTGACGGCATCGACCAGAGATCATCCGGGGCTCGACGCCGGGGCATCCCCCCGAGGATCGCAGGCTCTTGTTCTGATGGGACGCGCTCTGGCGGCCATGGACGGACGGGATTATGTCCTTCCGGAGGACATCAAGACAGCCGCCGTCCCCGTTTTGGCGCACCGGCTGACGTTGAGTCCTTCCTCGTGGGCACGAGGAGTGCGGTCTGAAAATGTGGTCCGCGACATTCTGGGCACAGTCCAGACCCCGACAACGGCAGCGGCGGATGGCAGCTGAAGCGGGTCCCAGATCCCTAAACGGTTCATGGGGAGCCGCGGCCATCACTGGGCTTGTCTGCCTGCTGGTGGGTGCAGTATCTGGCCGTCCGGATCTGGCCGTACTCGCGGCACCCTTAATGCTGCTGGCAGTGGCTGGCTTGCAGAACCTGTCGCTTTCCACACTCATTGAACCTGAGATCGACAACACCTCGTCTGAGGGCCAGCAGGCACACGTCCATTTCCATTCACCCCAGTCCGAAACCATAGGCGTTGTGATCGTTACCGTTCCAGGCGCGCGCCCCACTGGGATCGTACTTCCGGATTCGTCAAAACCTCCCGTCGTCGTGGCGGACAGGCCCCTGTCCGGACGAGCGACCATCCTGACCTACACCTACTCTGACCTCTGTCCCTTGGGCCTCACGGCGCAGCAGCCACAGGCCGGAGTTCCCCTCACTCAGACCGTCTTGCCGCGCGTATCACTCCTGGGATCTCTTCCGTTGCCTCCCCGGCTCACGGGAAGGACCGGAGCGCACACTTCCCGGCTCCCCGGCACCGGTACCGAGTTCAGGGGCCTGTACCCATTCGCTGCGGGTGATGACCTACGCCGCATCGACTGGCGCGCCACGGCCCGGCAAGCCGATGATCGTCAGCAACTCATGGTGCGCGGCGCCCATGCAGAATCGGAAGCCACACTGACCCTCGTCGTGGACACGACGGCCGAATACCCCATGGATACAAGTCACTGGTTCGGGGGAATCAACAGGCCACTGACCGAACCCTCGTCTCTCCATCTGGCCCGCTCCGGAGCCACTGCCGTGGCAGCCTCATACCTCGCCCACGGTGACCGCGTAGGGCTCACCGAGCTCTCCGGGCTGACGAAACCATTGCGAGCTCTTTCCGGACGGCGTCAACTGGAGCTATTGAGGGCCCGTCTGGCACAGTACGCCGCAAACCCCCGCAAAGAAAGAACTCAGCGCGAACAACAGATACCGTCCGCCTCGCTAGTCATCGTCTTCTCTCCGTTCATGGATGACGATCCAGCGGACCAGATGCTGCGCTGGCACCGGCTCGGCCATCGCGTGATCGGGGTCGATACACTGCCGCACTTGAGGCATACCACCGTCCACCGACACGAACAGGTAGCCGTCAGGTTGAGTTTGCTCCAACGCACCATTTCTCTTCGGGAACTTAGCCTTGCGGGCATCACTGTTCTCGGAAACAGAAGTGGGAACAGTTCAACGGGCACCGGCTTGGCCATGCTGCGAAAGAACATCGCAAAGACTCACGGCTCAACAATGCGGAGGAACCGATGACCACGCGTACAGGCCGAGGTCCACTCCCCCGGGCCCGTACCGAGACAAGCAGCGCAGTCAGCGATCTGACACTCCGGATCAGCGCTCTCCTTCTCGCGTTGATACTGGGACTCCCCCTGTGGCATTCCACGCCATGGGCACTGGTCCCAGTAGCGATTTTTGCGGTCGCAGTTTACTTCGCCGGAGCAGCCGCAACACTAACAATGCTGTTGACGCTTGTCGTCAGCTACATGGTGGCAGTACCGCCGGGATCTCCAGCCCTGTTCCTCTATGTGGCTGGTTTACACACGCTTTTCTTGGCCATGGCCCTACTGACGGCTGTTCCGCACGGAACTGTGATACCCGTCGAAGCCTTGAAGATGATGGCTGTCAAGAATGTCCCTCTACAAGCCCTGTCCCAGTCGCTGGCCGCCGTCGCACTTCTGCTAGGGCGCACGCAGGGGCCGGTCGTCGTCGTCGCCCTCGGTGGTCTTGCACTGTGCGTTCTGGCCGTCTGGCTTGCCAGAGCATACGCACGAAAGTAGCCCAGCAACAACCGAACCGCAGCGGGCATTAGACTGGAAAGAATTATGGCTCTGAAGATTATCTACCCGCCGGACCTGCCCGTGTCTGCGCGCAGGACCGACATCATGATGGCGATTGCCTCAAACCAGGTCACCATCATCGCCGGAGAAACCGGCTCCGGAAAAACAACACAGATTCCCAAAATGTGTTTGGAACTGGGGCTCGCGGAGAACGGCCAGATCGGGCATACGCAACCACGACGGTTGGCCGCCCGCACCGTTGCGGAACGCATCGCCTCCGAACTCGACGTCGAACTCGGGCAAGAAGTGGGTTTCCAGGTCCGTTTCACCAGCGATACCGGGCCGCAGACCAAGATCAAGGTCATGACGGACGGCATTCTGCTGGCTGAAATCCGCCGGGACCCGCTGCTCAAGAAATACAGCACTCTCATTATCGACGAGGCCCACGAACGCAGTCTGAACATTGACTTCATTCTGGGCTATCTGAAACGCATCCTTCCCCGGCGGCCGGATCTGAAAGTCATCATTACGTCGGCGACGATTGATACTGAGCGATTCTCCAACCATTTCGCTGCGGATGAATCTCTAGCCCAGCTTGAGCCCGCACCCGTGATCGAAGTCTCCGGGCGCACTTTTCCTGTAGAAATCCGGTATCGCCCTCTCAATCAGCCTCCCGGTCAGTCCGGTGATACTGACGAGGATGAACTCGAGGAAGACAGAGACCCACTGGACGCCGTATGCGACGCGGTCCTCGAACTTGCCCAGGAACCACCGGGCGATATCCTGGTGTTCTTCTCCGGCGAGCGCGAAATCCGTGACGCGGCCGATGCCCTTCGTCATATGGTCCAGCACAACCGCCGTATGGCAGGCACTGAAGTTTTGCCTCTCTTTGCTCGTCTCTCATTGGCGGAGCAGCATAAGGTATTCAGCCGAGGCAACAACCGGCGAATCGTGTTGTCAACGAACGTCGCGGAAACTTCTCTGACCGTACCCGGTATCAAATATGTGATTGATACCGGTACGGCACGTATCTCCCGGTATTCACACCGGACGAAGGTTCAGCGGTTGCCGATCGAGCGGGTTTCACAAGCCTCAGCCAACCAGCGCTCCGGCCGGTGCGGACGTGTCAGTGACGGCATCGCCATCCGTCTCTATTCGGAGGAAGATTTCGCGGCACGTCGAGAGTTCACGGACCCTGAAATTCTGCGCACCAACCTTGCTTCGGTCATCTTGCAGATGGCTGCCATGGGTGTTGCGCAAGGTCCAAAGGACGTCGCGAACTTTCCGTTTGTTGAGCCGCCGGAGTCAAAATCGATCAACGACGGCGTCTCTCTGCTTCGAGAGCTAGGCGCGTTGCAGGCTGACGGCAGTATTTCGACGGTGGGACGTCAGTTGTCCCAATTGCCTGTTGACCCACGGCTTGGGCGCATGATCGTGGAAGCGGACAAGCGTGGTTGTGTTCGTGAAGTCATGGTCCTCGCTGCTGCTCTGACCATTCAGGATCCTCGTGAGCGTCCTCAGAAGGACGACGGCGCCAGGCTGCAGCAGGCTACGGAGAAGCACAAGCGCTTCGTCGATGAGAATTCGGATTTCACCGGATTTCTCAACGTATGGAACTACGTTCAGCAGCAACAGAAAGACCTATCCTCTACGCAGTTTCGGAAACTGTGCCGCAATGACTTCCTGAACTACCTCCGCATCAGGGAGTGGCAGGATCTTTTCGCCCAGTTGAAGCAGATCGCAAAACCCATGGGGATCACTTTGGACCCCGGCCCGGTGGACCCTGTCGGCCGTGATCAGGCAGTCCACACGAGTCTGCTCGCCGGGTTGCTGAGCCACATTGGACTCTTCGACCAGCGAAAGCGCGAATACGGTGGAGCCCGCGGCACTCGTTTTGCCATATTTCCCGGTTCCTCACTGTTCAAGAAGAGTCCCGACTGGGTCATGGCGGCTGAGCTCGTGGAGACCTCCCGGCTCTGGGCCCGCGTTGTTGCGAAATTTGACCCGTTGTGGGCAGAGGAAGTCGCCCCACACCTCGTCAAGCGCAGCTACAGCGAGCCGCACTGGTCGCGCGGGATGGGCTCGGTCATGGCCTACGAGAAGGTACTACTCTATGGCGTACCCATTGTTGCCCAGCGCAGGATCAACTATGGGCGGATCGATCCGGAGCTGAGCCGGGAAATGTTCATCCGCCATGCACTGGTGGAGGGCGATTGGAAGACACACCACAAGTTCTTTTCCCGAAACCGTTCCCTCCTCGAGGAAGTCGACGAACTCGAAAGCCGGATGCGTCGCCGTGATCTGCGCGTGGATGACGAGGCGCTTTTTGACTTCTATGATCAGCGAATTGGGCAGAAAGTTGTTTCCGAACGCCACTTTGACCAATGGTGGAAGCAAACTCGTCGCGATAGACCCGATCTGCTGGACCTCACCACGGAGGCACTACTCAGCGAGCAGGCGGAGGGTCTCGACGAGGAGTCATACCCGCGGACCTGGGAACAGGCCGGATTTAGTCTCCCCCTGAGCTACGAGTTCTCACCTGCCGGGAACAGCCCTTCTGACGGCGTCACCGTCAGCGTCCCGGTCCTGTTCCTCAATCAGCTGGACTCCGAACCTTTTCGGTGGCAGATTCCTGGGCTTCGCGTGGAGCTCATCACCGCTTTGATCAAGTCGTTGCCAAAGCAGGTCCGGAAGAACTTTATTCCGGCCCCGGATGTGGCACGGACGGCGACGGCGATGCTCGAAACCGATTTCTCCCCAGGTGTGGACCCGCTGGAACCATCGTTGGAGCTGGTCCTGCGCCGGTTGAAGGGCCACGTCATTCCTCCAAGCTCCTGGAACTGGGATGTCGTGCCGGTGCACTTAAGGATGTCCTTTCAGGTTGTCGATGCCAAGGGTGGGGTTCTGGGCGAGAGCATGGACCTCGTGAGCCTTCAGGAGGAACTCGCACCGGCTACGCGCCGTGCAATAGCGGACTCACTCGGTGCCACTCCTTCCACCATCAAGAAAAGTTCCAGCCACGGACGGCCTGGTGGTAACGCGAAGGAACCAGGCCAGACTCCCGGCGTCGCAGAGCAAACTGGCCTGACATCCTGGCCTGAGAGCGCTGTTGAAACCCAGGTGGAGCGGCTCGTGGGCGGCCACACCGTTACCGGTTATCCTGCTCTTGTAGATGAGGGCAAAAACGTTGCCCTGCGGGTGTTTCAGACTGCGCAGGAACAACAGGCGGCTATGCGCGGAGGCGTAATCCGTCTCCTTTCCCTCAAAGTGCCCTCGCCTACCCGGTACGTTATGGACCATCTGAGCAACAAGGAAAAACTGACTTTCAGCCAGAACCCCCACGGGAGTATCTCCTCACTGATCGATGACTGCACGCTGGCGGCCATCGACAAGCTGGTCCCCCCATCACTGCCGTGGACGGTGTCCGACTTCGAGATGTTGTACGAGCATGTGCGCGCCGAACTGATCGACACTGTCTTCGTCATCACCAAGCTGGTGGAGGAATCCCTGTCCGTGTCCCGGGACGTGTCCCGGAGCATCAAGAACTCCTCCAGCCTGTCCCTGATCACTGCCCTGAACGATGTGCAAAGCCAACTCGAGCAGCTCGTCTACCCCGGATTCGTTGCCAAAACAGGCTACGCACAGTTGAGTCAACTGCCCCGGTACCTTCGCGGCATGGAGAGGAGACTCGACAAGCTTCCCACCATGGTCACCAAAGACGCAGAATTCATGGGCATCGTACAGAGACTCGAAGACGATTACGACGATGCAGTGTCAGCGCTCAAACCCGGCGGACGAACGCCAGTCTCACTCCGTAGCATCCGGTGGATGATCGAAGAACTCAGAATCAGTTTCTTTGCACAGGATCTGGGAACGGCCTACTCAGTGTCCGAGAAAAGAATCCGGGCTGCCCTGACCAACGCACTTTAACTGCCGATTCTGGGCACTGTCTGCTCATAGCCAGCATCCCGAAGACCTTTCCGGAGTGTCTCGGCCACCTCATCCATCGATGTCGGATCAGGATTTTGATCCGCCCGCGCGAAGTCAAAATCCGCCATAGACTGGGCCGGAAACACATGGATATGGAGGTGGTCAACTTCGAATCCGGCGATGACGAGTCCAGCACGGTCGGCTTTGAGTGCACTCACCTGAACCTTGCCGATAGCCTTCGCTACACCCATCAAGTGCTCCATGATGCCGGCGCCTGCATCTGTCCAGGCACTGATCTCCTCACGCGGAACCACTAGCGTGTGGCCACGTGTCAATGGCGCAATGGTCAGAAACGCGACGACGTCGTCGTCTTTCCAGACGAAGCGACCGGGGATCTCTCCGTCAATAATCTTCGTGAAAAGCGTACTCACCTTTACTCCTTATGCACTGTGCGAATAGGTGGACGTCCCGGGAGATGTTTCCACCGGCAGGTCCCCCCTGGCGGACCATTGTGACCAAGAGCCCGGGTACAGTGCGGCATTGAAGCCAGCGATTTCCAGGGCGGCGACCTCATGTGCCGCGGTAACGCCCGAGCCGCAGTAGACCGCGACGTTCGAAGTTTCCGTCACGCCCAGCGCTTCAAAACGACGTCGTAGCTCAGTGGCAGACCGAAACGTCTGGTTCGATGCAAGGTTCTCCGACGTCGGCGCGGACACAGCGCCGGGTATGTGCCCCGCTCTGGCATCTACCGGCTCAACGTCACCGCGGTACCGCTCTTCGGAGCGCGCATCCAAGAGCACACCGTCGCGAACATAGTTGGTAACAGAGTCGATATCCGTGACGGACATAGCGCAGGCGCTGAGCGTTACTGTGCCCAAGCAATGCTGCTCTTCGCCACCCTCGATAGCGAGGCCAGCGTCCTGCCAAGCGGTCAGGCCGCCGTCGAGCAGGTAAACCTCGGCCAGCCCAGCGTGACGCAGCAACCACCATAGCCGGGCCGCTGAAAGACCTCCACAATCGTCGTAAGCCACGACGACGTCGCCTTTGCTGATTCCCCACTGCCGTGCGGACTCTTCCAGCTCATCTAGATCCGGCAACGGATGCCGACCCTCAGCAGATGAAGGATTCGCAGAAAGCTTGCCCTCCAGATCCACATAAACTGCACCGGGAATATGGGCTTTAACGTAGTGTTCGCGGCCGTGGGGGTCACCCAGGCTCCAGCGGACATCCAGTACGACGGTGTGCAGGCCGGAGTTCATCCGGTCTTGCAGCGTCTGTACATCCATGAGGGTTTTCACAGAGACTCCTTGTTAACTGTGACCGAATACACATTCGGTCTTGACCACGCAAGTCCACCACATAGCCACGCTGCGCGCCAACGCTCGTGCAGGCCGCCCCTGAGAAGTGACGCAGTCAAGCCTGGAGAACTTGTAGGCTGAGTCAGTGAACAGCCTAAAAGACCTCACTGGCCGCCGCTGGGCCGCAGAGGCCATCCGACGTATCGAAACCGAAAATAACCGCTCTGCAGACACCCATCTGCATGCCGTTCCGTTGCCGGAGCACTGGGGCATCGAGTTATTCCTCAAAGACGAATCAACGCACCGGACGGGCAGCCTGAAGCACAGACTGGCACGCTCGCTGTTCCTGTTCGGCCTCGTCAACGGTTGGATCACGGCAGGCACAACCATCGTGGAAGCGTCCAGCGGCTCCACAGCTGTTTCAGAGGCCTACTTCGCTCAGCTTCTTGACCTGCCATTCGTCGCTGTCATGACCCGTACCACCAGCCCGGAGAAGATAGCCCTCATTCAGCAGTTCGGCGGCTCCTGTCACTTCGTTGATCATGCTTCAGAGGTCTACGCTGCGGCCGAGGAACTCGCCGCGAACAGCGGTGGCCACTACATGGACCAATTCACCTACGCCGAACGGGCCACTGACTGGCGAGGCAACAACAACATCGCGGAGTCCATCTTTGAGCAGTTGGCTCTGGAAGCACATCCCATACCCGAATGGGTTGTGGTCGGGGCAGGCACTGGCGGAACCAGTGCCACCATTGGTCGCTACCTGCGCTATCACCGCCACCACACAGCGCTCGCCGTCGTCGACCCTGAAAATTCCGCGTTTTACCCGGGGTGGGCTGACCGTTCCGCGACACCCATCGGGAAGCCATCCCGGATTGAGGGAATCGGACGGCCGCGTTTAGAACCCAGTTTTGTGCCGGACGTCATCGACCACATGATTCAGGTACCCGACGCGGGATCCGTGGCTGCGATGCAGCACTTGCTGACGCTGACTGGGTTTCGTGCCGGACCATCAACCGGAACCAACCTATGGGGTGTGTGGCAACTGATTGCCACAATGATCGAGGAGGGGCGCCAGGGCAGCATCGTATCCCTAATGTGCGACGACGGCGACCGCTACGCTTGCACCTACTACGACAACAAATGGCTTACGTCTCAGAATCTGATGACGGAGCCCTACACACGTGTCATTGAACACTTCTTTGCTACGGGAACGTGGGACGACTCCCCCATCGGGTGAAGATCACACGATAATGCTGTCTCCGGCCTTCAGGCCCTCGAACGTTGTCCCATAGGAAGATGCGATGGACCGCAGAAGGTTCGTAACGAGAGCTTTGCCTGCATCATTGAGCAGCGCATCATGAACGGGAAACGCCTGATCCGGACGAACCGCGATGACAAAGTCGATGACTTCGGCGGTCTTGGACCACGGGGCGTGCAGCGGTACCAGCAGAGTCCGGATGTCAGCGCCCTCCGGCACGATGAACGAATCTCCGGGGTGGTAAAGAGTTTCATCGATCACATAACCCAGATTGGCCACAACCGGTATCCGCGGGTGGATCAATGCGTGCTGTCCGCCCACAGCACGAACCTGAAAACCAAATAACTCAGCAGACTCACCAGCCTCCAGAGGGTGAATCCGAGACGCTACCGCGGGGGTTGTATTGGCAAGCAGAGCAGCGACACTTCGCGGCGCGTAGAGCTCCACAGCCGGTTCCCGAGCCATAAAGGCCAGCACAATTTCCTGATCGATATGATCCGGGTGCTCATGGGTGACGAGGATTGCGTTTGCACCGTCCAACGCCTCGGGGACCCGGGAAAGTGTGCCTGGATCAAGGACCAAGACGATGTCGTTCTTTTCCAGCCGGACACAGGAATGACCATGCTTTGTCATCTTCATGCTGCAAGCGTACTCCTGCCCGGAAAACAGCATGTACCGGCTGATAATCTGAGGTACACCCAGATTCCCGCCCCAGGAGGCTCCCATCCAGAACGATCCGGCTGCTAAGGATCCACCCCAGCCAACAAAGACACCCGAACCCCGCATGACAAAGCAGCGGCTCGCGGTCAGCAGAACGCTGGACAGTCTGACGGACTTCGTGAGCGCCCAGGAGTTGTACCGGCTCATGCATGAGCGCGGAGAGTCCGTGTCCCTGGCCACTGTATATCGCATTCTGCAGTCAATGTCGGACGATCAACTCGTGGACGTGCTGCGCAGCGGCGACGGTGAGGCCGTGTACCGTCGGTGCGCCATTGAACACCATCACCATCACCTGTTGTGCCGAAACTGTGGCAAGGCAGTGGAGATTGAGGCTCCTGCCTTCGAGCAGTGGGCGCTAGGTATCGCAGATGAGCACGGATTTACGCAGGTTGCGCATACCGTAGAGATTTTCGGGTGGTGCCGTGAATGCTCCGCCGCCAGCTGATCAAGCGACAGATCACATAGATTAAGAAGGACACAGTGGTTACGTAGGGACTGATCGGTATCCGTCCCCCGAGTGCCAGAAGCGTCCCGCCCACCACGGACGTCGTGGCAAAGGCGACGCTGAGAATGACCACCAGCAAGGGCGCTGACGTAACCCGCAAAGCCGCGGCCGCTGGTGTGATGAGCAGTGCTAGAACAAGAAGCGCTCCAACAACCTGGATAGACAGGGCCACGGACAGCCCCAGTACGAACATGAAGAGTAACGACAGTCCGCGGACGGGAACCCCACGAGCTTCGGCCTGGTCCGGATCCACGCTGGCAAACGTCAACGGCCGCCATATCGCGACGAGCGCGACGACGACGACGGCGGCGCAGCTCGCGAGCAGATTGAGCTGGACGGTGTCCACCGCGACGATCTGACCTGTGAGCAACCCAAATTTGTTTGCCGAACGACCCTCGTAGAGAGCTAGGAACAAGATCCCTAGGCCAAGACCAAACGGCATGACGACCCCGATGATTGAGTTGCGGTCACGTGCTCGCAGCCCCATAAAGGCCAGGATGAGCGCCGCTATCACTGAGCCGATCAACGACCCCATGACTACATTGACGCCTATTAACAGGGCGAACGCGGCCCCCGCGAAAGACAACTCAGCGATGCCATGGACAGCGAAAGCTAAGTCCCGCATCATCACGAAGGTACCGACGAGGCCGCCTACAAGACCGAGGATGAGGCCCGCCCAGAGGGAGTTCTGGACAAGTGGTAGCAATTGGGCGTAGTCATCGAAGTTGAAGATTGAGTGCAGCACGTCTCCGGAGTCCAGCATCAGTCTCATGACGCGTCCTCTTCATGGTGATCATGGGTAGTGACATCCGGGAGCCCAACAACCACGATTCGGCCGTTGCTATGAAGGACTTCAACGTGGCTCTGGTAGAGGTTAGAGAGAACTTCTGTAGTCATGACTTCCTGCGGAGTCCCTATGCAGAACTGGCCTCCGGCAAAGTACAAGACTCGGTCCACGTAGTCGATGATGGGGTTGATCTCATGAGTCACGAAGATTACAGCAGCGCCGTGCTCTACACGCTGCCGGTTGATCAGCGCGGTCACGGCCTGTTGATGGTGGAGGTCAAGAGAAAGTAGCGGCTCGTCGCATAGGAGCACATCAGGATCCGAGGCAAGGGCCTGCGCTGCCCGTAGCCGTTGCTGTTCGCCACCGGAGAGTTCCCCCACAGGAGCGTTCGCGTAGTCACCCGCGCCGACAGTGTTGAGTAGCTCATCCACCCGGTGTTTGTGCTGTCGACCTCCCATGCGGACCCCCCAGCGGTGGCCGTCCAGCCCCAACCCCACAAGGTCTCTCGCTCGCAGAGGCGTATCTGTGGGAAACGACTTCTGTTGGGGTATATAGCCGATGTGACGGTTTCCCCGGCTGACTGCACGCCCGCTGACGGCGACCGTCCCTGAGGATAGGTTCTGGAGACCGAGTAGGACTTTCAAGAATGTTGTCTTACCAGAGCCGTTGGGGCCCAGAACTGCGAGAAATTCACCGCGGCGGACACGGACGGTGAGATCTGACCAGAGTGTCCTATTACCAAAGCTGAGGCCAGCCTCCGTCAGTTCAACGGCCAACGTCTTGCTATCACTTTCCAACGGCTTGAGTCACCGCCTCCACGTTCCGCTCCATCCAATCCACGTAGTCCTGGTCCTCCGGAAGCGTTTCCGTGAAGTTCACTATCGGAACTCCGGCTTCTTCCGCGACATCCCGGATGGCTTCAGTCTGCTGACTCTCTGTTTGCCGGTTGTAGGCGAGGAACGCGATTTGTTTCTGTTCTACTAATCTTTCCATGTTCCTCATCGCCACGAGGGAAACGTCCGTCCCCTCTTCCAGGGCCTCGGTATAGGCAGCGGGAGTGCGATTTTCAAACCCGGCGCGCTCCAATAAATAGAGCGGGACGGGTTCGGTTACCGCTACCGAGGCTCCATGCACTTTCTGGGCGAGCGTGACCAGATCTTCGTCGAGAGCGTTAAGGGAAGCCGTGATGTTCTCAGCATTTCGATCAAATTCGACGGCTCCGCCGGGGTCCACTTCACCCAGCGCTCGCGCGATTTCGGCGATCAGCAGCGTCATGGAGTGCAGGTCATACCAGACGTGCTCATTGAAGGTTCCATGGTCATGAAGGTCCTCGTCCTGTTGGGAGTCCTCGCTACCATGAAGGTCTTCGCCGGATTCACGGTCCAACTCCGAAACGTCTACGGCCGAGATGACGCGATCCGCGGGAATATCGACGCTATCTGCCAACTTCTCCATGAAACCGTCATACCCGCCGCCGTTGAACACGACGACGTCTGCCTCGGAGACCGCAAGTTTGTCTCTCACTGTCGCCTCGTAGGAGTGCGGGTCCTGAGTTGGACCAGAAATGATGGAGGTAACCCGTATACGGTCTCCACCAACGTGACGTGCAATGCTCCCGTAAACGTCGGTGGAGGCAACGACGGCCAGTGAATCCCCGGATTCTGGTTTTCCTGCCTCTCCGGTGGGGGCGCCACAAGCGCTGAGGGCAAGAACTGCGCCAGAAAAGCACGCGAGTAAACGGAATCCAGCTGTAATACGCATCGGCCTTCAATCATTTGACAGTCTGTGGAGTCGCTACCTCATCAGCTTAGCGCTAATGCGAACCATTCGCATAACGCTTAAGTATTAGACCTATCTGCCCGTCCGCCGAAGCCCCTGAGACTGCGTAACATCGTGAATCTCACCGATCAGCTGCTCAATAACGTCTTCTAGGAACAACACGCCTTGAGTAGCGCCATCAGGTCCCAGAACACGGGCGAGATGAGAGCCTGTGCGTTGCATCACTGCCATCCCATCCTCAATCTCGTCGTCCAACGCCAGATTCGCCAGAGAGCGGACCGTTGTTTCCGTGAACGGCTGGCAAAACTGCTCCTGCGGGATCGACATGATGTCCTTGAGATGCATATAACCGGTGAGCCGACCTTCTCCATCTACGAGCACGAATCTCGAGAAGCCGGTGCGGCTCACGGCGCGCTCAAAGTCCGCCGGGGTCGAATCGGTTCCCAGAGTGACCAATTCATCCAACGGGACCATGGTGCGTCGCGCCGTCTGCCCCGAAAACTCAAGTGCTCCGTGGATTATCCCCGATTCATCGGCCACCAGACCGTGCCTCGTTGATTCCTGAACAATCGACTGCATTTCCTCGAGGGTAAATGTGGACGAAACTTCGTCCTTGGGCTGGATGCCCATGGCGCGCAGGGCGTGGTTGGCTACCCAGTTCAAGCTCACAATGACTGGCTTCACGGCCCTGGAAATCAGTACCAACGGCGTAGCAAGAAACAGTGCTGCCTTATCTGCCACGGAGACGGAAATGTTTTTCGGTACCATCTCCCCGAACGTTACGTGCAAGAACGTGACCAGAAGCAGTGCCACAGCAAACGCAGCGGTACCAGCTATCGGCTCGGGAATGCCCACGGCAGTAAATGGCACCAGAAGCAAGTGATGGATAGCGGGCTCAGCAACAATGAGAATCAACAGGGAACAGACAGTGATTCCCAATTGAGCACACGCCAGCATCAACGAGACATGCTCCATCGCCCAGAGTGCCGTCTTAGCTCGTTTGGATCCTTCTTCTGCCAGGGGTTCGATCTGGCTTCTCCGGGCCGACATGACGGCAAACTCGGCACCCACAAAAAACGCGTTACCCAGTAGGAGGACGATTAGCCAGAGTATCCCTGTCCAGTCACTCATGATTCGCTCCTCTACCGGTGTCAGCGCGCCCGGGCTCATCTCCACTCTCGGTTGATACCGTTGTCGCCACAAAGCGAATCCGGTCGATGCGACGTCCGTCCATCCGCTCCACCTCAAGATTGCCGTCAGGGATAACGACGGTGTCTCCCACCTCGGCGATACGACCCAGCTCCCACATCATGAAGCCAGCAACGGTTTCATAGCCAGCCTCATCAGGCACCGTCAGTTGCGGAACCAGCTCACTGACCTCATCGGGTCGCATGATGCCTGGAAAATACCAGTCTCCCGAGGCGCTTTGTAGTACTCCAGGTTTGACGCGGTCGTGTTCATCCGAAACTTCACCTACGATCTCCTCTACCAGATCCTCCAGCGTCGCAACACCCGCAGTGCCTCCGTACTCGTCCAACACAACCGCAAGTTGAAGGTTCCCCTCTCGGAGCTCGGAGAGTAAAGAGTCCAGATGGACAGTTTCCGGCACACGCAGCACCTCGGTCATAATGGCTCCAGCCGCAAGCCCTGCCCGCTTCTCCCGTGGCACCGACACCGCCTTTTTGACGTGTACCACTCCGCGAATATCATCGGGCGAATCTCCAATAATAGGGAACCTCGAAAATCCCGTACGACGCGCAGCTTCGACCACGTCCGCAACACTCTGGTCAGCATCGATGGTTTCGAGCCTAATTCTCGGCGTCATGACGTCGGCCGCGATGCGCTCCGAGAAGTTGAGGGTCCGTGCGACAAAATTTGCGGTGCCAACGTCCAATGTGCCCATTTTTGCTGACCGACGAACCATCGACGAGAGCTCCGCAGGTGTACGCGCACCAGAAATTTCTTCCTTGGCCTCGAGACCAAAAATATTCAGCACCTTGTTGGAAAAACCGTTGAGTACTGTGACAGCTGGGCGGAACACAGCGGTGAAGACCAGTTGCGGCCGCGCCAGTGCCCTCCCAACGCGAAAGGGAAGCGCTATCGACATGTTCTTGGGTATCAGTTCACCGATAAGCATGGACAAAAGTGTGGCCAGAACAATCGAAACAGAAAAGGCAATAATGCCCTGCCAGTTTTCCGGCAGACCAGATCTGTCGAGAACTGGAGCCAACAACCGCGAAATGGCTGGATCCATCACGTAGCCGGTCAGCAAAGTGGTCAGAGTGATCCCGATCTGACAGCTGGAGAGCTGGGTAGATAAAGACTTGAGGCATCTGAGGAGGGGCTCAGCCTTGCGATCACCATTGTCCACCGCTCGCTGCACGGTGGTTTGGTCAAGGGCTACAAGAGAGAATTCGACAGCCACAAAAAAACCGGTACCTAGGATCAACAGTAACCCGCCGACAAGAAGTAACCATTCCATCTAAAGTGCCACCAACCTTGGTGTCGCGGCCCAAACTACATTTGGCACGTGAGACAAACCGGGTCTGGAAGGCTCCGATAGTTCGGAGGGTGAACGACGGGCGCGGTGGCTGGGGCTGCCGGCGCTGGGTGACTCTGCTAAGCAGATCACTGGCCGGCCCCTAGAAAAGCTGTCCATGGTCAAATTAGTTTACAGCAAGTCCTCGGCGCGGATAGTGCCCTACCAGCTCTGCGGAACCGGGCGACCTTCGTCGTAGCCGGCTGCCGACTGAATACCGACAACTGACCGTTCGCGAAATTCTGCTAAATCCGTTGCACCTGCGTAGGTCATCGAGCTCCGGACGCCCGCCGTAATCATGTCCAGCAGGTCTTCCACACCGGGCCGCGCCGGGTCTATATACATCCGAGATGTCGAAATGCCCTCTTCGAATAACCCCTTGCGGGCACGATCGAAAGCCCTTTCCGTCTGCGTCCGATGCTGCACGGCTCTGGCGGAAGCCATGCCGAAGCTCTCTTTGTACTGCCTACCTGCGTTATCCACCTGCATGTCGCCCGGGCTTTCGTACGTCCCTGCAAACCAAGAACCGATCATCACCTGGCTTGCACCCGCGGCCAGTGCCAGCGCCACGTCGCGCGGATGGCGGACTCCGCCGTCCGCCCAGACGCTGGCTCCAAGCTCCCTGGCCATGTCTGCACACTCCTTGACTGCGGAGAACTGCGGACGCCCAACGGCCGTCATCATGCGGGTGGTGCACATGGCTCCGGGGCCTACTCCCACCTTGACAATATCTGCGCCTGCCGCCACCAGATCGCGGACACCTGCAGCGCTCACGACGTTGCCCGCCACCACCGGCACAGTAGGATTCAGTGATTTGACCGCAGCAAGTGCATCGAGCATCTTCCGCTGATGCCCATGCGCGGTGTCAACGACCAGCACATCCACGCCCGCGTTCAGAAGACTCTGCGCCTTGCTCGCAACGTCTCCATTGATCCCCACCGCTGCTGCCACCTTGAGCTGCCCACCAGCGCTAGTGACCGGCGAGTAGATGGTGGATCTCACCGCACCTTTGCGGGTCAGCGCCCCCACAAGTACACCGTTCTCTTCCACCACGGGGGCATAGGAGACGCCGGCATCCTCGAACTGGGCAAAAGCCGAACGCAACGCGCCCTCGTGTGCGGTGGCGAATTCCGACTGTTGAAAGGTCAGCGGATGACGTCGCATGACAGTCTCGAGCGAAGCAAAACGGTCCACTCCGTCGCAATCGGCAACACGGACCACCCCCTGCAGCCTCCGTTCGCTGTCGACGACCGCAACAGCACCGTGGGAACGCTTGTGTATCAAGTGCAGTGCGTCGATGACCGTATTGGACGGTGTCAGATGTAGAGGTGTTTCGAACACCGTGTCGCAATTCTTAATCCACGAAGTCACCTCGACCAGGACCTCTAGCGGCACGTCCTGAGGCAGAACGGCGAGGCCACCGCGCCGGGCAACGGTCTCCGCCATCCGACGTCCGGACACCGCCGTCATGTTCGCAACAACCAGAGGGATGTTACTGCCCGTACCATCATCAGTCGACAGGGCGACGTCGAACCGTGAGGAAATCTCGGAGGCAGTCGGAACCAAAAATACGTCAGCGTAGGTCAAATCAGTGGTGGGCTCATTGATAAAGCGCAAAGTCGTGCTCCTGAGTCGGTAAAAGCAAAATTCTACCGGCAGTAATCACCGAATACGCTGATGGGCTGGTCCTGAAACAAGTCCCGTCAACACGGTCCCCTGAATTGGCTACTTCATGGCAAGTGTCACTAGACTGACTGAAGATCCCAAACAGCGGCACTGCTGGATCCTGACCGGTTGGATCCGCCCGGCCGCTTCAGGCCGAGACCGTGGCGCCACGGGCGAAGGCAACTCATGGAAGAGGCGTATAACCAGTGCCAGAACAAGCCGACCACCGTCTACCCGAGGAATTTGGCGGAAACGAGTGGCTCGTCGACGAGCTATATCAAAAGTTTCTGAAGGACAGAAACTCGGTCGACAAAAAGTGGTGGAGTATCTTCGACGCCTACGGTGAAGACAGCCAACAGAAGCCAGATGCCAAAACTTCAGCTCGCACTGATGAGGGCTCCAACCCACATCCTTCGACACGGCAGCTTCCGGTAGTCAATACCGAAAAAAACGCGCCTCGTGCCTCCGGTGAGTCCCCCGCCGATACAAAGGCGACCGGAAAGCTGCCCGTGAAAAAAGAAACGCCGGCAGGTCAAAGTAAAGACGCCAACAAAGATGCGTCGGCTAAGAGTTCTGCGACGGAGCAGGGCAAGCCAGACGAGAAGAGCCAAGACCAACAGACCGGCGACAAGAAGCAAACGCCCATTCCAGCACAGTTGCCTGAGTCCTCGGGCGCCCCCAAAACCGAAGAAGACAAAGTCACCCCGCTTCGGGGACCGGCGAAAGCCATTGCTTCGAACATGGACGCGAGCCTCAGTGTTCCCACCGCCACAAGCGTCCGCGCTGTGCCTGCCAAGCTGCTCATTGACAATCGCGTGGTGATCAACAATCATCTGGAGCGGTCTCGTGGCGGCAAGGTCTCCTTCACTCATCTGATCGGCTACGCCATTATTCGCGCGTTGGCCCAGTTCCCGTCTCAGAACGTCATCTACGACGTCGTCGACGGTAAGCCGGTCTCGGTACAACCAGCGCACGTCAACTTCGGTCTCGCCATTGACATGCCGAAGCCGGACGGATCGCGCATTCTTGTGGTGCCGAACATCAAGAAGGCTGAGACCATGAACTTCTCGGAGTTCTGGGAGGCTTATGAGGACCTGGTCAAGCGTGCGCGAGGTGGCAAACTCGGAGCCGATGATTACTCCGGCACCACGATCTCTTTGACGAACCCTGGTGGAATCGGAACCGTCCACTCGGTTCCACGCTTGTCCAAGGGCCAGGCCTGCATTATCGGAGCAGGTGCTCTGGAGTATCCGGCCGAATACCAGGGAGCCTCCCCCAAGACGCTCGCCCGGTTGGGAATCAGCAAGACAATTACGCTGACATCTACCTACGACCATCGTGTCATTCAGGGTGCTGGCAGCGGCGAATTCCTTCGCATTGTTCATCAGCTTCTTCTCGGTGAGCAGGATTTCTACGATGAGATTTTCGAAGCTCTGCGGATTCCATACGAGCCGGTCCGCTGGAGTGCAGACATCCAGGTGGATCCGCAAGACCAGATCAATAAGGTTGCCCGAATCCAGCAGCTGATTCACGCATATCGTGTGCGCGGTCACCTGATGGCAGACACTAACCCCCTTGAGTACGTTCAGCGTAAGCACGCGGACCTTGACATCCGCAGTCACGGACTGACTCTCTGGGATCTGGATCGGGAATGGCCAACAGGTGGCTTCGGCGGAAAGTCTAACCTCAAGTTCCGCACCATGCTTGGCGTCCTACGCGATGCCTATTGCCGCACCACCGGCATTGAATACATGCACATTCAGGATCCAGAGGAACGTAGATGGCTCCAGGACGAACTCGAGCATCCGTATTCCAAACCAAGCCGTGAAGAACAACTTCGGATTCTGCAGAAACTAAACTCTGCCGAGGCATTCGAGACTTTCTTACAGACCAAATTCGTGGGCCAGAAGCGGTTCTCGCTGGAGGGCGGCGAATCACTGATCCCTCTCCTCGATTCCGTCATTTCGAATGCTGCCGACGATGGGCTGGACGAAGTCACGATCGGCATGGCTCACCGTGGTCGACTAAATGTCCTGACCAACATTGCCGGCAAGACTTATGCTCAGGTCTTCCGCGAGTTTGAAGGTACTCAGGACCCCCGCAGCGTTCAGGGCTCCGGTGACGTCAAGTACCACCTCGGGACCGAAGGCCGATTTACGTCGGACAACGGCAACGAAACCAAGGTTTATTTGGCGGCGAACCCTTCACACCTTGAAGCGGGCGACTCAGTACTGGAGGGTATCGCCCGGGCCAAGCAGGACCGACTCAATCAGGGCGAGGGAGCCTACCCTGTCCTGCCGATACTGATTCACGGCGATGCGGCCTTTGCGGGTCAGGGCGTGGTCGCAGAGACACTGAACCTTTCCCAACTCCGTGGCTACCGCACCGGCGGTACTGTCCACGTCATTGTGAACAACCAGGTCGGTTTCACCACTGCTCCAACCTCGTCTCGTTCAACGGTCTACTCCACTGACGTGGCAAAAATGGTTCAAGCACCTATTTTCCATGTAAATGGTGATGACCCAGAAGCTGTGGTGCGGGTGGCTCAGCTCGCCTATCAGTTCCGACAGAAATTCAACAAAGACGTTGTCATCGACATGATCTGCTATCGCCGGCGAGGCCATAATGAGGGAGACGATCCTTCAATGACTCAGCCGCTGATGTATAACCTCATTGATGCCAAACGCTCCGTACGGAAATTGTATACAGAGGGGCTCATTGGTCGCGGTGACATTAGCGAAGATGAAGCAGCCCAAGCACTGCGCGATTACCAGGAGCGGCTGGAACGGGTCTTCGCAGAGACACATGCAGCGCAGACTTCACCAGTACCGGTGGTGACCAGGGACAACGCCGCTGTCTCTGATATCGAGAGGCCCTTGGCCCAACAGGATGACAACGGAGCTGGCGCACCCACCACTACCGCGATCACGGCAGAGACGCTCGCCCACATAGGCAAGACCCACACGGACGTTCCAGAAGGTTTCAACGTTCACACCAAGCTCAAAGCGTTGCTGGAGAAGCGTGAGCAGATGTCCCGGGAGGGCAACATTGACTGGGGCTTTGGTGAACTCGCCGCCTTCGGTTCCCTCCTGATGGAAGGTGTCCCCGTTCGACTTGCCGGTCAGGACTCACGTCGCGGAACATTTACTCAGCGCCACGCTGTTTTCCACGACAGGGAGACCGGGACTGAGTGGACGCCGTTGGCTGAACTGAGCGACAGTCAGGCGAAGTTCTTCATCTACGATTCGCTGCTTTCCGAATTCGCCGCAATGGGCTTCGAATACGGTTACTCCGTCGAGCGTCCTGACGCCCTGGTGCTGTGGGAAGCCCAATTCGGTGACTTCGTCAATGGAGCACAGACCATCATCGATGAGTTCATCTCCTCGGCCGAACAGAAGTGGGGTCAACGTTCCTCACTCGTGCTGTTGTTGCCTCACGGTTATGAAGGGCAGGGACCGGATCACTCGTCGGCAAGGATCGAGCGCTTCCTTCTGATGTGTGCGGAAGAAAACATGGTGGTTGCCAACCCCACCTCTGCTGCTTCCCATTTTCATCTACTTCGTCGTCACGCCTACAGCCGCCCGCGTAAGCCGCTCATTGTATTCACACCGAAGCAGCTGTTGAGACTCAAGGCTGCGGCGTGCTCGGTGGAAGATTTCACCGAGGGCTCGTTCCAACCAGTCATACCTGACGGACAGGCACTGGATGTAGAGGCGGTGGACCGGGTTGTTTTGGTATCCGGCCGCTTGTATTACGATCTTCTGGCCGCTCGGCAGAAAACTGAAGATACACGTACCGCACTCATTCGAGTTGAACAGCTCTACCCGCTGCCGCTGGATGACCTCAAGGCGGTTGTGGCCAAGTACCCGAATGCAGAAGTGGTTTGGGCTCAAGATGAGCCCGCGAATCAAGGACCGTGGCCATTCATGGGACTACATCTCCCGCAGCAACTGGAGAAGCACGTACGCTTGCTGTCCAGGCCCGCTTCGGCGGCCACCGCAACAGGCTCCGCCAAGCGCCATGCTGTCGAACAAGACATTCTGGTCAAATCCGTCTTTGAGCGAAACTGATGGAGGAGCGCAGGATTCGCGTTGCGGCCGTAGGAGACGAACTGCTCGCCGGTCATGGCGATCCACGAGCACTCGGCTGGCTTGGCCGTGTACTTGCACGGACTAATCCGGACGATGCCTCCCTGGAAGCGTATAGCCTTCCTGCGCCACGGGAAGGCACGGAAGCTCTGGCCAACCGTTGGCTGCAGGAAGCCGGACGGCGCTTTGACGACGACTGTGAAAACCGTCTCGTTATCGGATTGTCGGACCGCGACCTGGATCTGGAGTTATCTACGGCCAGGAGCCGTCTAAACCTGGCGAACGTGCTCGACGGCGCTGCACAGATGAACGTCAAGGTGTTCGTTGTTGGCCCGCCTCCCGGGCTCGATGCCGAACGGAATCGACGTCTGGCAGATTTATCCGCAGCGTTCGGCGACGTCACGACCCGGCGTAAACACGTCTACGTGGATACATTCACACCGCTCTTGAACCATGAGCAGTGGCGCTCAGATCTGGCATCCAATGAAGGCCGGCCGGGTCAAGCCGCCTATGGGCTTCTGGCCTGGCTGGTTCTTCACCGTGGATGGTACGCGTGGTTGGGCATGCCTCAGCCGGAATAGGAAAGGCACTTCGTGCTGGGCCTAGTGGGTGAAAACCACTTTGCCAAATACGCTGCCATCGAGCATCCGGCGAAAGCCCTTGTGCGCCTCCTCAACCGGCCATAGTGAATCGATACGCGGACGGACTCCGGTTCCTACGAGAAATCGTGTGAGTCTGCGAAGCTCCTCGCTCGTGCCCATCGTGGAACCAAGCACCTTCAGTTGCAGAAAAAACACACGGTTCAACTCTGCTGAAGGTGCTGGTCCGCTGGTTGCCCCGCAGGTAACCACTGACCCGCCGGGACGCAACGACTTCAAGGAATGGGACCAAGTAGCCTGGCCCACCGAGTCGAAGACGACGTCGACACGCTCTGGCAACCGTGCGCCGTCGTCGAAAGTTTGTGCCGCCCCAAGCTCCAGAGCGAGCTTTTGCTTGTCTGCGCTGCGGCTGGTGACCCACACTCTGAAGCCACTGGCGCTGGCAAGAGAAATCAGCGCCGTCGCCACGCCGCCTCCCGCTCCCTGCACCAGGACAGTGGAACCGGGCGCAGCCGGAGATACCGAGAACAACATGCGATAGGCCGTCAACCACGATGTAGGCAGACAAGCAGCCTCCTCGAAGCTTAGCTCCGGTGGCTTGGGCACCAAGTTTCGCTCCGGCACCCACACGACATCGGCCATTGTTCCAGGAAGAGACTCGGACAGGAGAGACCGCTGCGGGTCCAAAGTTTCGTCGCCGCGCCAGTGCTCCGTAGATATGACGGAGTGAACGATCACCTCGTTTCCGTCGTCATCGATGCCCGCTGCATCACACCCCAAAATCATGGGTAGGGATTCTTCTTTCAGCCCTATTCCGCGAAGAGAGAAGAGATCATGGTGATTGAGTGCTGACGCCCGCACCCGGACCCTACACAGCCCAGGCCGTGGAGCCGAGTCAGGCTGTTTTCCCACTGTCAGACCCTCAATCGGATCCTCAGGATTAAAGTGTTCGACGTAGACAGCGCGCATCTCGTTCCTTCCCAGATTCGAGTACTTCGATCCAGTGTAAGCACGTGGGAACCTCTGAAGAGGGCCCGTTAGGAGCTTCGCTTCAAATGTGGGAAACTTGGGACAGTTCTTTTAGGACCATTTCATTGAAGGAGGCCAGCCATGAGCAAACGAGCACGCAAGCGCCGTGACCGCAAGCGAGGCGGCGCTAATCACGGTAAGCGTCCCAACGCCTGATAGACGGCTATGTAGCCAAGAGAAAACCCCCGGAAGCACCGCTCCCGGGGGTTTTCTTTTGCCAATACGAAAGTCGCAAGCCCTCTCAGGCGGTGTGTTCCGCAGATTTGATAGCGGTGATACGCGAGAGAATGCTTGCCTTCAGGGCATCAGGTGCAACTTCAGTGCATGATCTCTTGACCACGGTGCGGATGAGACACTCCAGATCATATTCTTCAGCACATTCCCGACATCCGTCGAGGTGATCCCGGATCTCTTCTAAGTCTGACCGGGACAACGCCCCATCGAGATATTCATACAGACGTTCAATTCGGGAATCCTCGCAATCTCCGAGGTCGCGGCAATCACTCATGATCCACGCTCCTTTTTCTTTCCGGGTTGTCCTGCGGAGGAAAGGCCTCGATCGTGGGCGTAATCAGCAAGCTCTTCCCGAAGCAGCTTCCGTCCACGGTGGAGCCTGGACATCACCGTGCCTATCGGCGTATTCATGATTTCCGAGATTTCCTTGTAAGCGAATCCCTCAACGTCTGAGAAATAGACCGCAAGGCGGAAGTCTTCTGGAATAGCTTGTAGTGCCTTCTTCACATCGGAGTCCGGAAGGTGATCGAGAGCTTCCACCTCCGCCGATCGCAGACCACTTGAAGTGTGCTCCGCGGCTTTCGCCAACTGCCAGTCCTCAATAGTGTCCGAATGTGACTGCAACGGCTCACGCTGTCTTTTTCGGTAGAGGTTGATATAAGTATTCGTGAGGATTCGGTACAGCCACGCCTTCAAGTTAGTCCCAGGCTTGTACTGATGAAACGCTGAGTAGGCTTTCGTGTAAGCCTCCTGGACAAGGTCCTCAGCATCTGAGGGGTTCCGCGCCATTCGCATGGCAGCCGAGTAAAGCTGATCCACATACTGCATGGCGTCACGTTCAAAGCGTGTTCGTCGCTCTAGCTCAGTTTCTGTCGAAACGTCCAGCCCGGAGTCAGCTGCGTCAGAACGTGCCGTTTGCGGTGCGCTCGGTTTCGTTTCGCGTGTTCCGCTCTCTGAAGTGCTCATCGAGCCCCAGTCTACGCGGACGGGCCGGGTTGTACGGGATGGACTATCATCGAGCTGGAGTTCGGTGTCGGGCTGCTGTGTCGTGGCGACAGGCAAGGGTCTGGTTGTCCTTTCCACTGGCTTCTTTGAGGTACATAACAGCCACCTCGGCGCAGATATTCCAGTGGAGCCTGATCAGCTGTCCCGATGACGTGTCTGTGGAGAATGCGCGGCGCGAGGTGTGGCGCGGATCAAAAAGTGCCAAACTAGAGAGAACCTGCCCGCAGACCGTTGGTTTCGCGGATCGATTTGTTCCGGCACCCGAGAATCGGGCCGGAGGAGGAGGCATCATGTCAGTAGTTCGTTTTGTAGCCCGCCCACTGCTTGCCACCGGTTTCGTAGCCTCGGGAGTAGATCGCCTGCGCAATGCCAATGACACGGCTGCCCAGTTGCGGCCAACCCTTGAGCGCGCCCGTGGATTGGTACCATCAGCAGCTCCCGTGTTCTCCAACGAGTTGCTCGTGGCCAGGGTCATGGGGGCCACGCAAGTTGGAGCCGGCATTCTGCTCGGGCTGGGAAAGTTTTCACGGATCGCCGCCCTCGCGCTCACTGTGACCTCTGCGCTGAACGCCGTCGTTGAGTATAAAGAGGCCGATGCTTCCAGCCCCGAGGCGAAGAAAGCTCGACGCAATCAACTCTTGAAGAACGTTTCTCTCATGGGCGCCGTTCTCCTCGCTTCTGTGGACACGGCGGGCAAACCAGGGCTGGCCTGGCGCGCCGAGCACCTGGCAACAGACACTCGTAAGGGTGCCAAGGCCGTGACCAAGGATGCACGCAAGAAGATGAAGAAGGCCGACAAGGCTGTTCGGAACGCAGCGTCCGACGTCGTCGGTTCATAATTCCCCGTGCAGCATTGGCCAGCGCCGCACCCAGCACACCCCGTTGAGGGTAGTCTCCGTCTCCCCGGGTCAAAATCGCTGACCAATAGGTATCTGATTCTTGCTGCGCTGGCCAACGGACCATCGACACTGCGGGAACCACTGAGGTCGCGGGATACAGACCTGATGATTGCAGCTCTGGGACGTCTCGGAGCTGTCATAGAAAATGTACCGGGTAAGGGCAGGTTTGGTCCGGACCTACTCGTCACGCCGATACCCAGCGGAGCAACCGGGGATACGGATGTGGACTGCGGACTCGCGGGAACAGTTATGCGCTTTGTTCCTATGGTCGCAGCGTTGAGGTCAGGCAAGACTCGGTTCAGCGGCGATGATCAAGCTACGGCACGGCCCATGAACCCGATTCTGGATTCGCTTCGGGCGATGGGCGTTAGCATGGACGCCGCCGATGACGGGACGCTTCCGTTCACCGTACTCGGCACAGGAAACGTCACGGGCGGATCGGTGACGATCGACGCGGGAGCTTCCTCGCAATTTGTCTCTGCCATGTTGCTGGCAGGCGCCCGTTTCGACAACGGGCTGACCCTCGAACATGACGGCGACATACTCCCGAGCCCCGAACATGTAGCCATGACGGTTGACGTCCTTCGCTCTGTTGGAGTTGATATTGACGACTCCATCTCAGGACGTTGGAAAGTCTCCCCTGGCCTCATTGAGGCGTTCGACGTCCATATTGAACAGGACCTATCGAATGCGGCCCCATTCCTCGCTGCGGCAGTGGCAACACGTGGTCGGGTCCAGATCCCGGGCTGGCCGGTAGTGACAACGCAGATCGGAGACCGGCTGAGGCAGCTATTGGTGCAACTCGGATCCACCGTTGAATTCGACGACGGGACTGTGACTGTTACAGGCGAGGCGGACATTAGCGGTGGCACCTTTGCCTCCACTGGTGAGCTCGCTCCCGTCATTGCAGCCTTGTGCGCACTGTCCGATTCACCCTCAACGCTGACCGGCATAGCCCATTTACGCGGCCACGAGACAAACCGGCTCGCCGCTCTGGCCGCGGAGATCAATGGTCTTGGCGGCGATGTCGAAGAAACGGAGGACGGGCTATCCATCCGGCCAAAACGTCTGCACGGCGGGGTCTTCCATACGTACAACGACCACAGGATGGCAATGGCAGGGGCGGTGCTCGGGCTGTCCGTTGCGGACGTGGAAATCGAGAATATCGATACCACTTCCAAGACCATCCCAGAATTTGCGGATCTATGGAGCAATCTCATGACACCCATCTCCAACACCGCTGGCGAGCGTTAGAGGATGGGTAGAGATTTTCGAAACTGGGACGAGTCGGATGTCAGGATCCGTCCCAACAAGAAGGGCTCGCGGCCCAGGACCAAAGAACGACCATCCCATGACGACGCGATCATCGGCAGGATAGTCACGGTA
The DNA here is from genome assembly GCA_038199985.1 of Actinomycetales bacterium. GTDB lineage: Bacteria > Actinomycetota > Actinomycetes > Actinomycetales > Micrococcaceae > Arthrobacter_J. The sequence goes on along the minus strand of JBBPYK010000054.1, from coordinate 96,368 downwards.
GACCGCGGCCGTTATCGAGCAGTTGTCGATGAGGATACTGAACGGGAACGAGTCATTGTGGCTGCCCGAGCCCGTGAACTGCGACGCCACCCGGTGGTCGCCGGGGACATGGTGTTCCTGGTCGGCGACGTCAGCGGAAAGCCGGATACGCTTGCCCGCCTCGTCCGCGTGGACGACCGACGGACTGTGCTTCGGCGGAGCGCCGATGATACAGACCCGGTGGAAAGGGTGGTTGTAGCAAACGCTGACCAGCTCGTTGTCGTGGTCGCTGCAGCCAACCCCGAGCCTCGGACAGGCTTCATCGACCGCGCAATTGTAGCCGCCTATGACGCTGGTATCAGCCCGCTTCTCTGCGTTACCAAGGCCGATTTGAAAGATCCTTCCGACCTGCTGGATAACTACCGGCATCTCGATCTGACAGTCATCACCAGCCGCACAGCGGACGACGACGCCGACGCAGTGGATGCCCTATCGGAGGCCGGTCTCTCGGCCCGTTTGGAGGGTGGCGCCGTCGAGGAGCTAAGACAGCATCTGGAGGGGAAAGTCAGCGTCATGCTCGGTCATTCCGGCGTCGGAAAATCCACCATGGTCAACGCTCTGACGGGGGCAAACCGCGCAACAGGTGGAGTGAACGCGGTGACGGGCCGTGGCCGCCACACGTCGTCGTCGGCCCTGGCGCTCAAACTCGCCGACGCTCCCACCGGTAGCTGGATCATCGACACCCCTGGCATCCGGTCGTTCGGACTTGCGCATGTGAATCCTGACCGCATCCTGAACTCGTTCCCAGACCTCCAACCCGGGACGGACATGTGCGAGCGAGGCTGCCTCCACGATTTCAGGGCCGTAAACTGCGGGCTCGACTCGTGGGTTGCGGCGGGAGAAGCCGGCGCAGTAGGGCCCGCACGTCTGATCTCGCTGCGCAGGCTCCTCGGGTCAGATGTCCGAGCGGAAGCCAAAGAACTGGGCCAATATTAACAGCACAGCAACTGTGTCGTGTGTGGGCGTACGTGCACCAGCTCTGATCAACGATAGGTTATTGGGTATGCCTTTAGTTCAGAGCTACAACGATGATCTGCGCTTGGCGCATGTCATGGCCGATTCAGTAGATTCTCAAACCATGGCGCGGTATAAGGCCCTGGACTTGAAGATCGAAACCAAACCCGATCTAACTCCGGTCACGGATGCGGACAAGGCCGCTGAAGAAGCGATTCGCGGACAACTTTCGCGTGCTCGGCCACGGGACGCGGTACTTGGAGAGGAGTTCGGCAGCGCGGGCTCCGGCTCCCGACGTTGGGTCATCGATCCCATCGACGGAACAAAGAACTTCATCCGAGGTGTCCCTGTCTGGGCGACCCTCATTGCACTGGTGGACAATGGAGTGCCCGTTGTTGGGCTCGTTAGCGCCCCGGCATTGGGCAAGCGGTGGTGGGCAGCGACGGGAACGGGGGCCTATATGGGCCGATCGCTTGCTGCAGCTACTCGGCTGCACGTCTCGGATGTCTCACGGTTGGCGGACGCTTCGCTGTCCTATTCGAGTCTCAACGGCTGGAAGGAACGCGGGTCCCTCCCCGATTTCATGTCGTTGGCCGATTCTGTTTGGAGAACTCGTGCCTACGGTGACTTTTGGTCGTACTGCCTCGTCGCCGAGGGTGCCGTTGACATCGCCTGTGAACCCGAGCTCAATGTCTATGACATGGCCGCGCTGGTGCCAATTGTCACGGAGGCTGGTGGTCGCTTCACCTCGCTCGACGGCGTAGACGGGCCTTTGGGGGGAAACGCACTAGCGACGAACAGCATTCTGCACAGCGAGGTATTGAAGCGGATCAACCCCGCAGCGGGCCCGCTCCGCTAACGCCATGGCATGACAGACACGGGGCCAAGAATAGAAGCGAACCGTCGTCGGGAGCTTTCGGAGGCATTTCAGACAGACGCAGACCATTACGATCGCGTGCGCCCAGGGTATCCCCCGGATGCGGTGGTTTCGCTGATTCCGGTGGGGGCACAGGATGTAGTCGACGTCGGTGCAGGTACTGGCAAGCTGACTAGCGTGTTGGTGGACCTCGGGCTCAACGTCAAGGCAGTTGACCCGTCCCCTGTCATGCTGGAACAACTCTCACGAAAGCTTCCAGGGGTCCCCATCATTGCTGGGACGGCAGAGAAGACTTCACTTGAAGATTCCAGTACAGATGTGGTGACGGTAGCCCAAGCTTGGCATTGGTGCGATCCGTTGATGGCGAGCACCGAGGCGGCTCGCATTCTGCGTCGGGGTGGAACGCTGGTCCTGATGTGGAACCAGCTGGATACCAGTGTCCCGTGGGTCCATCGGTTCTCGCGCATCATCCACGCTGGAGACGTCTTGAAACCTAGCTTTTGCCCCACAGTAGGACCTGACTTTTCGCGGCCCGAGCGGCGAACAACGTCGTGGACTCTCCACGTGAGCATCGACGAGCTCATCGGACTGGCGCGATCGCGGAGCTTCTATCTCTCTGCTGGCAAAGAAGCACGCGCCCGGCTGTTGGCGAACCTCAACTGGTACCTTCTGGACCATCTGGGTCATGGGCCTCACGACGTGCTCGAGTTGCCGTATCTGACGTTCGGATTCCGATCAATTCGGCTCGGATGACCGATTTTCTTTTAGGACACGCTAATATTTAGTCATGCCTAAAGATAAACGTTCGCCGCACCTTCAGCAGATGGGTATCGTTGTCCTGGTCCTCGGCCTCCTCCTCAGCGGATGTGGTGCTCCACCGGCTAGGCAGGAACCCGACAATCGTCCCATGGTCTTGACGACTTTCACGGTCTTGGCAGACCTTGTTCGGACAGTAGCCGGCGATCATGTCCGAGTGGAATCAATCACGAAGATCGGCGCAGAGATCCACGGGTATGAGCCCACCCCGTCAGATCTGGTCAACGCCCAAGAGGCAGACTTGATCCTCGACAACGGTCTGGGGCTGGAACGGTGGTTCCAACGTTTTGTCCAACACGTGGATGCACCGCGTGTTGTCCTGTCCGACGGCGTCGCACCCCTTCCCATCACCAACGGCCGCTACGACGGAGAGCCCAATCCACATGCCTGGATGTCACCCACGGCGGCAAAAGTCTACGTGAACAACGCCGTCGTCGCCCTGACCAATCTGGATCCAGAGCACAGCGCCGACTTTCAGCGCAACGGCGATCAGCTCAAGGCCGATCTCGATGCGCTGATGCAGGATTTCCGCACAGCTTTTACAGGAAAGGACGCCACTGTCTTGGCAACCTGCGAAGGGGCCTTCTCCTACCTCGCTAGGGATGCAGGCCTGACCGAGGTGTATCTCTGGCCAGTGAATGCAGAAGCACAGGGCACACCCCGCCAAACGCAGAATGTTATCCAGGCCGTCCGGGACCACAACGTACCTGCAGTCTTCTGCGAATCGACAGTCAACCACGAGGCCCAGAAGCTGGTTGCCGCCGAATCCGGAGCGCAGCTCGCTGGCCCCCTGTATGTGGATTCGCTCTCAAGCGCCCAAGGACCAGTCCCTGGTTTCCTGTCCCTGCTGAGGCATGACCTAACCGTCATCAAGGAAGGACTCACCGGATGAGTACATACTCGAGTCAAACAAGCACTCACTCAGCGATCCACGTTGAGAATCTCAGCGTCCGGTACCAGGAGACCCTCGCGCTCTTCGACGTGGACCTCCGCATTGAGCCCGGCAATATCTGCGGCCTCATCGGCATGAACGGATCCGGAAAGTCCACGCTGTTCAAGGCCCTCATGGGTTTGGTCCAGCCAGATTCGGGCAAAATCATCCTGAATGGCATGAGTATTCGGGCGGCACGTCAGCATAACGCCGTTACGTACGTACCCCAGTCCGAGGACGTCGACTGGTCATTCCCACTCTCAGTTCGCGACGTCGTCATGATGGGACGTTATGGACGGATGGGGCCAACCCGCAGGCCAAGAACGGCAGACCGCGCCGCCGTCGACCATGCCCTTGAGAGGGTCCAGCTCACCAAATTGGCTCACCGTCAGATCGGTCAACTGTCCGGAGGTCAGAAGAAACGAGTTTTTGTGGCGCGAGGAATTGCCCAGGATGCGTCTCTGCTTCTCCTCGATGAGCCGTTCGCGGGCGTCGACCGCACATCCGAAGCCAACATCACGGGCTTACTCAAGGAGCTCAAGGCCGAGAGCCGCACCATCCTTGTCTCCACCCACGACCTCGCCGGCGTCCCCGAACTGTGCGACGAAGCCGTTCTGCTTCACCAGAGGGTACTGACGCACGGAAAGCCCAAGGATGTGCTCACGAACGAGAACCTCGCTCGAGCCTTCGGCGCCGCGGCCACACCGACCGAAGGACAAAGCTGACCATGGACGTTCTCGCTTGGCTCCTTGAACCCTTCCACTACGGATTTCTTACGCGCGCTCTCATTGTCACCCTCGCTGCTGCGCTGGTCTCCGCCGTGCTCTCCTGCTGGCTCATCCTCATGGGTTGGTCACTGATGGGGGACGCCGTGTCTCACGCAGTTCTGCCAGGAGTCGCCCTAGCCTATATTGTCGGTGCACCGTTCTCCGTCGGTGCTTTTGTCTTTGGGGCCGGCGCCGTCTCTCTGATCGGCCTGGTCCGGTCCACCACCAAGCTCAAATCCGACACAGTGATCGGCGTCGTCTTCACCTCGCTGTTCGCCATCGGACTGATCATTGTCTCCGCAACACCGAGTCAGGTGGATCTGGGGCACATTCTTTTCGGGAACGTCCTCGGAGTCAACGACGCCGAACTATGGCAGGTAATCATTCTTGGTCTGCTGACCCTGGCTGCGCTCCTCTTCAAACGACGGGACCTAACGCTCTATGCATTCGACGCGGTACACGCGCATGCGATCGGACTCAGCACACGCTTGCTGTCAGCCCTCCTGCTAGGCCTACTGGCCCTCACCGTTGTCGTCGGACTCCAGGCTGTTGGAATCATTCTGGTGGTAGCCATGCTCATCACCCCTGGAGCAACTGCTTTCCTGCTTACGCGAAAGTTCTCCACGATGCTCGTCATTGCGGCAGGCCTCGCCGTCGGGTCCTCCGTAGCCGGGATCTACGCAAGCTACTATTTCGATATATCCACCGGCGCATCCGTAGTTGTGGCACAGTCAGTACTGTTCTTCTGTGCCTACCTTTTCGCGCCACGAACCGGGGTACTGATGAACATGAGACGCTCAACGGCGACACAGTGAAGGAGGCCGAAAAGGACATGGCAGGCACAGACGATGGCCAGTCCGCCGATGCACACAGTGCCAGTGTGCAGGACTACGTAAAGGTGATCTACGGGCTCACTGAGTGGAGGTGCGCGCCAGCGACACCTGCCCGAATCGCAAAACGACTCTCAGTCGCGAACTCATCCGTGACGGGGATGCTGACAAAACTTGTCCGGCTCGGCCTCGTGGACTACGTTGCCTACACACCCGTCCTGTTGACGCCTGCAGGACGCATCCTCGCCCTGACCATGGTGCGTCGGCACCGTCTGCTCGAAACTTTCCTCGTCCAGGATCTCGGTTACACCTGGGACGAAGTTCATGACGAAGCCGAAATGCTAGAACACACCGTTTCAGACCGATTTATTGAGGAGCTGGACAAAAAACTCCATCGTCCGCACCTGGACCCACACGGTGATCCGATTCCCGCCCACGACGGCACCATCGAACTCCCCCTGGCCCGCCCTCTGTCAGAGCTCGACGACGGCCATCCAGGGCATTTAGTGCGTGTCAGCGATGAAAACCCGGCGCTGCTAAAATTCCTAACAGCGGAGGGAGTCTCCCTCGACACTCCAGTAAGGGTCCTCAAGCAGAAGCAGTTCGGCGGCTCGATGCGGGTTGGTTTTGGAGAGGGCCCCAACAGCATAGTCCTCGACGCCGGAGACGAGATGGCGGATTCACTATGGATTCATTCCGCTGAGACCCACGTTGGGTGCAAGCTTGTCTGATACCAAGACCTGGAAAGTTTGGACCGGCGTTGGATGTGGCGCCTTCCTGGGAACCGAAGCCCGCTACCTCATTGGCCTGGCGATCCCCGAAACATCAGGAAGTGTCCCGTGGACAACTCTGGCCGTCAATATTGCTGGCAGTGTCATCCTCGGTTATTTAACCGCTAGGTGGGTGGTGCGTCCCGCCCCGTTCTGGTTGCGAGCCGCCGTCGGACCTGGAATCCTCGGTTCGTTCACCACGTTCTCCTCCATCATGCTCACCCTGACCATGCTGAGCACAGACGGCTCAATACTTTTGGCGGCAACCTACCTTGCGCTCTCTGTGGTGCTGGGCCTAGGGGCAGCCGCAGCCGGGTTGTGGCTCGGTATGCGGAGCCCACAGGAGGCGAGCAACCAGTGACCGCTTTCTGGCTCGCGATAGCCGTAGGATCGGCAGGCGCCGTCGGAGGACTCCTACGCTTCGGTTTGGACAGCTTCTTCGCCGACCGACAGGTAAAAAAAGTTGATCGCGCGCACTGGCCCTGGGCCACCTTCATCGTCAACGCAGTGGGTAGCACCGTCATCGGGCTCGCCTTCGGATGGTACTCACAGCCGGAAGTAGCCAACGCCCAGTTCGACGTCGTCGCGATAGGGCTCGCGGGAGGACTGACAACGTTCAGTTCTTGGACTGTCGCAACAGTAAAACTGTGGATGGAAGGACGCCAACGAGCCGCGCTAGGAAATGTGCTGGCTAACATCATTGTTGGTTGGAGTTGCGCAGTCTTCGGCATCTGGGTCACGGCCAGCCTCGTCTAACCCGCGAGAAGCCCGAAACTCTTGATTCTGGCTGCGGTCAACGTCCCTCTTCACGCCGCAAAAATCCCCACACCAGAAAAAGAATCCCCAACGCAAAAGGCCACAACGTGTAGAGGTTGTGGCTCCCCCCGATGTACGCCATCGTCACGATGAAGATCACGGTACCCAGAACGAGTATGAGCCCGAACACAATGAGAGCACGGCCACGATTCGGAGGTGGTATCGGTGGCAACCAAGACGGTCGCTCGTCCAACGGACTCATTTCATCAGCATACTGCTGTTCTTGGCCGCTTTGCGATTGGGCACAGAAGAGCCCCACAATCACAAGGATTGCGGGGCTAGCTTCAGTGGAGATGGGGGGAATCGAACCCCCGTCCGATGTTGCTTTGCCAGTACTTCTCCGGGCGCAGTTTGCCTCGAGATTTCTCGGCCTCAACCATCACGCAAACAAGTGGTTGACTCAGGCCCAGCCGTCTAAGTATGCCCGAAGCGCCGACGGCAAACGCTTCAAGCAGTGGCTATCTAAGCGACGCCAGTATCAGGGGTGATAGCAACCTCTGGCTGACGGACTGTCTGGCTGCTTACGCAGCGAGAGCGAAGTCAGTGCGTTTTGAATCGGCACTTATTATTTTGCAGAGAGCGTTTACGAGATAGCCCTGCATCCTCGGCCCGCTTCTCCTGGCGCGACGAACATCGTCGAAACCTGTCATCCCCATATTGAGTTACCAAATGCCGGGCATCCGACACCATTCCTTTGGACTCACCAGTCTAGCGCATGCTCAGCCATAATGTCTCCGCTACCCAAAGCCGATGCCGAGAATAACAATGGGAGCTTGCCAGAGCAACACGACGACAACGGCGACACCGGTGAAGGCGACGCCGAGTGCGGTCAGCGCTGTCACAGCAGCCCGCTTACGCCGAAAGCCCCACAGAAAAACCAGCAGGTTCGGAACCACGATGACCGGCGACAGCCAGACCAAGATCTGCGCCAGGTAAACATAAATCAAAAACGCAAACGGGAACAGCGATAGCATCCCAGCTGGGATAATCAGCAGGAGAATCAGCAGATTCACGGCCACTATGATGGACACGCCCAACGGGCGATGGGGTGGTACGTCCTCGACTTCATCGTCCGGGCCAGCCTCCCAGAAAACGCTACTCACGATTGCCTATTTTTCTCCCGCATTGCCCTCAAAGCTTCGCGGTTATCCTGCTTCTCGCGAAGGGTTTGACGCTTGTCGTAATCCTTTTTCCCTCGTGCTACGGCCAGTTCCACCTTCGCCTTGCCGTCGACAAAGTACAGCTGCAAAGGCACAAGGGTGAATCCTGACTCACGAATCTTGTGGGCGATCTTGTCGAGCTCCTCCCGGTGCAGCAGCAGCTTCCGCCGTCGACGCGCCGAGTGGTTTGTCCAGCTACCCTGTGTGTACTCAGGAATATGAATACCCTCGAGCCACAATTCGTCCCGGTAAAAAACAGCAAAACCGTCCGTCAGCGAAGCCCTACCTTCTCTCAGCGACTTCACTTCGGTGCCCATCAGGGCAAGGCCCGCCTCGTAAGTATCAAGCACAGCGTAGTCATGCCGGGCCTTTCTGTTCGTGGCCACAACTTTACGACCACTCTCTTTGGGCACAGCACAACTCCTTCGGCAATAATGGACGCCCATCGCGTCAGTTGGGCAGTGAACAACGCGGTCTACTCTACACGTCTACATGAGGCCCATCGGGTTCACTAGCTCCCCGTTCAACATGGTCTCGAAATGAAGATGGCACCCAGAAGAGTTGCCCGTGTTACCCACACGACCAATGAGTTGGCCAGCGCTCACCCGTTGCCCTGAATAAACGCTCATACTCTGAAGGTGGTAAAAATTGGTTGCTAAGACGTTGCCGCGAACAATTCCATGATTGATCACAATACGGTTTCCGGTGCCAACCATCTGTCCGCCGCCCTGATCCGCGTACCAGACTTCCCCGCTCGCCGGGGCGTAGACCGGTGTGCCACAAGGCGGAGCGAAATCAATTCCGCTATGCAGATAACCACCGATGCCGCCAAAGTCGATCGTGCCCGACGGCGTCGGGCGCCATCCGAAGCCGGATGAGATAGGAGCGTTGACGGGATACTTCAAACCGAACGCGGAAGGACTACCAGGGGCGACAGGTGCCGGTGCCGGTGCTGGCGCCGGTGCTGGCTTTACCGGGGGTGGCGGCGGCGGTGCCGGGCGATTGTTCTTAGCCGCTTCACGGCGATCACGTTCGATCTGCTCCTGACGTGCCTTCTCTGCAGCCGCAGCGGCAGCCGCAGCCTTTTCAGCTGCGGCCTCGGCAGCAGCAGCCTGACGCCGTTGCTCCTCGGCCTGTCGACGAGCTTCTTCCAACAATTTGCGCTGACGTTCGGCTATCTGCTCCTGAATAGCCTCCTGCGCAGCTCTCGTCTGCTCCAGCTTCTTCTGAACGACTGGTCGCTGTGCCTCGAGTTTGGCGGACAGGGAGGAAGTGTCTGCAATGAGCTTATCGACGTGCTCCTTCTGTGACGCAGCATCATCGCGTGCGCCCTGCTCACGCGCGAGTGCCTCTTCTGCCTGCGCTTTGAGATCGCGGATTTCCGTCTCGACGGAAACAAGACGCGCCTCAGAATTGGCATTTGTAGCATTCTGCTGAGCCAACCGGTCCATTGCCGCACCTTGGCTTCGCATCGCCTGATCCGCAAGGTTTATGGAACTCGTGAGGTTATCGGCGCCGTCTGCTCCGAGAATCAAAGAAATACTTGAAGGAACGCCACCATTCTTGTACGCCTGAGTGGCAATTTGACCGATGACCTTTTTGGTCTCGGTCATCTCTGCTTTGTCCTGATCAATCTGCTGGGAGATCTTGTCCTTGGTCTGCTGGGCGAGGTCCACCCGCTGTGACAGTCCATTGACTTCGTTGGTCGCTTCAACCACCCGGCCCTGGGCGTCGGCAAGCTCCTGCTGAGCCGCTGGTAGTTGACCCTGATAAGTCTCGAGCATCGCGACGGTCTCAGCTATGTCCGTGTCCAGAAATTCCAGAGACTCTTGGACGTTCTCGATTTTCTTCTTCAAAGCAGAGTTCTGGTCATCCAAATCTTCCGCTTGCGCTACACCGGCAACCCCAACAGACACGGTTAGGACCGTGACCAGCGCTGTACCCACGAGCGCACTGAAGCCGTAGGGACCGCCGTTCAGGCGTCCCCTACCAAATTTCATCGACTGCATAGTTTCTACTTTCCTCACAAGTCACTACTCTAAACCTTTAAGTACCGCCGGAGGGTTAACAATGAGGATAGTCCGGCCAGAAGCACAGCCAAGAGAATCAATCCAGGCGCAATCCACAGCACTTGCATCGAGGAGATGAAGGCAGTTTCAGGGTACTGCTTCGCCAGCCACCCGCCAATGGCGAAATGCGAAATCGACCACAGTGTGCCTGAAGCCAGGGCCGCTCCGATGACCGCCGCGATCACACCCTCCAGAACGAACGGCAATTGAATAACAGCTTTGGACGCGCCGACAAGCCGCATGATGCCAGTCTCCCGCCGTCGGCTAAAGGCAGAGAGCCTGATCGTCGTGGCGATCAGCAAAATTGCACAGACAAGCATTACCCCGGCAATTACGAGCGCTACGCCCGATGCAAAGTTAATGACAGAGAAAACCTTCTCAAGCAGTTCGCGTTGATCGATCACCACTTCAACACCGGGCAACGACGAGAAGGCCTCATTGATGACTTCGTATTTTTCGGGGTTCTGCAAGCTCACTCTGAAAGATTCGGGCAGTTGATCCGCCGTGACTGAATCGACAATAGGCGAGTTCGCGAACTGGTCTCGAAAGTGAGCCAGGGCCTGTTCCTGCGATTCGTACTCAACAGTGTCCACATACTGCTGGACCGTAGGAGAGCTCAGCACATCGCGGATACCATCACGCTGTTCGTCCGTCACCGGCCCCTGCGCGCATGTTGCCGCCGAGGATGAGTCACCACATAGGAAGACGGCCACTTGCACCTTGTCGTACCAGTAGCCCTTCATCTGGTTGATCTGCAGTTGGAGCAGTCCGGCTGCCCCAACGAACGTCAACGACACAAATGTCACAAGAATTACGGAAACAACCATCGACAGGTTTCGGCGTAGGCCCGAGCCGATCTCACCGAGAATAAAAGCAAGCCTCATTCAGCGACCTTCGTCTCTCCAATGTAGATACCGTGCGCTTCATCGCGCACCACGAGACCGTCACGCAGTTCTACGACACGCTTCCGCATTGAATTCACAATGTCGTCGTCATGGGTTGCCATCACAACCGTCGTGCCATTTTGATTAATGCGGTCCAGGACGCTCATAATTCCCGCAGATGTAGTCGGGTCGAGGTTACCTGTAGGTTCATCTGCCAGCAGGATGCCTGGCTTGTTGACTATCGCGCGGGCAATCGCCACACGCTGCTGCTCACCACCGGAAAGTTCGTGGGGCAAGCGCAAATTTTTGCCTTCCAGCCCGACGGTCTTGAGGACTTCCGGTACCGTTTCCCGAATGACGGCACGGCTTCGGCCAATAACCTGCATGGCGAAAGCGACGTTGGAGAAAACATTCTTGTTCGGCAACAGACGAAAGTCCTGAAAAACAACGCCTATTCCGCGCCGGAGCTTTGGAACTCTCCAACTGGGGATATTCGCCACGTTTTGCCCGGCGACGTACACAGATCCCCGGGATGCGCGATCTTCCTTGAGCACGAGACGGAGAAAAGTAGACTTTCCGGAGCCGGAAGCTCCGACCAGAAAAACGAACTCACCGCGGTCAACGTCTATGCTCACCGCGTCCAAGGCAGGACGGGAATTTTGGTCGTAGATCTTCGTGACCTGATCAAATCGAATCATGACTACTCTGCGCCCAAAACTGTCACGCCGGACATTGGGCTTTTGTTTGGGGAAGAATGTTCCGGCTCTTTGACTATAGCGAGCCATCTCGTTGATCACGGCGACGCCGTTCTAGCGTGTCGTCAGGCCCTGAACGGTTTTCGGAGAAAGCGACAGACAGTTTAACCGTGAGCGTTGCGGCTATTGGTCCGCCAGCGAATGCCCGCATCGATGAAATCGTCGATTTCACCGTCGAACACCGCCGATGGATTGCCCACTTCGTGTTCCGTGCGAAGATCCTTCACCATCTGATAAGGGTTCAGCACGTAGGATCGCATCTGGTCACCCCACGACGCCTTCACGTCTCCCGCCAACGCCTTCTTCTCGGCGTTCTCCTCCTGTTTCTTCAGCACAAGCAGCCTTGACTGGAGCACTCGAAGAGCGGCCGCACGGTTTTGAAGCTGCGACTTTTCATTCTGCATCGAAACCACCACCCCCGTAGGGAGATGTGTGAGTCTTACAGCCGAGTCCGTCGTGTTGACTGACTGTCCGCCGGGACCCGAGGAACGGAAAACATCCACCTTGATCTCATTGTCTGGGATGTCGATGCTGTCCGTTTGCTCGATCAGAGGAATAACTTCAACCGCCGCGAAGGAAGTCTGGCGACGCCCCTGATTGTCAAAAGGACTGATGCGTACCAGCCGGTGCGTACCCGCTTCCACCGACAGCGTCCCGTAGGCATAAGGTGCTTTGACCTCGAACGTCGCGGATTTGAGTCCGGCTTCCTCCGCGTAGGAAGTGTCAAGAATGTGTGTTGAAAAGCCTTTGCGCTCTGCCCAGCGCAGATACATCCGCAGGAGCATCTCGGCAAAGTCCGCTGCGTCTACGCCACCAGCGCCGGACCTAATGGTCACGACTGCCTCACGTTCGTCGTACTCGCCGGCGAGTAGCGTCACGATCTCCAGATTCTGGAGTGCTTTTTGGAGGGCTTGTAGTTCCCTTTCCGCTTCTTCCAGTGCGGGCGCGTCGTGTTCTTCCTCGCTAAGTTCCACGAGGACCTCAAGGTCGTCGATTCTGGATTCGAGTCGACGAAGGCGCTCCAGCGACGTCTGTCGGTGCGACAACCTAGAGGTGACCTTCTGCCCTGCAGCCGGGTCATCCCAAAGGTTCGGTGCTGCGGCCTGCGCGCTCAGATCTTCAATATCCTCTTTCAATTCATCCACATTGGATACGTTCACAATGGATGTATACGTTGCGCGAAGTGTGCGGATTTCCGCTGAAAAATCAGTAGCTGCCATGGTCCTTACAGACTACGTCATAGCCACTCGTCTCATCATTCAACGCTTATCGTCCAAGCTGCGGTCTGGCCTCGCTGACGACGACGATATCTATTCCGGCTGGCACCAAGTAGTTCACGATGGGCGGGTGAACTACTGCAGTGAGGACCACGCGCGCAGTCCTTCCTTCCGGAGCACCTGTCTGTCCCGATATGGAGAGATTGTTGAATTGAGCTGCCGCGCCTGTGTCTGACATGTATTTGGCCGTTGCAGCTTGGACTGAAGTGTTCGTTAGCGCGGGGGCGGGGCCGCTCGTTCCATCCTGGACCTCTCCGACGCCGAAATTGTCGGACGCCGCGAGCGACGCACTGTCAGCAACTGAAAGAAGTTTCTTGTGCTCGAGATAGACAGCGGATATAGCCATAACCACGGTAAGAACCATGAGCGTGAGAATGACGTAACCAATGACCAGGATCATGACCTGTCCAGATTCATCACCTTCGCGCTCCGGTTGCCACTTATCTCCTCTACCGTTCACGCCCATCATCCGAAGCGCTCCACTATCTGGGTAGACGTTGAATGCACCACGCCCATCGTTGAGTTGCCGCCGAACCGTGGCACAAAGGGCAACGGTACTGGAACCGTCACGTCCACTGTGACGAATGAACCCGGCGTCAGACAGACCTCGGAGCACGAAATCCGCATGTCCAGTGTCGCTGGATCGAAGCCGAAATCAGCAACAGCCACAGCTGCGGCTCGTCGGGCAAATGCTTCGCCCTCCCCTGGCGCTTCAGCCGCCACGTAGACTTTCGCGGCCTGATCCGCGGCTCCAACCACGGCAAACGATCCTCCCTGTAGCTGGGCAGCTGTGATGATGATGTACACCATGGGTACAAGCAACAACAACCCAAGAACAACGAACTCCAACACCGCGCTCCCCCGCTCCCTCGCATTGGGTTCTGGACACGCTGCCCGCCTGATCCTGGCGTTTAGTGTCTTAAAATGGCGGTCACTCCTGGAGAGCAGCATGCCCGGTCACCTCCATCACGTTCGACGGCCCGAAGAGCCCAATGACTGGAAGCGGTGCACGAACGGTTACTCTCAATGTCGGCACGCCAAAGGCGTTGTCCTGCGCGACGCTTATGTCCTGGGCAAAAGAGCCGCTAATAGACCCTCGAATCAGAGTTTCTGTACGACCCTCAGCATCAGCAGGCGTACGGTCTGCGAGTGTCCCGTACCGAGCTCCTGAGGCTGCAGCGTCGATCAGTGTATTGCGGACATGTAAAACCAGCGTGAGCTGGATGATTGAAATGAAAATGAGCGTCAGCAAGCCCCCAACCATAACGAAATCCACCACAGCTGCTCCGCTATCGGAGGAGCGCAAGGCGTCCTTCAGCCGGGAGCGAAGCCTCTGGACGATGTCCTTCACCTACCCTGTGATCCTGCCCATGGCGTCCTGAAACATGGCAGCTAACTGTTCCTGAGCCAGGGCCAGCAACCCAGCGACGAGCACAGCCGACATGAGAGTAATCATGACCCAACCGGGGACGTCTCCGCGCTCTCCGTCGCGTGAGTCCCGTGCTACGGCGACTCGCAGCATTAGCGCCGCTCCGAAACTCGGGAGGAGAGCGAGCCTGCGAACGGAATTGATGGTGAGACGCATAGTGATTTTCCTTTTCATGATGGGACTGATATATCGGTTTGTTCAGCGTGATCGAAGGTGTTTTTAGAGACCCAGATTCAATAGAGCTATTCCGGGGAAGATGGCGAAAACAACGGACAGTGGGAGAACTCCGAAAACCAGCGGGACCATCATCCCTATCTCCTTGCGCCCAGCCGATTCCATGAGTTCGCGCTTTGCCATGTCTCGAACGTCCTGAGCCTGAGCGCGCAGGACATCCGCCAACGGTGTGCCTCGCTCGACCGCCACGGTGATTCCGTCCACGAAACGCGCCAGTGGTGCCAGTTCTGTGCGGTTGGAAAAGCTCTTCAACGCGGACAATAGAGGTATCCCTGATCTGGTTTCAGCGAGTACTGTGGCAAATTCCTTGCTGAGTTCACCGTGGGCGGTGCGGCAGATGCGCTCAAGGGCTCCCACCGCACTTTCCCCAGCGCTCACTGCTAAAGCCATCAGCTCGGCCAAGCTAGGAAATTCAGCCAACATTTTGGCTTCTCTGCTCTTAATCTTCATTCCCAGTACGTAATCGCGAAAGACGAAACCACCAACGGCGAACCCAAGCAGCACTACTAGGCCTAGAAATCCGTTGAAGGTGCCGTTGCTAGCGAGCACACCCAAGAATGCGGCGCCCGCGAGAATACCCAGTCCGCCCCAAATGATTTGTTCAGCACGAAAATCTACAACGCTTTTGCTCGTTCCGGATTGGGCTAAGCGTTTAGCGAGGGATCCCGAAACTGGGTTGAATCTGTTGAGCCGCCTGACAGCATCGTGTAGGACGGGCCGAAATATCCGCTCTAATGGACCAAACGGTGTGATGTTGTCACCCACCGCGCGAAACAACCTAGAACCTGCATCCAAGGACTTGAGTTGGGGTGCAACCCGCTCCACGAAGCGACGCTTCCGCATCACCGGTAAGCGAACAAAGCTAAGCCACAATCCAGAGCCGAGAGCGGATCCCAGCAGCGCGCTCCAAGCTACATAGGTGGTCACTGAAGTACCCTCTCGTCCTCGGGCAATGCACCGATTTTAATCATCAGCCAATAGCAGAAAACGGAGACCAACAGCCCGGCGACCAGTACGCCAACACCGGCCGTCGTGTTGTACGCCTCTACAGCCTCAGGCCTAGTCGCGAGCAGCATAAGGATGATCCAAGGCGCAGCGACGGCAAGGCGAGCGGCACTGACTGTCCACGATTGTCTGGCTTCAAGTTCGCTACGCGTTCTCGCGCTGTCACGAAGAAATTCAGCGAGTGTTCCCAGAAGTCGTCCGAGGTCCGAACCCCCAACTTCGCGAGTCATCCTCAATGCCTCGATGATCCTGTCTCCCACTGGGTCAGCGAGCCTGGCTTTTAGTAAAAGTAGGGCATCATCGAACCGCCCTCCTGACCTGTAGTCAGCCCCAAACTCGTGGAAAGCACTCCGTAGCTCCTCTGGCCCCTTCTCGCTGAGCTGAATGAGAGCTTCAGGTAGTGATAGACCGGCCCGGATGGCTGACCGCAGATGGTCCACAACATCCGGCCATAGTTCTCGAAGCGAAGCCCTGCGTTGTTTCGCACGCCACTGGACAATGACAAAGGGAACGGCGGACCCGAACAATCCGAAACACGCCGCCACGGGCGGGGCTCCCGTCAGCACATTGACGAGCAAGAAGACGAACATCCCCACCACGACGCATGACAGGACTAGGCCATTGGCCGAGACTCGTTCAACTCCCGCTTGGATAAGAAGTTCGTTGATTTTGCTCCTGCGCGCTGCTGTTTTGGTCTTCTCCACGACCGGCCAGCAAGACCACCAGATCAGGAACAGCCCGATCCCCATGAGTAACCCGACAATCGCTGTCATGCGTACGTTCCCAACAGCTCGGAAACGTTGTACCCGCGGCGAACAAGCTTTTCATCGTCGGTGAGCCCGGATGCGGTCACAACGAGTTCGCCGTTGACCCGACGAAAAAGTGAAGTGGATTCGATGATGCCGTTTTCAACACGGCGTCCCAGCGCAAGGATCTCGGCTACTTCACGCTTACCCGTTGCGGATCGAGAACAATGAACAACGAGATCGATGCATGACGCGACAGTGGGGACCACGAACGCGCTGGAAATGTTTTCACCAGCCAGCAACGGCAGGGTACAAATTTTGGTTACTGCATCGTGCGCGCTGTTTGCGTGCACCGTACACATGCCAGGAAGTCCCGAGTTCAGAGCGATAAGCATATCCAGACTTTCTGCTTCCCTCACCTCTCCGACGATGAGCCGGTCAGGGCGCATTCGTAGCGCTTCTTTGACGAGCCGGCGCATGGGGATCTCGCCTCCACCTTCCAGATTCGCCTGACGGCACTGCAGACCAACGACGTCGCGAAGGGGTAGTTGAAGTTCGAATATTTCCTCGACTGTGACCACACGCTCACGGGAACCTATCCCGGCAGCCAGACAATTGAGCATGGTTGTTTTGCCGGCTTGAGTTGCCCCCGATACCAGTACATTCATCCCGCTCGCCACGGATGCTCCGAGGAACCGAGCCGCTTGCGGCGTCATCGACCCCAACTCAACTAGGTGTTCTAGCCGAGTAGCACGGGCGATGAACTTCCTAATGTTGACGGCCCAGTGACGTCTGGTCACGTCTGGAATGACTACGTGCAGTCTTGAACCATCGGGTAAAGCCGCATCCACGAAGGGCGACGAAAGGTCAAGCCTGCGTCCTGACGATTTCAACATCCGCTCCACCAGGTCTTTCACCTGCTGCTCCGTAAGTGTCAACGACGTAAGCTCCGATTCACCCGCCCGGGCAACGTATATCTCCGAAGGCGAATTGATCCAGACTTCTTCTACCGTTGGATCATCGAGAAGCGGCTGAAGGACACCAAAGCCAGCTACAGCGTCGTAAACGTGCTGCCTTACCCGTTCTGGGGCCCCAAGCGGCGGGACAATGCCAAGGAGCGATCGCTCGTCATAGTCGCTGATGGCAGCGTCAACTAGGCGGCGCACCTCTGAATTTTGGTTGGCAGGATCCAGGCCCCTGTGGCGAATGAGGCTGCGAACCTCGTCCTCCACGATGCGCAGTGCCTCCATGCTGTTCCCCCAAAATGATTCATAAATCTATTTATATTACTTTGATCACTCGTTATCTATCACGACTGTGATTCCAGACTACCGGACGTAAGAAGTTAGCAATTTGTACTTGTGGATAACCCACTACTAACCCCTTCACATTCACCACTCTGGCAACAGATGTAACATTCCGCTATCATTTGAGGGCATCGGCCAATCACTCGTGCTATAGGCCTTCCGAAAAAGCTGGAGACGTTCTGTGACACCCCCTCACCTCCCCCGTTCCTTGGCCATAGCCCTGATGACGGGTTCTCTCGTTCTTTCCGGGATGGCGACCACATCGGCGACAACGCCGGCAGTAGCTCCGTCAGCTCCCGCAGAAACAACGGGGCAAGTCCCGGACGACACACCGTCACAAACTCCATCAGTGACTCAGACGTCCAAACCAACCCGAGACACAACCGAACAGAATCCCGCTGAAGCCGTCGAACCTGCTACGGCACAGGCCGCCCAAGGCCTTCCGGGCGTAGGCGAGCATGGTGCGTATATGGGCCAAGGAATGCAAAAACTCGAGGCTGGACTGGACCCACAGACGAACATTGCGCCGAAGGCCCTCAGCCAAAAACTTGCAACAATTTCAGCCACCCCGCAGAGCACCTGGCGACCACCAGGGGTGCAGGGAATGGACGTCAGCGGCTATCAGCCTTATATCAATTGGAAAACCCAGTGGAACATGGGATCCCGCTTCGCCTATGTGAAAGCCACTGAGGGAGACTACTACGAGAACCCTGAGTTCAATAAGCAATACTCGGGAAGCGCCGCGGTTGGCATGCTGCGTGGCGCCTACCACTTTGCCAACCCCGCAGTGTCGTCCGGACGTCAGCAGGCTAACTACTTTGTCGACAACGGAGGCGGCTGGTCAGCAGACGGCAAGACGCTCCCGCCGCTGCTAGATATGGAATGGAACCCGTACGACGGCAACATCTGCTACAACAAGACGCCCTCGCAGCTCATTGCTTGGGTTCGTGACTTCTCAAATACGATGAAGGCACGAACCGGACGTGTACCGATGATCTACACGGGGACCAGTTGGTGGCGCGACTGCATAGGCAATACCAGCGCGTTTTCCGACCATCCACTACATTTGGCCGCGTACAATAGGGTTGGCGTTGGCGCACTCCCCATGGGCTGGAAGACTCACAATGTTTGGCAGTACAGTGCCACAGGCCCTTTCGCGGGAGACTCCAACGTGTGGAACGGGTCCATGGATGCGTTGAAGAAATTTGCGCGTGGGCCCTCCCAAGCTACGCCCAAGCCGCCCACCGACAAGAAGGTTCGGACCTTCAGCACGGGCGACTTCGATGGTGACGGACGTCCAGATTATCTAACTCGCCGGGCCGATGGAACACTGACCATGCAGCGTGGCTTGGCAGGGAACAAGTTGTCTGGACCGACAACCATCGGACGTGGCTGGGAAATTTTTAATGCTGTGGTTGGGACCTCTGACTTCGACGGCGACAACCGAAGCGACGTTATTGCACGCATGGCTGATGGACGTCTGTGGCTTTACCCCGGAAATGGCGTAGGAGGATTCCTTCCGCGGAAACAGATCGGAGCTGGGTGGCACGTTTTTAATGACATAGAAGCGGTGGGAGACTTCGATGGCGACCACCATAGCGACTTGGTGGCGCGTAGCGGTGACGGCACTTTGCACATGTACCCCGGCAATGGTGCCGCAGGGTTCAAATCCCGGCGCGCGATCGGTGCTGGATGGCAAATTTTCAATCGCATAGAAGCTGCGGGAGACCACGACGGCGACCGTAAGAATGACTTGATTACTCGCACTGCGACAGGACAGCTCTACCTCTACCCTGGCAATGGCACCGGGGGTTTTCATCCGCGTCGAACGATAGGTTCTGGCTGGGGTGCTTTTAGTCAGTTAGTTGGCGGGCACGATTTCAACGGTGACGGAGCTACCGATGTCCTCGCGCAATCTGGTGGAAGCGTGCTCCTGTACCCCGGCGACGGTCGCGGGAACTTCGCTCCGCGACTTGCCATCGGTCAGGGATGGCAAGGATTCCACCAGGTGTGGGAAGCCGGTGATTTCCAGGGCGACGGGCACGCTGACATCCTTGCGACAACGACGCGCGGAGATCTGTGGTTGTACGGCGGCAACGGGAGCGGCTCTTTCCTTCCAAGGAAGCAGATCGGTGCTGGGTGGAACCAATTTGACTTGGTAGTAAGTGTCGGTGACTTCGACGGTGACCGGAAGCCAGACCTCGTGACGAGAGCAGAAGATGGCACATTGTGGCTGTATCCAACAGACGGGCGGGGCAACTTCACCCCTCGCCGACCCATTGGACACGGGTGGGATATATTCAGCCAGATCCTAGGCACGGGCGACTTTGATGGCGACCGCCTTGGAGACATAGTGGCACAAGAACGGTCAGGAAAGCTGTGGCTATACCCAGGTGACGGACGTGGCGGCTTCAAGCAGCGCGTCGCCATCGGTCACGGATGGGATGTTTTCAATCTAGTTGCCAGCGCGGACGACTTTGACCGGGACGGCAACGTTGACATCATGGCGAGAGATCGTGCCGGAAACCTATGGCTTTACCCAGGCAATGGACATGGAAGCTTCTTGACTCGCAGCCGAATCGGGACCGGGTGGAATGCTTTTCGGTCGATTGCTAGCGTCGGGACGTTTGACGGGAACAGCAAATCCAATGTGATAGCCCGCGACTCCAAAGGGACACTGTGGATGTACTCAGGCGACGGTAATGGCAACTTTAAGTCGAGTGTCATCGATAGCTACTAGTCAGTGCGTCTCTAGGCATGGCCTATTGTGGTCTACGGACAGAGGACCCGCCCTCACCATGTCTCTGGCGACCACCACCGGTTGGCCACGATTGTCGAGCTAACGAAAGACGACCGCCAATGGATATCCAGAATCATTTTTACGGACACTCGGCCGTTTATGCAGCCCACGCGGGACTTGAACGACCGAGGCACGTCGCTGGACTAATCCAGCACGGCTGGACCCCTGTTTCTCCCATCGCTACCCATTTTGCGGACCTAGCTGAAGCGGCCCCAGAGGGGAACCTTTTCGTATGGACACACAGTTCGAGGGGGTGGACCGAAGCCTACTCAAGGAGGACCGCGGGCCACACCACTACAGCGGTAGGAGCACCTTTTCTTTATCTGCTCGACGCTGCACGGCGTGATGCCTCAGTACCGCCAAAGTCCATTGACACTGTGGTGTTCCCTTTTCACGGGACTCGATTGGTTTCCGTCGACGGGGATCACGCCGCCTATGCTCGCGAAGTCTACGAGGCGGAAGGATCATCGTTAATTTGTATGCACATCGACGACCTTCAACGCCCTGAAATTGTTGATGCTTGGACTTCGGCCGGGCATCAACTCACAACCGCAGGTGAGCGCAGGGACCCGCTGTTTCTCGCACGCGTGATCTGGCTAGTGATGTCGGCACGAAAGGTGGTGTCGAACCGTATGGCCACTGCTCTGGTGTACAGCGCGGCCGCGGGGACTCCCGTATCGATTTATGGGCCTCACTTCCAGATAGCTGGCATCTTGGAAACTTCCTCCGAAAGCTACTTACAGAATCTGTGGCCCGAATTTTATTCCCCGGCAGTCGACATTGAAGATCTCCGGGCAGTAGCTGATCTGGAGCTGGGACGACCTCATATGAAAGCCCCGGCTGAGCTACGCCAAATACTGGGCTGGCAGACCGTGGCACCCGCACCCTTTTTCAACTACTGGTTAGGCGCACCGGTGGAAAAGGCACTAGTCGTATTGGGATTAAAGAAGCGGGCCGTGGGTCCTGTTATCAATGAAGTCAAACTGTCACCGCTGGATTTCCTTCGACACCCTCTTGAGCACTTACCTGACCCTCTTCCCAACGTGACATCCTACGCACCGATACAACCGAGGATCCTGGAACGCCTTTGAAATCAGGTCAGAAGCGGCTGTCCACCTCGCGTCAGTCCCTGCTCTATCTCCTCGGTGCTGGTATTCAGGGTTTGGCACCGCTCCTGATCCAACCGATAGCCATCCGAGTCCTCGACGCAACTCAATGGGGTCGAGTAGGGGTATCCACCGTATTGCTGCAGGTTGGTCTGGTTATTCTTTTGGCCGGGTTACCGCTCGCCATCACGCGTGCATACTTTGATCACGACGGCGGCGTCGGCAAGTCGCGCGCCATTGCCGGGGCAAGCTCGATCCTCAGCGTCTTGATTGCTGCCAGCGCCGCGTCCGTCTCCGTTTTCTACTTATCGGCTTCCGGAGATTTGATCGCGAACATCCCGTTCGTACTGACGCTTCCAGCCATGGGTTTACTCAGTGTTGTTGTTTCCTGTCAGGCGTTCTTGCGCGCAGAGCAGAAAGCTCTACAGTTCATCATGTTGAGTGCGGGGTCATCACTATTTCCGCATGCATTAGGACTCACGGCCATCCTTGTTCTGACTCCCGACGCAACTGTTTACATGACAGCCTTCTGCCTGGGCATGGCGGTGACAGCTCTGGCAGCACTTTTGATGGCGCGACCAACCAGTCCGAGACGCCAACCACTAGCTGTGAAGGAGGCTATTTTAATTGGGCTTCCCGTCCTCCCCCACAGCCTCGCCATGATCCTGCTGATGCAGGGCGACAGTCTCTTGCTGAAGGCTCTCGAAGGGGATGCCGCATCGGGGCGGTATATTGCCGCGGCTGCATTCGCTTTGGGCCCGTTCGCAGTACTGGCCGGACTCAATAACGTGTGGACGCCAAGAATCATGGCGGCCGTAAGCACTGGCACCGAGGCAGAGGAAGTGCGAGCGGTAACGCGAAACGCACTTATGGTGGCGGCTGTACTCGGTTTTGGTGGGATCGTAGGAGCAAACCTGGGTATGCACGTTCTGGCCGGTGACGCGCCCGAACTCGTGCAACTCGCGAAGGTCCTGCCCCTCGTCTCGGTCGGCTACGCGCTCTACCTCGTCAGTATGGCTGTCCTCTTTGCTCTCAAACGTACACGTTCGTTCGCCTACACGACTTTGTTGATTGCTCTGGTTTCCGGGCTGCTCGCGATCCCGCCAGCCGAGTCCCAAAATTTGACCGCTTTGGCGGCCGTCAAAGTGTTCGGATTCGCTGCGCTCGGATTTATCTACTTGCTCATTGCCCGCCGCGCAGGAGCAACGGCGCTATCGGGCACACCTTTCGTTCTGCTGTTGGTAGCCTTAATCGCTACAGCACTCCTCGCACTACTTATACCGACAACTGTGGCAGCTGGCCTGTGGACCCTATTGGGTTCACTCGGAGCCACGTTGGTCGCTACTTTCGTACTACGTAGACGGCAGATTAGCGTCAAAACGATATAGTTCATGAAGCAGATCTGAAAGGATTACATCCCTTGGGAAAGCAAGATTTCAAAGTCGGCACGCATACCGTCGGAGCCAACCACCAACCCTTTATAATCGCCGAGATGTCAGGCAATCACAATGGCGACCTGCAACGTGCGCTCGACATCATCGATATGGTTGCTGAATCGGGCGCCCAGGCGGTCAAGTTCCAGACCTATACAGCGGACACCATCACGATCAACTCGGACCGCCCACAGTTTCTTATTTCAAAGGAACACCCGCTATGGGGCGGAGCTAAACTGTACTCGCTCTATGAACAAGCTCATACGCCCTGGGAGTGGCACGAAGAGCTATTCAACCGTGCCCGGGCCAAAGGTTTGACACCCTTCTCCAGCCCCTTTGATGCAACCGCTGTTGATCTGCTGGAGTCCCTCGAAGCTCCGCTTTACAAAATTGCTTCCCTCGAGATTGGAGATTTAGAGCTGCTACGCCGGGTCGCACGCACGGGAAAACCGATGATATTGTCCAACGGAGCCGCTACATTATCCGATATTGACATGGCGGTGAGAACCATCCGTGCCGAGGGCAATGATCAAATTACTGTTCTCGCCTGCACATCTTCATACCCCGCTTCGCCCCGTGAATCCAATTTACGCACGATTCCGGTAATGAGGGATGCGTTCGACGTTCAGGTGGGGCTCTCAGACCACACAAAAGGCATCGGGGCCGCTGTGGCCGCCATCGCTCTCGGGGCGACTGTGATCGAAAAACACGTGACGCTCAGTCGTGCCGATGGAGGCGTGGATTCGGACTTCTCTCTGGAACCCCACGAACTAGCGGACCTTGTCACCGAAACCGCTACGGCTCAGTTGTCGCTAGGTTCACCTGTGCTCAGAGTTACCGGTGGCGAGGAAGAGAGTCAGCGACTCCGTCGCTCGTTGTACATAGTGGAAGACGTCAAGGCCGGAGATGCTGTGACGGCGGCCAACGTTCGGTCTATTCGACCCGCCGGTGGACTCGAGCCGAGTTACTATAGCATCGTTCAAGGACGAACTTTCAGGGCAGACGCCGTAGCCGGAACACCCCTGGGCTGGGACTTGATCTAACGCGGATCGGCGGCCGTGGTCATAGCCTTGACCAAGCGACGCCACGGCCGTCGATTGTTCGCAAGTTCCGTGTCTTCGTCTGCTCGGTAACCTCCCGCGATGAACAAGTTGTAAGAAGCAACATTGTCCTCCATCATCTCCGCAATAAGGAGTGCTACCGCTTCGTGGCCCGCGAAGTATCCTTCAGCTGCGGCAAGGATAGCTCCTGCCAAGCCCCGGCCGCGGTGGGCCGGGCTGAGAGTAATGGAGACTTCCCATGCCTCGCCATCGGCTGGTTGATGTTCATCTAGCCGATCGAACCGAACAGTGGCCACGGGCTCTTGGGCCATTTCGACGACGAGCAGCCACCTGTGACGGGAGGCAACGGATGATTCCACCCATGCAACGTGCGAATTCCAGTCAAGTTCGTCCGTAGCGCGTGAAACGAGACGGACGGATGGATCGTTGCGCCAATCAAAGAGGCGCGACGCGTCGTCCAACGTGGCAAGACGTGCTCGCAGACCTCCGTCAAGTCTCAGTCGATCTGCCCACACTCGAACAATGCGCGCTGCACCACCGCCATCCACTTGGTGACGTCCGGCAACACTCATGGCAGCCCGTTGATTCGGGTCAAGGAGCAGCTCTCGTAGTCGCGACGTTGCCTCCGGCGCGACTAAAACACCCTCCTGCACGGAACCCAGCCCGAGGGCAAAGCCTGAATTGACGGCATAGCGATAGTTGTCCGCTTGGTTTTCCACGACCTGGAGCAAGGCCATCGGCACTCCAAGCGACGCCAGTTCCCACACCGTAGTTCCAGCGCCACTAATTACTAGATCCATTGACGTAAAAAGCGACGGAACATTCGGTCCAGGAGCATGCATGACAATGCGTTGCCCCAGCTCCGGCTGCGAGGCCAATACTGTAGTCGCGGAAACCACATGACAAGTGCTGGGTATCTCCGTGGCCAACAACGTCTGGACTGCTTCGCCAGTCATGTTAAGTGCGTCAGTACCGCCCATGACGACAAGAACATTGATCCCAGCGCTAGCCCCCGTTGCATTTTTAACGGCTGACAGAATCGACCGACGGAGGGGAATGGCTTTAGTACCACGCAGAAGATGACGGCTACCGTCGCTGGGACGGTACGTGCGCTCACTTACCGGGGATGGGTCGATGGCGATGGCCGCCGAACGTCGACCATATAGACCGTCTTCGACTGAACTCAGCAAGATCCCTCGTCGGGTCAACTCCACGTCGAGTGGCCCAGCGTCCTCGTAGGAGTCGAGGTGGACCACGGCGGCGTGATGGTCAGTAGCCAGTCTGGCAAGCTCTGCCGCTGTCCCGCGCCATGGATGAAGTTCATACCCGCGCTCCTGCAGCATCGTCTTGCCCATGGCGTTTTCTACCAGACCGTGAAAAGCCACCTCCCAACCAGCATCGACAGCGGCATCCGCTACGGCGATGGATCGAATCAGATGGCCCAACCCCTGGAGCTTCGCTGCATCGCAACGGAAGAGTACACGCACAATCAGCCCTCGCTCAGTGCCTTCTGCTCAATATGGGCGTTCATCTCGACAATTTCGGGATGCGCGTCCAGCGTCCGCACCACGTCACGCCATGAAGGAGGCGCATCACCTAAAAGTTTCGTCAGTGCCGAGAGGAGGTCCAAATCCTCAGGAGTGTCGAGAGTGACTCGGTAGCGATCATTGCGCGGAATAAAAGACAGCGACGCACAAGTAAAGCCAGCGCCGTCCTCGTAAACTGCACTAGTCACATGCACTCGGTGGTATTCCTCTGTTCGCCGGTCAACAAGGCGCAAAGCTTCGGTAGTAACCAGTTCAACGTCCAGCCCACGAGGCAGTGAACGCGGATGGGTGGTTGACACGTAATCAACGTCTGGTGAGCGCCGCCAAATGGCAACGATCTCCGAGATAAGAACCGGGTCCAGCAACGGACAATCCGCAGTCAAGCGAACGACTGCGTCGGCCGTAGTGCGGTCGGCCGCACAGAGAAAGCGCGATAACACGTCGTCTTCGCTTCCTCGCACGACTTGAACGCCCAAGCTCGCACCCAGATCATCGATGATGTCATCATCCGATGACTCAGATGTCGCAATAACTACGTCATCGACACCGTCGGATTCTTTCGCGGCCCGGACAACCCAATCCAGTACCGGTCGGCCTAAAAGCGGTTCCAACACCTTGCCGCGCAGGCGAGTCGAACCCATACGAGCTTGAACAATAGCCACGACGCGTGGCGCAGTCACTGTCATGACCCGACGACAGCGATAACGTTGTCGATTACTTGGTGGACTTGATCGTCAGTGAGACCAGGAAAGAGGGGCAGGGAAATTTCCTGTTGATAATACGCCTCCGCGTTGGGACACATGCCCCGACGGTAGCCCAAGTCCTCGAAAACCGGATGCCAATAGGCAGGAATGTAGTTGACCTGCACTCCGATCCCTCTGGATCGCAGTTCCTCAAATACGACACGACGCCGTTCCGCCGGAACGCGTAGGGGGTAAAGATGCCAAGCGGGAGAGGCCCCTTCCATTACGCCGGGAATAATCAGTTCGTCATTGGTAGAAAAGGCGTCGTTGTAGAGGTTATGAATCTGCTGTCGTCTCTGCTTGAACTGCTCCAGCTTCCCTATCTGACTTACGCCCAAGGCGCACAAGATATCTGGCAATCGATAGTTGATACCAAATTCGTGCACTTCCTGATGCCAAGGACCTTCTTCCGGGTAGCGCAAGGTATCACTATCGCGGATTAATCCTTGCCCCTTAAAATTACGAGCCCGAGCGGCGAGCCGTCCATCGGGGGACACAACTGCGCCACCTTCACCGGTCGTCAGATTCTTCGTAGGGAAGAAAGAAAATGTCGTTAGATCGGCGATTTCACCTACCGGGCTTCCGTTCAGTGTCGAACCCACTGAATGAGCAGCATCCTCGATAAACAAGGCGCCATTTTTGTGCGCCAACCTATTGAACGCCTCCGCATCAACCGGCAAGCCTGCGTAGTCAACTGCGGTGATCACGCGGGTCCGATCAGATACTAAGCACTCAGCGGCCTCAAGCGAGAGATTTCCAGTTGACGCGTCCACGTCAGCAAAGAGAATTTTTGCTCCAGCGATGGCCGCAGTTGCCGCCGTAGCAACAAACGTCAATGGTGTGGTCACGACCTCATCGCCCGGCTCCACTCCAGCAGCGACATAAGCAGTGTGCAACGCGGCAGTACCCGACGTCACGGCAACAGCTTGAGATCCACCCGCAACTAAAGATATTGCTTCCTCGAACCTATCAACCATCGGCCCCGTGGTTAGCCAGTCGCTGCGAAGGGCTTCTGTGACGGCCAAAATGTCACGTTCATCTATAGACTGCCGACCGTAAGGAAGCATTTTGTCTACAACCCTTCCGAGATCATATTCCGCAATTCGTCAACGGAGAGAAAACGTTCGTTGCCATCGGACTCATAGCTCCAGCCGTCCGGCACCGCGACCCCGTCCTTGGGCGGTTCATATCCCCACCCAGCGAGATGCGGCATGACGACGTACCTGGAACCTAGGGAAAGTGTGCGGCGGGAGTCGTCCACTGCAATCATTTCTTCGTGTAGCTTCTCGCCAGGGCGAATGCCGATCTCGTGTGTCCGGGCATCCGGCGCAATTGCTTTAGCCAGTTCGGGAATCCTCACAGAGGGTATTTTGGGAACATAAAGTTCCCCGCCCTGCATCATCTCGAATGAGTCCAAGACAAATTTAACTGCCTGGTCCAGAGTAATCCAGAACCGTGTCATCCTATTGTCAGTCAATGGCAAAGATTCTCCGCGGGCTGCCATCGCCTTCCAGATTGGGACGATCGATCCGCGTGAACCCATGACGTTTCCATAGCGAACAACGCAGAAACGAGTGTCATAAGCCGCGGCGTAGTGGTTGCCCGAGATAAAGAGCCGATCGGCACATAACTTGGTCGCGCCATAAAGGTTCACCGGGCTCGATGCCTTGTCTGTGGAAAGTGCAACGACCTTTTTGACACCCGCATCAATGGCGGCATCGATTACGTTCTGCGATCCACGCACGTTTGTTTCAACATACTCGAATGGATTGTACTCTGCGGTGTCAACCTGCTTGAGTGCAGCCGCATGTATGACGTAATCGACTTGATGGAAAGCTCGCTCAAGTCGGTGTCGATCTCTGACGTCACCAATGAACCAGCGGAGACGAGAATCGTCTTCGAACAAACGACGCGCCTCCAGCTGCTTGAGCTCGTCCCGGCTAAAGATGACAAGCCGCCGGACGTCGTGGTTATCCAGAATCTCCCGGACTAGGGCCTTCCCCAACGATCCGGTTCCGCCAGTAATCAATACTGACGATCCACTCAGCATGGACATTCCTACCACCTTTATCACTCGTGATTAGATCTCAAAACACCCGTGATGCTTTAGGGCGCTCGCTGCGGACAGCACATCGAAAGACTACCAGCTAGGACGAGGTGAACTGCGGCCTACATCCAGTCAATAGGCGTCTCTAGAACCTCGCTGCGTGCCCTAATAGCTTTCCCAGTCCGCCCCAGGCCTGCTTCGACACAACTTTAGGAAGCAGGCTTACGGCGTTGAGTCGTGACGACAAGTGCAGTCGAGCGGACGCCGCTGCCTTAGGCCAATCGAGGCGCTCAAAGTCTGCTGAACATTCATTGAAGAACCGACGTTCCTCATCGAACCGACGACCGTCAAGAGCCCGCACCGAGGAATCGCTCTCCCGGTGACGGCGATACTGAAAACAGACCGTGTCCGTAGCGAGAAGCTGGCCGCCCGCCATGAGGACGTCCAGTGCAAGCGCAAGGTCCTGAACGACATCGTACTCTGGTCGAAAGGAATGGGCCTTGATAGCGTCCGCGCGCCATGCGATAGATGGAAAGTATAACCAGTTGCCAGAGATCAAGCTTTTGGCGATCGGCTCTCCCTGCAGCACAGCGGTACTACTGCTGCCGGTGGCGCGCCGCCGCATTGCAGCTTTAATTCGATCAGCCAGTGGTAGGTAGACCTCACCGAGCTCGTCAATAACCTCCACCTGGGGCTGAACGATCGACACGGACGGTTCGCTGAACGCTTGGCGGACCGTGGAGAGGTAATTCGGCAGCATGACGTCGTCAGCACCCATGATCACGACGATCTCGTGCTGGATGAGGCCCACACACTTGCGGTAATTACCGTTGGCCCCGAGGTTCTTTTCATTCCGAGAATAGGCGATCCTGTCGTCGGACTCCGTTAGCGCCGAAAAGTAGGCCGGGAGAGTGTCGTCAGGGTAGCGATCATCGACAATGGTCAGTTTGAAGTCCCGATCATCCTGGTTGAGGACACTGCTAACCGCTGCTTTCATCATGGCCACGTCCCCGTAATAGGGGAACATCACGTCTATCGTCATCAGAATTCTGCTTTCAGGTATCGCCGCCAGAGTGTCCGGCCGCGGTGGGCTTTAGCGGGAGAGCGACTCCCATGGCCGTTCAGTTTCATCGATGGCTATACGCCGGGCGAGTTTGGTAAGAGACATCTCTGTCTGTCGGTGCCGCTGGTAGGACGTGGCCATGAACACGAGGAAGGACACTATGAGGGCATAGAGCACCAAGTCGGTGCCGCGGCCAATACCGAGCCAGGAGGCAACGGTGGAAAGCAGCGCAGGGAAGAAAATCGACAGCACTGCCGCCGTTGCAAACAACAGCAGCATGATGCGCCGGATGGCCAAATGACGTGCGTTACTCCCCCCGCGCATCAATACCAAAGATACGAGGACAACCGCGCAGACGAGCAGGATCTGGACAACAATCAGCATGGAAGCTACCTCAGGAACAGTTCAGCAAGGATATTGACAGAATTTAACAGCGATTGACCCTTCGCCTTGGAATAATCCGTGTAAATAATTTCGACCGGATGTTCCACCCAACGGGGTTTAAGAACTGCCAGCTGGTTCACCAGCTCGGAGGCATGAGCCATGCGGTTCTGTGTCAGGTGGATGTCCTCCGCAACCGTCCTACTGATGGCCCGCAAACCATTATGCGCGTCGGTCAGGTCCATCCCCGTTGCTAGTTTCGATTGCAGCGCTGCTGTTTTTAACACCAGTCGCTTCGCCGGCCCCATCTTTGTGCGGTCGTCAAGGAATCGCGACCCCAGAACTATATCGGCCTCGCCGGAGGAAATACGCGCCACCATATCTCTGGCGTCCTCAACTCGGTGTTGTCCATCCGCGTCGAAGGTCACGATGCTGTCCATCCCTGGATCCTGCAGCGCGTACTCAATGCCCGTCTGCAGGGCAGCTCCCTGTCCCAGATTAATTGGGTGCTGTACAACTACAGCTCCCGCATCGCGAGCGAACTGCGCGCACTCATCGGTGCTGCCATCATCAATGCAGACAACGTTCGGAAAGGTGGGGAGGAGGTCTCTAATGACTTCGACGACGACAGTTGACTCGTTATACATCGGAATAACAACCCAGGATCGGCTCACGGCCCCAGTATTTCACATCTATCGCACGGACTAGCACCCGCCGAACCAGCGGCCTCAATTCTGCTCACTCTGTCCAGTAGGGTAGGAGGCTGGTATGTCTATCAGCTGCGCCGAAGGCATCCTCGTGGGATAGCCCCGCGGCCCATCCAGCAACAGTCCGAGGAGCCCACGCATGTCCTGGCCGCAATTCGTTCCCATCTTGGTCGGCACGCTGCTGCTTTTCCTCCTTCCTGGTGGGATCATCCTTCGCGCTCTTGGACTACGCGGTACCGCAATGTGGGCGCTGGCAGGACCAGTCACCGTCAGTATCATTGCCGTGGCCGCCATTATTTGGCCATATTTTTCCCTGCGGTTCTCTCCCGCGTCAGTCGCGATCTTCACTGGGGCACTGACTATGGCCATACTCTTGGTCCGCTCTGGCATTGCAGTCTTCCGCACCCGACCCTTCGCTTCCGACTCTTCAGGCGCGCCCGGCGCGCGTAGACTCACGGGACGTGTCCTGCCCCTGAGCTACGAAAAAATCCGGGCATCCTGCTACCTACTCGCAGTGTTCGTTCCATCAGTCATTATCGCTGCCCGGTTTGTCAGTATTATCGGCAGCCCGGAGAACATTTCGCAGACGTACGACAACATCTATCACTTGAACGCTATCCGCCATATCCAAACGACGGGCAATGGCTCGTCGATGACCCTTGGCAATTTGACTGAAGCGTCACAGGCTTTCTACCCGGCAGCTTGGCATAATGTTCTTGCCCTCGTTGTGCAGTTACTAGGAACATCGGTGCCTGCCGCGGTAACCGCAGGGAACATCGTGATCGGGGCAGTGCTATGGCCCCTAGGTTGCATCTACCTCGTAACCCGGATCACGGGCACGCGCATCCTGCCGGTACTGCTCACCGGAGCCATCGCCGCCGGGTTCAGCGCCTTTCCCTATCTGATGATCGATTTCGGCGTCCTCTACCCCAACCTACTCGCGATTGCAATTTTGCCCGCTGCGCTCGGTATAATGGTTTCCGGACTGAGGCTCGGGACTATCGGGCTCGCGGTTCTCCCCGCAGGCGTCCAATTCCTTGCCGTTCTCCCCGGTCTCGCGCTGGCTCACCCCAGCACTGTCATAGCCGTCATTGCCTTTGGCGCCCCAATGATGGTCGCTTGGCTCGGCCACATCGCCGTCGCCTGGCGTCGAAAAATGCGCTCTGGCCTAGCCGTAATCGCTGCTCTCATAGCGGTCGTGGCATATATGGCCGTCGGCATGTTCGGATGGCAACTAGCACTGCAGCCTCAGGTCGCCTCCGGCTGGGACCCGCGGCAAACGGTCTCACAGGCCATAGGGGAGATTCTCGGCGGTGGTCCCCAAGGCAATCATGTTTCGTTTCTCCTGTTGCTTTTGACACTGGCCGGGCTCGCGACGCTTGCCCAGGAACCCCGCAGATGGTGGCTGCTTGGGGTCTTTGCTGTAGGTTCGGCCCTCTATATTGTCGCCTCAGCGATGCCGGAAGGGAACCTCAGGCATTTCTGGACCGGGGTTTGGTACAACGATGCTTACCGGCTGGCAGCCATACTGCCCACCGTCACACTTCCGATAGCAGTACTGGGCGGCACCCGGATGCTACGCTCACTGGGACTGTGGACGGAAAGCCTGCAACTGACGACATCCCAATTCTACCAACGCGCTTTTCCTCGCGGTTGGGGGCTCTCGAACAGGGGCATGGCGGCCGCTGTTATTGTCATGGCCCTCGGTGCCACGACGCTCCTAGCGCAGATTGGTTCAGTGAACAGGGAGCAGCGCCTGGCCTCCGAGCGATACCGCATCTCGGACACATCCGTACTTCTGAGCAGCGACGAGTTGGCGTTACTCAAACGCGTGCCTGAGCTGGTCCCGCCCGGAGATGTTGTTTACGGAGATCCATGGAACGGCAGCACCTTGGTCTACGCGATCTCGGGACGCCAAACTGTCTCGCCTCATGTAGTTGGCCTCCGTTCCAGGGCTGAGCTGGTGTTGATGTCCTCAATGGATGAAGCCGGAGTGAATCCTGACGTTTGCCCAGCGGTGAAGGAATTGGACGCCTACTACGCTCTCGACTTCGATGACATTGAGGTCCAGGGCGGCCAACACGTCAACACCGCAATGGACAACGCCGAAAGCGCACCAGGACTGGAACTCATTGCCAGCGAGGGCGAAGCGAAACTCTACAAGGTAACAGCGTGCGGGTAGCTAAGCGTGAGGCTAAGCCCCGGAACGCAACGCTTTCACGACATCCGTAGCCGAGGAATCAAGGACGAGACGTCCCTTCTCCATCAGAATGCCACGCTCACAGATTTTTAGGACGAGATCCAGATCGTGGCTGACGACAACGAGCGTTTTACCGGCCGCGCCCAGCTCCTTGATCTTCTTGATGCACTTCTTCTGGAAGGGCTCGTCCCCCACAGCCAGAATCTCATCCACGAGGAACACCTCCGGATCAGTATGCACGGCGACGGAGAAAGCTAGCCTTAGGTACATGCCGGACGAGTAGAACTTGACCTCTGTGTCGATGAATTGTCCGATCTCTGAGAATTCGATGATCGAGTCAAATTTCTCGTCAATCTCTTTTTCGGTCATCCCCAGAATCGCCCCGTTGAGATATACGTTGTCTCGCCCACTCAAATCCGGATGGAACCCAGCTCCTACCTCGATAAGACCTGCGACTCTGCCACGGGTACGTACCGTTCCAGAATCTGGAAGCATGACGCCGGACATATGTTTCAGTAACGTAGATTTACCGGACCCGTTGAGTCCCAGCAGTGCGACAGACTCACCTTGGCTGATCTTAACGGACACATCCTCAAGGGCGTGGAATCTTTCCGAAAGGTCACCCTTGCGACCCTTGACCAGCCAGACAAATGCCTCCTTGATAGATCGCGTGTGTCGCAGCACAAACTGCTTGCTGACATCCTCAACTTCTACGGCCAACACCGACATCAGAGCTCCTGAGCAAACCGGCCCTCGAGCCGGCGGAAAGTGATCTGGCCCAGAACCAGGATGGCCACAGCAGTGACCAAACCTACGGGAGTCCAGAAATCGAGAAGATCAGGTGGAACGGCAGTCGCCTGATCGATGGCCAACGGATCGGTAGTCGGCACCCAGAACGCCAAATGAAATAGTTCGACGGCGATAGTCATCGGGTTGCTTTGATAAACGGCAAACCAGGCACTGCCAAGTTTCGCCTCAACCATGGTCCACGCATAGAGGACTGGGGACGCCCACGTGGCGATCATCAAGAGCATATCGACAAAGTTCTCAGAGTCCCTGAAATAGACGTTCGCAGCACCGAATAGGAGACCAAGTCCGGTCGCAAGCAACGCGACAATCACGAATCCTGCCCCCGCAGCGGCCAGCTGCGAGAGGGACGGCGACCAGCCTACAAACAAACATGCAGCCAAAAGCACCACTAGCTGCGGGAAGAAATGGACAGCTGAAACCCACACTGAAGCGACGGGAAAGAGCTGCCGTGGAAGGTAGATCTTCTTGATGAGATTACCGTTGCCAACAATCGATCTGGCTGCGTTCCCGAGTGCTTCAGAGAAAAAATTGATCAGGACAATACCTGAAAACAAGTAAATAGAATAGTTCGGCAGGCCGTCCGGGTTCGTGGGGCTCTTTTCGAGTCCGAGGAAGACCCCAAGCGCTATATAGAAAACGATGAACTGCACCGCCGGCTTTATGTAGGACCACAGTAGACCCAACACAGAGCCTCGGTAACGAACTTTGAGCTCTTTGGCTACCAAAAGACGCAGAAGAAATCTTGATTTGACTACATCGCGTAGTCCCCTCGATTTGCCGGGTGCAGATAGTTCAGAAGTACTCAACCCTACTTACCTTCGCCGGAGTGCTTGTCGAACGTCTCTTTCCAGGCTTCGAATGAGGTCATGCTTTCTACATGTGCTTTATAACGCGCGCTCAACTGCGGCCAAGAACGCAGAATCTCACCGTTGAGCCGTAGACTCTCAGAAAGAAGTTCTCTGAGCTTCTTCGGATCCCGCTTGTACCACGACGCACCTGTCCCTTCGGCGTTCGTCACAACGGCACTGTCATATTGGGACATGCGCCACCATTTATTGTCTTGATGTGCCACGTAGGTCTGCGGTCGGGTTTTACTTGTTTCCGTCACAGGCTTGGTCAATTGGCGGATCACCGTTTTTGCTGCCCAAGGAACGAGAGTCGTATAGGACGGCGCTTTGAACCCCTGTCCGTGGCGAGGCGGCTTATCCATTTTTGGCGTGGGAAACGCTTCCGGGTCCGGTTTTATCTGAGAATCAGAGTACTCAGCAATCATTGATCGGATTTCCGGTAGCTTCGTTGGAAGCATTTCGTGCAGACCCTCAGGTCCCTTGAGCACATCTCGCAAAGCCATAATGCGACCCATCGAGGTAAAATATTGCATCGAAATCAAGTGCTTGATGTCGAGGTAGCCGGTTTCTCGAACTACTCGACCACCGCGTTCATAAGGACTGTGAAGAAGCGCGGTTATCAGCCGGTTCCGTGTGTGGAAATACGACTGCCAACCAACGAGGTCGTCTTTGTCCGCCCATGAAACGTGCCAGACGGCCGCACCTGGAAGCGATACCGTGGGGAACCCTGCGCTCTTCGCGCGCAAGCCATACTCCGAGTCATCCCACTTGATGAAGATAGGGAGTGATAGCCCGATCTCACGAATCACTGTCGTAGGGATCAGACACATCCACCAACCGTTATAGTCGACATCCACGCGTCGGTGCAGCCAGGACGTTGTCCGCAGGTTGGATCTGGCGAAATCGTGCCCGAGCTCCTGGTCCGAGATGGGCTGATCAGGTTGAATCCTGTACGGGTTGACAGTTTCACCGAATGTGTGCAGAACCGACCTGTTGTAGAGGTCAAACATGTGGCCGCCAACAATCGTCGGCGTTTTACAGCGGTCTGCGAAGGTGAGCAAGCGGCTGATGCTTTCAGGCTCAACCACGACGTCATCGTCGAGAAGCAGAACATAGTCGCTGCCGTTCTCGACCGCCTCAAACATTCCTCGGGAGAACCCTCCGGACCCGCCGAGATTTTCTTGGTCGATGATCCGCAGCTTCCCGCAAAGTGCCGCTTCGACCTCTGCGAATCCCTCTGCGTCACGGACCTTCTGAGTGCCTTGATCAACCACAAGTACTTCTCGCACACTCTCAAGCGCTTCTGGATGGCTAGCCAGAATGTTGAGATTGTTGAGGCAGAAATCGGTCTTGTTAAGCGTCGTTATTTCCACTGTCACGGATCCCATGGGACCAGACGCCGCTCTTTTGTCTTTAGGGCTCAGCCACTCGGCTGATTCCAGAATGACCGACTCTGCACCTGCAACGATGTCGAACCAATACCAGCCACCGTCGCCGAAAGGTTTCAGGGACAAATCGAACACACTCTCGACGCTTCCGCCAACGCGTTGAGTATCCACGTGTTGCAGTGAACCGCGGGCGTTCGACTTATACACGCTGATGCTTCCGGCGCCTGAGGTCACTACCCGCAGCTTCACCTGTTCAATGGCAGTCCAACGACGCCAGTAACTGGCAGGAAAGGCGTTGAAATAGGTACCGAACGAAATTCTCTCGCCTGCGCGGACCGTTGTGGAGGTCCGCGATACAAAGTCTTCAACGTGCACTTCACTCATTGCAGCTGCGGCTTGCCCGGACGTTGCCTGACGGCTGGTTGAAGATCCGTCCATCGTATTGAATTGAGCACCACGCGCCGTCCCGCTATCTACGTAAAGCAGGGCCGTGTCCATCTGACTCTGGTTAGGAAATATGACGCGCTGAAGAGTCGTGAAATCCGTTGCTACCGACTCTGAGATGTTTACTGATTCGCTTGAGCTTGTCATGCGTCGACTCCTCCACTCTCGAGTGCTGTGCCGCCGCTGAAATGGGGCTTGATCTTGTTGTCGAACATGGAAAGTGCGGACCCGATGGCCATGTGCATGTCCAGATATTTGTAGGTGCCAAGTCGTCCGCCGAATAGGACCGATTTCTCATTTTTGGCGAGGTCTCGGTAAGCCACAAGTTTTGCTCGGTCGGCCTCAGTGTTGATGGGGTAATACGGCTCGTCGCCCTCTTCCGCAGCACGCGAAAATTCACGCATGATCAGCGTTTTGTCTGACGGATAATTCCGCTCTGGATGGAAGTGACGAGGTTCAATGATCCGCGTGTAGGGGACGTCGCCGTCGTTGTAATTGACCACAGACGTGCCTTGGAAGTCGCCTATATCCAGCACTTCCTGTTCGAAATCAATAGTCCGCCAGGAGAGATTCCCCTCTGTGAAGTCGAAATATCGATCCACCGCGCCCGTGTAGACGACAGGGACATTGCCTACGACGTTGGACTTCCCGTACTCCTGAGTGTCATCGAAAAAGTCCGTGTTCAAGTGCACGGAGATGTTGGGATGATCCGCCATACGCTCGATCCACGCCGTATAACCGTTGGTTGGGAGTCCTTCAAAGGTGTCGTTGAAGTACCTGTTGTCGTACGTGTACCGCACGGGAAGGCGCGAGATGATGCCTGCGGGCAGATCCTTGGGGTCCGTCTGCCACTGTTTCCCGGTGTAATGCTTGATGAACGCTTCATAGAGTGGACGTCCGATGAGTTGGATACCCTTGTCATTGAGGTTCTCCGGATCCAACCTGGCGAACTCTCCCGCCTGCTCCTGAATGAGTGCGCGTGCGTCATCCGGGGAATAGTTTGCTCGGAAGAACTGGTTGATGGTCCCCAGATTAATCGGGAGCGGGAAGACTTCCCCCCGGTGCACGCCGTATACCTTGTGAACGTAATTCGTGAACGTCGTGAACTTGTTGACGTAGTCCCATACACGCTCGTTGGAGGTATGGAACAAGTGTGCACCGTACTTGTGTACCTCGATTCCAGTCTGCGGATCTTTTTCGCTGTAAGCGTTACCACCAATGTGGTAACGACGGTCGATCACCGCGACCTTGAGGCCCAACTCGGTTGCAGCCCTCTCGGCCACGGTCAGTCCAAAAAAACCGGAGCCAACTACTACAAGATCAACGTTCACAAATTCTCCCGTATTGATTTGGGCAGGATCAATATGGGCGAACCTGCGCACTTAAGGTTACCTGACCGTGATGTCTTCACAGTCATTTCCGGCTCATGGCTACGTCGGGCACGAGCGTTGCCTCTCAGGACTTCCATCGAACAGCCGATAGGAATCGCTGGTCAAATTCAGGCCGCATGGTGTCAACGTACGTCTCAGTCAAGTGATTGCCGTCAATGTAGACATAAACGTTGCCCACGACAGCTTGGCAACGTTCTTCTCCACAGATCAGGTCAGTAACATCCATGAGATCGATGTTTGGTGCCGCCGCCCGCAGTTCCTCGAATGGTGGGGCGAAGCTGAGTGTCTCGCTCCGTAGTGGATTACACGAGGCAGAGTCTTCACCATTCAGTTCGACACACTCCATCATATTAAAGGTAAAACGAGGGTTATCGCGGATTCCAACCATTTGAATACCCTCACCGTGCAGTAAGTTGGCCGCGTTCGCTAACCCGGGCACCACGGTGTCCTGCGGATCTTCAGAGCGGGACTTGGTGGCAACGGTAAAGACCGCATCTGGGTGCAACTCCAGGATGTAGTCCGTAGCGGCAGCGTTAAACTCGTTGCATTCTTTGTATCCTCCTTCGAATCCAACGCTGTAGGTGCAGGCTCCCAGAAGCAGCGACACGACTTTCCAGTTCTGCTCCCTGGCCATCGGTTCGATGGCCCCGAGCCACTGCTCCGTATGCGAATCCCCTACCACTACAATGGTTCTGGCTGGCTCACCGGAGACTTGCGTGTCACTACACCGGCCCTCAAGAACGTCGGCCTGCGTTGCAAATGGGGCGTTCTGGCACTTACCGTCCAGGACCGCATACTCCTTTTGTATGTCCGCGGCGGCAGGCAGGATCTCGACTCCGGCAGGCGCCTTGCCTTCGAAATCATCCATCAATACCTTGGCGCCAGGGTTATTGACTGCCGCCATCTTGCCTAGTTCAGCTGCGTGAGCCCGTAACTGGAGCTGCCAGCCTCCAACGGGCGCTGCCACCAGAGCGAGGCAGACCGCAATAATGAGTGCCGCCCTTCGTCGCTTCTTCTCTGCCCATTGCGACTCCCGAACCGGCCTTTCGATGAAACGCGTCGTGAGGTAGGCCAGAACCAACGCCAGAACAATGATCCCGGTCCCTCCCACGATCCCGACGGCGGTGCGGTCCCGGTAAATGAGGTAAGTGATGAGAATGGGCCAGTGCCAAAGGTAGAGGGCGTAAGACATGTCACCCATACGGACCAGCGGCCGCCAAGAGAGCAGTCTATCCGCACCAAAACGGCTCCCCGTCTGGCCTGCAACAATGATGAAGGCGGCCGCCAACGTTGGCCACAACGCCACGTATCCAGGGAACTCACCCTGGACATCGAGGACGAAACCGCCGCTTAGCATGGCAGCTAGCCCTACCCATCCCATCACCACTCGCAAGACGGCTGGTATCCGCAGAAACGGAAGGACCAATGCCAGCAGCGTGCCCAGGGCGAACTCCCACAATCGAGCACGTGTATCGAAGTAGGCGAATGTTTGATTCGTATACGTCTCGAAGATGGAGAATGCCAGCGACCCGAGAAACACTGCGCCGAAAATTACCAGAACTACAAAACGGAATCGTGCCTTCAGAAGTTTGGTGAGAAACGCTGCGACTACGAACAGGAGCGGCCAGAGGATGAAAACCTGTCCCTGCACCGAAAGCGACCAAAAGTGCTGGAGTGGGCTCGCAAGGCTGTGGTCGGCGGCGTAGTAGTCCACCGAGGCAAATGCCAGCGCCCAGTTTTGGAAGTACAGCAACGAGGCCCACGATTGTCCGAGAATTTCGGGCCATCGAGATTGGGGAATGAACAGATACGTTGCCACTAGGACACCGAGCAGAGTCACGACGACGGCCGGGAGGAGTCGTTTGAAAAGGTGCAACCAGTATTTACCGAGCCTGAGCGGTATGCCGTTCTCAATCTTCCTCACAAAGGAGAACGTCAGCAGAAACGACGAAATAAGTAGGAAGACATCCACCCCGCCAGAGACGCGTCCAAACCAAATGTGGTACGTGACCACCATGAGTACGGCCAGTGCCCGCAAGCCCTGAACTTCCGGACGGTATTTGGATCCCGCCGGATGCGCGGCTGCAGGTGTCACCGGACG
The DNA here is from genome assembly GCA_038199985.1 of Actinomycetales bacterium. Taxonomy (GTDB): domain Bacteria; phylum Actinomycetota; class Actinomycetes; order Actinomycetales; family Micrococcaceae; genus Arthrobacter_J. Next base: position 56,632 of record JBBPYK010000054.1, on the reverse strand, counting down.
CGCTGAGTCCAGAGCCGGGTTGGTGGTCAAGGTCTTGGTCCTTTGGATGTGGAGGAGAACGACGTAAGTCTAGCGCGACAAAAGTTTTCCACAGACAGCGTACGTAGCCCCACCCTGATCGAGGGAGTCAACGTAGCCTTCTTGATAGTCAGTCGAAAGGGGGCAGGTCATGACACTACACTTCACTCTGATCACGTTGGGATCGGATGCAGACGAACTAGTAGCCGACACGACGTCAGTAGACTCTGGAGACGCCCTCACCGCTGCTTTAACAGAGTTGTACGGGCCGGGTAGCTACTCGGTAGGAGGAGAATTGTTGGCGGGGTTGGTGCCCGGGCAATGGCCTTTGGTCAATGGTTGCATTGTGGCGCGTGGAGAGGCACGATCGCGTGAACGCCAATCGCCGTCATTGGTGTTCACGGTAAATACCGGGCCAGATGCTGGTCAAGTATTTCCCCTCTTGAGGGGCGACTACGAAATTGGACGTGCAGACTCTCAGATTTCCATCAACGATCCTGAACTTTCCCGGAAACATGCCGTCCTGACAGTATCCGACCATCACATTTCCCTCCGAGACCACGGTTCCGTCAACGGCACCTGGGTGGATGGCAGCAGAATCGACAGCAAAAACGTGGACGCCGGATCGTTGATCCGCTTAGGATCCAGCCGATGTAGCATCGTTCCAGCATCGTCATGGCAGCGAACTCCCGTTGGCGAGGATGTCAAGGAGCCGTTGGTTGTGGACTCTCCTCCCCCACCGGAGAAGAATCGCATGGTGTGGGTGACCGCTTTGCTACCTCTGGTCCTGGGTGTCGTTCTGGCTGTGACAACACAAATGTGGTTCTTTCTCGCGTTTAGCGGTCTTTCCGCTGTTACTGGCCTCGTGCCCCTGTTATCCGGTCGCCGCAAACGTCGAACTTTTACTGCAGCTGTTAATAGTGCGCGTCTCCTTGATCAGAATAGGCGACTCCGGGCAGCGCCCGACCCGGCGGTGCTCCACCTTGCGTTACAACATGGCCGCCTTGAGCTTGCGCAATCGGCACATCAGCTGCGACTAGGACTGGCTGATCAACCCGCTAATCTACAGGTCCAGCCAGCCCAACAAGGGTGGACGCCACCGATGCTGACAGACGTGCCTGCCCTAATCGACATCAATGGCCCGAACCGGATCAACGTCATCGGGTCCCCAGATGCTGCTTCCGCGCTGGTCCGCTCCCTCGTGCTTCAATTGTCCCTTCTTGAGGTGGGTGTGATTTCTTATGGACACGCAGCAGACATTCCCACCGGTCTGCGATATCTACCCGGCTCCACGCTTGTTTCGGATCCAATAGAACTCCTCAAAGCGCTCTCACGTAGTCCCGCACCCGTCGTCATTCTTTGGCGTTATTCGGGACAACTGAGCAGTGCTCTGGAAGCATCTGGAAAGTGCATCATCTGGTTCCACAGTGAGGACATCGACGCTTCGCATGTCATTTCTACGACGTTCAATGGCGGCAGTATCTGCAACCGGCAGGGCATCACAACACCCTTCACCCCTGATCTGGTGGGTGAAGGTACCTTCGAAGCAATGGCAAGGACCATAGCGTCGGTTTACCCGCAGGATGAGAACACCGGGCCCCGGCCCATCCCTGAGTCCGTAAGGTTCGACTCCATGTCTCCGGTAACCCCAGCGGGCGTCAGATTGGCATGGGAAGCTGAAAGGGGTGGTTTGCGCGCCCCTCTGGGCAGTCTGGGCAGCCCTGAGACTGTCCTTGAATTTGATCTTGCCTCCCAGGGGCCGCACCTCCTAGTGGCGGGCACCACGGGTGCGGGAAAGTCCGAGCTGCTACGCGCACTGGTTCTTGGCATAGCAACACACCATTCGCCGTCGACCGTGAACTTCCTGTATATAGACTTCAAAGGGGGCTCTGGTCTTGGTCCCCTCGGTTCCCTGCCCCATTCCGTCGGAATGCTGACGGACCTCTCCCCCGAAAACGTAGCCCGCGCACTCGTCTCCCTCAAGGCGGAGGTCAAACGCCGAGAACGCCTCTTTGCCCACTACAAGGTCTCCGATATTGGTGACTACGCACTTCGTCGACGCCTGAACGATCCTCTTTTACCGCGACTGGTCCTCGTGGTAGATGAGTTTAGGATGCTGACGGAGGAAGTGCCTACAGCAGTCCCGGATCTGATGAGGATAGCGACGCTCGGCCGGTCCCTGGGCGTGCACCTCATCATGGCCACACAGCGGACTCAGGGTGCCATCACCCCAGATATCCGAGCAAACGTGACCGCCAGCATCGGACTGCGGGTGCAAGCAGCGGCGGACTCTCAAGACGTACTGAATAGTCCCGTCGCAGCCTCCATTCCTGTGGCACTGCCCGGGCGGGCATTTATCAAAGTTGGGAACGACGCCCCCGTAGAATTTCAGGCCGCGTCGACGCTCGGGGGTGCAGATCCCACCACCGCACTCAAACCAGTCACAGACTTCGCCAACTTCCTCCATGCTCGGTCCCCAACGGACGGAACTGACAATGCGTTTACTCAGCTGGATGCCACTCTTGCTGCTATATCGGTCGCAGCTGAAGGCTGGCAGCCCCCTTGGAGCCCGGTACAGCCCTCTCTTCCTACGTCGGTTCCAGTACCCTGCACAGCTGCCACGACAAAACCTCAGAGCCAGGGGAAAACTTTTCCCATTGAGGCCGGAATACTGGACATTCCCGACGAACAACGGCAATGCACCCTCGAATGGAGCCCCGAACCTGATTCGCACCTTGCATTGGTCGGTATTTCGGGCAGCGGAGTTGAGGATGCGATGCGCAGCCTCGTCCTCGGTGTTATGCGTTGTCGACCAGAATCACACGTCTATATCCTCGATGGAGATAGCTTGGTCGCAGGCGTTGCAGAGCTGCGACAGGTCGGAGCCTACATTCGGGGCCACGAGGTCAAACGAGCAACAAGAGCGCTGAAGAAATTGTCTGCGATTATTTCGGATCGCCTCGCAGATCCTTCCACGGACGCCCCGCTTCCTGCTCCCGTAGTAGTCGTGGTTACAGGTTGGGGTCGATGGGTATCAGTCCTGAGAAGCAGCCGGTGGGCGTGGGCGGAGGACTGTTTGGGAGATATTGTCCGTGACGGTGAGAAGGCCGGGGTTGCAGTCCTCATCAACGGCGATAGGGATCTACTCGCCGCACGCTTTTTTACACTCCTACCCAACCGTGTCTTCCTGCCCAGTGGCTCCAGCGCCGAAGCACAGATGATGTGGCCCAAGCGACCGGAGATGGACCTTCTGCCTGGTAGAGCCTTCGTCCAAGGGCGAATATCGACGTTGGCAGGAGCAGTCGCGCAGACGTCCGCTGTCGCTTCCACCGACTTCGCACGTTATGTGAGCCGGCTCCCCGCGGATTCTCCTATTCGCCCGCCCCGGGTCGAGCCACTGCCGAGGGCAGTCACAACAGAATCTCTGGACACGACGGTGCAGAATGGCCTTTCGGCTCTCATCTCCATCGGTCTCGGAGGCGACGAACTAGAGACGGTGAAAATGACCGTCAGTCCGCGCGGCGTGACGGCGGTACTCGGCGGACCGGGTACCGGAAAAACCAACTTTCTGAACCTCTTCAGGACGAACGTTCCCGACCATTGGACTTTACTTTCACCGCATGGTCAACAAGATCCTGTCCGCTACTGGTCCACCATCGACGCGCAGGCTTTCAATGACCTGACACCGGCGCAGGGGGCTTTGGCTCTGGTCGACGATGCCGACCGATTGCCCCCAGAAGTACACCAAAAGCTCGTTCAGCTTCACCAAGCCGGGGTAAGCGTAATCTTCACAGCTATGCCCTCGCCAACGTTAATCTCCAAAATACCGTTGGCTATGGAAGCCCGTTCATCAGGAACGGGCCTCGTATTGTGCGCCAGACAATCTTCAGATGCTGACTTCTTCGGTATTAGATTAGAGTTCGAAGGCCGACTACCACCGGGCAGAGCCCATGTGATCGTCTCGGGCGAGGTCGAAGAAGTACAACTTGCTCTCGCTCCTTAGAAGGTCCGTCCGCTCTCGGAACGCCTGCCCATAAAAGCGACAACGGGTTGGGAGAACAACAGCAGAAGAATAGTTGCTGCTGGAGTTACAACAGCCAGCGCCAAAAACCACTGTTCCCCGTTGAACAAAGGAAAGGCTAAAACGATAAGGAAAAGTTGCCACACCAAAGCCGCAGATCGGGTCCAGCGGTAGCCGCGGTAGAGAAATACAGAAACTGCCACCAACCACCCAATGGCCAGGGCGATCAACGCAAGACTGAAAAACGCAACCCCAGTATCGTATGAATCAGATCGGAACATGGATACGGCATACCAGATTCCTACAACGATCAGCATGACGGTCTCGACGAGAAGAAGGCCGCAGATAGCCCGCACACCTGCCGGAGCAGCCACGGGAGAATCTGGAGTGTTGAGCCTTGACACACTGAAACCCTATCCGAGATCGCTTCGATGTGAGACGCTCGATGTGAAGTGGCAAGAAGAAACCAAGTATGTGACGAATCACTCGTCGTTGCAACAAAGTCCCTGCCCTTAACCCCTTGTTAGCCGAGTTTTAACGTGGAATCCTTTAACTCAGTTGGTTTCGGGGCCTTGCATGGCCCCTTTTGCATGTGGTGGGCCTTTTTACAGCAAGGACCGCTACCATTTAATCCCCTAAGGAGAACGTGATCATTATGGATTGGCGTAGCAAAGCAGCCTGCCTGGACAAGGACCCGGAATTATTCTTTCCGGTTGGAAACACCGGCCCCGCACTGCTCCAGATCGAGGAGGCCAAGAGCGTCTGCCGACGCTGTCCCGTCATTGATACATGCTTGCAGTGGGCCATCGAGTCAGGTCAAGATGCCGGTGTGTGGGGTGGTATGAGCGAAGATGAGCGCCGCGCGTTGAAGCGCCGAGCTGCTCGTGCCCGCCGCGCCTCATAGAAGCGCCGGGCACTAGCCCGATGGACTCCGTCCTAGTCTTTTGGAATTCCCATCTTGAGCCGAACGTCCGTTCCGCCACCCGCTCGTGCGTCCCACGTGATGCTACCTCGAAGCTCACTGGCCACTAACGTCTGGACTATCTGCTGACCCAAGCCTTCGGTCGTGATTTTGGAATCAACGCCCACGCCATCATCGGCTACGGTAACGTCAAGAATTTCGGAACCCGTTTCCATTCGGCGTTCGGCGGTTAGTCGTACTGTTCCCCCGCGGCCCGCGAGCCCGTGTTCAACAGCGTTCGTGACCAATTCATTAATGACCAGGGCCAATGGCGTCGCGAAGTCACTGGGCAATTCACCGAACTCACCCCGTCGTTCAGTCTTGACATCTTGTCCTGGCGAAGCAACCTCCGCGGACAACCTGAACTGACGATCAATCAACTGGTCGAAGTCGACGGTTTGAGCCAAGCCCTGAGATAGCGTTTCATGAACGAGCGCAATCGTCGCAACCCGCCTCATTGCTTCTTCGAGGCCCAATCGACCCTCGTCGCTTTTCATGCGTCGTGACTGCAAGCGCAGCAAAGCAGCCACCGTCTGCAAGTTGTTCTTAACCCGGTGGTGGATCTCCCGGATCGTGGCATCCTTGGACACCAGTTCGAGCTCGCGACGACGAAGTTCAGAGACATCCCTACACACGACAACCGCCCCATAACGGCCGTCACTATTCCTCAACGGAATCGACCTCAAGGACAAGCTCACTCCCCTGGCATCGATCTCTGTACGCCATGGCATTCTGCCTGTCACGACCATGCTCATGGACTCATCTACAGGATGTCGTCCCCGCATGAGATTAGTAGTGATATCCATCAACAGTCGGCCCTCTAGAGTTCCCGCTTCGCCCAGCCGACGAAACGCCGAGACACCGTTTGGACTCGCATACTCAACTACACCATCCTCGCTGAGGCGGATGAGCCCATCACCAACCCGGGGCGCCCCCCGCCTCGCCCCCGTGGGCTCTGCGGAATCCGGCCAGAGCCCCAACGTAACCATGGTCAATAGATCATCGGCGCACCTGCGATAAGTACACTCCAATGTGGATGGTGCGCGAGAAGACGCAGCTTCAGAATGGGAAGTCACGACTGCAAGAGTGCGCCCGTTGCGCACGACGGGCACCGCCTCCACTCTCATCGCAGAATCACTGTCCTGCGCTGGTTCATGCTTTGGCGCTGTTTCGATTCGGCGGCTAATCCATGACCGATCCACCAGCGGCGTCAGGTCTGCGCGCATTCGTTCACCCACAAAATCAGCGTGAAAAACTGTGTGGGACGTCGAAGGTCTAGCATGCGCGAGAGCGACGTACCCGCCGCTTTCATCCGGAAACCACAACGCCAAATCGGCAAACGCCAGATCAGCAATCATTTGCCAGTCCCCAACCAGGAGATGCAGCCAATCTGCATCTTCTGGTCCGAAATCAGCGTCCCAGATTGGGTCGGTGAAGATGGCCACAGGCTAAGACGTCAACGCCGAACGACGGAACGCAGATGGCGTAGTGCAACAGACAGAGACGCCATATCGTCTCGTTCAAGCCTATTGACCTCGTCGAACATCTTTGTAGCCCGCTCAAGATTCAGAGCGTTCTGCGCCTCCCAGTCCGCCAAGCGCTCTATCGCACGAGTACCGGCGGTTGTTGCCCTCATCACCGAATACGTCATATCGGCGATCGTCGAGTACAGATCGTCGCGGAGTGCGGCCCGGGCAAGCGCCTGCCACCTGTCTTCCCGTGGAAGCTGAGAGATCCTGGTCAATAAGGAGTCGACGTCGAACCTATCGTAAATGGCGTAGTAGACCTTGGCGATTTCCTCTACGGGTTCGTCAATGCGTTGTGTAGCGTACGCAATATCAAGCAAACCGTAGCTTTCAAACTGCTCAGCCCAGTGCCGCCCCACAGACTCTGGCAGACCCCAACGAGCGGCCTTCTCCCGCCACTCTTCTATGCGCTCCAAATCAGAACCCATGGCGTAGTCAACCAAGTGCGTACGGAGAGGATCAATCAGCGGCTTGAAGTGCGCCACATCCTGTCCGACGTCAGTTTCAGTACTCACATGGTTGGCAAACCACCGGACAGCACGGTCCAGTAGCCGACGCATATCCAGATAGACAGTGCACCACCGGTCAACCGGGAATTTGGCAGGCATGGAAGCCAGAGAATCGACCATCTCGTCGAACTCGAAGATCTCGCGTAGAGCCGCGAACGCGCGGGCAACGGCCGCTGCGGAAACCGACGTTTCCTCCATCACCCGGAAGGCAAACGTAATACCGCCCATGTTGATCATGTCATTCGCAACCACTGTGGCAACGATCTCGCGACGCAACGGATGCGTATCCAGCTCTTCGTCGAACCGCTCCACGAGTTGTCTCGGGAAATAGCTGCGGAGCGTCCGTGCGAACCAAGGATCGTCAGCGAGATCACTGTCCGTCAGTTCCTTGGCCAGTTCAATTTTGGCGTATGCCGCCAATACAGCCAGCTCAGGAGAAGTAAGTCCCTCTCCGGAGCCAAGACGTTCATGTAATTCCTTTGTTGTCGGGAGGAACTCCAGTTCACGGTTCAGGCCAGCGTGCTCCTCAAGGTGGTCCATGAGCCGTTCAAAACTCGGACTCCACTCAACAACTCGCTGTCTATCATTGAGCAGGAGAATGTTCTGATCGGTGTTGTCCTGAAGGACCAGTCTGGCAACCTCATCCGTCATGGAATGAAGGAACTCTGCCCTTTCATCCACCGCGAGTTTGCCTGCTTCAACCATCCGGTCCACGAAGATCTTGATATTGACCTCGTGGTCAGAACAATCCACGCCTGCCGAATTGTCGATCGCATCCGTGTTCAGGATCACGCCATTTCGAGCTGCTTCAATGCGGCCACGCTGAGTCATACCGAGGTTTCCGCCCTCCCCGATGACCCGAGCTTGAATATCGGCACCGTCGACGCGGATAGCATCATTGGCTTTGTCTCCAACATCGGCATGTGACTCGGTCGAAGCCTTGATATATGTTCCAATGCCACCGTTGTACAGCAGATCGACGGGAGCACTCAGAATTGTCCGCAGCAACTCTGGCGGGCTCAAGGAGGTAACATCCTCGCCAAGTCCAAGTACCTGACGGATCTCATCAGAAATGGGAACCGATTTACGAGAGCGGGCAAAAACGCCGCCTCCCGGACTGATCAGCGTCGGATCATAGTCCGCCCACGACGAACGGGGCAAATTGAACAGCCTGACTCGTTCGGCGTATGAAGTCTCGGCCACGGGGCTTGGATCCAAGAAGATATGACGGTGATCAAAAGCCGCAACGAGCCGGATATGTTCGGACGCCATCATTCCATTGCCAAAGACGTCACCGCTCATGTCACCGATACCGACCACCGTGAAGTCTTCCGCCTGCGTGTCTATTCCAAACTCGCGGAAATGCCACTTGACCGATACCCAGGCACCCCGTGCGGTGATCCCCATCGCTTTGTGGTCATAGCCAACGGACCCACCCGATGCGAAAGCATCCCCCAGCCAAAAGTTGTATTCCGCCGACAGTGCGTTCGCTGTGTCCGAGAACGATGCAGTCCCCTTGTCCGCCGCGACAACGAGGTAAGAATCTTCGCCATCGTGCCTGACCACGCGCTCCGGAGCGACGACGGACTGCCCATTCTCTTGTGAGACCAGATTGTCCGTGACGTCTAGCAGCCCACGGATAAATATTTTGTAGCTCTCTTTGCCTTCGTCCATCCAAGCGCCACGGTCTAGCGCTGGGTCCGGAAGCTGCTTAGCGAAGAACCCACCCTTGGCACCCGATGGAACAATGACAGCATTCTTGACGGTCTGGGCCTTGACCAAACCCAGAACCTCGGTTCTGAAGTCTTCGCGGCGATCGGACCAACGAAGACCACCACGGGCAACGTCACCGAAGCGTAGATGTACGCCCTCAACTCTTGGAGAATAAACCCAAATCTCGAATTTCGGTCGAGGGAACGGAGCCGCATCGATATTTAAGGTATCAAGTTTGAAGCTGACGTATGACTTCTCTTGGAAGAAGTTGGTTCGCAATGTCGATTCAATGAGGTTCGCCACCGTCCTCAGCACTCGATCAGCGTCGAGCGTCGAAACCTCTTCGAGCCCTGCTTTTAGTTGCTCCTGCACTGCGTCAACCGCCGCTTCACGCTTATCCGTATCGAGATCGGGGTTGAACCTCGCCTCGAACAACTCCACGAGCGCGCGGGCAACCACCGGATTGGCAAGAAGAGTGTCAGCAATAAATCCATAGGAGTTGACGTTTCCGAGCTGGCGCATGTACTTGGCGTAGCTGCGCAAGACCAGCACCTGTCGCCACTGCATATTCTCAGCGAGGACCATCCGGTCGAACTCATCGGACTCGCTCTGGCCTGTCATGGCCGCTCCGAACGCGTCCTCGAGAAGCTGAGCCGTCTTCATCGGATCTATACCATCTGGATAGCGCAGCCCGAGGTCGTAGAGGTAAAAATTCGTTCCATCCGCTCTGTTGATCTCAAACGGACGCTCGTCCAGCACTTCCAGGCCAAGATTGTGCAGATGCGGGAGAATCTGGCTCAGACTCTTCGGTTCACGAAGATACAGGTTCAGTCGCGCATCTTCGTCTTTGGATGCGTCTTGGGAGCTTGGCACGTAAACCTGCAGGACCGGGGCCGAACTTCCGCCTGATTCGTAGCTCTCGAAGCGTTCGATATCATCTAGAGCATCCTCGACCTCAAAAAGTACACGGTAGCTCGGTGGGAACGCTTCGGCCCACTGGGACGATACATAATCGGCTTTTTCACGACCAAACTTCGAATGGGTTACCTCTTCCATTCCCTCGCTCCATGAGCGGGTCGACTGGACGAGTCTTTGTTCCAGTGCTGCTGAATCAACATCCGGGGCCTCGCCGCCACGGGGGAGCCTGATTCGGAAGAAGAGTCGTGTCAGCGCTGACTCGCTCATCCGCGCCTCGAACTCGATCGCTTCAGCGTTGAACGTTTGCCGCAGCTCATCTTCAATGCGCAACCGAGTGTTCGTGGTGTAACGGTCACGAGGGAGATAAATCACGGCAGACATAAACCGTCCGTAAACATCCGGCCGTAAAAAAAGACGCGTACGGCGTCGTTCTTGCAAACGCAAGATGCCCATGGCCGTACTGGCCATATCGTCAGCGTCAATCTGGAACAGTTCGTCCCGAGGATACGTTTCAAGAATCGACATGAGGTCCTTGCCGGAATGTGAGTTCGGATGAAAACCACATTTCCGCAGCACAGCATCGACCTTGTCCCGCACAACCGGAACGCGTCGCACCGCGTCGGTGTAGGCGGTGGTAGAGAACAATCCGATGAAGCGCCTCTCACCATCCACATTCCCCTGAGCATCGAAACGCTTGATGCCGATATAATCCAAGTATGCAGCTCGGTGAACAGTAGAGCGTGAGTTGGCTTTCGTTACGACAAGAGCACGTGACTCCCGGGCTTTGGCCTTTCCAGCCGTGGTCAAGTGTTGGATCTTCCGTCCATCGCGAACATCGCGCATGAGGCCGAGTCCTGAACCATCCTTGACGAAAAGAACATCTTCGGAGTCCACAGTTTTCAGGTCATATTCGCGGAAACCAAGAAACGTGAAATTGCCCTTATCTAGCCAGGTCAACAGCTCACGTGCCTGATCGAGATCCGGAACGGCCTCCGCCTGTGGAAGTGATTTGAGATCCTCGGCAATCTCCCGCGCCTTGGCTCTCATGGCAGACCAATCTTCTACTGCGGATTTGGCGTCTCCGAGAACACGCGTCACGCCGTCGATCAGTTGTTGGCGACTTTCGGGACTCTTGAGTCGCCTCACTTCGACGGCAATCCAAGACTCAACCAGTGTGGTGTTATTTTTCCCATCCAGAAGGTGCGCAAGGCTTGGAATCGCCGCTGTATCTCCATTCGAGATGCCGGCATGTGAAGGCACCTTGTCCAAACGTACGAGCTGTCCGCTGTCTTGGTCACGTGTGGCAACGAAGGTTGGGTGGATGACCAACTGAATTGCAGCATTCTGCCGCACAATTTCGGCGGTCACTGAATCCACCAAGAAGGGAATATCGTCAGTGACCACCAAGATGATACTGGCATCGTCTTCTTCCAGTACGTCAACCGCGACGCCTCCAGCGCGTCTCGACGCGGCCAGTGCGCGATGCTTCGTAGCTCTGGTTCTCAAGGTCTCCGGGCTGTATTGTCTGGCATCTTCAGCGGCCAGCTGCTCATAGTAGTTTTCGATGAACTCTTCTACCGAAGTGCCTGAACTGGACAGATCCGCCGTGCTGGATCCAGACGACATTGAAACGCCTCCACTAAGAAATGAAAAACTGCACCGTTGCAGTCCCTTACCTCATGAGCCTAGCGCCGTTTTGGTTAAACTTCACTTTAGGCTGCGGCCGCTTCTGGCGGCTCTTCGAGTGCGGCTGACACCGATCCCTGCGATAGCGGCAATGCCTTCCCTCAGCCGCGAGTCCGGTGCTGCTTCCAAGAGCACCGACCCTGCAAGAAGCGCTTTGTCTGCCGCCGCTTCATCCGCTGGTAGGAATGCTTCGATGGAATGCTGCGGACCAAATCGTTCCCATGCTTCGCGCAGCTGCCGCTCGGGTGACCGGCCTACGGCTGACGCCCTGACGCGATTGAAGAGGACGCGCGGGGACGCGGTAGGCACCGCTTGTGATAGTTGGCTCAGCGCACGCACCAACCTGGGCATTCCTATGGAGTCCGCTGAGCCGATCGCCAAGATTGTGTCAGCAGACTCGAGAGACACGAGCGTGGCACCATTTCTGCGGGGAGCCATGGTGTCAAAACTGAGTTCTTCATCCGCCTCAAGACAAAAGCTACAGTCGATGACGACGTCGTCAACCAATGTGCGGGCCTCTTCGAGAACCCTACGAAGAGCCGACGCCCGTAGCTCGGCCCAGCGATCGGGCCTCGTTATGCCGGTCAAGACTCGAAGGCGACCACCACTAATCGCCACCTCAGTTGATACCCGGGCGAGCGAAGACGCATCCAAGGAACCTTGATCTGCGAGTCTGCAGGCATGTGCCAGACCAGCGGTTTCGTCGAGCAGTCCCAGAGAGGCAGCGACCGACGCACCATACGTGTCTGCATCGATCAGAAGGACGTTTCTTCCTGATGCGGCCAGCTCCGCCGCAAAGTTTACGGCGATGGTTGTTCTGCCCGGTGCGCCGTACGGACCCCAAATGGTAGTCACGGCACCTCGTGGGGACGAGCCTTCTGCCCGGTGCCGCTCCTCGGTCGAAGACAAGTCTGTGAGTGCCGCAGCTGTAGCTCCATAGTCCCCCACCTCCCGAGTCTGCGGGCGTAGTTTCAAAGCACGAACAGACTCTTCAACTGCCGAAGCTAGTTCCGCAGCACTTACAGAGCTCGATACGTGGTGGACGCCGAGCCCATCCAGCCGAAGCCGTGCCTCGCTGTCATCGGTGAGGACAACCACGGCGACTTCCGACTCTGCCAGCCGGGCAACCAACGATCCAGTTACTTCACCGGATTCACTTGCCAAGATTGCGGCCCGTGCCAGTCCTGTTTGACAAGCAGCGATCAGCTCTGTGAACTCAGTGCACCTTCGGACGACCGTTACGGGTCCTCGAAGTCTCTCCAATCCAGTGACTAGGTCTCCGGTGGATTCACCGACAGTCACTACGGGGATATTCATTGCGCACCCCCAGGGTTGGGAATGACTGCAATTTTTGCTTCATTGGAGATAGCATCCAACAACGCGCCCATCTTGTCTTCCTTGACCAGCACCTGCACGGTTGTCGCGTTCGTACCGCCCAGCGCCGACTCAGAGTCTTCCCTCGACGCTACTTCAACACCTTCAAGAAGTAGTTGTGCTTTTTCAAAATGCCGGCTCTCGCCCTGAACCGAGACCCACACGTCAACAAAAGATCCGACAGTTGCTTCCGTAGAAAGTGGTTGGCGGACAAGCAACCCCACTGGCTGCCTGTCCAGTTCATCAGCTGTCCCGACGGCTGACTCCGTTAAGAGTTCGTTGCTTCGGAGCATGGAGATCGCCATAGCCCGATGGGGCAGCCCTTCGGCAACAGTTACGTACGACCCTTCAGCGCCACCGAGACGCACGCCGACGATGTCAAGGTCCTCGTGGTTGATCTTGCTGCCGACCGGAAGATCCTTTTTAACGGCATAGACGTCCACAGTCTGGTCCGCCGTGTTGACCAAGGCAACCACGCCCGCGACCGAGGCACAAACGATGAGGAGGCCGACAAGGAGCCGTGGATCATGCCATGAAGGTTTTTTGAGACGAGGCGCGCTGGGCGAGGAAGCTGTAGGAGGGTTGGTGCTCATGTACTTATTCTGAACGAAACCTTCATCAAACAAAAACGCTTGTGATCAAAGTGGTGCAAACTGTGGATAACTGCTCCAATCAGCACCAACTACCTTTAGAAGTGGCAGACTTGTTCAGTAATGAGCCGTTCATTCGATTTCCTGAGGAGTATTAATGGCACGCTTCCTCACCCTTACTGACGTTGCCGAAGAGCTTCAGATATCTTCTTCACAAATGTATGCTCTTGTCCGCAGCGGTGAGCTGCCGGCGATCCAGATCGGTGGACGTGGTCAGTGGCGGGTAGAACAGACCGTCCTCGACCAGTACATCGAAGACAAGTACGCCGAGGCCCGGCGGCAGATCCAAGACGCCAAAGCCAAGGAGAAGGCTTGAAACGGCGCAGCTTTCGTCACTGGTACTGCGAGCTAACCGCTAGTAACGCTGAAAACGGTACGGCGTAGACGCCAGAGATATTTTCGGCGGAGCGAAGCTCACCTATGGGGCCTACTGCAACTTCAATGAAGTCACGGCCGACTCTGTCAATAGTGCCCACTAGCGATGATGGTCGTTCCTCACCCCGTAAATAGATAGCCACGCCAGCACGATCCCGCGCCAGAGCGCGAAAGGCAGAGGCCATCCCTAGACGACGACGCCCGACAGAGCTCTCAACTCTGGAGAAGCGGCCCAGTCCCTCTACCGATTGCAGGCCCTGAAAGGGCACCAGGATGGACCGTGTTCCATCCCTGAGGACGAGCCATTCGCTTCCAACATGTGTCACTTCACCTCCGAAAACAGTGCCGCCATCCACTCTGAGCCTGAGGTGACGCTGCACCTGTCCCCGCATTCGGTCTGCGAACTCAATGCCGGACTGCTCAAGGCGTACCCGTTCGGAAACTTCCGATTCGACCGTCGCGAACTCGGCTGCTGCCAACTGACCGTCTAGATCATCGAAAAGTGCATCCCATCGCATCACTTCAGGCTATGCGCGAAGGCACAATTCGGCCAATCACTGGACATCCAACATGATCAAAGGTAGACATATAGTTGTAAATCGCATCAAACTACATCAAACAGCATCAAATCCGTTCGGTGCTCGACGACGCATTCAGGAGGATAAACGTGGGAAGACTGCAGGCAGACGTGGTTATGGCTATCAGCACGGCCGCACTCGGCGGTTTGCTCGTAGCAACTGGCGTGGTCCTCAATGAACGACGATCAGCATCCGGATCCCTGCAGGACCTCGTGGGTCTAGCAGCCAGCGCTGTCGGAATCTTACTGCTCGCGTGGTGGTTGACTAGCCTGATTCTCGCGTTTGTTGCGGGTTTGTTGGCCCGCAGCGCCAACAAGCGCATGCAACGGATCGCCGCGGCTGCAGCTCCCGAATATATGAAGCGAATCGCTGTTGCCGTCCTCGGATTCAATCTCATCGCCGTACCTGCAGCCACCGCCTCTGAGACTTCAGCACCCTCGACTGTGACTTCTACTAATTACTCGAACGATGCTCCTGCGCTCTCCCCAGATTGGACGGACACTCAGCTGCAGACCCCCACGGTAGAAGAGGTGACTCCCCAATGGAAACCAACGCAGCATCCAGCGCAGGGTGGACTTCTGGTCAAGCAACAGCGCGCAGAAGACCCCAGACAGCACCACGAGATAGCCGTGAAGCCCGGTGATTGCCTCTGGAGTCTGGCAGCGACCCAGCTCGGCCCAGCAGCGACTGACAAGCAAGTCGCCGATCAGTGGCAACGCTGGTATTCAGTGAATCGCGATCTCGTAGGCCCGGATCCCGATGTCCTTCTACCCGGCACCCTACTGATTGCACCGCCCCTGCCGTAGCCCCGGACCGAACAATCCGCAGCCGAAATTATAGTCACTCTGAGTGGCACAGAGAGGAACACCCATGTCTAATCTGCTTCCCTTTCCGACGCAATCGATGGATACCTATCCTTTGGCTTCCGCCAGTGGAGAACCGCGACCAACGATTCCGCGACGGACGCATGGAGAAGAGATCTCGCCTCAGCCAGCCGTTGTTACGCCATTGGCAACTTCGAGGCCGGCCAAGGGCCCTGCAATAGCGCGGCGCACCATCGCCGCGGCACCACCACCCACCCCAATCGTTGATGAAAAGCGCCTATCAGCAATAGCTGCATCCGTAGGCCAGGCTGCCGTCGAAGTACTGAGCGGGTCGCGTCCGCTGAAGCAGATGTCCCAGTGGCTCGACCCTAAGAGTTTCGAGCGCCTACAGATCCGGACCTCTCTGGTGCAAAATTTCCGCCGTAGGTCCACGGGCAAGACTGACGTTCGCCTGCACCGCGGCATCAGCGTCAGATCGACACGCCTGTGCCAAGTCCGTGATGGCGCTTATGAAGCATCTTTGGTGATAGCGGAACAGACTCGCGTTCGCGCCGTAGCTCTCAGACTGGAGCTTCGTCGCGGAAACTGGAAAGTCACTGCCCTTGAAATTGGTTAGACCAATCGGTGTTCCTATTTACGTCTCTTCTTGGACTGGCTCTTTGCTTTCGCCTTGTCAGACTTTTCGGCTTCTCGAGCGGCGCTCCGGGAGCGTTCCACGCGTGTATCAACCCCGCCTTGAGAATTGGGCGCGCTGAATTGCAGGCTCGCTGGCTTTTCGGGGGCGTCTAGGCCCTCAACCTTGAGGTTCGCCCCCTGAAGGGCGCCACGACCGTCGGTCACGCCCGGAAGTCCCGTTGAGGCAGGGGCAGACGTCTCGACCTGGAGGTTGAAAAGGTATCCAATGCTCTCCTCACGAATCGCCTCCATCATGGCCTGGAACATGATGTACCCTTCGCGCTGGTACTCGACCAGAGGGTCACGCTGGGCCATGGCCCGTAGACCGATACCTTCTTTGAGATAGTCCATCTCATACAGGTGTTCCTGCCATTTACGTCCGATCACAGAGAGCACCACTCGACGCTCGAGTTCGCGCATACTGTCGTAACCAACAACAGCTTCACGTTCCTGATAGGCGACCTCTGCGTCCGAAAGAATTTCTCGATGCAGGAATTCAGGCGTCACTTCGGAGCGTCTGCCTGCTTCCTCGAAAATCTCGGTCGGTGTCAGCACGATGGGATACAACGTTTTCAAGTTAGTCCAGAGAACGTCATAGTCCCAGTCCTCACTATTGCCCTCCGCGGTAGCTTCCTTGACCATTGCGGTAACGACATCCTCAAGGAAGAAGCGAACCTTCTCATGCAGGTCATCACCTTCAAGGATCCGCCGACGGTCTCCGTAGATCGCCTCACGCTGACGGTTTAGCACGTCGTCGTATTTGAGGACGTTCTTGCGCTGCTCCGCGTTGCGACCCTCGACTTGTCCCTGGGCATTCTCGATGGCCTTCGACACGATCTTGGACTCCAGTGCCACGTCGTCCGGCATGTTGGAGCTATTCATAATGCGTTCGGCAGCACCGGAGTTGAAGAGGCGCATGAGGTCGTCCGTTAGCGAGAGGTAGAAACGGGACTCACCTGGATCACCCTGACGTCCGGAACGGCCACGCAACTGATTGTCGATTCGTCGCGATTCGTGACGTTCGGTGCCCAGAACGTAAAGCCCGCCGAGCTCGCGAACTGCCTGCTGTTCGGACTCCACGGCCCGCTGCGCTGCCTCCAGAGCCGCTGGCCAAGCCGCCTCGTACTCGTCCGGGCTTTCAGCCGGGTCGAGACCGCGTTTCTCCAGTTCCGCAACGGCGTTGAATTCCGCGTTGCCCCCCAACATGATGTCCGTTCCGCGGCCGGCCATGTTTGTTGCGACGGTTACAGCGTTCCTGCGGCCAGCTTGGGCGACAATGGCCGCCTCACGTGCGTGGTTCTTGGCATTGAGGACTTCATGCCGGACGCCAGCCTTCGCCAACTGCTTGGACAGATACTCGCTCTTCTCCACACTCGTTGTGCCAACAAGTATGGGCTGGCCCTTCTCGTGCTGCTGAACAATATCCATGACAACGGCATCGAACTTCGCAACCTCGTTCTTATAAATCAGGTCCGAGCGGTCCGCCCTTGCCATCGGCCTGTTGGTTGGAATAGCGACAACGCCCAGTGAATAGGTGCCCATGAACTCTGCGGCTTCGGTTTCTGCCGTACCCGTCATACCCGATAGCTTTTCGTACAATCGGAAGTAATTCTGCAGGGTGACTGTGGCCAGCGTCTGGTTCTCGGCCTTGATCTCCACGCCTTCTTTTGCCTCAATCGCTTGATGCATACCTTCACTGTAACGGCGGCCCGCGAGGATACGGCCGGTGTGCTCGTCGACGATCATGACTTCGCCCTTGAGCACCACATAGTCCTTATCCGGCTGGAACAGTTCCTTGGCCTTGATGGCGTTATTCAGGAAGCCGATCAGGGGCGTGTTTGCAGACTCATACAGGTTGTGGATCCCGAGATAGTCCTCGACCTTTTCGATTCCGGACTCTAGAACACCTACGGTGCGCTTCTTCTCATCCACTTCATAATCGATCTCAGGCTTGAGCCGCTGCACAACTTTGGAAAACTCCGTGTACCAGCGGTTTACGTCGCCCGTAGCCTGGCCCGAGATGATCAGCGGGGTCCGCGCTTCATCGATAAGAATCGAATCGACTTCATCGACAACTGCGAAATTGTGTCCGCGTTGGACAAGTTCGTCCTTACTCCACGCCATATTGTCGCGGAGATAATCGAACCCGAACTCGTTATTCGTCCCGTAGGTGACGTCCGCACTGTACTGCTCTCGACGAACCGACGGATCTTGGTTGGCTAATATGCAGCCAGTCTCCATGCCGAGGAAACGAAATACGCGACCCATCAAATCCGACTGATACTCAGCCAAGTAATCGTTGACGGTAATAATGTGGACGCCCTTGCCCGTCAGCGCATTGAGGTATGCCGGCGCAGTTGCCACGAGCGTTTTACCTTCACCGGTTTTCATTTCCGCGATGTTGCCCAGGTGCAGCGCGGCGCCACCCATAAGCTGCACATCGAAGTGACGCAACCCCAGGGTGCGCGCAGCGGCTTCCCGCACAGCTGCGAACGCCTCCGGGAGGAGCGAGTCCAGACTTTCGCCGCCCTCGTAGCGGGCTTTGAGCCTGTCGGTCTCGGCCCGTACCTCCGCATCCGAGAACTCACGGAACTCGTCCTCGAGTACGTTGATGGCGTCTGCATAGTTCCGTAGCCGTTTCAGCGTCTTTTTGTCGCCGGTACGAAGAACTCGTTCGAGAAGTGATGGCACGGGTCATTGCTCCAAATCTGATGCCGCCGGTTTCTGGCGTGTTTAGTCTACGTGAGAGACGCCCCAAGTCGCGTTTTAGTTCCGGTCAAGGCTTCGGCCCACCTGCCGCGCTGTCACCGGGCGGGTGGGCCGACTATCAGCCAATGCAATGCCTCGTATGCTCTCGAGGCCTAGGGTTACGGTATTTTGCGGGCTCTAAAGTGAGACCGCAGGTTCGTCAGAACGATAAGCCCGCAGTTCCTCATGCGGATCCTCGCCACCGTCTGCACACTTGGCGTCCAGTGTGATGACGCCGTACGTCCATCCACTACGGCGGTAAACGGCGGAGGGAGCACCCGTTCCGGAATCCACGAATAGGTAGAACGCATGACCTACCAGTTCCATGTTGTCCACTGCGTCGTCGAGGCTCATGGGTGTACCCGGAAATACCTTGCGCCGTATCAGTACCGGCGAATCTCCGGCAGGTACATCGTTGTCAATGGCGTAGCCATCCTCTGTTGCCTTTGCATCATCCACGTCGGACGCATGAGGCAGTGCCCCAGGCTGCTCGGTTCCTCCCTGACGGACCGACATTGGAGTGTGACGGCCATGGTGCACTTTTCTGCGATCTCGAGCGCGCCGGAGCCGTTCAAGCAACTTCGTGTAGGCAAGATCAAACGCTGCGAATTTGTCCGCTGCAGACGCTTCGGCGCGGATCACCGGGCCACGGCCCAGGACGGTCAGCTCGACCGTCAACGCCGAATCACTTTGCTTCGCGTTGGGCTGCTTGGTGACCTTTGCATCAACTCGCTGCACCTTGTCTCCGAGTTGCTCAATCTTGTCCACTTTCTCAGCGGTGTATTCCCGGAAGCGCTCAGAAACGGCAAGGTTGCGTCCATTGATCATAAATTCCATGGTGCCCTCCAAAATCACTTAGGTGACACAACAGCGACTGAAGAATATCTCCTTTCAGCCGCTGTCGACGGGTAGCTGTCTTCGTTGATGTACCCATACTCCAAGGTAGTCCACGGGTGCTGTTTATTCACCCCTTGAAGGCTGGAGATTTGCCTGATGTCAGTTTGCCGTGCCGGTTCCAGTCGCGGCAGCTATGACGACGGCGCCGACGACGAGGCCGCCAGCGTCTCGCAGTGCACGAGTTACTTCGGCGATCGTTGAGCCCGTGGTGAGGACATCGTCCACGACCACGCAGACTCGTCCATTGATAGCTGCTCGCCGGGACGTCCTGACGCGCATAGTTCCTCGAACATTGGTGGCGCGTTTACGTTTGCCGAGGCCCAGCTGGTTTCCACCTACCAATGCCTGCGGAAGTGCTTGGTGCATCGACGATCGAACGGTGTAACTCAGTGGTGAGACAAGTGTGGTCCCCACCGGAAGGAGGCGCCACCGCTGAGTGCGTTTGAGGAGCAGCCCGATGGGATCGTAGCCACGACGCCGAAACGAGTTGCCTCTGGAAGGTACTGGTATGAGCAGGATTGATGATTTGTGCGTCCGATAATCCTGGATCCCGTGATGGAGGGCGCCGGCCAAAGCGGAGAGCAGCGGCGACGCAAGATCAGTATGGCCGCCATTCTTATAAGCCAGTAAAACTTGTGAAACGACGTTGCCGTAGACACCAGCCGATGTGACTGCCAGCGGTTCAAACCCATCCGCTGGAACCACCCGAGTCGACCATTCACTATCGGGGAGCGGCTCACTGTCGGGGAGCGACGCGGCGTCGGATTCCGCACGGAAGGGACGAACTGTGGCCCGACGAAAAATGATGCTGCAACGACGACACAACGATGCATCGAGAGCACCACAGACCACACATTCTGTGGGAAAGAGTAGCAGCCCAAAACCACGTATGGCACCCACCAGATGGCGGGTCGAGGAAGCCGCCGCCCAGAAGTCCAGACGCCTCAACCAAGAATTCTCCACCCTACCCACAATGCCGTACAAGGAACGAAGTGTCCGTCCTAGACTCTGTAGTTGTGGAAAACTTCAGGTAATCAGGCTAACCGGGAAAAGCCGGATCGCGGATTCCCGGTGTTCCCTCAACCCAGCTATTTCCAACGCGACTATAAATAGCCTTGGCCGTTGCTGCGAATATGTCCTGATCTCCTGTGCCAGCGCTTATTCCGAGCATTCCCTGCAGAGGTGCTGTCTCCTGAGGAGAAGATCCAAGAGTGATGATCTCGGCACTGACTGGAGCGTCGTCGTCGGCGTCCATGACAACGAATGTCGTTTCATCGACCCACTTTGCTGCGTCGACCGGCCCGCTCGTCCTGACTTCGTAAGGGACCGCAAGCTCACGTGGTACACCGTCCGAGGACCGTGTAATTCCGCTCAACAGGACTTGGCTCTTACCCGCCTGCTCGGCCACTATCAACGCCCGTGCGCCATCGCGCGATATCCGTAGCTCCTTGACGTCCCGGTCTCCCAACCACTCTGCGGAAAGGGTCACGGAACTAGCGGAATCTCCCCCAGGCGGTAGCGCATGAACTCTGTACTGGCCTTCATCGCTAGAGTCTGCATGCCATAACCAGTTCATCGGATCGAAGCTCGGAGCTGTCTTCGACTGGCCCTGGCTGACAACGCGTACGTTCTGATCCGGTGCGGTTACCAGAAGTTTCTTCCTGTCGCCGGAGAGGAAGGCCATGGTCTTCAAGTCGTAGGCGATAGCAGGGTCCTTGGGCTTCCACGTTCGGATGGATGGAATGTCCGGAATGGCAACTGGTTGCGCGCCTAGATAGTAAGTTAACTCATTCTTTAGCAGAGCGATTTGGGTAATTCCCACCGAGGGACTTTTGACCACAGGATCCGGTGTATCGGCGACATCAATGGACACCGGAGACTGTCCCGTTGTCATCTCCACCGAATAAACCGTGTTGAGCGACGAGAGGTTCTGTTCCAACTGTCGTCTCATCTGCAGCAGACGTTCGTCTGTGGCACCCTGCAGAATATCGGCAGAGAGATCCACTGTTGCTTCGCCAGAAGAAATGGGGACCGAATTACTCGGCAGCGTAGTGCCCTCCGGGAACGCACTGACGACAGCGCCCTCAAGATACGGTGCTGGCCCGGCGAGCATGGTTTTGATGATGTTGGCCGTGACACCCTGTCTCTTGACGAACCAGCGCACATCCGGAACCCAATAGCGGTAGGTGCTGTTGTAGAAGTACAGGTTGTGCGACCGGAACAGCGTGGAGACGCTCCCCTCGGGAACCAGGATGCCGTTTGGAATTTCGCTGATCCTCCACTGGCCGCTGTTGTTCCTCGTGAGGTGCGCATCAATGGTTTCGGTAGTGCCAGCGGCGGTGTCGCTCCGGATACCGACGGCGTTAATCGAGCCAACCACTTCGACTTGAATTTGTACGTTCTCGTCCTTGGGCGTTTGAACCGTTTTCGGTTCAGCGCGATATATGAGAACCCTTTCCTCGGGGCTCCACGCTGCATTGAGCTTCGGGCCCAGATACTCTCTGGCTACCTGATAATCCTCTTGGACGCCGCGCCCAGCAGCTATGAAGCCGTCGACAATCTCCTTGGGCGTAGCGTTATCTGATGGTCCTCTTGGGCTGTACGGCAGGGTGATGTCCAAGGATCCATCTTGAGGTTCGGCGGTGATGGTTCCCACCGGTCCTACTGTTGGAATGGCTGAACATCCAGTCAGGCAGAGGATGAGTGCCAAAAACAGGATCAGACCCCGCTGCGTTGCACGCTGTGAGTCAACGAACATTCGTGTCCTCCCCGACGGTCAGCGCCGTGTCTCTGGAGGTACCTGGAAGTAGCGGAATCGGTGATCGTTTCAGGACCGTTCCCTGTTTTTTCGGCAGAGTCAATCTGAAGCAGGACCCCTCTCCGGGGGCGCCCCAAGCCTGAAGCCACCCTCCATGCAACCGGGCGTCCTCTGTCGCGATAGACAGGCCTAGGCCGCTGCCACCTGTGGTTCGTGCGCGGGCAGGATCCGCCCGCCAGAATCTATCGAATACACGAGAGGCTTCGAGGGCGGTCATACCAATGCCGTAATCGCGTACCGCGACGGCTACAGCTTCGTCGTCGGACTCGATGGTCACGTCGACGGGGTTGCCCTCTGAGTGCTCAAGGGCGTTGAGGATAAGGTTCCGCACGATGCGGTCAATTCGGCGTGGATCCATCTCTGCCATACATCTTGCTGCTGACGAGACAACGTGCAGCTCCGCGCCGATATTGTCTGCCAACGGCTGCGCTCCCTCAATAGCATTCCGGACGACCCCGCACAGGTCCGCAGTCTCCGCTTCAAGGACCGCGGCACCGGCGTCGAAACGTGAGATCTCCAGCAGGTCCGCAAGTAGAGCCTGAAATCGCTCAACCTGGTTATAGAGCAGCTCGGCAGAGCGTCGATTGACGGGGTCAAAGTCACGGCGTGCCTCGTGTAGAACCTCAGCTGCCATCCGCACCGTCGTAAGAGGAGTTCGCAGCTCGTGTGAAACGTCTGAAACGAACCGCTGTTGCATCTTCGAGAGTTGAGCGAGCTGCGTGATCTGTTCTTGCAAGCTGGCAGCCATATGGTTGAACGAAGCACCCAAACGGGCCACTTCATCTTCACCTTTGACGTCCATGCGTTCCTCGAGGTGCCCGGCGGCTAACTTCTCTGAAACGTTTGCGGCGTGACTCACCGGACCGACGACGGCGCGGGTGACAAACCATGCAATGGTTCCGATCACCACCAGCAGAACGGCACCTCCAATCCACAGCACGCCGTGAATCTCGTTGAGTGTGTCTTGCAGGGAGCCAAGATCATAGATGAGATACAGGGCATACTCGGTGCGCTCGGGCGGCAACGTGACTTTTGTGCCAAAGGCCAACGCCGGTATATCTCGGTTGCCACTGGACAGGGACATGGGCGACCAGAAATAGTCATCGCCCGTATGCACTGCTTCCGTCAAGCGCTCGGGGATCTGACTGCTCGTCAGCTGTATGCCGTCGGGGGCCAACCCTGTGTCGCTCGAATATGGCGACATGTAATAGTTCTTGTTTTCATCCCCTGGGAGCGGCGTCAGCAGATACTGCCGAGGGGCCTCAGCCCCAGTCTTCTCCAGGATCCGTAGAGTGTCTTTGACGAGCCTGACTGTGGACTCACTGTCATTGGCGGCAGTGCTATTGAAGATCTCCCGAACGTCTGAGAGACCCTCATTGGACTCCGCACTCAATGTCCGCAAGCGCTCTTGGTACAGTGCGCCTGCAATCTGGCTCGAGAGAAAGGCGCCGACGCCGATGAGGGCCATGGCTGCGAGAGTGATAGTGGCCACGACCGTTCGGAACTGCAATGAACGCCGCCATCGATGAACAATCTGCCCACTCAATTTACCTAAACGTGCACGCAATCTCTTCGGTTGGCGTGCTGATCCTTCCGCTGGTGCGGACACCGCGGTGGACATGTCTATCCCTGACCAGCTTTATAGCCAACTCCACGCACTGTCAGTACAATCTCGGGAGCTTCGGGATCTTGCTCAATTTTGGAGCGCAACCGCTGCACGTGGACGTTCACCAGCCGGGTATCCGCGGCATGGCGGTATCCCCACACCTGTTCGAGCAGAAGCTCACGGGTGAACACCTGCCATGGCTTGCGAGCCAACGCCACCAGCAAATCGAATTCGAGCGGCGTCAGCGAGACCTTTTTGCCTCCTCGGGTCACCGAATGCCCGGCAACGTCAATCTGCACGTCGGCGATACTCAGCGTTTCGGGGGCCTTTTGATCCCCCGGGCGGAGCCGGGCACGAACACGCGCCACCAACTCAGCGGGTTTAAAAGGTTTGGGTACGTAATCGTCAGCACCGGATTCGAGTCCACGCACGACGTCGGAGGTGTCCGATTTAGCCGTCAACATAACAATAGGGACATCCGATTCCGCCCTGATCAAGCGACAAACCTCAATGCCATCCATGCCCGGGAGCATGAGATCTAGCAACACAAGCTCTGGCTTCGAATTGCGGAACACCTCGAGCGCGCTGGAACCGTCTGCGCAAAAGACGGGATCAAACCCGTCGTTGCGCAAAACGATACCGATCATTTCGGACAGTGCTTCGTCGTCGTCGACGACCAGAATACGTGCCTTCATATCTCCATAGTCTCTTAATAACGTCCCCGACGACCTACATCCGCCTTTGCGGTGAACGGGTGCGCCGCTCCGTCTAGTGTGTTAGAAGTCTGTCATACGAGCGCGAACCCGTGCAGGAATCCCAACGTCTTGGCGCACCACCATGTTCCCGTCAGCGAGACCGATTCCGGAAACTGGGTGAGGGAAACTATAGTCGAGACAGAACGTCCACCAGCCCAGTCGACGCTATCAGGGGGATCATGAGCCAGCCACCGGACCATCAACAACCTCAGCAACCATGGGGGCAGCAGAACCCATGGTCGAGGCCCGGTTCCGGTCCTAACGGCCCCTGGGCCCAACCGACCCAGCCGAGTATGCCCCAACCTGTCCCTGGATCGGCTCAAGACGGCTATCCGGGAGCTCACGGCCCACGCTTACCACCCCGCCCGGGTGGGTATACGGCCCCGCCCAAACCGGGCATCATCCCCCTCCGACCACTTGGTCTTGGCGAAATTCTTGACGGCGCATTTCAAGCGTGCCGCAAGAACGCAGCAGCCACGTTCGGCAGCGCGGTCCTCGTACAGGTGGTCCTGTCACTGTTGACTGTGGCGTTGTTGGGTGGGCTCCTGCTCAATCCAGAGCAGCTGGAGACTCTGAGTACCGCAGATGACAGCGAAGCACTCGGATGGGCCGCCTCAATCATGGGCGGCGCTTCTGTCCTGTCACTTATCAACGCCCTAGCCGTTCTGGTGCTTCAGGGCGCCCTGGTCATTCCGGTGGCTCGGGCCATCCTCAACCTTAAGACCGGATTCACCGCCGTGTGGCGTATTGCCGGAAAGAAGATCCTTTCTCTGATCGGACTCGGCTTGGTGATGATCGCTGCAGCCACGATCATTCTCGCGGTGTTCGTTCTGCTCATGGTCGTGACCGTCATTGCCCTTGAAGAACAAGCAATTGCTATCGTCATCATCAGCGTTCTGGCACTGTTCGCGGTCGCAGTGTGGGTCACGGTGAAGCTCGCTCTGGCCCCCGCAGCCCTGATCTTGGACGGAACTGGCATATTCGCTTCGCTAGGCCGCTCGTGGACACTGGTCAAAGGTAATTGGTGGCGAACCTTCGGCATTCTGTTGTTGACCACCGTCATTGTCCAGGTCATCGCCTCCATCATCAGTACACCGCTCTCGATGATCGCTAGCCTGGCCTTTTCGATGAACGGCGGTTCTGAGGCAGGCCTCGAGGCGGCCTTCGCGCAGACTATTCCAGTGTTAATCGTGACTTCTCTGATTACAGCAGTTTTTGCCGCGATCGGTCTGGCGTTCCAAGCCGCTGTCACGTCATTGCTCTATGTGGATCTGCGTATTCGCCGCGAAGGCTTTGACATCACGTTGATGAAGGAACACGAGTCTGCGGCAGCGGCTGGGCCCAGTGCCCTTCCCGGCCACTCAGTCCGTCGGGACGGGAGACCACACACGCCGCCGGCGGGCCAGAGCACCGGCCCATGGCCGCAATGACATCCGCATACATAGTTGATGCGGCGGTAACACCGAACGAGGATGAAGCGCGCCAATGGCTGACTGACGAACTCGCCAAGACTCCCTACATGGAGTCACAGCCCGGACCGCTGGAACTTTTCTGGCGCGCTGTTTTGGAATGGCTCACGGATGCGCTCGACGGCGTCCGCTCGCTGGACTCCGATGTCGGCGTTCTGCTGCTTGGGTTCGCTGCCCTGACCGTCATTGGCCTGGCTATCTGGTTCATCAAACCACGGTTGAATGCCGCGGCCCGCCTGCCTGGTGAGGTCTTTGCCGGCAATGGGGTTCTGGAAGCATCCCGGCACCGCAGTTTGGCTGCTGCTGCCGCCGGTGACGGACGATACGACGAAGCCCTGACAGAGCTCCTTCGAGCTGTGATCAGGAGCGCCGAGGAACGCGCCCTGATCGAGCGTGCGCCGGGCCGAACAGCAGCTGAAGTGTCCGGATTGCTTGGTGCTTGCTTCCCTGACTGCACCCAGGACATTCAGTGGCTCGTGTCCCGATTCAACGAAGTTCGCTATGGCGGAAGATTCGCGAGCGCGAAAGACTACGAACGAGGGCGGACCGTAGACCAGCTGCTCGACAAGGCACCTGCCCGCAGCCGGCTGTCCGTTCCTTCTGTCTTTGCGGTTCCTTCATGACGGCCTTGGGTCTCGGCGTGGCACCCCCTGCCGAGAAGACCGAAACGGCTGGGAGCAGTGGAGGGGCACGTTGGCGGAGTATCAGGTTCTGGGGCATTCTGGCACTGCTCGTGGTGGTAGTTACAGTCGTCACGATTCTGACACGCACGTCGGAAGACCGCACAGCGTTATCTCCTGCTAATCCAGCACCTGAGGGTGCGCAAGCTGTCGCTCAAGTCCTGACAGATCGCGGCATCGACATCAAACGCGTGACAACACTCGAGGACGCAGTGGCGCACCTTGAGAAAGCAGGCGAACGGAGCACTCTGTTCCTCAGTGACCCGTCTATGTGGTTGGATGCCGACCAGCTTGGACGATTGGCCAGTGGAAGCGCCGGCAAGACGGTGCTGGCAGCACCGTCTTTCGATCAACTGGAATCTCTGGCCCCGGACGTACGACAAGCGGGGCAAATGTCCACTGATGAGGGACAGGGTCTGTCGGCTCGCTGTACCTTTCCTGCGGCCACAACGGCTGGCACCATTACCGCAGGTGGTCAGGCCTACCGTGGTGGTACCGTCTGCTTCTTGTCCGCCGAAGGAGAACGGGGCGCTGGATCGTTGGTCGTCACGGATTCAGGCACGACTACGGTGCTCGGCAATCCGAGCCTGATGAATAACGCCACTATCACCGATCATGGGAATGCGGCTCTGGCCTTGCACGTTCTCGGCTCGGAGCCTGTCCTGGTCTGGTACCAGCCAACCGTCAATGATCTGCAGGCTACGGCCCAGCCGCAGAGCCCCACGGTTCTTCTTCCGCCATGGGTAGGACTCCTGGCTGTTTGGCTCCTCATCGTCGCTGCATTCGCCGCTGTCTGGCGTGGGCGCCGCATGGGCCCGCTTGTGACGGAACGACTCCCCGTCGTCGTACGGTCCGCAGAAACCGCCGACGGGCGTGCCCGCCTCTACCAAGATTCCAAAGCAGTCGTCCGCGCAGCCGAGAACCTGCGCTCAGCAAGTCTTATCCGCATAACTCGGAATCTTGGCCTCGGTCGTTCTCCAGAGGTCGCGGCGATTGTAGCCGCGACGGCGCGCGCGCTGTCCCGCGATCCCCAAACCATTGCGGTCATACTTGACCGTCCAGCTCCCACCAGTGAAACCGATCTGGTTCGCTGGGCGCAGGAATTCACAGCCCTAGAGAAAGAGGTCGCCACAGCATGAGTCAGGAACTGTCCCCGCCAACCGCTGCCCCGGTCAACGACGGCCCGGAGGGGCACGATCCGGTGCGTCAGGCGCTGCTCGACGTCCGTACCGAAGTGGCGAAGGCCGTCGTCGGGCAGGATGCTGCCGTCACTGGGATGCTCATCGCGTTGCTGGCCAACGGCCATGTGCTCTTGGAAGGGGTCCCCGGCGTCGCCAAGACGCTGTTGGTGCGCGCCCTGTCGACGGCACTCAGCCTCGACACACGACGCATCCAGTTCACGCCGGACCTCATGCCCGGTGACGTCACGGGGTCACTGATCTACGATTCTCGAAAAGAGGAGTTCACGTTCCGAGAGGGACCTGTTTTCACCAATATCCTCCTCGCGGACGAGATCAACAGAACCCCACCGAAAACCCAGGCATCCCTGCTCGAGGCCATGGAAGAAAAGCAGGTCTCCGTGGATGGGATCTCAAGGCCCCTACCTGAGCCGTTCATTGTCGCCGCCACACAGAACCCCGTTGAATATGAAGGCACCTATCCTTTGCCGGAGGCACAACTGGACCGCTTCCTGCTTAAACTCACGCTCCCCCTGCCCGAGCGTGACGACGAAATCGAAGTCATCCGCCGCCATAGCGAAGGTTTTGATCCCCGCGATCTGGCAGCCGCCGGTATGAGGCCTGCAGCATCCGCCGAAGACTTGGCGCGGGCACGTCGAGCTGTTTCCCAGGTGACGATTTCTCCGGAGGTGCTCGGCTACATTGTGGACGTTGTCCGTGCAACGCGTGCTGCACCGTCCTTCCAGCTTGGCGTTTCGCCCCGTGGGGCTACTGCCCTGCTGAACACCTCCCGCGCTTGGGCGTGGCTTTCCGGCCGTCAGTACGTCACGCCCGATGATGTGAAAGTTCTCGCCATCCCCGCACTGCGGCACCGCATCAGCCTCCACCCTGAGGCTCAGATGGACGGTGTATCGGTCGACGACGTCCTCTCAAGCATTCTTGCCACCGTTCCCGTTCCACGGTAAGTCGCATGGCAATTTCTGGACGGTTGGTAATTTTCGTTGCGGTGGGCGCACTGGCGGTCGTTCTCTATCCGAGGGCATCGACAATTCTGTGGTGGCTTCTCTTCATCGTGGTGGTCATGACCATCGATTTGCTGGCTGCGGCATCGCTACGCCGTGTAGAAGTTGAACGGGTGCTTCCTGCGAGCGTGAGGCTTGGTGAATGGTGCGAGAGCACGCTGACGATCACCAACCGGAGCCGACGGACAATGCGGACCGCCGTGCGGGAGGGTTGGCAACCATCAGCAGGCGCCAATGGCATTCCTTCCCGAGTGACCATTCCCCCAACAGAGAAGCGTCGTGCGCGCTTCGTCTTGCATCCAGTACGACGTGGGGACCTCGACGTTCACCACGTGACCTTGAGGAGCTTCGGGCCGCTTGGTTTGGCTGCCCGACAACGGACTGTGAGAAGGCCAGCTACGTTGCGGGTTCTTCCGGCCTTCCACTCGAAGAGGCATCTGCCCTCGAAGCTGAGGAAACTTCGTGAGATCAACGGCAGCGCTGCCGTTCAGCTGCGGGGTGCTGGGACTGAGTTCGATTCCCTGCGCGACTATGTTCGCGGAGACGACGTCCGTTCCATTGATTGGCGGGCAACGGCCCGACGACGTGAGACTGTGGTGCGCACGTGGCGGCCCGAACGCGACAGAAGGGTGATCATAGTTCTGGATACCTCCCGCACCTCTGCTGTACGGGTTCAGGACGAGCCGCGGTTGGATACAGGAATTGAAGCATCGCTGCTGCTGGCAGTCCTGGCCCGGCACGGCGGAGACAGGGTTGACTTCCTTGCCTTCGACCGGCGTCTCCGAGCCAGAGTGGACTCTGCAGCCAAGGGGAACCAGCTCAGCGAGCTTGTCAACGCCATGGCACCCCTAGAACCGGAATTGATCGAGGCTGATTGGTCGGGCGTCCCTCGCCAAATTCATCAGGTCTCATCTCATCGATCCCTGGTGGTCTTGTTGACATCCTTGGACGCGGGAGCAGTCGAAGAGGGCCTGTTGCCTGTCCTGCCCAGCCTGACGGCGAAACACATGGTCGTTGTAGCAGCTGTCCGGGACCCCGAATTAGATCTGCGAAGGATGCAGCGGAACACAGCAGCGGAGACCTACCGGGCAGCGGCCGCTGAACGAGCGCTACTGGATCGCGCCGCTGTCGCCGCCAGGATCAGACAAATGGGTGCGGAGATAGTGGACGAAACACCGCATGAACTCGCACCACGTCTAGCCGATATGTACATCAGGTTGAAGGCAGCTGGCCGGCTGTGAACAGCACCGAAGAAGGGTAGTCTCGATGTCCATGACCGATGTATTCGTGGACTACACCTCTACTTCCAGACGGATGACGTGGGAGAGCCTGCCCGCTGTTGTACAGACGCGCTTTACAGACTTTCTCGGATCCTCCTTGCAGCGCGTTCAGCTTGCCGGCGGAGGGTTTACCCCTGGTTTTGCTGCGGTCTTGACGGGGACGAATCGCAGTATTTTCGTGAAGGCAGCGTGCGCGACCGACACCTTCATTTATCCCGCCTATGTAAGAGAAGTAGAAGTTCTAGCCCTGATGCCTCACGGCCTGCCCGTGCCGCAACTCCTCGATGGAGCAGTCATCGAGGATCAGGACGTTCCGTGGCAGTTGTTGTGCTTTGAAGCCGTGCACGGCCGCATGCCGGGATCACCGTGGAACCGCTCCGACCTCCGGTCCATCCATGAGTCACTGATATCTGTTCAGGCTGGCCTCAGATCTGTTCCCGCCCACCTGACGGGTGGATCGATGTCGGCGGAGTTCGACAATCCAGATTTCAGGAACATTTTTGAAGAACTTGCTACGTCATCGGAGATGCCTGACTATTTGAGCGGGCTGCTCTCCCTCGAGGCTCTGCAGGATTTGCAGGTACTCTGTCACCGCGCTCCCGAAGCCCTCCGCGGGGATGCAGTACTGCACAATGATCTTCGGGCTGACAATGTAATTTTGCGTCAAGGAGACAACCGGGCTTTCATCTGCGACTGGAATTTTTTGTCCACCGGGCCCGAATGGGCTGACTGGGTGGGACTCCTGCCGTATGCCAGGCATGGAGGGCTCGACGTCGAACCGTGGTTGCAGAACTCACCGTTGACAGCTGGTGCGGACCCAGAGGACATTGACGCGTGGCTCGGAATCTTGGCCGCATACATGGTGGTCAACGGCGCCCGACCGTACCTGGACTCTAGTCCCTACCTTCGTGCTCACGGACGCTTCACTGCGAAGATCATTCTGGAGTGGCTCAGCTCCAGAAGACACTGGCGCTGACGACCTAGCTTCAGCGCTCGGCCACCACCTGGTTCAACGCGTCCGCGGCCGAGGATAGCCGGCCGAGCATAGTCTTCGCCTCCGTCGGCGTGCTCTCTGCCAGTCCGGCGTCGGGCGTCAGCCTCAGTTGTCTGAACCGATCGAGCTCTAGGCCCGTCCGGTTCCACGGCTCGGAGACACTTCGCACCATCGTTGAAACCTGAGGTACGGGCCCGACGCCGCCGACACCAAGCCAGAGGAA
The DNA here is from genome assembly GCA_038199985.1 of Actinomycetales bacterium. Lineage (GTDB taxonomy): Bacteria > Actinomycetota > Actinomycetes > Actinomycetales > Micrococcaceae > Arthrobacter_J. The sequence continues at coordinate 25,134 of JBBPYK010000054.1, read as the reverse complement.
CTTCCCTGACTCCAGCATCTCAGCAAGTGATTCCCATTCACGATCCGTCGCGGATGACGCCGGGATAGCGATACCGTCGAAGGTCTCGGCAAGTTCTTTGAACGGCAAGTCCACGCCTCCAGCGGACACGAGAACCTGGTGGGCTCCTGCTGACTTCAGCGCAGTCACCACAACACCCCACGCTTCCAGCGCCTCTAATCTCGGCACGGCACGCAGCGTTCGGTATCCACTTGCTGTGGGAATACGGCCGTGCAGAACATCTGACAGCCGGGGTTCGTCCAGTTGCACGGTCAGCTGCGCCCCAGGTGCCGCCGCCAGAACACGCCCAACATGGTCAGCGGCTCCAGCAGCTAGGGACTGCGCAAGGTCTCTTCTGGCGCCTGCGTCACGTAGAGCGCGCTCGCCCGAGGGCACATATAGCCCTGCGGTAAGGCTAAGGGGGCCAAGCAGCTGAGTCTTCAGCTCTCCCACCGGGGCGCCACTGGCTCCAATTTCATCGGCCAGAGTATCAACGTCCGTCTTCAATAACGAAACCGCCCGACGATGCTCACGGCCTGCTCGCGGGATAATCCGCCAACCGTGTGGTTGTAGATCCACAGCCATGTCCACCAGCATCGCTGCGCTGCGGCCTATCGGATCCGCACCGGGACCGCGATCCGGAAGTTCCACCACATGCGGAAGGTTAGGACTGCCGAGCTCTCCCCTGACCACACGATTGGCTTCCCTCGGGTCGGTGCCCGGCCACGACCCAAGGCCGGTGGCAGTTGCTCCCGACGCCGCAACAGCCGTTGCTTGTTTCATGGTCATTGACCCGCTTCCCGACTCTCCGAAATATCGTGATGATGCCTGATGACCTCAGAGATGATGAAGTTCAGAAACTTCTCCGCAAATGCGGGGTCTAAGTGGGCCTCCTCGGCAAGCGCGCGAAGCCGACCGATCTGTGCCAATTCACGGGCAGGGTCGCCGGGCGGAAGTCTGTGTTCCGCTTTCAGATGGCCCACACGCTGCGTTGCTTTGAAGCGTTCGGCCAAGAGGTAGACAAGAGTCGCGTCTATGTTATCGATGCTGCCGCGGACAGAGAGTAGTTCCGCCATAACGCTTGCTTCCACTTCACCGGCCAGTGAACTTGCTTCGGGATTGTAGTTATCGCCTGCGTCTGTCATGTAACCAGTCAAACAGACACAGCGGCGCGGGTGTGAACATGTGAAATCACATGACCACCCCACGCCAACTGTAGTTGTTAGTATCCAGTGTGTCCCAGCGCCTCTTCGCGAAGCATTTCGAGGTGGCGCTCGCGTCGTTCCGCCTGCAGGATCGGATCCGGAACCGGCAGCGAACCAATCAGCCGGCGCGTATAAGGGTGTTTGGGCTCGTTCATGATTTGAGTGCCCAACCCCTCTTCCACCAGTTGCCCCTGCAACAACACGCCCACTCGGTGAGCCAACATGTCCACGACGGCCAAATCGTGGCTGATGAACAGCGCCGCGAAGCCATACTCTGTCTGGATTTCCTTGAAAAGCTCGAGGACTTTGGCTTGAACTGAAACATCGAGTGCACTGGTCGGCTCGTCCGCGATCAGCAGCTTTGGATTCAGTGCCAGTGCACGGGCAAGACTCGCGCGCTGACGCTGGCCGCCGGAGAGCTCGTGAGGGTAGCGGTCCGCAAAGTGCCGAGGGAGCTGAACCGCGTCCATCAGCTCCCGCACCCGATTGAGGCTGTCCTGAACCGTGCGCCTTTCATGGATGGTAATTGGCTCGGCTATACATTCAGCGATCGTCAAGTGCGGGTTGAATGACGCCGCCGGATCTTGAAAGACAAACCCGATGTCCTTACGCAGTGGCTTGAAGGTCCGTTCCTTGAGCTGGAGCATCTCGTAGCCCAGCACTTTAAGGCTCCCCCCGGTGGCCCTGTTGAGTCCAGCGATGGCTCGCCCAATGGTTGTCTTTCCGGACCCAGACTCCCCCACGAGGCCGTAGACTTCCCCAGCCGAAATGGTGAAGTTCACTTTGTCGACAGCCTTGAACGAGCTCTTCCCGAGTCTGCCGGGATACTCAATTTCAAGGTCGATTGCCTCGACAAGGACTTCACCAAAAGACTTCGACTCGCTAGATACGGATGCGGACGCCGAGTTGGCCCCTATCCGGGGCACCGAACCCAGAAGTTTGCGCGTGTACTCGTTCTGCGGGTGCGCGAACAGTGTTTTCACGTCTGCTACCTCAACGACGTCCCCCTCGAACATCACGACGACACGATCCGCGAGGTCGGCGACGACTCCCATGTTGTGAGTGATCAGGACGATCGACGTGCCGAACTTATCCCTCAAGTCCCTGAGTAGTTCGAGGATTTCCGCCTGCACGGTGACATCGAGGGCAGTTGATGGTTCATCGGCCACGATAAGGCCCGGGTTCAGCGCTAACGCGGCCGCGATAACAACGCGTTGTTTTTGACCCCCCGAGAACTGGTGCGGGTAGTAGTCAACCCGGTGTTCGGGGTCCGGTATTCCAACCTTAGTCAGTGCTTCGATGGCGCGCTGACGGGCTTCCTTCCGCGAAACTTTGCCGTGGGCTCTCAGCCCTTCAATGATCTGCCACCCCACGGTGAACACGGGGTTGAGCGCGGTCGAGGGTTCCTGGAAGACCATGGAAACATCGCGACCGCGAATTTGCCGCATCTGATGCGGTGAAACAGAGATGACGTCATTCCCGTTCAGGATGACAGCGCCTTCGCTGACGGCGGTTTCAGGCAGAAGACCCAAAATAGTTTTGGCGGTTACGGTTTTACCCGATCCTGATTCACCCACGATGGCCACCACTTCGCCCGCTGCCACGCTCAGGCTGACGTCCTTGACGGCGTGGACGTCCCCAGAGTCGGTAGCGAACGTGACCTTCAACCGCTCAATTTTCAGAACAGCGTCGTTGACGGGCGCCGAAGTCTCCGCGTCCGGTTCGGTGTGGATATTAAGAGCTTCACTCATTGGTTATCTCCATTCCGGTGCCGTGAACGGCTGGCGCGGATGCCGCATCCTGCGGCCCGCGTGTCTTGCTGTTCTTTCCGGCACGTTTCCGGCCACGGATACGTGGGTCGTTGAGATCATTCATGCTCTCCCCGACGAGGGTAAGCCCAAGCACAGTCAGGACGATGGCAAGACCCGGGTAGACGCCGGTCCACCAGATTCCGCTGGTTGCGTCGGCCATGGCTCGGTTGAGATCGTAGCCCCATTCTGAGGCCGCCGTCGGTTCGATGCCGAATCCGAGAAAGCCAAGACCAGCAAGCGTCAGTATTGCCTCTGATGCGTTGAGTGTGAAAATCAGTGGCAGCGTGCGGGTCGCGTTGCGAAAAATATGCTTTGCCATAATCCGGATGTTGGAGGCGCCTACGACCTTGGCCGATTCAACGAAAGGCTCGGCTTTGAGCCGGATCGTTTCGGCTCGGATCACCCGGAAATATTGTGGTATGAAGACCACCGTGATGGAGATGGCCGCGGCCATAATACCGCCGAACATACTCGACTGGCCACCACTGATGACAATGGCCATGACGATAGCGAGCAGCAACGCGGGAAACGCGTAGATGGCATCGGCAATGACGACGATGACCTTATCCAGCCAGCCGCCTATGTACCCGGAAACGAGGCCCAAAATGACGCCAGCAAATATTGAGAGAACGACTGCAGCCACGATGACCATGAGCGCCGTCTGAGTTCCCCAAACAACGCGGGAGAAGACGTCGTAGCCACCCACCGTCGTTCCCCAGATGTGGACGCCGCCCGGAGCCTGCTGGGCGCCAAATCGTCCGCTCTCATCAGCGGCCTGCGCGAAGCCAAAAGGTGCGATGAGAGGCGCGAAGGCAGCAGTGAGGACAAAGATTCCGCTAAGGACCAGCCCGATAACGAGCATTGTCCGCTGGAGCCCCACGGCTTTGCCTAGATGGGAAATGATAGGGAGCCGTTTCCATACGGGATCCTGCTTTTTAAGGTTGGTCATGGTCAGTACCTCACCCTCGGGTCGATCAATGCGGCGATGATATCCACCATGAAGTTGGTCAGAGCAACGATCACTGCCAGCAGCATCACAATGCCCTGGACGGCTACGAAGTCTCTTGCCGTCAAATACTCCGCGAGTTTGAAACCGAGTCCTTTCCACTCAAACGTTGTCTCAGTTAGTACCGCACCGCCCATAAGCAGCGCCATCTGAAGTCCCATCACGGTAATGATCGGAATAAGCGCTGGTTTGTAGGCGTGCTTGGTCACCAACCGATATTCGCTTACACCGCGGGAGCGGCCAGCCTCAACGTATTGTGCACCTAGCGTTCCGATGACGTTGGTCCGGACAAGTCGGAGGAAAACCCCGGCAGTCAGTAGGCCCAGTGCTATGGCAGGCAGCGCTGCGTGTTCGAGCACATCCACAATGATGGTCCCGTTGCCTGATCGCAGGGCGTCTAGCAGATAGAGACCTGTAGGATTTCGCAGGCCTTCGAGTTGAGCAGTGTAACTTGTCCTGCCAGCGACGGGGAGCCAGCCCAGCCACACGGAGAAAACCAACTTGAGCAGAAGCCCTGCAAAGAAGATCGGCGTCGCGTAACTGAGAATCGCGAAGACCCGGAGGAACGCGTCGGGAAAGCGGTCACGCTTGTAAGCGGCGATCATGCCGAAGGGAATTCCGATCAGGAAAGCGACCGCAAGGGCATAAATACCCAGTTCTAGAGTGGCGGCTCCGTAGTTCACCAGCACCTGCGTTACAGGTGTGTTGTCGGAAAGAGTAGTTCCGAAATCACCCTGAATAAGGTTGCCCAGGTACTCAAAGTACTGAACGATAATTGGTCGGTCGTAGCCAGCAGCCGCTATTCTCTCCGCCAGCGCATCAGGCGGAAGCCGTCCCGCAAGCGCAGCCGTGATGGGGTCACCAGTGATCCTCATCAGGAAAAAAACCAGCGTCACCAGAATGAAGATAGTGGGAAATATCAGAAAGAACCGGATGAGGATGTAGCGCCCCAGTCCAAGCCCCTGTTTTTTTGGCTTTTCCGGTGTGGCGGCAGACTCCATAGTCTGCCCCTCGGGGGTATCGATCATTGACGTCATGTTTACCTAAACTGTTTCGGAGCTTGGCTGCTGCCCGCCGAGACCAGACGACGGAACCGGCTCTACCACATGGGTGGGCGGGGCAACCACGCATGATTGCCCCGCCCCTTCATCGGCCGAAGCCGTTCTATTTTACTTTGAGATCACTGCAAGACGGAACTTGTAGGAAGCATCAAGAGTGTCTTGGACTCCCTTGACGTCCTTGCCTGCGACCGCAAGGCTACTGCCCTGAAGCAGGGGCAGCGTGGAGAGATCTTTGGCCACTTCCGTCTGGATCTGCCCAATTAGGTCTGCGCGCTCGTCTTCGTCGGTGGTTACCCGCTGCTCAGTGATTAACTCGGTGACTCCCTTGTCCTCGTAGTGGTTCGCGAGGAAGTTGCCCGGTGCGAAGAACGGACTGAGATAGTTATCAGCATCGGAGTAGTCCGGGAACCAGCCCAGCTGGTACATCGGGTAGACGTCCTGCGTGCGCTGTTCGGAGTACTGCACCCATTCGGTTGACTGCAGGTTGACCTTAAAGAGGCCTTCTTTTTCGAGCTGTGATTTCACCATGGCGTACTCGTCTCCTGAAGAGGGGCCGTAGTGGTCTCCGTTGTACTGCAGGTTGAGGGCTACGGGCGTTTTAATGCCTGCATCCTCCAGCGTGGACTTAGCCTTGGCCACGTCCGGTCCGCCGCTGCCGTCGCCATACATTTCCTTGAGCGGCTCGATGGCTCCCGGAAGGCCCGTCGGTACGTAGGAATAGGCCGGGGCAAAGGTTCCCTTGTAGACCTGTTCCGCGATGGCTTCGCGATCAAGTGCGTGGGCCATGGCCTGACGCACGGCCAGCGACTTTTTCGCATCTGCGTTCTCCGCTTTTGCGCCGAATGGCATCGTGTCGAAGTTGAAGACAATATAGCGCAGCTCGCCACCGGGGCCCTTGACGACCTGAACGTTGTCGTCCTTTTCCAGGTCTTCCACGTCCGTGGCGGACAGCGACCGATAAGCGACGTCTATGTTGCCCTGTTGAACGTCGAGTTTGAGGTTGTTGGAGTCCGCGTAGTACTTCATGTCCACGTTGTCCATTTTCGGTGCATCTAGGATGCCCTTATAGTCTTCGTAGGCCTCATAGCTGATGAGCTCATTCTTGGTGTAGCTCTTGATCTTGTAGGGCCCCGCGGTGGCCTCAGCGTCCACGATTTCCTGGTCAGGGGTGACTTCGGTGGCCGAGAGGACTTCCTCGTCGACGATCGGCCCAGCCGAGGTCGTGAGGACGCCGGGCCAGGTTTGGTCATTACCCGCTTTGAGGTTGAAGACCACCGTGGTGTCATCGGGAGCATCGACGCTGTCAAGGTTCGCCAAAAGAGACGAGGGACCTTCTGGATCCGCAATTTTCACCATACGGTCGAAGCTGAATTTGACGTCCGAGGACGTCAGCTCGTTCCCGTTGGCCCATTTGAGGCCCTCCTTGAGCTTGACCGTGTACTCGGTGGGCGAGGTGAATTCTGCAGACTCCGCCATATCGGGTTCTGGTTCCGCGCTGCCTGGCTCGGAGCTCAGCAGGAACGGATAGATCTGGGTCATGACAACCATGGACCCGTTGTCGTAGGCGGCTGCCGGATCCAGGGACACAACTTTGTCCGTGGTACCAACTATCAGCTTCTTGCTGTCAGAGCCTTCGCCGCTGCCTTCATCTGCCGGTCCGGTACACGCTGTCAGGGCCAGGGCGCTCAGCGCGGTTACTGCCGCTGCGCACCGAAAGCCTTTACTCATTCTTGCCATCTGTGGTTTTCCTCTTCAACGAGTTCGACGCAGGCGCTGAATGTGATGCAGCGCACTGTGGATGATGACTCGATGGTACCGAACAATCGGCTTCTGCGACGCGGCAGAGCGTCCCTTAGCCAAGTTGCAACATGAAGTTAATATTCGGAGCGGCTCACTTCAGGGCGCTGATCCACCAATTCGGGACGTTCGGTTGATCGGGCAGAGTCCAGAGTCGCCTGTCCAAGTACACGTGTGCCTTGGTAAAGGACCACGGTCTGGCCGGGGGCCACCCCTCTCATTGGTTCGAGTAGGTCGACGACGAGCAACGGGAAGCCGTCCTCACCAGGTATCACCCTGGCGCGCGCGTCCACAGGATCGCCGTGGGCCCGAACCTGCGCCGTACAATCAAACTCGCTACCACTTTCCACTTCGGCGATCGGCTTGCCACACCAGGAAACCTTGATTCCCTTCATGCGGTCCACCGCCAACATTCTTTCCGGACCGACGACCACCTTGTTTTCCTTGGGCCGGATCTCTAGCACGAACCGTGGCTTGCCGTCAGCCGCCGGACGCCCCAGCTGGAGTCCTTTGCGCTGGCCCACGGTGAATGCATTCGCTCCACCGTGCCGTCCAATAGCGGCGCCGTCGGCGTCGACGATGTCGCCCTCACTCATCTCGATACGTTCCTCGAGCCAGCCCCGGGTGTCGCCGTCGGGAATGAAGCAGATGTCGTGGCTATCGGGTTTCTTCGCTACCGAAAGACCTCGCCGTTCGGCCTCGGCACGTACTTCGGCCTTGGAAGGTGTCTCGGCCAGCGGGAACATGGAGTGCTTCAGCTGCTCATGGGTGAGGACTCCCAGAACGTACGACTGGTCCTTGGCCCAGTCCGCAGCACGGTGTAGCTCTGGGTCCCCGTCAGCATTCTCGAAGACCTTCGCATAGTGGCCCGTACACACCGCGTCAAAACCTAGGGCGAGAGCCTTCTCCAAAAGTGCAGCGAACTTGATGCGTTCGTTGCAGCGCATGCAGGGGTTGGGTGTGCGGCCCGCTGCGTACTCAGCGATGAAGTCATCGACAACGTCTTCCTTGAAACGCTCGGAAAAATCCCAGACGTAATACGGGATACCCAATTTTTCACAGGCCCGCCAGGCATCGGAGGAGTCCTCGATGGTGCAGCAGCCTCGGCTCCCGGTTCGCAGAGTTCCGGGCATGCGGCTCAGTGCAAGATGAACACCGACAACGTCATGTCCAGCATCTACGGCTCGGGCTGCGGCCACCGCGGAGTCCACTCCGCCGCTCATTGCTGCCAGTACTTTCATTTTTCTCCCTGCCGCGTGGTTCCTGAGACGTTGCCCGCGCGGCTGATTGTTCCTGCTGTTTGGATGGTGCTCACGTGTCCTGCCATTCCTGCCTTTCGCGCGCTGGCGAAGACGCCCGGAAGTACGGCCACCAGAGCGTCAACGTCCGAGGACGTCGAAGTATGCCCGAGGCTGAATCGCTGCGCACCGCGGGCTTCCGAGTCGGTGAGCCCCATGGCCAGCAGAACGTGCGACGGCCGGGGAACTCCGGCAGTGCACGCCGATCCTGTTGATGATTCCACGCCAGCCATGTCCAGAAGGAACAACACCGAATCTCCCTCGCACCCAGGGAAGGTGAAATGAGCGTTCCCCGGCAGCCGTTTCGTGTGGTCGCCGGGCTCCCATGGTCCGCGCAAAACGGCCTCCGGGACCGCTCGCTGAACTGCTGATATCAGGCTATCGCGCAGTTCCGCCAGCCTGCCGACCTCCTGAGCGAGGTTCAAACTCGCTGATTCAGAGGCGGCAGCGAAAGCGGCAATCCCGGCAGTGTCAAGCGTTCCGGAGCGCACATCGCGCTCCTGTCCCCCACCGTGCTGTGTGGGCGTCAGTGTTACCGAACGGCCGACAAATAGGGCACCAACGCCAACGGGCCCGCCGATCTTGTGGGCACTAACGGCCATTGTATCCAACTTGGAATCCGCGAAACCTAAGGGGATCGAGCCAAAAGCTTGAACGGCGTCGGAGTGAACCGGTATTCCATGCCGATGCGCCAACTCGACTGCGTCGTGGATGGGCTGCACTGTGCCAACCTCGTTATTAGCCCACATGATAGTAACGAGGGCAACGTTTGTGGGGTCGGCCTCTATCTCTTGTTCAAGAGCTTCCATGCTGACCACTCCGTTTGCGTCAACCGGCAACCAGGTGACGTCGGCGCCTTCGTGGGACGCCAGCCACTCGACCGCGTCCTGTACGGCATAGTGTTCCACCGACGAACACAGAATCCGTCGTCTAGCAGGGTTCCCTGCACTACGCGCCCAGTAGAGCCCTTTGACTGCCAAGTTGTTGGCTTCGGTACCGCCCGAGGTGAAAATGACCTCGGAACGGTGAGCCCCACCTGCGATCGCAATCTTCTCCCGAGACTCCTCGACAGCAATCCGGGCACGACGGCCCGAGCCGTGCAGCGATGATGGGTTGCCGCTACGGCTGAGGTGTTGGGTGAGTGCGGCGAGCGCGGTGCCCGTAATAGGCGTGGTCGCCGCGTGATCCAAATACACGGGCACGTGAATCATTCTATCGCGGTGCCCTCGTGCAGTCACAAAAAGAGTCTGGACGATGTTCGCTACTGGTATGAATGGTCCTGTGACTAATATCCCTCTTGTCAACGCTGGCCAGCCTGGTGCGTTCATGCCTGAACTGCTGCACCCGGTACATCAGTTCAGCGCTCGCACGATTGATTTCTCATCGCGCGTTGCACTGATGGCGATTATCAACCGCACGCCAAATTCTTTTTATGACGCCGGGACGACTTTCGGTCTGCCAGCTGCTGTGGACGCGGCGCTGAAGGCCGTGGACGACGGCGCTGATTGGGTAGACATTGGGGGCGTACCCTTTGCCCCTGGCCCCACGCTGTCGCCGAAAGACGAAGCGGAGCGGATCGTGCCGGTCATAGCAGCGGTGCGGAACGCCGCCGACGTCGTGATTTCCGCCGATACGTTTGACCCTTATGTTGCTCAGCGGGCCATCGATGCTGGCGCGGATGTCATCAACGACACAACGGGTCTGCAGAACCTGGATCTTGCCCGAGTTGTTGCGGATACCGGGGTGCATCTGGTGATCACTCATAGCCTTGCCGCTCCGCGCACCGTTTACCCCCGGCCTCGTTACGGGGATGTGGTCGCAGAAGTTGCGGAATTCCTGCAGGACCGAGTCAATGCTGCGCTTGATCTGGGGGTTGCGCCGGAGAACATCATCATCGACCCTGGACACGATCTGAACAAGAACACACTGCACTCGCTCGAGTTGACGCGCCGATTCCATGAGATTGCGGCGCTGGGTTACCCGGCGCTCGCGGCAGTATCGAACAAGGACTTCATTGGTGAGACTCTAGGCCAGCCAAAGGCGGACCGGTTGGAGGGTTCGCTCGCCGCGGCGGTGATGTGCATCCTCGGTGGTGCCCGGATTGTGAGGATGCACGACGTCGGCGCCTCGCGTTCGACTATCGACTTCACAGAGACGGCCCTCGGCTGGCGCCAACCATCGTATCTGGAGCACAATATGGGCGACACGAACAGGCCCACACCGTGATCGCCGCCGTGTATCCGGACCCTACTGGAGCTCTGGACGATGCGCAGTTGCTAGCGGCTTACGCCTATTCAGACCCGTATAAGACCTGTGCTCGCTTCAACTTCGTGGCCACGGCCGACGGCGCGGCCAACCATCAGGGCGTTTCGGGCGGATTGGGCGGTCCTGCGGACAAGAAGGTCTTTGGCCTCCTGCGCCGGCTCACGGATGCCGTAATTGTGGGTGCTGGAACCGTCCGCGCCGAGGGCTATGCCGGTGAGCTCTTGAATGCGCAGGGGCAGCAATGGCGATTGGACCATGGCCTGTCTGCGCATCCGGCTCTCGTGATCATTTCAGGTTCTCTCGATATTGAATCCAATGCTGAAATATTCTCCCGCAGCCCGGTCCGGCCCCTGGTCCTGACCACTGAAAAAGCTTCGTTGGAGTCACGACACCAGATAGGGGAAGTGGCCGACGTCGTCGTTGTTGGCGCGGATGAACTTGACGTCGAGGCGGGGCTAGCTGAGTTGGCTGACCGGGGCTTCACCCGGCTGTTGTGCGAGGGCGGGCCTGGAGTGTTCGGCGCGTTTCAGTCCGCTGGCCGGGTGGATGAGCTGTGCCTGACTTTCAGCCCGTCACTGGCTGGCGGCAGTGCCCCCCGGATTGTATCCGGCCCGGAGCACGAGCTGCAGGCCCTGACCCTGAATCATGTGCTCGTCTCGGGTGGCGAACTTCTGCTGCGTTACAGCCGCGCCAACTACTGATCCGGAGGCTACCCGGCTAAGGGCTAATCCAGCGGGTTTGCCTCCCGGCTCTCTGTGCTGAGCAGCACGACGACGGAATCTTCGGAAACGCCCATGGACTCCCGCAGTTCTGCATTGGCGAAGGCAACATGCACTCCCGCGAGCGAGGCGGCACCGCAGGGACCGGAGTCGAAACCAAGCTCGTCCAGACGGTTTACGGCGGCGATGTCCTCGTTCTCGGGCACCAGGACTGCGGCGTCGACGCCTCCGCTCAGGAGCGGCCACGCGATCGTGGAAACGGTGCCGCAGTTCAGCCCAGCCATGTGGGTGCTTCCCGTCTCCACCGATACCCGTCCGCCAGCGTTCAGCGACTCGACGAGACAACCGGCGTCGAGCGGTTCCGCGCTCAACAGAGACGGACGCAGGCTGTCCACCGGCCGATCGTCACCGCGGTAGTGCGCCACGGTGGCCTGGAGCAGCGACCCCACTCCACAGGGAGTGACGACGACGTCGGGGCAGGTCACACCAGCGTCCTCAAGTTGGGTGTCCAGTTCACGAAAAATGGTGGAGTAGCCCTCAACAATCCACGCTGGAATCTGCTCATAGCCCTCCCACGCGGTGTCCTGAACCAGCTGCCCATCCGGGTCGGCCGCGGCCGCAGCGTCAGCGCGCGGGACGACGTCGTCGTACGGGGCCTGGACCTCGGTGAGTTCCGCGCCCTCGCCGCGGATGCCGTTCTTGGCCGCCTCGCTGATGGTTGAGGGGACAAAGACGTGCGCCGACAGTCCGAACAACGCCGCCGTATGCGCAACCGCACGTCCGTGGTTGCCGTCGGTGGCACAGTAGAGCGCCAGCTTGCCGCCGAACGTGTCCGCCAGTTCATCGAAAGACCAGGTTCGTCCTACTTCGCCAGTCCGCGCTGACAGTGCCCGGTAAATAGACCACAGCACTCCCACCATCTTGAAAGCGGGCAGACCGAAACGTTCAGACTCCTCCTTGACGAAGACCTTCGCGACTCCGAGGTCAGCTGCAAGCTCCGGGCTCTCCTTCAGCCGGGTGGGGCTGTATCCGGGTACGGCCTGATGAAAGGCCAGCACCTCTCGAGGCGCGGGCGATGTGCGGAAGGATCGGGCTGCCTGGTTGGCATACCACTGCTTAGATAAAGTCATGAACCCATTGTTGGCAGAAACCACGGCGCGGGAACACCACCGGAGCCACATCCGTGCCGCGTGGGCCGCACGCGCCTTCACCATCCGGAAGGCCCTGGGTTGGTTGTCCGGTGGATCCACGGATACCAGGCTGCGGAGATCCGTTAGTCACGGCTTGATCTTGTACGATGGTCTCCGCACTATTGACCGTTCCCTTTTTCAACTCAAGTCAGGATGTTGTCGGTGAGCCAAACCGAGTCGGATCCCTACTCGGTCCTTGGCGTGCCAGCCGACGCGACGGTCGAACAGATCCGAAAAGCCTACCGCCGGAAGGCACGTGCCACACACCCAGATCAGGGCGGCAGCGCACCAGAATTCCACGAGGTTTCCGAGGCCTACCGGTTACTCACGGACAGTTCGCTGAAGCAAACGTTCGACCACAAGTCCAGCAACCAGTCCGCACCACAAGCGACTCCAACACGCCCTGGCAAGACACAGGCTACAAGGTCGCCGACGCGGCCCGAAGCCCGTGTCTTCAGCACGACCCCCACTTTTCGTCCGCCCTTTGACCCAAACACGCCACCGATAGTGCCGCTGGTGGTGGCGGGGCAGCAGTCGCACTCAGCACCTCGACGTCCTAGCATGCTGGCACGGCTCAGCTCCACCAAACTCGCTACATACGACGCCGAGGAACGAACAGCACAACTGCTGGAATCAACAATCTTGAAGGATTATCCTGCTGGCCGCCTGATCAACGGTGTTCAATTCCAGAACGGCACAGAAGCGGGGTCCATCCTGTTGGGTGGCTATAGAGTTGCCGTCGTTGCATCCCTTATCGCTTCAGCGCCTGCATATCGGTGGGACGGAGGCAGGCTGCTCCACAAGGGTCGAAGTGCGGGTGGCCCCGCGCTACGGGAGACCGTCAGATCTGTTCAGGAGCTACTTCCCGGCTGCCACGTCTCTGGATGGCTCGTGTTACACAACCTCAAGGGCAACCCATTCGAACCCGTTATTGACTACCCGCCCAGCGCAGACCGTTCAGCATTCGCACCAGTGCATGCCGTCAACGCAGGCACTCTGAGTAGGCAATTACGCCAGTTCATGTCAGCTGGCCCACAACCAAACGTTGTTCAACTGCCGGTGCTCGCGCGTTTACTCGAAGCCACCACCTGAACTCGCTCAAACGAGACCGGTAGTGGGCCTAGAATGGGCAGGTGTTCCGCATCCTCTTCCTGACTCCCGAGATCCCCGGCAATACCGGAAACGCCATACGTCTGGCCGCCATCACCGGCTCGGAGTTACATCTGGTGGAACCGCTGGGGTTCAGTCTCGAAGATTCCAAACTTCGTCGAGCCGGGCTCGATTACCATGATCTCGCTGTCCTGCGGGTCCATTCATCACTCGAGGACGCATGGCAGGCGCTCACCCCTCGAAACGTTTACGCATTCACCTCTGACGGCGACAAAACCCATGTAGACGTCCGGTACGAGCCCGGCGATGTCCTTTTGTTTGGACGCGAATCCACAGGCCTACCGGAAGACGTCAAGAACGCACCGGAGGTCACGGCTCGTGTCAGACTCCCCATGCTTCCCACTCTGAGATCCCTGAACCTTGCCAACTCAGCCTCCATCGCTGTCTACGAGGGATGGCGACAGCACGGCTTCGAAGGCGCAAAACTCTAAAAACGTAGTTTAACCAACAAGGAGAACCCGTAGTGTCAGAACTCGGCAGGACCCCCAGCGAAGACGCGGAGCAATTTGATGCTCTGGCCCCCGCACTATGGAACCCCGTGGGAAACGCCGTCGTGGCCGCCGCCCGTTTGCAGGCCGACGAGCACGTACTTGACGCTTTTTGTCGGACTGGCGCCAGCGCTGTCCCGGCAGCCCAGACCGTAGGCAAAATCGGCGTGGTAGACGCCATCGATCCCTCTGCTGCCATGCTCGAGGTCGCCCGTCGAAAAGGAACTGCGCTCGACTTGGGGCAGCTGAACCTGCTCCAAGGCGATCCGCTTACTTGGGCCAACGAACGCTCATACGACGCGATTGTAGCTTCCTATGAGCTTCTTACCGTTCCAGATATAGACGCAGCTGGCAGCCAGCTCGCCACCCTTCTCAATCCCGGAGGTCGGTTTGCAGTATCAGTCTGGGCCAGTGATGCACATACCGAATTCACTGAAGTGCTTACCGGCATTTGTGCCCATCACCAACCAAAGTCAGCTGAGCACGCTTCTCTCGTGGCCAAGAACGCGCGACGAACGGACACGCCCGAAGAACTCCAGAAATGGCTGGTCAGACTCGGACTTACAAGCGTTGAAGTTGCTCCGACAGAGCTATCGGTTCCGTTGAGCGCTGACCTCGCTTGGTCTCTCGTGGAGGGAACCTGGTACGCCCATCAACTTCCTGAGAATCCCGGGACCAGAAGTGATATCCGAGCGCAACTGTATCGGGAACTAGGCGACGATTACGTGCTCAACGCCAATACGCTCATAGCAGTAGCTGAATCACCACGCTGACGCCTAGAGGCCTTGACCCATCCAAAACGTCCACGACACCGAATAAGGGGTACAACGCGCGGACACTTCAGGAGCCCTATGCTGGAGATCTATGGAAAAGCCGATGAGTAGTCAAACGTCCGCGGCAGATGGCGGTTCAGCGCGGAAGGGAGGTGAGCCAGTTGACCAGAGTCTTCTCGTTGGTCTGCTCGATCGCGTCTCTCACGGTGACCAAGCTGCCTTCGCGCAATTCTATGAACAAACCTCGAAGCGCGTTTACGGTATGGCGCGCCGCGTGCTTGTAGATGCTGAGCTGAGCAGGGATGCAACTCAGGAAGTGTATCTGCAGGTTTGGAATTCCGCAGGCAAATACAGTCAGGCTAGCGGAACACCGTTGGCCTGGCTCATGACTCTCGCTCATCGGCGTGCTGTGGACAAGGTTCGATCACAACAGAGCGCAACGGAACGCGAGGCACGGTACGGTGCCGCGATGCAAGTCCCTGATCGCGATGACGTAGCAGAGACGGTGGAACAACTACTGGAGGCAGAAGCTGTGGTGACGTGCCTTGAAACTTTGACCGAAACCCAGGAGGAATCGGTTCGGATGGCCTACTACGGCGGTTTAACGTACCGGGAAGTGGCAGAAAAACTCGGTGCCGCGGTACCAACCATCAAATCTCGAATTCGGGATGGACTAATTCGGCTGAAAAACTGTCTGGAGGTGAATTGAGATGCAGAACGCAATGAATAATCAGTTTGGTGAGAGCCTTACACAGGATCTGAACAACAACCTCCTACTGGAATGGGCGGAGTTGTATGCACTCGATGCACTGCCGGACGGCGAGCTCGCCGAAATTGACGCTCACGTTTCCGGAGCGACCCCGAGCGCCAGAGACGAATTTCAAGCCCGCGTGGCCACGACACGGCAGACACTATCGGATGTCTACGGCAATTTTGAAGCCGAACCTCCAGCTGACCTTCTCAGTGCCATCATGAAGGAGTTGCCGGCCGTCACGGAGGCTCAGGAAACCGAGGGTAACTCTGCCAATCGGACCGCTGGAGTTTCGGATATTGCCCAGCACAGGGAGAACCGGAAAAAGAAGTTCACACCCACAAAGTGGATAGTGTCAGCCGCCGCTGCCGTCGCTGTTGTCATCGCCGGAGTTACCGTTGCCCAGAACATGGAGCCAACTTCGCTCACTGATCAGATCATGACAGCCACGGATATGCAGCAGCGCACTCTCGATGTTGCCGGCGGATCCGCCGAGATCAGTGTTTCAGAATCCTCAGATGCCGCCGTGGTATCCATGCGCGACGTCCCTGCACCCCCCAAGGGGAAGGTGTACCAGATGTGGCGCATCCCGGCCGATGGGACGGCGCCCGTTCCGGCGGGCACGATGACCGGTGAGGATGTAGCCAATGGCAAGCCCACGGCTGTCACAGACCTCGCCCCTTATTCTGCTCTGGCTATCACCATCGAACCGGAAGGCGGATCGAAGACACCAACAATGCCCATCGTGGCCTCGATCCCACTGGAGAGCTAAGGAAACCTAGAAGCCCGCAAAAGTTGCCGGGGTGTTCACGCCAACTACGTGAAACGCCTCGGCGCTACTGCCTTCTCTGAGACCTCCGCGAACCGAATTTCCCTGCAAGATGGACCGCACCGTGGACTCCATTGCCGACGGGTCAGGGTGCTGACTCGAGTGGATACGAATAGCGGCGAGCTTTTCATCAACGTGAGACGAAATATCCACGAAGTGGTTCTCACGCTCTAGGGGCGCCCCGTAGAACCACAACCAGGCAACCTTGAACGCCTCCAACCCCGCTTCCGCAAGCTCCGGATAGGCAAAGGGGTTCTCCACAGCCGGGTATACCGCACGAGTTACCGCCTCCCCACACGCCAAATGATCGGGATGGCTCTTCTGCAACCGGTCCCAGCTACGTTCAGGGTGCATAGCTACCACGACATCCGGGCGGACCTCGCGCATGACCCGGACAACGTCGCAAATCAACTCATGATCCGCCTGAAGATAGCCATCTCGATAACCCAGCCAGCGGATGTCCTGGACACCCACAAGTGACGCCGCTGCCTCTTGCTCTGCGCTACGCATGTCCACTATGTCTGGCCTGTGGGCGTCGTCGAACCCACCGGCGTCTCCACTGGTCATGATGCAGTAAGTCACGACCGCACCGGCCGCCGCCCAACCAGCTACAGTGCCAGCGGCCCCAAAATCGATATCGTCTGGATGAGCTCCGAAACAGAGCACACGACGCGGATGTACTCCGTCTCCCGCCGGAGTCTGTGTGACCGACACTCTAGCTCTGCCGCTTCTGGATCTCTTCCGTAGCCTGCGGCAGGACTTTGAACAGGTCCCCAATAATGCCAAAATCAGCGATCTCAAAAATGGGCGAGTCTGCATCCTTATTGACAGCAACGATGACCTTCGAGGTCTGCATCCCGGCTTTCTGCTGGATGGCACCCGAGATCCCCGCAGAGATATACAACTGCGGGGAGACTGTCTGACCCGTCTGTCCTACCTGAGCTGAATGCTCAATCCATCCCGCATCCGTGGCAGCACGGGAGGCCCCTACAGCACCACCCAGAGCATCAGCGAGGGCTTCGACCGCACTGAAATCACCATTGGTGCCGCGGCCGCCGGATACAATAACCCGTGCCTCGGTCAACGACGGACGTGTACTGGCTTTCTTGTCCTGGCGGCCAGTGATCCTGGCCGCGCTGACTGCACTGACATCCACGGCCCCGACCTTCACCTGTTCCGGCACAATCGGCTTCGATACTGTTCGCGGTTCAGCACTATTGGGTTTAACGGTCAGTACAGGGATTCCATGAGTTACTCTCGCCGCGACGGTATATGAGCCGGCCAGATCCAACTTCGTAACAGTGAGGTCCTCCCCGACACTCACAACGTCAGTAATGACGCCTGAGGACAGTTTAACTCCGAGTCGACCCGCGATTTCTTTGCTTTCAAACCCGTTGTCCAAGAGAACGGCTGACGGCGATGTTTGGTGTACCACATCGGCCAAGAAGACCGCCTTGGGAGCAATGAGATACTTGTCCAGATCAGAGTTCTCCGGAACATAGATCTGCTGCACCCCGTACTCCCCTAGCGCCTGGGCAACGCCGTCCTCCAGTGCATCAACACCGACAGCGACAGCCGGCTCACCTATGGTCGCAGCAATGGTCAGCAGTTCCCGACTGGCTTTGGCCAGAGGAACAACGGGGTGATCAAGATATACCAGGACGGACGCCATGCTCCGTACTCCTTTACGTCGATACTCCGGACCGGACGGCCGGTGATGGGGAGGGTTATTAGAGCAGTTTCTGCGTGGTCAAGAAGTCAACCAACTGAACTCCAGCGTCGCCTTCGTCTGTGATAACGACGCCCTGACCGCGGGGAGGCCGCGGATCCGCTGCGTCAACGGTTGTCCAAGCACCCGTGGCGCCCACGGCAGATTCATGGACCCCGATATCTGCCAAAGACAACGTGTGCAAGGGCTTCTTCTTTGCCGCCATGATCCCCTTGAAATTGGGATAGCGGGGCTCGTTGATCTGGTCTGTTACTGATACAAGCGCTGGTAGCGAGGACTCGATCGTGTCCGCGTGAGTGGCACCTTCGCGCTGCGCGTGAAGAACAGGAGCCTCGCCGTCGTAGCTAAGTTCAACCGCGGACACGAACGTGACCTGAGGCAAATCGAGGCGCTCCGCCAGCTGTGCGGGAACCAGGGACGTTTCCCCTTCCGTCGAGGCCATTCCAGTGATGACGAGATCCACACCGTCGTCGCCGCCAATGTGGCGCACTGCCGCCGCCAGGGCAAGAGATGTCCCGGCCGCATCGGAGCCCGCGAGAGCAGGATCGTTCAGATGGACCCCTTCATGCGCTCCGATCTGCAACGACTTCTTAACCGCATTGACCGCAGCGTCCGGACCCATGGTAAGAGCCGTGACCTTATGCACCGAGGCATCTCCCGAGGCAGCCTCCACGAGCTGAAGCGCAGCCTCCAACGCGTACTCATCGAGCTCCGACAGGATGCTCTCGGACCGGTCCACCGTATGGTTCTCGCCAGTCAAGTGGCGATCAAACTGTGCGTCCGGCACGTGTTTGACCAGAACCACGATATTCAACGGTTCCTCTGCTGCCGTATGCATTATTGCCTTTCGCGCTGTCGTCGCTGGTTCGACCAGCAGGTCTTACTCCTAGCTAACCACAATGACGTCCCCGGAGGCGCCCAGACCGACAGTTTGGGAGCACGCGATCCAAGTCAGCCGTTGTTCAGAGAGCCGACAGTGATGTCAACGGTCTCTGCTTGACCATCGCGGGTGAATGTCAACGACACGGTTGAGTCCGCAGCCTGTTCGCGGACAACTGCGGTCAGCTCTCTAGCATCTTCAATACTCTCGCCATCGAACGCGGTAACAACGTCACCTGACTTCAACCCTGCCTTTGCAGCGGGGGAATCCGGCGTCACTTCCCCGATCTGCGCGCCAACAGAGAACGTCGTCTGCTCGCCCGCTCCCTGAGCGGGATGCGGACGGACTGTTACCCCGAGACGACCATGCGTCGCCTCTCCGTTACCGATCAATTCCTCAGCCACGCGGTGCGCATAGTTGATCGGGATAGAGAACCCGACGCCGATATTGCCGCTATTTTCGTCGGCGCCAGCAATCGCGACGTTGACGCCAATAACCTCGCCCTCCGAGTTCACCAGTGCGCCACCGGAATTGCCATGGTTGATCGCAGCGTCAGTCTGGATGACGTTGAGCAAGATGGTGCCCTGTTCCGCTGGCTGCTGATCTTTGCTGCCCTCTGGTGGAGCGAAGCGCCAATCACCGCCGTCGCCCTCCCCCTCGGTGGTGTCCGACTGATCCTTTGGAACCGCGGAGGAGGCTACAGAAATGGTGCGATCCACAGTTGAGACTATGCCATCCGTGACCGTACCGCTGAGTCCTAATGGCGCTCCGATAGCAACTGCAGTGTCCCCGACATTGAGCTCATCTGAGTTGCCAATGGCGGCAGGGACCAGATCCGGTGCATCGATTTTCAGCACAGCCAGGTCCGAAAGAGGGTCGAGGCCAATAAGTTTGGCAGAGTGGACCGAGCCGTTGCTGAGTCTGACCTCAATTTTGGCGTCATTGACCTGTCCACCGACGGTAGCCACGTGATTATTGGTCAGGATGTGACCTTCTCGATCGAGAATGATTCCCGACCCTGAGCCTCCAGAACTTTGCCCCATGGCTGAGATGGTGACCACGCTCGGCGCGGCCTTCTTTGCCGCTGCCGTCACAGGTGTCACGTTGTTGGGGTCGTTGATGACCACGGACTCCTGCCCGCCTCTGGCGACGGGCACAGTCTGCTGGCCATCCGTGGACAAATCATAACCAATGGCCACCCCACCGCCCGCCAACCCTGCCACGATCATCCCGACAACGAGAGTCCCGGCTCCGAACCGGGCCCGCCCCTTCACCGGATGCCGCTGCGAGACAGCAGCTGGCGGCGCTGCTGAGGCCTGCGAGCCAAACTGATCGGGCTCTGAGCGATAATCCACTGGACGTGGAGAGCTGCTATCGGAGCCGTCTGCAGAAGCCGGCGGAAGCTGCGGACGAGGCGGGACCTGGCTTCTGCCCGACTCGCCGTGGAAAGCTGCACCGTCATCGGTGGATCTGGAGTTCCAGCCAGTATCGCCGTCGTTCTCTGTCATGCCTGTATTCCTTTCACTGTTCTGCGAGCCAGTCTGCCATCGATAGCTGGTGGGCGCGCGAAGGAAAGCTGGGACTTCGCTGGATGCTCGCCCCATAATTCAATGTCGCCATCAAATGGCGCCGATGACGCTCCAAGACCAGGAACGCTATGCATGAGAACGGCGTTGTGAGGGTAGCTAAGCGGTGGACTGGCACTGGCGCCTAGCCATAGACTCTAAACTGTTCCCCGCCCCACAACGCTGAAGGATTCTACATGCGATCAATGACGACACGGTGGGCAACTGCGGTGGGTCTGGGACTGCTTTTGAGCTTACCCGCGGCTGCCGCCCAAGCCGAGCCACCAGTGGAGTTTCCGCCCGGGCAGTTTGTCGTTGACGATGTCGACGCGCTCGGCGGCACTTTGGGCTCCGTCGAATCAGCCATTGCGCAGCTGCAGCAAGACTCGGGGTACACGCTGTATGTGTCCTATATAGATACGTTTACTGATTCGGGTGGCGCCGAGGCCTGGGTGGATCAAACCGCGGAGCTGAATGATCTGGGGTCCGAAGAAGCGCTTCTGGCCGTAGCGGTGGAAGACCGTCAATTAGAGATCGGAACCAGTAACGCTGGAAACATCACCCCAGAACAGCGCGATAACATCAAGCAGTCCGCTCTCGATCCCCTGCTCGGGCAGGAATCGATCTCGTCAGAGGAGTGGGCTGCGGCCGCAACCGGCGCAACGTCGGCCCTGGCGGACATAGCTGACGGTGGTGATGGCACTCCGTCCTCAGGGGGTTCGTTCTTTGGGCCAGTGCTACTCGTGGGAGCGCTGGTAGTGATTGGCATCGCCGGGTTCTACTTCTACAACCGCTCCGTCAAGCGCAAGAGCTCCGGTCCGGAATACAGGATCCAGCGAGGCCAAGACGGTGCACCGATCGATCCACTGGACGCATTGTCCGTTAAGGATCTTAGGCTCCGGGCAGGCAGCCTCCTCATCGGCGCAGACAATGCCATCAAATCCAGTGAGCAGGAACTCGGCTTCGCGGAGGCACAGTACGGCCAAGAAACAGTCAAGCCCTTCGCCGACGACATTGCCGCAGCGAAGAACCACATGATGGAGTCCTTCAAACTACAGCAGCAGCTGGATGACACTATTCCTGATACTGAGGAGGAGCAGCGTACCTGGCTCGGCGACATCATCCGCCGTTGTGAGTCTGTCAGCAGTTCGCTCCAGGAACACAAAGAAGACTTCGACAAGCTGCGCGAGCTTGAGCGAAATGCCCCTGAAGCCCTCAGCTCTGCTCTTGCTGCGGCCAACGAGACTCGCGGCCGTCTGGCCAAGGCTGAATCAACTCTCCATGCACTGCACCTTGAGTATGAGGACTCTGCCCTGACTCAGATCAACGACAATGTGGAAGAGGCCGCTGAGCGACTCGACTTCGTTGAGACAGCTGCTCAGAACGCACAGGAGAAGCTCAACGCCGGAGACACTGCAACAGCGGTGCTCGCTGTTCGCGCGGCCGAGGAAAGCACCCATCAAGCCGACATCCTCATCGAAGCAGTACAGAAAACTGCGGATGGCTTGGCTACCGCACGGCAGGAGATGAAGGACGCAGTCGCTGCAGCGTCACAGGACCTGGAGCAGGCTCGAGCCATGATCCAGAGCGGTCAACATCCAGAGCTGACCGGCCAAGTTGCAGTTGTCCAGTCTGCTCTGGAGACCGTATCCGATGAAGTTCAGTCGGGAAAGATCGACCCCAATGCTCTTCTGCAGCGAGTTGAGCATGCACACAGTCAACTCGACGAGTCGCTGACTGGGATCAGCGATGAGCAGAACAGAGCCCGCCGCGCACGCGAATCGCTCCAGCACTCGCTTATGTCCGCCCAGGCTCAGATCTCGGGGACATCTGACTATATCCGTGCTCGTCGCGGTGGAGTAGGCAGCGAGGCCCGTACACGGCTAGCCGAGGCCGAGCGCAACCTCGACTACGCGATGCAGATCCAATCCACCGATCCAGTCGCGGCACTCTCCCACGCCCAACAATCGAACGCGCTCGCGCAGCAGGCTGCTCAGCGTGCTCAGGAAGACGTGGAAGGTTTTGGCATGAGCTCCGGTGGATACGGTGGTGGCATGTACGGCGGACGACGTCGTGGTGGTGGAGGTGGGCTCGGCGGCGCGCTACTGGGCGGGATCCTCCTCGGCCAGATTCTCGACGGCGACGGCGGGGGCGGCATGTTCGGTGGCGGGGGCGGCGGCGATATGTTCGGCGGAGGTGGAGGATTTGGCGGGGGCGGATTCGGCGGATTCGATTCCTCCGGCGGCAGCTTCTAAACGACGGAAGCGCCCCGACAGTTTTCATCAGGTCAATAAAGTCAGAACCACAGAAAGGCTACCCAATGGTAAAGCAGTCAATTTTCGGTCGCATCGCCCAACTTGCCAAAGCAAACATCAACTCGGTGCTGGACCAGGCTGAGGATCCGCAGAAGATGCTCGACCAGATGGTCCGCGACTACTCCAACAACATCGCTGAGGCCGAGAGCGCTGTCGCACAGACCATCGGAAACCTGCGGATGCTCCAGGATGATTACAACGAGGATCAGGAAGACGCCCGGAAATGGGGTAACAAAGCGCTCGCAGCCTCCCGCAAGGCCGACGAATACCGATCAACCGGGGACGCGACAGATGCCGCAAAATTCGACAATCTAGCAAAGGTTGCCATCCAGCGGCAGATTGCGTCAGAGAATGAGGCCAAAGGAGCAGAGCCAACGATCGCGTCGCAGACGGAGATCGTCGAAAAGCTCAAGGACGGCCTCAACAAGATGAACGAGAAGCTCAACGAGCTCAGCCGCAAGCGCGATGAACTCGTTGCCCGTTCCCGCACTGCGGACGCGCAGACTCAGGTTCAAGACGCTGTCAAGAGCCTCGATTTCATGAGCCCCACATCCGAGGTCGGCCGTTTCGAGGAAAAGATCCGCCGTGAAGGGGCCCGCGTGCTTGGGCAGGCAGAGCTGAACGCATCCAGTCTGGACGCTCAGTTTGAGAGCCTGGAAGATCTCGGTGAGCAGACTGAGGTGGAAGCCCGACTCGCGGCTCTTAAATCCGGAAGTTCGGATTCACAGCAGACGTCAATCGGCCAGGGAACAGGTTCCACCACCGACTGATTGTGTAGCTAGTCCCGCCATAACGGG
This sequence comes from Actinomycetales bacterium, assembly GCA_038199985.1. Taxonomy (GTDB): domain Bacteria; phylum Actinomycetota; class Actinomycetes; order Actinomycetales; family Micrococcaceae; genus Arthrobacter_J. Next base: position 1,467 of record JBBPYK010000054.1, on the reverse strand, counting down.
CGGACACCATCGACTTCTTCGTGGTCGACGGTGTCCGCCCGTTGTGCGTTTCAGCCCCGTAGTTCCGTAGCGCGAGGGGGCGGGACCCGGTTCGAAGTAGTGGCGTCTATCAGGCTGTTAGACGGATATGCCGCCAGCCAATGAGCCTAAACAGCACAACTCAGTGCGCGATTTCTAGCACCTTAAGTCCTAGGGCCTTTTCCGTGCCCTCAGCCCGGCCTAGGTCGTCGTCGAAAATCAGGCGGACTGTTCACATGAGGATCACCGCAACCACGAACATCGTTCCACGAAGGATTGATTCGCTGTTGACGAAGATGGCCTTTTATGTGTGCAGCTGGAAGATGGTTGGTGTAGACGACCGCTGCAATTGGGAGAACAGTCGAGTGCGTTGCAGGATGGCGAGGGCGAGATACACGCTCACATACAAGGGATCAACCTAAAAAACCTTGGAAGGAGCCACAGCCTGATCACGAACCTAACGAAAATCTGAACGCCAGTAAGGGACCACCGGCACGGAACTGACCCATTACAATCTAACCTCGGCAGGCTTAAATAATTGAGTTCCTCAGTTTGGGCAGCCACGAAGTGGAAACCATAGGCCAACGTAAATGTGAACGTCAGCATCCGTCGATGGAGCTGGGACTCCCTAGTCCATGTCACGCGCGCACAAACATCACTCAGCTCGGTGAGTACAATCCTCTAGCTGCAACTGATGCGACGTCATCTACTCACAACGATCAACTGTCACAGCGGACTTGTGCAATGTAGCCACCAGTCTTCGATCTCAACACGAAGGGCTGCCTGAGCATGTCGAGGAGGCAAACACCATGTCGATCTCTGAGACACAGGGGTCTGACCCAAGTTTAGTTGACAGTTTGGGTTGATATTTTGGGGACCGTTTGAGTGGTCCTGTTAATTGTCTCAAACTCGATCGGTGTCAGTTTGCCGAGCCGTCGTTGGCGGCGTCGGCGGTGGTAGGTTTTCTCGATCCAGACCACGATGGCCAGACGTAGTTCTTCCCGGGTTTCCCACCGTTTTTGGTTCAGCACGTTCTTTTGCAGCAGCGAGAAGAAACTTTCCATGGCGGCGTTATCTGCACATGCCCCAACCCGCCCCATAGAGCCTTGCAAACCCGCTGAGCTGATCAGGGATACGTACTTCTTTGACCGGAATTGAGATCCTCTGTCGCTGTGTATCAGTGTTCCTTGCGCGTCGCGTTGACCGATCGCTGACTTCAACGCGTCAACGGCCAGGGCGGCTTTCATACGCGAATCGATGGAGTAGCCCACAATCCTGTTGGAGTAGACGTCCTTGACCGCGCACAGGTACAGCTTGCCCTCAGCCGTGGGATGCTCGGTGATGTCGGTGAGCCACAACAAGTTCGGCCCAGTGGCGGTAAATTCCCGCCGAACGTGATCATCATGAACGGGCGGGCCTGCTTTCTTTCCGGTACCGCGCCGGCGGTGG
>JBBPYK010000053.1:0-7369 GCA_038199985.1 Actinomycetales bacterium | reverse complement strand
TGCAGCAACAGTCGCCGTGTCGAGTTCCTCGACTTCGAGAGTGTAGGCCGGCAGTTCAGGTGAACGGACAACTAATCCAGCGACCCTGAGCGCATAAGCCAAACGATTGCCGGCCATATGGGCACGGAATGCGTGCCGATGCATCTCCCATGCGTCAGCGTTCCTCTCCAGTTCATCCCCCATCCATAGTTCGGCGATCAACGCGGCGTCATTAGCGTCTGTGGGCGTAGGCACTAGCCCGCCAAATACCGAGTCCACACCCAGCCCGGGCCCTGAGATCACCGGGGTACCTGAAGCGGCAAGTTCTACCACGCGGCGCGAGTACATGGTGGGTGATTCGGTAACGGAATTCACGTTTAAGTGGACCGGATGCGCCTTATAAGCCTGGACCATGTCCGGATAGCTCAGACCGCCTTGTACATGATTTTGCAGCGCTTCTGGAAAGCGGTAAGGAGAATCCTCCCGGTTGGCCTGCCGGTCGTAGATGGTTATGCCGTACGGAGAGATGGCATTGAGTAGAGTACCCAATATCCGCGACCGTTCCGGATACCGATCCCCATAGTACGTTCCGCCATATGCCACGGTGTGCTTGGCCGGCTGGGTTCCCGGGAGCGGATTATGCAGTCGCGCTTGAGCCCAAAAAGGTAGCGAACCGATCGTGGAATTGTGGCTGCCTCGATGGGTAAAATAGTCATCGATTGTTCCTGCATCCGTGGTGAACACATGCTCGAATATTTTGGCCGTCAGACGGAAGCGATTGAAATGGACCGGGTCTTCCTTGTTCCAAAATCTCGTCGGGATCCCTGGCCTACGGCAATCTTCCACCATTTCACGCAGGGCCTTGAACGACTCATCGTCGTAGTAGCCGACCTTTCCACGCCAGGAGCCGTCGTTGCCTTCCCACGCTGATTCAACCAGCAATGCATCGACACGCTGACTGTCTAGTTGACTTTTCCAGGTATCCGGATGAGGCAACACGATGTGGCACTCCGGCTGAAGCGAGCTGTGTGTAAATTCGTCAGAGACCAACGCCACAGACATCCGCCGGAGCTCGACGCCGCTGACTGCATCTTTAGCGACACGCGCGGCAAGTTTCAGGTAGCTTTCGCGGGCTCTTTGGGCCATGACTGCCCAACTACGGTGCTCGACGGCCCAGATCCTTGCCGCCCTGCCTATGTCTGACGCCATTTCCTTGTTGGAGGCTAATTCTACTAGTCGAGCAGCAAAATCTTCGCAGTCGCCCGCGCGAAAGACCAGACCACGTTCACCATCAGTCCCCATGAGCTCTGTCAGGGGCGCCACGTCAGAAGCAACCACTGGTTTGCCGGATGCCATGGCTTCCAAGGGTTTGATCGGAGAAACCATTTCCGTCACGAGATTGGAATGCCGAGGGCAAACAACGATGTCCATGACCGCCATATATCGCGGGACTTCGCCAGCTCCTACACGACCAGTAAAGAGAGTGCGGTCCTCCAGTCCACGGTCGGCTACCATTCTGCGTAGATCAGCAAGCGCCGGGCCATCCCCGACGATGAGAAGTCGCAATTCGGGGCGCTCCAGAATCGCCTTAGAAAATGCCTCCACGAGAAGATCGAGCCCCTCGTATTTCAGAATACTTCCGGCGTATCCGATGACCACGTCGGATTCACTGGTACACACCCGCGAACGTATAGCGCGATCGGCAGGGAGCGGGACGAATTCATATGGATCTGCTGCATTGGGAAGCAGATCGATACAGGAGTCGCTGACCCCTCGGTTCATGAGTTCCTGACGCACCTGATCTGTAATTGCCAAGATTTGGTCCGAGTTCCTTGCCACCAGCATCTCCAGCGACCTGGCGAGGGCGAAGCGCTCGGACGCCCCCCACTCCGGGGCGTTTGATGCCTCGGTGATCTCCCAGAGACCCCGAACTTCGTAGACGAAGGGGATCCCGAGTCTTCGCGCCGCTATCAGCGCCGGAAGAGCGGTTACATGGTTGGAAGCAGCGTGAATAACAGCGGCCCGCTGCAGGGTCGCTTCCCGCACAATGATGTCCGCGGCTTTAATGAAGTAGAGGTCCAGAGGGTCCTCCCCCAGCACTGCCCCGGGATTAAAGACATGCCGCACTCCATCGATGACTTTTTCAAACCGAACGACCTTGGAAGGCGTACTCGTAGTTTTCGCATCCCACGGATAGCCAGGCCTGGCCATGACGACAACGTCTCCGTCTTTCGACATTGCTTTCGTCAGGCCGGCGGTCCTTGTTGAGTAGCCGTTGGAGTTAAATCCTCCCGTGCTGTGCGCGCAGTAAAGAACACGGTCGTGTCGAGCCATATACACGGGGTTTGGTTGGCGATCAATAATGACTGGCAACGAAGTCTGTAGGCGTTCAGCCGCTTCAAGCTGTTCCACGAAACCGGCATTGGCATTACGCTGGTCGCTTCCAAGATAGCTCACGGTCTGCATAGGCAGAGTGATCTTGCCTTCTCGGAAGAACTGACGCTTGGCCTCGGTGAGCGCGGATTCTGTAACTGCCATCGACTCAACGCTGGCACTGCGGAGGTCCGTCGAGACTCGCTCACTTGGAACGACACCCGTGTCGAGTTCAAGATTCTGGCGCCCCCAAGGGCGCAGAGGCTTCAGCGTTCTACCTTGAATGAATCTAATCAGTCGCCGAGTAGGCGCAGTTACCAGACGCGAAACTCGATATCCAGGCGAGTTGTTTACATTTTCGTAGGCCTTCTTGAATTTATTGACGCGCTCGGTTTGTCGTTCATAGAGGCGCTTCTGCGCTTCTGCCGCCCGCAGCGCCCCTGCTTCCCGCTGTCGAACGCGGTTGATTTCCTGACGCAAACCCTGACGTTGTTTATTCTGCCGTGAAAGCTGCAAGTCACCTCGATAGAGATCACCACGCAACTCGTCTGGGCTCCTACTTACGTACTTTTGCGACTTTGTCGCATGGTGACGGGCAGCTCGGGCAAGAAGTGAGTCGTCATTTTCGCGAGATGGATCAAGCAATGAAAAAATTTTCCCTTCGGAGGGTTCTAGCTTTCTACGGAGAACGAACTATGCATAGTTCCCGTTTATTGAACGACGATACGCATACCTGGATAGCTGCGAGCAAAGCGACGATATAGCTGGTTGATCTTTGCTTTGTCACCCTTGTAGCTTTCGAGTAGGTCATATTTGCGAGCCACGTCTGGTGCTGGGCCGTCCATGATGATTTTGCCATCGTGCAGCCAGATTATACGACTGCAGATCCGTCTCAGGACCCTCGGCTCGCGTCCAATCACGAGAAAGGAACCTCCAGTACGAAGGTACCGTTCCAGAGCCTGTTTGCCAGTCGGGTCCAGCAGCGCTTTTCCACGTACTGGCGGCTCATCCATTATTAGCAGCGACGGGTTGGCGTGAAGAACCGCCGCAAGCCGCGCCCTCTCTATGTCGAGTTCATCTATATCAGCGCAAAGTACGGTGGCAGAATCTGCCAAACCGACGCTTTGTAGGATCCGTGCCACGGCCTTCTTGATTTTGGATCCGTTAAGTTCGAGCGACATCACCAACGTCTCGATGTTTGCCTCAAGGGTTTCGTCCAGGTCGAACGCCGATCCGGCGTCCATCACGACGGGTTGTGATCTGACGAATATCTGGCCCTCAGCGAGTAAAAGCACTCCAGCGGCGGCGTCTTTCAGCATCGCTACGCCATCGGCTTGACTGCCAAGGATCCCGACGGGCTCTCCGCCGTGGACCACAAATGAAACATCGCTCAATCCCGAGGTTCGCTGTCTCGTCCTTCTTACGTCTCGCTTGCCGTGGATGGCTACCGCGTTGAAAACCACCGACGGTGCCCCCTGGATTTCCTCAATCATCGGTAACGGCATACGTCCCCTCCCCGCGCCAGATCAACCATAGCCCCAGCATGATCATGCCCAGCGCCCACAACATAATCATGAGCCAGGAGCGTAGGTCCGGGATAGTCTCATAGAGCAAGACATCCCGAGCGATCGTCAACACGTGGTGCATCGGATTCCAGTCGACCACGGGTCCAAAAATCGGGTGGGCGTTTGTCAATCGGTCAACGGAGAACATCACGCCTGAAGCATAAAACCAAGCGCGCATGCCAACGCTCAGTAGATTCTTAAGATCATGCACACGTGCGACGACGTGGGCGGCGACCAGCGAGAAACCGATCATCAGTAGTCCCTGTAGTGCTATAAGCGGAATGAACAGCAAGGACAGCCACCCCAGATTTTCCACCGGCGGCGCAATGATGATGATCAGCACCATCGCCAGGTACGACGGTATCCCGGAGAGCCAGCGCTGGACGTTATTGATCAACGGCAGCATCGCCACTGGAAGGTTGTTCGAGCCTAGAAGTTTGCGGCCGGCGTAGATGGAATCTGCACTAGAGTTAACCGCTCCGGTAACCATCTGGAACATGAAGATACCGATAAGCAGATAGCCGATAAAATTATCGATGCCCTTGTTGACTTGGAACACGAAACCGAAAATCACGTAGTAGATCATCCCAGTGAAAATGGGGTTGAGAATCAGCCACAAGCTTCCCAGCTTGTTCCGCTGGTGACTGCTCACGATCTTGCTACGCGCTTCGTGAAACGCCACAGTGCGGGCATCCCACATACGCAGCAAATACTCTGCGAGACTGCCATGCGTGCCGGGTTGGCGCATGCCGGTGATGTCGACATACACGACGGGTTTCTGCGCGGTATCTACTGGTTGCTCACTCATTTTCCGGGCCCCCCCGTCCCTGTCAGGCTGACGTACTGATCCAAACTGGCGCTCGCGCTACGATTCCAGGTTCGCTGACTCAGTGCTATCTCGCGACCTCGGGACCCCATGGACGCACGGAGTTCGGCGTCGTCGACCAAGCGTTCCAGAGCGTTAGCCAACCCGTCGACGTCACCAGCCCCTACCGTGATGCCGGTCTCACCATCAACAACGATTTCGCACAGGGCGGGCAAGTCGCTGGCAACTACCGGGCGGGCACTGGCCATGGCCTCTACAGGTTTAAGCGGCGTCACAGCGCGGGTGACGGCATGGTCTTGGCGCGGAACGACGAAGATATCCAGAGCCTGATGGTAGCGGGCTGCCTCTTCGCGTGGGACACGTCCGGGCAGGACCTCAGCAGGATTCAAACCCGCAGTCACTGCTTGACGACGCAGGGCTGGCGCAGCGGCCCCATCGCCCACGATCAGGAGACGGAGACCGTCACGACCCGCTGTCAATTGCTCGAAGGCCTGGATCAGGGTGTCGAGACCTTCATAGGTGACCAAGCTACTGACAGTGCCGATGTGGAGGTCCTGTACCGGAAGTCCCAGCTCCCGGCGGGCCTTGCTCGGCGGCGTTGGCTCTTTGAGGAAGTTCTCGCCCACCCCGTTTGGCGCCAGGCTGATGCTCTCTCTCGCCACACCAGCCTCGATGAGCCCCTGACGCATTTCCTCACCCAGGGTGATGACCCCGTCGGCTGCCGACGCGACCTCGATTTCACGCCGTTGAAAGGAAATATACCGTTCACTCTCCACGGCTTCCAGACCCCGTTGGGAGGCCCAGGTGTCAGCCAGCTGACCGCGCACCTCGTAGACCCATGGGATGCCGACGGCCTCGGCCACTGCGCGCACGGTCAACCCGTTCACGAAGTGCGTCGTGGTGTGCAGCACGCTCGGACGCAGGCGCACAACCAGGTCGAGCAAGGCCTCGGCTTCCTGCTGCTGACGTTCCCGTAGGTTCCCTTGTCGTCCGTTGGATGACAGACGGTGGTAACTCACACCGTCGATCACATCTTGTTCGGATGCGTTGAAAGAACCAATGCTCTGCGGATAGCCCAAGCGCGTGGCTGCGTGGACCTGCCATCCAGCAGCGAGCTGCTCGCGCAGCAGCGAATGAGTGCGCTGTGCATATCCGGATTCGGTATAGGGAAGAGAATTCGTGACCAAGTGGAGCACTGTTCGCGGCGTCGGAACGAAGTCGTCAACGCTTCGCAACTGAGGCGCCCAGTTGCCAAATACTTCCGCCTCGCCCCGATATCGGTCGTGCAGACGCTCCGAGTCCTTGCCGTCGCCTTCAAGCATGGAGATAGCCTGGGTCATGTGTCCCCCGTACCAGAGCAACTTCGCCCGGGTGATGGCTCCTCCTCTGACGTCGTCCGGGATGCCTTCTGCGAAGAGTTGTGCAAGGGTCGGGAGATCACCGGCCAACGCGAGGTCTGCAAAGTGCTTCGCCGAACCAGTGGATACTGACCGCTCCATGCCCCGCTTCAATCGCTCAGCGAGGGAAACCTGGTCTCCGGCCAGCAGCGCGATGAGTGCGGCTGCACGTCGAGACGGAATCCATCCACCACCTCGGTTCAGGTACTCCAGAACTGCCCTCGTCGTCCTGTTCCCACGCCGACGCTGAACATTGAGAAGGAACAACGCCGGATCTTCCCGCCAGTTCCGGCGTATCGTGTGGCGCAGCGTAAAGAGACGACGAACGGAAAGTGGCAAAGCATCAGCTCTCCGCCGTAGGTGGCGTTCGATGATGTCAGCCGGAATGGTGATCTTCCTTCTACTACTTTGTTTAGGGCTCATTGGCTCTGGTGTCACCGTCATTCGGCTACTTTCCCTTGGACTTTCGTCCCGGCCGTCGAAAGACCACGAGGAAGTACCAGATCCCGGCCAGGACCACGAGGACACCGACGATCACGTTGATCAGGGTTTGGGATACCCCGGTCTTCGCTGCGGTATCCGCGGCCTGGGCGGTAGGGGTCGAAGACGTGGATTGCTGCGGCTCTGCGGTGGGGCTTTCGGAAGCAGGCGTTGATGATGAGGTCGGAGTTGCCGACGTCGCGCTGGGCTCCGATGGCGCGGCCGAAGAGCTGGTTGGCGCTGAGGGTGTGGGCTCTTCAGAAGGTGAGGGGGTTGGTGTTTCCGACGATGTCCCCTTCACGATCCCCTGGGAGAAGTCATAGGTGAAACCGCTGGGTTCATGAGTGTCGCGAAGGAGCATCTTCCCAGTAGCGGGGGCTATGAGGAAACCTGTCCTCGGGTGAATCGGGTACCCGGTGGCTGCATCCAACGGGAAACCCGTCTTCGGGTCGACCGGAGCACGCGGCACTGGTGGTGGCGGGTTGGGGACCGTGGCCGGTTGATCAGCTCTTGGTCCGGGGCCGTTGCCACTGTCTTCCTTGTTCTCGCTGGGCTTGGGGGCACGCGCAGGCGGCGCCGGTTGGGCCGGTGGCTTTGTCGCTGGCGCCTTGGTGGATGGCGCTCTACTGGGTTCCGGAGCTGTGCTCGACTGATCCGGGGGCGGCGTCTCTTCCGGGGTCGCCAAAGCGCCGGAAACACCAGTCAGGAACATGAGCAAACCCATCCCCAGTACGGCGCAGAGGCGCAGT
>JBBPYK010000052.1:0-21049 GCA_038199985.1 Actinomycetales bacterium | reverse complement strand
GGGGCGACTTGGGCGATAGGGCGCCCGGAGGAAATCACGAGCTCCACAGCGTCGTCTTTATACTTCTGGCTGTACTTCTTACGATCGGTCATGTGTGAGAAAGACTCCTAACAAGCTGTCTCACAAAACCATACGGCCGCACACTGCCACACAACGAAAGGGGTGCGTCATCGTCTGTAGGATCGCTTGGCGGGCCCTGGGGTCCTCGGATCAGCCCTTGCTCCTAGGCCGGCAGGGACGGGGACCCGCGATATCACCCTGCGGCATGAATGCGTGCATTCGTGATGACCGACGACGAGACGCATAGAGGTCGATGCCGTTCGCTTTGGCGGCTTCTGGCCATTCTCGTGCTCGGGATGCTCGGGTCAGCGCTGGCATTCCTCGGGCCCGGCCTGCTCAGCGGCTTACGCACCGAGCAGGCTCATGCTCGGACCCGGGGCACTGTACGATGGACACCTTGTTCTGGTCGGGACCGTCGGCACGCATGATCAGGTTGTACTCGGGCACGTACTTCAGGGTGTCCGGGCTCGCGAGCGCCAGGCCCTCGAGCATCTCCGGGACAAACTGCTGCGGATCATTGACGAACTTCTTCATGAGGGCTCCACGTCGTTGTGGCGTAAAGAACGTGATCAAGCGACCGACACGTCTTCAGATGGATGCGTTGCACTGCAACGCCTATGACTAACGAAGCCGAAGGGAACGTTCGCGACCAAGGGCTTGAATGCACGCTTCCACATCACGCAGGGACGTGTCCGAACGTCGATTGAAGAGTCGCGCGAGGGTGGTGTCTGGATGGGGCACATGAGCGAGACGATGCAGCGATTGGATGGGCCGGCCAGTCAGCGCACGAAGTGGTCACCAGAGCAGGGATGCCCCTCACAGGAAGCCACTCGGCGAGCCATGGAAGGGCCGTTCGCCGAAGGAAAACGGTGTACATGAAATTTCGGTAGAATTCTCATCACCAATGAATGACGCCCAACGGTAGTTCGGATCACCGGGTCGAATGTTCTAGGGGAACGATGTGGCTATTTGCCGTAGCTTCGGCGGTCGTGGTCGCGAGGCAGAGGACCAGCGAAATACGCTGATGATCGAGGAGACCATCAATGAAGACTGATGTCGTGAAGCCCAAAGACGTCTTTTATAACCCGACACGACTCGTAGTTCCGCTCTTCCAGCGGCCGTACGTCTGGTCGAAAGAGACACAGTGGGCGCCGCTGTGGCAGGACATCGTTCGCCTGATCGACGTGATTTCTGAGCATATCCCCGACGCGACTCACTTCCTCGGCGCGATCGTCATTCAGCAGGTACCAACAACCCTTGGCAGCCTCCCTGCCTGGAACGTCATTGATGGGCAGCAGCGGTTAACGACGCTGCAGCTACTGCTCGATGCTCTCCACGCCGAGCTGATTCAGCACGGCTGGGCTGCCCTCGCCGAGCAGGTCGAGCCCCTCATTGAGAATCCACCGGCATATCGCGAGATGGATCACGATCGTTACAAGTTGTGGCCGACGAACCGTGACAGGGAAAGCTTCACCTCAGTCATGTCCGCGCCGTCACCCGTTGACTACTCCGGCATTACGAAGTCACGCCTCGTTGACGCACACAAGTTCTTTGCAGAGGCGATTGCGTTGTGGATCGGCGACGGTGATAGCGCCGAACGGCGAGGTCGTATGCTTGTCGCAACCATCATGGACCGTCTTGAGATCGCGAGCATACGGCTCGACGCTAATGAAGATGCGCAAGCAATCTTTGAGACATTGAACGCACGTGGCACGCCCCTCTCGGCCGCCGACCTCATCAAGAACTTTGTGTTTCAGAATCTTGCAGACACCGCGGCTAACGCGGAGACGGCCTATCTCAAATACTGGGCCGACTTTGAGACTCCATGGTGGGAAGCGGAAATCACAACGGGTCGCATCAAGAACTCGCGCGCATCGCTCTTCCTTTCACAATGGCTTACAGCTAGGACTCTCATCGATTTCCCAATTCGCGAGGTCTTCACACAGTTCAAGCACTACGTTAATACAGTTGAGAAGGACATCAGCTTGCTCCTGCCGCACATAAAAGCGGCCGCCGATCGTTACCGCGCGATAATTGAGGGCTCTCAGAAGCAGAACGGTCCACTTACTCGCGTTGAACTGTTCGGCTACCGCGTCGGCACACTAGATTCCGAAATTGCACGGCCCCTACTCATTTGGCTTGACGAGCCTGAGCAGGCGCTAGTTTCCGACGCGGATCGCGAGCAGATTCTGGCAACGCTTGAGAGTTGGTTCGTTCGTCGGGCACTCGTCAAAGCACCATCCCAAGGTTCCAACCGATTCATTATTGACCTCCTGCAGCACCTAAACACAAAGCCAATGGAACAGGTGGCCGCTGAGGTAGAAACATACCTCGTGGCCAACCACACGGCGGTCGGCTACTGGCCGGGTGATGACGAGGTGAGAGACACGCTGATTGACGCGCCAGCCTACTGGAGGTACTTGAGAGGACGCCTTCGCATGGTCCTAGAGGCGTTGGAGGACAACAAACGCGGCTATCCAGATGGGCGGCGGCTGACGTTGGGACCGATCGTGCGAAGTAGGGCGACAATCGAGCACCTTATGCCACAAAAGTGGCGCAAACACTGGCCCGCCGATCTCACTGAGGATCAGGAGACCAAGCGTGACCGGACCATCCAGCAGCTCGGCAACCTCACCATTGTCACGCAAACGCTGAACAGCAGGGTGTCGAATGGACCCTGGCTTACGAAGCGTGACCACTATCTGAATTCCGACGATGTGCTTATCACCAAGGATGCGCTGAAGCTTGCCGGAGAAGATTCGTGGAATGAGGCGAGAATAATCGCTCGCACCGAACAGATGCTTCAACGGATCTTATCCATCTGGCCCGTCCCTTCAGGGCACGTCGGACTTAGGGGTCACTCAACCGGACCTGCAGAGCCTGTTATGGTCGACGTCGCCCTGCTTGTGTCCTCCGGATGGCTCGAGGTTGGTACAAAGTTGAAGGTGCAGTCGACCACTTACAGGACCGCGGAGGCAGCGGTTGCGCAGGATGGACGGGTCTTCGTTAGCGGCGTTCCCTATGACACGCCAACCGGTGCAGCGCGATCGCTTACAGGAACCGAAGTAAACGGCTGGGTGTTCTGGGCCATCGCGGGAACCTCCCGAACCCTTGCTGACGTGCGGAACGAATACCTTGCGAGTCTCGGTGAAGCAGACGCCGCGGTTGCGGACGAGATGCTGGGCAACGCTGAGCATCTGCCTCATGACCTTGACACCGACGAAGCCTGAGAACGGTCACGACTTTCGGTGCCAACATCGGCAGCATCACCATCTCCATCAACAAGGTTCACTCTTCCATCGCGTTCCAGTACGAGACCGGCGATCTGCAGGGCGTCACGCGGCCCGACGGTCCCATTTACGGCCTGAACGATGCGCACGGCGGCCGTCTGGGGGTTTTTCCCGGCGGCATCCCGCTGGTGCGCGACGGCAGCATTTTGGGCGCCATCGGTGTCTCCCCCGACACCATCGAGCAGGACCAGGAGGTCGCCTCGGCAGGCGCTGCCGCCTACTGAGGCGACTTACAAGCCCTGGTGCTGCAGGCCGACCAGCATGGTGCGGTTGCGGGCACCGGTCTTCCGTAGCATCGCGCCCACGTGCTTCTCAACCGTCTTCACCGAGATGGCGAGCCGGCTGGCGATCTGCTTATCGGCCGGGCCTTCGATCAACAGGGTCGCGGACCTCGAGTTCGCGGGCCGTCAGGCGGACGGTCGAGCTCTCCTTCGTCGCGGTGTTCCCGGTGACATCAGTGAAGCGGGTGAAGACGGAGCCGTCGAGCAGCGCATCACCGCGGGCCGCGGCGACCACCACGCGCGCCGCTTCGGCGGGCCTCGACTCGAGCGAGAGAAATCCCCGCACACCCGACGCCGCCGCCGGCCGCAGCTGCTCAAAGGTGGGGTGGCCGACGACGGTCACCACGGGCCGGTCGACGGAATCCTCTGCCGGTCCCGCCCCGCTGCGCGGCGGTGTACTGCTCGAGGAGCACGGAGTCGAGCACGATCCTGCCCGGCTGCTCCCCCCATCACCCGCACGGACGGTTCGGAGGTCTCTGCCTGGACTCAACCGCTGGTGCGCGCAGGGCTGGTGTGCCTGCTCGAACAAGCACCTTCCACCATTCGCGGGACATGTCCCCGTTGGCAATGTAAGGCACCCCCCGCTCTGACGCTCGCCCCCTAGCCTTGGGTCGAGTCGACAGAGAGGTCGCCGCGCAGGTAGTGAGCGCGGGCCGCCATACCGTGGAGTCCTAGGCAGGCGGTCGACGACAGCGACCCTTCCGTCCCGCGCGTCGCTGCGGCGTCGAACCCGCGGCCATTGTCCTCGATGACCGCGGCGATCCCGGTGGCGTTGTAGAACAGGCCCACCCGGCAGGTGGTGGCATGGGCATGCACGACGTCGTTCCCCACGGCTTCCTGCACGATTATGAACACCTGATGGGCTACTTCGGGCGCGAGGTAGTGGGTTTCGCCGACCATCAGGAGCGTGGCGTCGAGTGGGTAGACGGCTTCCACTCGGCCAAGTTCGGCGCGGACGGTTTCCTCGAGGGTGCTGCCGGCGAGGCTGGAGGGCTTAGCCCGAGGACTGTGCGGCGGGTTTCGAAGAGGGCTTCGTGGGCGAGGACCCGGGCGGAGTGGATGTGCTGGGTGGACGGCGAGCCGCCGGGGTCGCTTTGTCTGCGCGGTTGAGGTGAAGGAGCAGGGACCCGAGGGAGTGGCCGATGGCCTCGTGGACGTCGCGCACCGCCCGTTCTCGTTCTAGGGCGACGGCCGCCTCGCATTCCTTCGCTGCGGCGGCGTTGTGGAGGCGGGAGTTCATAATGGCGATGGCGGCGGCGTTAGCGAAGAGCTCCACAAGCGACGCTTAGGCAGGGGTAAAGGCCTGGCCGGGTCCATCGCCGAAGATGGCGAACGTGCCGATGATCGCACCGTCCCAAGAGATCGGCTCTCCGATGACGGCGCTCCCCCAACGTCGGTCGCTCGGGTGAATGTAGCCGGTGGGGACGGAGGCGTAGCGGTCGAGGATCACGGTGCCGCGCTGCTTCACGATCTGTCCCGTGAGGCCTTCGGTGAGCGGGAAGGTCTGGCCTTCGTGGCGGCCGACTCCCTGGTCCAGTTCCTTGCAGTAGTGGCCCTCGGTCTCGTGGGCGATCGAGGTAGCCCTCAGTCTCGTGGACGATCGAGATGGAGCCGCTCTCACAGCCGAGAAGGGCGACGGCGTGGCCAAGGACGCGTTCAAGGAGCGGGACCAGCTCGAACTGGCCGGCGAGGTCGCCCGCGAGTTCGGTAATGCGGTCGAGTTCCGAGAGCGGCGTGTGACTCTGATAGTTCTGGATGTGGTTCGGTGTGGGAAGCTGCGGCATGTACGGCACTGTCTTCTGCAACCCGGCGCTGCGCTGCGCACGGGCATTCAGGATAGCGGGCTGCTTCGGGCGACCATCGGCAGAATCGACCAGACCGCGTTCCCTCGCCTTCACACAGCACCTTCGCCGGTCCCCTAGGAAAACGGCGTGAGCTGCTCCGGTCCCTCAGGACAGGAACATCGTGAGCTCCTCCAGCACCTCAACCGGATGTTTGAGTTCGCACTCCCACACGACGTGGGTCTGCCAGCCGAGTTCCTCAAGGTTCTGAAGCTGCTCGGCGTCCCGATCAATATTTCGCTGTCGCTTCGTTGACCAAAACTCCGCATTCGTCTTTGGGATGTACTGACCGGCGCGGCAGGAGTGCTGATGCCAGAAGCACCCGTGCACGAAGATCACCTTCCGGCGCCCAGGGAAAACTAGATCCGGTTTCCCAGGCAGACGCTTATCGTGAAGCAGGTATCGAAAGCCTGCTCGATGAACCATCCGGCGAACCTGCATCTCCGGCTTCGTGTTCGTCCCGCGGATCTTCGCCATGTTCGAGCTCCGCTGCTCAGGCGTCAGGCGATCTGTCATAGAGCCATTGTAGAAATGATCCTGCGGCTTCTGTCGCGTCCGGGCGTTCCAAGAGAGCCCTTCCCGCTACTGCCTTCAGCTGGCTGCCCCGCTGGCCTCAGGTCAGACTTGAGTTGTCCACATACCTACCGACGGTGAGCCCCGGGCACGGCAGCCTGGTATCCTAGAGTGTCGCAACATGAAAGGCTGAAGTGTATCCCCTGATTGACTTGTTTGCTGGCCCTGGCGGCCTCAATGAGGGCTTCTCGAACGTGCGTAACTTAGACGGGTCCTATGTCTTCTCAAACTCCGCATCTTTCGAGATGGATGCTTACGCCTGCGAGACTCTTCGTCTACGTGAGACGTACCGGCATCTAAGCCGGGCGGGCGAAAGCTTGGAGGGCTATTTTGACTACATCTCCGGACGCAAGGTCTGGGCGGAAATCTATACCGGAACCTTCAAGGAAGCCTATATGGCGTCAAAGGACAAGGTGCACCGCGAAGTACTTGGTGAGGAATCGAGGAATCACGTTGACTCGTTGATCCGGGAGAGGCTCCTGCGACAGAGTACGGATACGCCGTGGGTGCTGATTGGGGGACCGCCCTGCCAAGCCTACTCTCTCGCCGGGAGATCCAGGCGAACAGGAGACGTGAATTTTGCATCTGATCACAAGCACTTTCTGTACCGCGAGTATCTGCACATTCTGAACGAGTTTAAGCCGACGGTCTTCGTCATGGAAAACGTGAAGGGATTACTCTCTTCAAAGAATGGCGATGACAGTATGTTTCAGACGATCTTGGCGGACCTCCGCGCGCTGCCTAGTGGCGTTCGATACGAGATACGATCTCTTGTAGTAAACGATGATCCTGAGAGACTCAAGCCGTCCGACTTCATCATCAAAGCTGAGGATTACGGCATCCCTCAGAAAAGGCATCGTGTCATCCTGCTCGGAGTGCGGTCGGATGTGGCACCGCTGATTCCGCAAGCAGCCCTCACTCGGGCGGATAGCTCGGTCACTGTCCGCGCGGCTGTAGGCGACCTTCCTCCCGTCCGCGCTCAGACGTCGAAACGACTGCCGAAAGCGGCCGTTGATTGGAAGCTGGCGGAACAATCTGCAATCCGGGAGATTGGTCACCTAGATTCCGCTCCGGCTGCCGCTAGGCCTTCTCAGTGCAGCGCCGCCACACGGATTTACCAATCATGGATTAAGGACGAGATGGTGCAGGTGCCGAGTCAGCACCAGCCCCGGCCGCACATGGTTTCCGACCTCGCCCGTTACCGCGTTATGGCGACAATGGCCGAGAAATTAGGCAAGAGTCCTAAGTACACGGACCTACCAGCAATCCTGCACCCCGAACACAGCAACGTGTCCAAAGAGACTACCCCTTTCACCGACCGCTTCCGAGTTCAGGTATGGGACGCGCCCTCCACGACTATTGTTTCGCACATCTCAAAGGACGGTCACTACTACATTCACCCTGCTCGCGACCAAGCGCGCAGCTTCACTGTCCGCGAAGCCGCGCGCCTGCAGACCTTCCCGGACAACTACTTTTTTGAAGGCCCGAGAACGCAGCAATTTCACCAGGTAGGCAACGCCGTTCCACCGCTTCTGGCCAAACAGTTTGGCGAAGTTGTGGCATCGATGTTGGCAGCTATCAAGGGCTGAAGGTCCTAAACCCTTTCGCGTTAGCTGCACCTACCAAAGCCAGAAGACGCGCAGCCTGTCTCTCGGATGGTAGCCTTGATCGTCGACCTGTCACCAAGTCGAGAATGCCCATGTCAGTCGGACTGCCCACTCGGTTGCTCAGTACGAAATCGCGAAGCTCAGTCCAGTGCTCAGCCGGGATCTCGAGCAGACGCATTTGCTGATTGATGCCGTTGTCGATCTTCTGGGTTTGTCGCGCATTTCGCCTCGCTTCCACCACCGCGGAGGGGTCCGCCAAACCTGCTAGGACTTCCGCTGGCAACGAGAATGGATAGGCGACGACCGTGTTCCAGCACTCCACCTTCTTTGCCCATTCCGTAACGTTTCTGACAGGCCGTTGCTCGTTTGTCAGGATCTTTTGCACGGCTGCAGCAATTTGAAGCACGACGCTTAGCAAGCCTTCGGGTATCGCCTGTCGCCTCCAGATCAGGTCGAAGTCGAGGAGACGACCGCGACCCTGTTGGTCGACGAGCTGTGCAACTTTGGCCACGGTGTAGGTGACGATATTCGCGAGGTATGCACGTTCCTCTTGGTACCAATCGGCCTTGATCACGCGGGAACGGACGGCGTCGAAGAGCAGTGCTTTGGCGACTGCTTCCTTGAAGAACGTCTCGTTGAAGGCCGATTCGTCCTTCTCCCACTTCTTAGCGATCGAGTCGGCAAAAGCGACGAAGTTCTTCTGAGCTCCCGCGCTTACGGTATGAGGGCGTTGCTCCCAGGACATCATGTATTTGGCTAGGCCCGGTTTGTCGAATTTTTGGTGCTTGGGGTATTGCTTATCGAAACGAGCGGCTGACGCAGCGGGCAACTTGTTTCGCTCGTTTTCGTACTGACCACGCGTTCTCTCGTAGTACCACTTCGTGTCATACATGGCGCCTGCTACAGCCGGAGCCAATATCCGTCGGGACAGATCCTCAATACGAACATGGAATGGGTTATTGGAGAAGAAATCCGCCGCACTCACTGCATTCTGGCTATTCGCATATCTCGAAATGCTGGGAATTAGGTCGCTGGCTAATTCAGGGGCAACAACAACTAGTTTCATCGGCACATGTACGCTGCCGAGGACGCCCTTAGTCTTCGACTCTTTATCAACGAAAAATAGGGAGGCTGTCGTTTGACCCCCGTTGACGATCTGCAGATCTTCGATCTGGACCAGCGATGATGAATCATCCGCTGTCTGCACGGACGTAGCCGTCGCCGTTATGCCGTTGTTGAACGCCATAAAGCGTTCGGGCGAGGCGAACACGGTTTCTCGGATTCCCTTATTCACCCGTCCTCTGTTTGTCAGGTACGCCCGCACATTGCTCTCCAGTAGACGACTACCAAATTTTCCATAAAGAGAGGCAAGCAGATCGCCCGGAACGGATGCGAGATAGGTCTTGACCTCGCTTGTTGCTTCCACCTCCAGCGCCGGAAGCCCATCCTTTCCGGTCCAGAGACGGAGATCGATCAGGAGCGGCTCTCGGCCAGTCTTCGACTCCTGCAACTGGTGAAAGCGCTCAATGTCCCAGAGGTGCAGGTCAACCGGGATGCCGCTTTCGGACTCCGGCGGAAGTTCCCGGAGACGGGAGCTCAGCTTGTCATCCGTGAGGAGATAGATGCGGTACCTTGATACGTTCGCCGCTCGATTGTGAAGGTCATGGGCGAGCTGGAACGCCGCCGAGCTTTCCTCCCGCCCCTCAAAGAATGAGCCATCGCGTGCATCGGTCAGAAAATTCTGGACCGACTTGAGGTAGGCCTTCGCATCCGTCGAGGAGAGCACACCGGTTTCGTTTGCACCAGAAAATGCCGTTACGACGAGTGCGACACTATTGTCCGCATTCTCAAGGTCGTACCCGTTAACTCTTAGTTTGCGACGTCGCGTGCCCACACCTTCGAAATCCAACGTCACGACGTCGTCGAATTCGCCGGCCTCGGCCAAAATCTCCGTGCAGCGCTGCGTGAAAGCGGTGGCGAGAAATTCGCCGTCAGCGTCAGCAATCGAGCCGACGGCGGACAGCAGGTTCGATCGGTAGTCGTCAAGTTCCATCGTCAATCCTCACTCTTCAGCAGCGGCATAAAAGCTGCCTCTTCATCAATCTGATAGGGCGCTAGCTCATCGAGGCCAAGCTTGTAGCGGACGCTGGTGACCCCCGGAGGCGTTGTGTCGCTGGTAATCCGCGGGAATGACTCCGAAACAGCAAAAAAACTGAACGACCGGCAGTGCAGATACACATCCTCGTAGTTGGGATCGTTCGGCTCGAGGCCGAGTTCCTCCAATGCCTGGTCGAGGCTCTCCAGGCTGCCGGGGTCGGCAGTTTCCAGTATCGATCTTATTGCTCGCACTTTCGAACTAAGCGACATTGCCCCGTCAAATGGTACCGAACTGTCCAGTACCTCAACTAGTACCAGCACAATGTCGGCACCTGTTAGCTGATACTCGGAGCTAATGTCTACTGCTCGAGCAGTGGTTCGCTTACTCTTCACCTCGTAGCGACCCTGAGGAAACTCGAAATCCTGGTCTGCGCCGTACGGTCCATGCCAGGCGTCTATGAGAGACCGGACTCCTACTCTCGGACCCAGCTGATCAAACGCGAAGGAAAGCTCGGCATAAAGACCCCTAATTCTCTCGATGCTCAGCTTCTGCAAATCATTCTTGAGGAGTAAACGCCACTCTTCGATCGACGCCAGTGCTCGAGCGAGTCCTGCATCCTCAGTTGGTTCTGGACGCACCCGCGCGTAGATCTGTCCGCACAGCTGCACGAATACATGGCTGAAAGTCCAATCTGCCAAGGTGAAGAGAAGGAGCCATGACTGGTCATGTTCCCGCCTCACCCGGGACACCTCGACCGCAGATGACATTGCTGGCAGGTCGGGGATCCTCCCTGCAATCAAGCCGAAGCTTAGACGTCCGCGCAGATCACCGCCGTAAACCAAACGGGTAGGGATATCAGGATCGAGTTCACGCAGACCGACTAAGCCACCATCTACCTCGCTTACCCAGCGGTCTGTTGACCACGGCACCGCGCTCATTGCTGGTCGTCGTCTGCAATATACAAGTCCTCGAAGTCATCCAGCCAATACTGCTGAGCGACCTTGTTTAACACGTACTTCACCCGTCCGTCGGGCGAGTGCCTTCCATCGGATGCAGTGGCCGCGGGCAGCGCGATTTTCAGAGCGAGGAGTGCTTCCAACTGCCGAAGAGAGTCGACGAGCTCCTCGTCCTCTTTCGTCGCATCGCCCTCTATGCGGATTCCGCTGGTTCTTTCCGCATCCGGAAGCACCGCGGGATTCGGGTCGAGACAGTAGATCATCAGTTGCGGCCTTGGCAGGAATCGATAAAAGGCGCTCTCAGGCACAGCGCCGAGTGTGGGGGTCTGTAGGTACGCATCAATCGCGGCTGCCTGAACCTCTTCGTCCAACAAGCGACGAAGATCGTCACTACCCGCAACGCGCGCACGCGCGCCACTGACCCACAGCGATGGAGCGAATGTCTTTGCACCTCGTTGCGGGGTCGCTCTCAGGACGAGCTGTCTCTGCACCTTGATCACTGCGCGACTACCGGTGTCACCACCCACAAGAAGACTCTGACCGACGTGATTCTTCAGAGTAGTACAGTCGTCACCGCGCTTGCCGTTCATGAGAACGATATCCCATTCGCGGAACTTGGTCCCTTGGCTCGCCCGGATCATATTCTCCAAACCTGAACCGGTAAAGAAAATGTCGTCGCCCGCTGCCTTGAACTGACGGAGAAAATTGGCCACCAGGTCCTTCGGTACGCGACTGAGACGGTTGTATCCCCGATCTGTCTGGTCAAGCAAGGAGGCCGACTGTGCTCCAGCAGACAGCAGGTTCTCAAGCGCTGTGAGGTTGCCTCGTTGCTCGTTGGAGTCCGTCGAAAGGCGCCGAGTTTCGAGATTCCGTCCGAGCAGGTTCACTACCTTCTCCGACACGAGCGTGTGCTTCGACTTATTCCGCGCTGTAATGAGCAGTGACTCCGGATGCTGCTGGACAGCCAACCCGAAGTCCCGTGGCGTCATGTTATTCCGCCGCATCTGCGCGAGGTCCTCGCGAAGCTCCTCGATGGCGTCGGCGACAAATCTGTAGTCCGCCGCGGTCTTATCACTGATCCATAGGCGACACAGATCCTGGAATCCGTCTCTGTACCCGAACCATCGCGCCATCTGCATCATAGTGTCAGCGGCTCCAACACTCCTGTGAAAATAGCTTGCAACCAAACCGTCCAAGGTTAGACCACGGCTAAGTAGATCGCCACCTACGGCGATCTGGCGCGGCGGGACTTGTTCCTCGAACTCGTCGTCCTCTCCTTGGCTGTTTACCGCGGAGTTGTAGACCTTGACTCTGACCTCGGACGCAGCACTATGAAGCCGCTCGAGCACAGCATCCCAATCCTCGCTGATTCCAGCGTAAGCCTCCTGGAAGGTATCCCGGAACTCATCGAGGATTGCATTCCCTTCACCCTGCGTATAAGGCATACTGTGTAGCTCAATGGCCGACTTGTAGCTAAAAAGCTCCTGAGTCAGCAGTTCACCAACCTTGTCCTGAACTGCGGTGAAGCGGGATACGTTCACGAGCATGGACCTACGTTTTGGGGGTTGAACCCGAAGGTCCATGACTGCGTTAGCTAGTAGAAATACGCGCACAGCTTTTCGGAGGCTCTCCGGCAGGGCGGATACAACTTGAGTCTTCTTGTGCTTGATCGGAATCCATGACTGGGCATCCGTCAGCTTCATTAGCCCAGTGCTATCCGCTTCCCTGCGTCCGAACGTAGCCCTTATGCCGACGTAATTTGAAGGTGCCTCCAACGGGTAAATGTAGTCCTCAGGGAAGAGGTCATCGTAGACTTCGCCGTCAGATTCCACGGCCCCGGACGCCTCATGGTCGATGAAAATGTTCGCAAACGGCGTCGCGGTGATGGCGACGTAGGAAGACCTGCTGAAGCTACCGAGAATAGTGCGGATGGCAGCGTTGATAGCTGTGGGGTCCTCTTCTGCGGCTGTATTAATGGATGCGTAATCAGACTCATCGTCGAGCAGAAGTAGTGGCAGATCAATCTTTCGACCGTGCTCCGTTTGGCTGCGAGCCCAGCCCGTTACTGCGTTGAGGACGTGTTTGTTCTTTTTTAGTACGAATACAACGGGTGCTGATGAATCGTTAGGCAGCGGCATACTCGAAGCCTTCTTGCTCGCCTGGAGGTAGTCCATCAGCACGGTCGTCTGGCTGATCGTATTCGCGACGCTCCGATCAATCTGCCCCACGCCAATATGGACGTCCTTTGTTAGAGAAGCACCCTTCGGCGTGTCTACTCGCGCTGTGTCGCGACCGATGAAGCCCTCATCAACGCGTTCGTGAGTCTGCCGACGAAGGTACTCAGTGTTACCCGACAGGATGATCACCAGCCGGTACCCTGCGTCAGCTGCCTTATTGATCAAGCCGAGGTAGTTCTGCGTCTTCCCTGATTGAACATCGCCGATGATGAGCCCGCGCCGGTTCCAAGGACCTGCTGCTTTTGGATCACCGGCAAGGTCGAGAATGTCATCCGTGAACTTATCCAACCGATCCAGCATCTGCCCCGAGCGCCCAGCTCGTCCAAGCATCGTCCGATAGGCCCGCCACCTGTTCCACTTGATCTCCGCCTTCGCGTCGGGCAGCCATGGAATATGGTTTTTCACCACCGGACCACTTCCAGGTCCAGTAGGTATGTGCGCACCTACACGGTCCATCACCCGTCGCCGCAACTGACGGAGCTGTTCATCCGTCGCATCAACAGGCATTTTAGGAAGTACCAGATCGAACGCGTCCTCGACCTGCGACTCGCTAAGACCGATGTAGCTTTCGCCTGTCTTCGGGTCGGTCAATAGACCCAACACCGCACCTTCAACAGAGGACAGTGGGAAGGAGAACTTAAGATCAGTCATGATTGCTAACCGTTTCTTCCAATATTTGGCGTGACTTCGGGTTGGAGTCGAATGGTTCGGAGACGGCGATTGATTGCACGAAGGCCTCGGGCGTCAGCGTTCCTCGAAGCGAGCCCCATAGGGACGAAGCGAGAAGCATCAAGTCTTGGTCGGAGTTCTTGCTGTCCAGTTGGGTCTGATCTTGGCCCATACGGTTGTACACGTCATCCACCGGGAAGCTTCTCTCAAGCAGACGAAGCAATGCGCCCACTGATTGACCGCCATTTGCCGGCTCGGACGCTAATGCTATGACGGCGGGATGCTCCCTGTTGATCTCATATCGGAACGAGTTGCGGTCGTCGTACACATTCCAGAGCCGCGTGTGCTGCCCCCCGCCCGTGCGGCGACCCCTGTACTCGTGAACCTTGCGGCTCGGAGCGATGATGTTGTTTGCAACTTGGCGAAGGCGGCGTTGAATGCTCGGCGGCGGAACCGCTTGGGCTTTCTTAATGTCGAGAGCCCAGAGGTGATCGAGGGAGTTCGGCACATCGACCCGTACTCGGGCAAGTTTCCCTAGTTCGTGCTTAGGTGCAATGCGGAACCAGGTACCCCAGATCACCAGCCGCTTCTCGCGGTAGATATAAAAGCCCTGGCTGTCGCGCATGGAGCCCTCAACTTGGGCGCGTTGCCGGTCAGCAGTCGAGAGCTTATTCAGATGCGGAAGCGTATATGGACGTAGCTCGATCGACTCGCCTTCGACGTCGATCCGTTCGATAGGGCCGGGAAGAGTCGCTTTGTGGTTCTGCAGGAGAGGATCTGCACCTGTCACTGCCCGGTAGTTGATGCCAATCGAGAACTTCCTACCGTGCTCTCCGGCAAGGAATCGGTGAAAGACGAGCGCCAGGTGCTTGCGCACGTCAATCATGTGGGCATCGAGTCCTGTTACCAAATCTCCGACGGTCGCTTCCAGCTGGTCAAGCTTCCTCCACAGCACGAGTGTGCCGTTCTCATGCTTGTCGAGCTCGCTAAACCCTGGCAGGAGGCGGCACTCGTCCTGGGATAACTCCAGCAGGCTCCAACTTTTTGTTTCCATCAGATAGTCAAGGTCCCACCGGTAACCGCTCAGAAAACAGCCTTGCTTGGTGACCAGAACTAGGTCTCTGCATTGAGATATTGACGCCGTTTTCAGGCCTAGCCCGAATCGCCCGAGATCGTGGGCGCCTCGTTGGTCCCGCGAGTTCGCGCCAGCAAGCCGCATCGCGTTACGGGCTGCCGCGGCCGACATACCGGTGCCGTTGTCCACGATCGCGACGTAAGGCTCCGGTTGAGAGGAAAAGAGCAAGCGCACCTCCGTCGCACCCGCCGTGATGGAGTTGTCGATTACGTCCGCGATCGCGGTCTCCAATGTGTAGCCAACGGCCCTCATGGACTCCATCAAATGTGGATCCGGCACCATTGCAATCGCGTGGCTCACGCGTCCCCATTCTTCTTGTACTTTTACTAATGCACCGCCAACTCTAGTGCTTGCGGATGACAGAACGAGCGATCCGGGTGTACCGCTCTGTGTCCCGCTCAAGAGTTTTGAGGTTTCCGATGGGGCGCTGCGCCGGTGGGTGAAGGATTTCAAACTTGAGCACCCCGAGCACGATGACGGATTGCCGGAGTCGGTGGACTGGCAAAAGTACAAGGCCCTCGAAGCACGCAACCGTGAGCTGGAAAGGTCCAACGAATTCCTAAACAAGTCTCGGCGTTCTTCGCAGCAGGACAACGGTAGAGGAATTATTTACCGTTATCCACGCGAAGAGCGCCACCGAAGAGGTCACTTGGATGTGTGAGCAGCTGAACGTACTTAGAGCTTCCTACTACCGCTCCCTGGACACACAACCAACCGCCACGAGGTCAGGCATGAACAGCTCACCAAAGCCGTACAAGTTGTGTTTGAGGCTTCTGAGCAGATCGCCGGGCACCGGATGGTCCAGTAGAAACTCATTGCCGCGGGAACGGAAGTCTCCGTTGGTACGGTCGCGGCGATCATGGCCGAGAACGGGTGGCAGGCCAAACGGATGCGGGCCTTCAAACGCACTA
The DNA here is from genome assembly GCA_038199985.1 of Actinomycetales bacterium. Taxonomy (GTDB): domain Bacteria; phylum Actinomycetota; class Actinomycetes; order Actinomycetales; family Micrococcaceae; genus Arthrobacter_J. Next base: position 5,391 of record JBBPYK010000052.1, on the reverse strand, counting down.
CCATCAGCGACGATTCTGCACCGATCTTCGAGGACCTCCTCAAACGCGACTTCACCGCGCAGGCACCCGGGACAAAACTCGTTGGCGACATCACTTACCTACGCACCGACCAGGGCTGGCTTTACCTGGCGACCGTCATCGATCTCTACACCCGGATGGTCATCAGCTGGTCCATGGCCCCACATATGAAGACCACGCTGATCATCGACGCGATGACGATGGCCGGGACCACGGGCATCTTCAGGCCGGCACTATTTTCCACTCCGATTATGCCGGGGAAAACGTTAAGCCGAGCTTGGTGCGCTTGCCCTTGTGGTTCGGGGGTCTCGGTCCCGTTCCTCGGCTTAACGTTTCGTGCTATCTCAGTGAGTAGAGCAGCTGAAGTTTGTCTTCGCTGAGTATTTCGGTGTTCGTTTCATTGATCGCCGGGGTGGCGGCGTTCAATGCTGCTCGCATCATGTCGAGGGTGGCAAACGCGTAGAACGCCGAGGTGGTGCTCATGCTTTCGTGCCCGAGCAGCTGCATGATGATCGGCAACGGGATGCCTTGCTTGTAGAGGTCCATGGCCTTGGTCTTCCGTAGCATATGGCAGTGCAGGTTTCCCGGGATTGAGGGACATCGTCCACGGGCGAGGTCCCCGGCTTTCTTGAGCACCGCGGCAACGGTATCGCTGGAAAGCGCCATCGGGTGCCCGCGGTGCCAGCTATAGAACAGGGGCCGCATCGCGGGCAGAGCTGCGTTTGAAGCGTGGAACTCCTTGAGATAAACCTTGAGATGTTCAACCGTTTTATCTCCCAAGGGAACGATGCGGCTCTTGTCTCTTTTGCCGGTGAGCGTCAGATGGGCTGGTTTTGCCAGCTTCAGGTCCTCAATGGTGAAGGCGGTGATCTCGCTGACGCGCGCTGCGCTGTCGTAGAGCAGGATGAGCAGCATGCGGTTGCGGCGTGATTTCACGTCCTTGCCGTCGTAAGCGGCGAGGATCGCTGTTGTCTCGTTTTTCTCCAGGTATTCGATGGGTTTGCGCGGTGCGGCAGGTGCCTTGATGTTCTTGGCAGCTTGGTAAACCGCAACCAACGTGAGGTCTTCAGCGGAAGCGAAATGCACAAATGCCTTGACGGCGCTCAGGCGCAGGCCGATGGTCGCGGGCTGGTAGTTCTTGGCTTGCCGCATCCATACCAGCCAGTCTTTGAGAAATTGACGCTCAAAGTGATCGAAGCTGATGTCTTGGCGGTGAACCTGCTTCTCCGTGACCAGGTAGTGGACGTAGTTCTCCAGGCTGATCCGGTAAGCCTCGATGCTGCGCGGTCCCATGGCCCTGACTTTGGGTAGGTAGTCGTGCAAGTAGTTGCGGGCGTAACCCCAGAAGTCAGGCATCGGTTCTTGCGTTGTGCGTTTCATTCGAATTCCACCTCGGGAAGCATTCCTTGGCCTTGCTGGACGAGTGTTGCGTAGCCATCCATGAAGTCCGGTGATGTGTAGATGTAGTAGAAGGTGCTCTCCAGCGTTGCGTGGCCCATATATCGGCAGAGGTAGGGCAGCATCGCGTTGACGTCCCGCTCCTCGGCCATCCACCGTTCGATGTTGGCTTAGGCAAAGTGGTGACGGAAATCGTAAGGGCGTGGCTGTTTGCCACCCAGGGATCGCTTCAATCCGGCTTGGTCCCAGATCTGGTTGAACATGACCCCGGTCGAGGCCGGAGATACCGGTGCTGCGGTCGAAGAGACAAAGAACCCGGAACGCTGTTGCCCGAACTTCTGTCGGGATATCCGATCGCAATCGGCCAGGACATCGATGATCTGGCCGGTGACTGGAAGGCGCCGGCTTCGGTTGCCCTTGGACCACAGCACATCGATAAACCCTTCGGTGAGGTCAGCGTCCTTGGGTTGCAACCTTCGGGTTTCGCAGGTCCGAAGCCCGCAGGAATGCATCAGAGCAAAAAACGCAACGACCTGCCATTTCCACGGTGAGATGGTTTCCAAGATGGCTGCGGATCGGAAGAACCGCGTAATTTCTTCGTGGCTCAACAAGTAGGGCTGGGAGCGGGAGACCCCACTTTTCCAGGACTCGGCAAGCACGTACGCATCCGGAGTGCCAAGGCGTGGGTGAGCATCCAGCGGCCGAAGTCACTGATGTATGACATCCAGGATGGGCTGGAACCTGGCTGGGACGACTTCTTGAAGATGACCCAACCCTCGATGGCTTGCTGGTCAAAAGCCGTCACAGCGTGTTCGGTGCAGTACGTGTCGAAGCTGCGTAGGTACCAGATGCGCGATGCACCGTAACAACCCATGCTCTGCTTGAAGGCAAGATACCCCGTCAGCTCCTGAGCAAAAACACTGGTGAATTCGTACTTGCGCATCATCATGGCCCTTCCGGCAGAGGAACGACACACGAGCGTAGGTGTTCGGCATCCGTACTCAGATACACGTTGGTCGAGTCTCCATGAGCATGGCCAAGCACCGCTGAGATCGTCGGCAAAGCGGTTCCCTCGCGCAACAGCCTGGACGCCGCGTTATAGCGAAGGGCTCGCGTTCCAACCTTCACATCTTCACTCCGGAAACACGGAAGACCTTGTTGACGATCACGTAAATCGACGCATGATCTGCCAAGGCAACATGCGGGGCCTTCAGCCTCAAGAACACCTCCTCCACGTCGGAGGCCGACCGCTCCTGGAGCACGTACTGCGCAAGGTTGGCCAGGATCAAGGGTGGCAGCGGCAGGGTCAACGGGTTTCCGGTCTTTTGCTGCACGAGTCCCAGCGTGCAACCACGCCAATCGATATCCCTCAGCCGCAGGTTGCAGATATCGCAAGCACGTAGACCGGTGGCCAGCGAGAGCAAGGTAATCGCCGCGTCCCGTGCCGAAACCAGGCCTTCCTGGCAGGCGTAAACGACTTGCCGTTCCACTCCGGGCGCGAGCAATGGAACGATTTCATGGTGGCGCCTGGCCTGGCCAAGGCCAGAGCGTCGAGCAGGTCCGTGCGGTTTGTGAATTTCAGCAACGAGCGGAAGCTGGCCACGGCCGACCACATGCTTGATTCAGCCCACCGGGTTCGAAGTGACTCAAGGAATCCCAGGACGCTGGCCCCGTCGGCGGCCTCCCACGAGGAAATCTCACTAGCTTCCAAATAGTTCAGATACTCCCAGGCCAACCCTCCGAAACAGTTTTGGGTGGAACGTGCCAGACCACGCTGATCCATGTCATGGGACCACGCAGCCAGCAGCTCGGAGAATTCCGGGCTGCTGGGCCCTTGCTTCTGCTGACCGCGGGGCCTCGTGGAAAGATCCACGGTGCCGGTGAGTACGTACGAGTCGAACAACCACACCAGCCGGTCGTAATCGGTGTGGCGCTGGGCGCTGTACCTGCCGGTCCGCGGGCTCGTTGTCATCGAGGCGGTTTCCGCACCCAACTTGCTTGTGTAGACGCCATCCTGTTTCTTGGCCAGAACACCCAGCCACCTGATGGACTTGCGAAACTGGCCAATCGTGGACTGCATGTAGTCGGCGTCCTCAAACGCGGCTACAACAACATCTCCGATGGCCCCGACTACCGTATCCATTGCCTTGTCCTTCCGTCTAGGAACATGGATACAAGACAGGCTAAGCCGAAATATTATGCCGAGGAACGGGCTTGAGACCCCCGAACCACAAGGGCAAGCGCACCAAGCTCGGCTTAACGTTTTCCCCGGCATAATCGGAGTTAAGCCGAATTCGGCTTAACAGCGACCACGGATCGCAATACACGTCCAAGGCCTTCGGCTCCTGGTGCCGGGGCAACCAGATCCGCCAGTCCATGGAAATGACCGGTCAATGCTCGAACAACGCCGTCGCGGAGTCTTTCTTCTCCACCCTGAAAAATAAGTTCAACCACCACTACAGCTTCCAAACCCACAAGGCCGCCACGACGGCCATCATGCGCTATATCGAGGTGTTCTACAACAGGTGGAGACCCCATGGTTGGGTCCCTGGGTAGGAGTCCGGTGACTATGTGAGTTTCGCATCCGATAATGGATGCAAGGAGGAAATTCACAGATTATGGCACGTAGACATACCCCTGATCAGGTCATCGCGAAGGTCCGTCAGGGCCAGAAGATGCTCAACGACGGCCGGCCGATGGTCGAGGTCGTGAAGGAACTGCAGGTGACCGAGGCGACTTGGTACCGGTGGCTGAGCCAGTACGGCGGTGAGAAGGCCGAGTCCACGAAACGGACCAAAGAACTGGAGAAGGAAAACGCCAGATTGAAGAAGCTGGTGGCGGAGAAGGAACTGGCCATCGACATTTTGAATGAGGTGGCGCGGGGAAAATTCTGAGCCCCGAACCGAGGCGTCGTGCGGTACGCATGGCGCAGGAGAAATTCGGGGCGTCCGAGAGATTCGCGTGCAGGTTGCTGGGACAGAACCGCTCCGCCCTGCGTAAGGGCCGCCCGGAGATCAGCTTTGAAGAGCAGCAGCTCAGAGCGGACCTGCGGGCGGTGGCGGTGAAGCATCCGGCTTGGGGCTGGCGGAAGGCCCGTTGGCACCTGCTGGAACAACCGCAGTGTCACGGCGTGGCGCTGAACAAGAAGCGTGTGCGCCGGCTCTGGCGCCTTGAGGGACTAACCTGCAAACCGAAGGCACGGAAGAAGCGCCGGACCGGTCCCGGTGCCGGGGAACAGAAGCGGTTGAAGGCCGAGTATCCGATGCATGTGGTCAGTTTCGATTTCCAGTCCGATGTGACCTCGTGCGGAAGGCATATCCGGTTCTTCAACGTGATCGATGAATACACCCGGACCGCCCTGGCCGTCATCCCGAGGCGGTCGCTCACCGCCACGGATGTAGTCGCCGCGTTGAAGGACATCATTGCCGAAACCGGCATCACTCCCACCTATGTCCGATCGGATAACGGACCGGAGTTCACCGCCGCGGCGCGGATCAACTGGTGCAACACTGCCGGGGTGGACACCGCGTTCATCGACCCCGGATCACCCTGGCAGAACGGATTCGCCGAATCATTCAACGCCCAATTCAGAAGGGAACAACTCACCGGCGAAATCATGGACACGATGGCCGAAGCGAGGTACTTGGCCGATGAATGGAAGAACATTTACAATCATGAACGGCCCCACGGATCCCTCGACGGAATGACACCGCATCGATACTGGGAACGCTGGACCGCAGAGAACCAATTAGCTATCGCATAGCCGTTGGACTGCTAACGGGGACCCAGCCACCCACACCATAAACGCCGGACTAGCGTAGGTGAACTGATTGAGGACTGCGACGTTGTGCCGTTATGTTAGCTGCAACTTTAAACTGACCAGAGACGGCAATTTGGATTGACCGTTCGCGGCAGTGGTTTTGACCAGTGGCTGCAAGTACTTTTGACCAGTTCTTGGCCATGTATGGCCGGGGC
>JBBPYK010000051.1:0-43175 GCA_038199985.1 Actinomycetales bacterium | reverse complement strand
GCCCGGCTCGGCTTACACCATATTCCTCCATGGTGTAACTGTGGACTGCGCCGTCTCTACCCCGGGCGAGGATACGGCGTTCGCCGGCGGCTACGCGCTCGTCATGGAATGCTGCCATTGCCATGTCCCGTTTGTCGCGTTCAGCGTTATAAACCATGGGCGTCAGTCCTGTCGGATAAGACGGATGCGTTCAAGGACCTCAGCATCGCTGAGCCCAGAATTCTCATCGATCACGCTACCGTCTGGATTGTTCGTCGCAACAGTCCAGGTGTCACCCTCAGCTTTAACGAGCAGGCGAACTTTTGCTTCCCCCTCCAGCAGGGATACGGCAGCACCGCCGGTTGGGTTGTCCTCTACATGTTTGCGCACAATATAAAAGTTCGCCTCCGCCGTGGTCAGTTCCGGCTTCTGGGCCATCGCGAACCAGGAAAAATAAGCACGCGGCTGCAAAAGAATAGAGTAATCCTTCGATTCAACAGAGAGCACATTGTCGATGCGCTCCTCCGTCAGCAAATCAATCTGCACTCGCTTGGCTGGTGTGGTGAGGGCCGAAGTGATTGCAGCGACTGGTCCGCTCACGGCAAGCTCCCCGTCCGCAACGACAGTTGCGAGTCCGCGCGCCACCAGGGACGAAGCGCCAGCTGAGATGAGAGTGGTCTCTTTCATCTCGGTTTCGAGGCGCAATGCGGCACCGCTTTTGTTTGCTTCCTCTCCCTTTTGGAGGTTTAGCAACGCGATGAGCTCGGCGAATCCGAAACCAATGCTGTCGGGGAATCCTTGTTCTCCTGCGGACGACGTATTGTCCTGAGTTTCAATCATGTCTTAACCCTATTTCCTAGAATCCGAAGAAGTCGCCAACGGCTTCAGCGCCGTCGGAAATTGTGTCGCCCACAGCTTTAGCGCCGTCAGCGATAGCCTCACCGGTTACGTTGACAGCGTCATGGATGACGGGAACGTTGTCATACAGGAAGAGACCCCCACTGGCGACCATGGCAGCAGTGCCCACGGGCGGCGGGGCGAACGACAAAGCGCCCAAGGCGGCTTTCGAGACCGAGTAGTAACCCGCGCCGGTCTCCCCATCCTGAAAATGATTGACCGCGTCAAGGCCATCCAGACCAACGCCAAGAACGCCGAGACCCTTGCCCATGCCGTCAAATGCTGCGAAGGCTTTTGACTCCTCGGCGACATCGAACACTGTGTGCATATTACCGTCAAACAGGTCCGAGGAAAGATTGAAATAACTACTGACAGCGCTCGATTCTCGGAACAAGTCCCAGGCTCGCGGGTCCATAAATTCACGGAGAGATTGTGAATTGGTCGCCATCGACGCCATATCGAACAGCCCGGCGCGCATGTTCGGCAAGTACTTCGCGTAACCGTAGATGTCCCACCCGTTGCGGAACGGTGAGTCCGGGTCGGCCAACCAGTCTGGCCCCCAGTAACCGTCGTCGGCTCCGCCTTCTCCGCCGGAGCCGCCGGGCCCTCCGTGGTTGCCACCGGGGCCGCTATTTCCGCCGACCTGCGAGGCCTGCTCCTGTTCCTTCGCCTGCTTCAGCAGGTCAGCAGAGGCCTTGTCCAGCAACTTCGATGCCGAAAGAAGCCGCACCTTCATACCAGTGTTCCAACTGCCACGTAAGTTGTCGGCGTCGGTACCCTTCCACGAGTTCGGATTATTGACCGCCGTGGAGAGTGACTTGGAAATATCCGTCAGGGTCTGTGACCCAGTGCCGCACTGCTTCGCGAGTGTGCGCAGCTGGTCGAGGTTCGCGCCCCATGTTTCGGACATTGCCGGTTCCTAGCCTAGTGGTTGCATTGATCGGCTTTGAGCTTATCGAGCAACACAGATCCTCGCGATGGGGAGCACTCCCCACAGGAGCGTCAACAAAGGGGTTAGGCCGGGCGCTCCCACGCGCTGATGCGGTACCGGGTCCCGTTGGCGTCCGTGTCCCATCCTGAGTCAGGCGCAACCCACCGCAGCTGCCAGTCTGGTCCGAGTATGGGGGCGTACGTATCGCCCTCTACCTCGGCCTCAATGACGGTTACAACCGCTAGGTCAGCCAACGGCTCAGCTTCCAGATACAGCTGGCCTCCACCTGCGATCCAGATTTCTTCACTGCCCGGCGCTTGTTTGGCAGCATCCAGTGCCTCTTCAAGGGACCCGACGACGACGGCGCCGGCTTCGGTGAGTTCTGCAGCGAGGGCCTTCTGCCGGGTCACCACAATGTTGGTCCGGTCCGGTAGCGGCCGGAACTTCTTAGGGAACGAGTCCCAGGTGCGCCGTCCCATGATGACCGGGTGGCCCGTTGTCGTGCGCTTGAAGTGAGCCATGTCGGCAGGCAGATGCCACGGCATGGACCCGTTCTTGCCAATGACGCCGGACTCAGTCTGCGCCCAGATCATTCCGATACTCGATGAAGTGCTCATACAGCCACTGATGCCTTAATCGTCGGGTGGTGCTGGTAATCGAGAACCTCAAAGTCCTCAAGGGTGTAGTCGAAGATGCTCGCCCGGTCCTGCCGGATGCGTAGGCGAGGAGAGGGGAACGGTGCGCGGGAGAGTTGTTCGCGTACCTGTTCCAGATGGTTGTCGTAAATGTGGACGTCTCCGCCGGTCCAGATGAATTCGCCTGGTTCCAGTCCAACCTGTTCGGCGACCATCAGGGTCAGCAGTGCATAGGAGGCAATGTTGAAGGGGACACCGAGGAACATATCCGCTGAGCGTTGGTACAGCTGGCAGGACAGTCTGCCATCCGAGACGTAGAACTGAAAGAACATGTGGCACGGCGGCAGCGCCATGTCCGGCACGTCGGCAACGTTCCAAGCGGAGACAACATGCCGCCGGGAATCAGGGTTGGTCTTCAGGTTTTCTATCACCTGGCTGATCTGGTCGATGTGTCCGCCGTCGGGAGTGGGCCAACTGCGCCACTGGACTCCGTACACGGGGCCGAGGTCGCCGTCGTCGTCCGCCCACTCATCCCAGATGGTCACGCCCTGATCCCGCATCCAGCCCACATTGGACTCGCCACGGAGGAACCACAGGAGCTCCACGGCGAGCGACTTGAAATGGACTCGCTTGGTGGTGATCAGGGGGAAGGACTCGCGCAGGTCGAACCGAAGCTGGCGGCCGAATACGCTGCGTGTACCGGTCCCTGTCCTGTCAGTTTTTGGTTTACCGGTCTCCAGCACATCGCGCAGTAGGTCTTCGTACGGCGTGGGAATGTCGTTAGAAAGGCTCACTGGTTCAGTCTATCGCCGACGAGGTGGCTGTGGAGAAAGCTCGTCCGTGACGCGTGTGGTCACGGACTGACCTCGACTTTTTCTTGGCGAGTCAGTGCCCGCGGCCGGGCTGGTCCGGGTATCACGGCCATCCCGATGGCAGCGGCAAGCAACACCGTGTGGACCAGCTGGAGGTCCGACGCCATGCCCTGGGACGGTGCCTGGTAGATCCCTAGCTGCATAGACAGCACCAGCGAGTGCGCGTGGAGTAATACGGCGAGTAGCAACAGCATGGCTGACGCCGTTAGACGCAGAACCCGGTGCACGCTGATTTTGCGCATAAGGGAGTCAAGGGTGTGATCGGTCGCAGAAGGTGTGCTCCGACGCCAGATGAGCACAACGGCTACGGTGCCTGCGATAACAATGGCAACCGCTGCTCCCATCATGTGCAGCAGCGTGTCCTTATTCGGCGCAAGGTTAAGCACGACGGCGCCCGCGGCGATAACCAGCAGAATCACGACAATGGCGATGGACGCAAATACGCGGGGGACGATGGCCATTAATGGCACGGGGGCCGCTGCAGCTGACGGTGATTCATCACGCAATATCCATTCTCCCGCTGCGATCGCCAGAAGAAATCCGATGTAGGCGACAGCAACGATGCTCGCTATCGCAGGCAGCTCCTCCGGAGTCGCGGCGATGCCGGACACCGGAGCAAAGAACATGAAGGACCATGCGAGGACGAGCAATATGTACCCAATGAGCCGGGACCTGTTGCTGACTTGCAGTGCCCGCTGGTAAGTGCCGGGCTGTGGGAGGTGCGGATGCTCGCCTTCACTGGGCACGGGCAATTGTGGCGGTGCCCAGAAGAGCATGGCGATGAAAATGGCAAGGATTACTAGGGGCAGCGGTCCGGAAATGGCTGTCCAGAAGGTGACGGGTGGATCCAGCGAAGCCTCATTCCCCGCCGTTCCGTAGCTGATCACCGCTTCGAGGAGCGTTGCCAGAGTCAGAATAACGGTGCGTAACAAACGGTTCAGCCCGATACGACGCACCGTGGCATCGTCGACCATGCCGAGCCCGGGTACTGGCCGACGGCGCACCATGACAACGACGGCCACGGCCGTGCCGGTGATCAGAAGGAGAAGAGCAAGACCAGCGCCCGTGGCAAAGTAATCTCCCGCGGCACGGCCCGATACCCCGTATCCGTATTCATCCTTGCTCTGGCGTGGCACAACTTCTTCAAGGCGCGCTGCGACAACAATGAGGGCACCAGTGACCAGAGTCAGCAAGATGGCTAGAAGCATGAGGTTGCGCGGGAGGAAGTCAATGAGCCGCCGCACGCTCAGTTCCGCCGAACGCATCGAGCCCTTGGGTCGGGGCCAGGTGTATTGCGCAATAACACAAATGGCTCCCAGACTTGCCATAGGAAGCAACAAAGACCAGAATTCACCCGGCCAGTCCGCATTCCAGCCCATGGGTATGGTTCCGGGTTGGCGATCACCGGTGGGGGCATCCACCACACCATAGTTGCGTCCGTTGGGCAGCCCTACGGCGAAGAACGCGATGAGTGCCGTCCAGAATCCATGGCGACGGGCAGCCACCAACGCCTCATGACGGCCTGCAGGGGCAGGGGTGGTGAACCGGAGAAAGCAATAGACAAACACCGCGCCAATTGTTAGTAGTACGATGTCAACCCCTAGTCATCGTAGGGAGCATGCGCCTCTACAGAGACGATGCGACCCCGGTCGTTGGAGCTCACCTGAAAGACCAGGAGATGGCCGGCCTTCAGATAGGGGTCCGACGTCGGCAAGCTGCCGGCGAGTGCTTCGGGCAGGTGCTTGGCAATCACGCCGAGGGCCAATGGCAGCACAGGCCTGTGTGTGCACAACACCACGGGCTTCGCCTTGTCGAACAGGGCGCGGACGGCTGCTTCCGCCTTTTGTGGTTTGCGCTTGGCGTTGTGTTCAGTGACGGCGTCGGTGTGTTTGAGTTTGGCTCCGGAGCGTTTGATGTAAGGGGTGATCGTTTGGATGCAGCGGTCCCACGGGCTTGATCGGACGCGCTTGGGCCGCCAACACATGAGTAGCTTTCCCACTGCTTTTGCTTGCCGAAGCCCAGACCCGGTCAGGGGTCGCTCACCTTCGGCACGAGTCCATGAGGACCGTGGTTTAGCCTTTGCGTGGCGTAGCAAAATCAGAGGCCAGGTCTCCAGACGCTTCCCGCTATGAGCATTCACCAAGGCGTCGAGGGGCAACATGTCTGCCTTCATGGTCAACAACTCGTAGGCGCGGGCTGGCGAACACCACAACACCCTGTCTACTTCGTCGTCGTCGGCCTGAGGCGTCATGCCCTCGGCCCTTGCCGCCCAGTAGTACACGATTTTGGGGCCAGCCGATACTTGATAGTGAACCGAGGGAAGTGGAATGCCGAGTGAAATCTCGAGGCCCACTTCCTCCTGCACCTCCCGCACTGCGGCCTGCGGCGGCGTTTCGCCAGCATCTACCTTGCCCTTGGGCCAGGACCAGTCGTCGTACTGCGGACGGTGGATGAGTAGAACCTGCAGATGGCCCTTTTCACGACGCCAACACAGTGCTCCCGCTGCAACTACCTTCGGAGTGTCCTTGGAATCTTTCATGAATGCCGCGCTGCCATCCGCTGATGAATGCGAGACTCCAGAAGCCATGACTGGACATCGTTGAGCGGCTCACCGTCCTTGTCGCGGAAATGCCGTGTCCATTCACCTGCCTTGTCGAGATGCCAACTGGCGGTCTCCGCATCGAGATACCTGTCCAACAGACTGATGAGGTGGGAAATGTCGTCACGTTCGCAAATCTGTACCAGAGCCTCAACTCGGCGGTCCAAATTGCGGTGCATCATGTCTGCGGAACCGATGAAAACCACGGGATCATCATCGTTTGCGAAGGCGAACACTCGGGAATGCTCTAAGAATCTGCCCAAAATGGATCGAACCGTGATGTTGTCGCTCAAACCGGGAACCCCTGGACGGACCGAGCAGATGCCGCGCACAATGACATCCACCTTCACACCAGCCTGCGAGGCGCGGTAAAGCGAATCAATGATCGACTCGTCAACGATGGAATTTACTTTGATGACAACGCGCGCTGGTTTGCCGGCTTTGCTGTTTGCAATCTCCTGCTCCACTCGTTCGATAAGACCTGCTCTGACGGATCGTGGAGCCACCAACAGGCGTTTGAACACAGATTTCGGCGCATAGCCGGAGAGCTGATTGAAGAGTTTAGACAGGTCCTCACCCACGTTATTATTCGCAGTCAGCAAACCAAGATCCTCGTAGTACCTGGCGGTGCGCGGATGGTAATTTCCGGTACCGATATGGCAGTAGCGGCGTAGACCGTCCCCCTCCTGGCGCACTACGAGCGACAGTTTGCAGTGCGTCTTCAGCCCAACGATGCCGTACACAACGTGTACACCAGCCTGCTCAAGTTTGCGGGCCCACGAAATATTCGCCTGCTCATCGAATCGCGCCTTGATCTCCACCAAGGCGAGTACCTGCTTACCTGACTCTGCGGCATCTATGAGCGCATCAACAATGGGGGAGTCGCCGGAGGTTCGGTAGAGAGTCTGTTTGATCGCCTGGACTTTCGGGTCGCTGGCGGCTTGTTCCAAGAACGCTTGAACCGATGTCGAAAAGGAGTCGTAGGGGTGGTGTAAGAGAATGTCGCGACGCCGCATCGCTGCGAAGACATTGGCGGCTTTTGATGTTTCACTCTCGTTCAGGTGCCGGCTCGTGTGCGGGACACGCTTGGGGTAGTGAAGGTCGCCGCGGTCTATCCGGCTGATGACACTGAGCCCGCGAAGGTCCAGCGGCGCGGGCAGCATGTACACCTCATCGTCTTCAACCCCGAGCTCGCGGGAGAGTAGAGACTTGATACTCGGGTTGATGTCCGTGGTCACTTCAAGGCGTACCGGCGGGCCAAAACGCCGGCGCAGCAATTCCTTTTCCAGCGCCTGCAGCAAATTTTCGGCGTCGTCTTCTTCCACTTCCAGATCTTCATTCCGGGTGACACGGAATGCGTGATGTTCGCGGACCTCCATTCCGGGGAACAACAGGTCCAGGTGAACTGAGATGACGTCTTCGAGCGGAATGAATCGCGCTACGCGGCCAGCGACGTTCCCGGCGCGTGGTCCGTCGATACCGATGAGGCGGGGGAGCTGATCGGGCACTTTGAGGCGGGCGAACAGTTCCTTTTCGCTCACCGGGTTACGCACGACGACGGCGAGGTTCAGCGACAGTCCGGAGATGTACGGAAACGGGTGGGCTGGATCCACTGCCAGTGGCGTCAGGATCGGGAAGACCTTTTCTGTGAACAGGGTTGTGAGCCTGCCCTGTTCACCTTCGTCCAGATCTTCCCAGCGGGTGAGGTGAATGTTTTCCTCGGCCAGCGCGGGGCGGATTTGTTGCGCGAACACCTCCGCATGGCGCTCCTGAAGCTTTCTGGCCTCCTGAATCAACAGTTCCAGCTGTTCAATGGGGCTCAAACCGGCGGCTGACGGGACGGCGAGCCCCGTAGCGATCCGTCGCTTCAGGCCGGCGATGCGCACCATGAAGAATTCGTCGAGATTGGACGCGAAGATGGAAAGAAAACTCACCCGCTCAAGCAGGAAAAGGTCTGCGTCCTCGGCGAGTTCCAGAACACGAGCGTTGAAGTCCAACCAGCTGATTTCGCGGTCAAGGAACCGTTCCAGGGAAATATCGCCTGCCGGGGGCTCGTTCGGTTCGAACTCGGGGATGTCGATGCGATCCTGGCTGGCCCTCGATGGCGCCGCTTCCGATGAACCGGAGCGGATCCGTGGCAATGCTGCTGTGTCGGAATCCATATTTTCTCCTAGGTAATAACCGCCTCGTCTGTTCCCAACTCTACAAGCGGGCGATGCCTACCGAACTGCGTACATGACATCGACGTCCCAGCGGGTGAATCCGAGCTTCTTGTACAGAGCGACGGCGGCCTCGTTGTCCGCGTCAACGTAAAGCATCACGGCTTGCAGCCCTTTTTCGTGAAGGTGCTCGATTCCCGCAAGGGTGAGGGCTTTCCCCAACCCCATACCCTGCGCAGCGGGTGTAACCCCGACGACGTACACCTCACCAATGGCCGGTTGCCCGCTGGCGGCCGGGTGCACCTTCGTCCAGTGGAAGCCGAGGAGTTCGCCGTCGTCTGGTGCGCCCGGACTGTCCCGCATCGCGAGCAGAAACCCTTGAGCATCAAACCAGTCTTCGGCCATGCGGGCACGCAGGTCCTGCAGACTCGTGCGTCCTTGTTCGGGATGGTGGATGAAGGCGGCGGCGTTGGCGCGGAGCCAAGCATCGTCGTCCACGCCGGGCCTGAAAGTGCGAATGGCGACGCCCTCCGGTAGCGTGCTGCCCGCAGCGGGGATACCAGCGGCCGCTGCGTTGGCCTGAGTTTGACGCATCCGCCACAATTCACGCACGGGTTCAAACCCGCAGGAAGCGGCCAATCGTGTTGCCGCTGCATGATTTCCATGAGACCAGGCGCTGAGGGCCGAGAACCCGGGATCGGTCGAAGCCCTGTTCACAACGCTCTGGCCCACTCCTTGGTTACGGAAGGACGGACGCGTCACCAGCTCCAACAGCCCTCCGTCGCCCTCGTCGCGGGCGTGGACGACGACGGCCGCCCCCGCTAGCCCCCGCACAGTGGAGGAACTGAAATCATCTGAACAATAGGCTGCGTAGACGGTCACCTCCGAATCTGTCGACTTCACCTCCACGAGGGTTTGCTCAGAAAACGGGGGGTTCCCGTCCGACTCAATGGCAGCCCCAGCTAACTCCTCAAGATCCTCAATCAGGTCTGGATCTGGTGTTCCGGTCGAGACGATTACGGGCCAAGTATTCGCAGTGTTGTCCGTCATGAGGCCAGCCTACGCGAACTCGTTGACCTCCGATTTGGTCTCCCTTCACGGACTGTGTAGCGTAGAGGCTCATACAAGGGGGATGCACCAGTGGGGTGCCCTTGATACGTTCGACCCGTATGTCCTCCACCAGCAGGAACCCTCCGGCACAGGCCAGAGGGTTCCTTTGTTTTTCCGGGGTATGGCCCAACAGTCAGCCCCATAAGGCAGGATGGTGTCCGTGAAGAACTGGAGTGTGGCCCCGGCCGCTGGCGTTGTGCTGGCTGCGATCATTGCCACTTCCTATACCTCCCGGTTGGCGCTGGCCGTCGTCGTGGGCCTTGCCGTGTTGCTTTTCGCGTGGGGTTGGCCGCATGCCTTGAAGATGCCGGCGCGCAAGAGCGTAGGCAGCGTCATTGGTCTTGCAGGACTCTTCTCCCTCGTGCTGTCCCTCTACGCCCCATTGAGTGCACTCATGACGTGGATGCCCATCCTCGTGGCCATCGGCGTCATCGCGGTTTTCCTCATTCAGTTGTTCCGCGGCACAGGTCAGAGCGGGCGATTGGAATCCACGCTAGGGTCCGCTGCTGGTGTCATGATCAGCGCTTTTGGCGGCGGGTGGGTCGCCGCGGACCGGCTATCCACAAATGCCACGAACTCCGGAGTGATGCTCGTAACGGGAATCGGTGTTTTCGTGGCGGGTGCCATCTGCACCATCCGCTGGCCAGATCGGATCGTAGCCCCGCTTGGGATCCTCCTCGGAGGGCTAGCCGGACCACTGGCAGCCATACTATTCACCCGCGTATCGCCGCTTGCAGCCGCCATCATCGGCATAGCGTGTGCCGCAGTCGTCGTTAGCTTCCGCCGCTTGGTGCTGTCCCGCGAATTCAATCCGTCCATACCGGCGTGGCTTTCTCTGAGCATGTGCCCCGTGGTGGCGCTGGGCGCACTGGTCTACTTCCTGGACAAACTCCTCATTGCGTGAAGTCGTCGAATCCTTCTGCCGCTCCCGCCGGGGTTAGGATGGATACATGTCGATAGTTGCTCTCGAAATTTTCTTCGTCGTTCTGCTCGTCCTCGCGGGCGTGGCCATGGCCGGGTTCGCCGGACTTGTGGTCTACGGCCTGTTCAAGGGCCAGAAGTAGCGGTCCCTTATGGTCACTGAACTGCCAACGGACCTCACCCCCGAACTGGTGCCGCTCTCGTGGCTTATCGGCACGTGGGAAGGACTAGGTCGTCTGGGCGAGGGCGATCCCGAGTCTGAACACTTCTCCCAGCGTGTCACCTTCAGCCAGAACGGACTGCCGTATCTGGCCTACAGCGCCGAAAGCTGGTTGACGGACGAGGACGGCAATAAACTACGTTTTCTGTCGTTGGAGAGCGGCTTCTGGGCGTTGGACCGCAAACTGCTTGCCGGAGACGGCGGTCCAGGGCTTGAGCCCGCGGATATTGTTCCGGTCATGAAGACAGCGGACGACGTCGAAGCGTTGAGGAATGAAGACGGCGGGTTCAATATTATCGCCACCATCGTTCACCCCGGCGGCATCGCTGAACTCTACTACGGCACCATCAAAGGCCCGCAGATCCAGCTCAGCACCGACCTCGTCATGCGTGGTCAGAACTCCCGCGAGTACGCTGCTGGCACCCGAATTTTTGGCCTCGTCAACGGCGATCTGTACTGGCGCTGGGATGTTTCGGCCGAGGGCAAACCACTTCAAGCACACGCGTCTGCGGCCCTGCAAAAAATAAACTAAGCATTAAGAGTCCCGCAGACGGAATACGCCTCCACTCGAAGGACGTTCCATCAATATGAGCTATCGCAGTCCCCTCCTTTCCCGCCACGGAGCCGTAGAAGCTGGCGCACAGGATGCCGGAGTGGCAGCCCACTTCGGTGACCCAATTCGCGAGCAGCGCGCGCTGGCCGGTGTCCGTGGAGGGCGCGCCGTCGTCGACCATTCCTACCGCGGCGTCATCACAGTCAAGGGCACAGATCGGCTGAGCTGGCTGAACACACTGTCCTCTCAGGCGCTCACTGACCTCGCTCCCGGCGTTGGTACTGAGACCTTGTTTCTGACAGTCCAGGGCCGAATAGAATTCGCGGCGCACGTGGTCGACGACGGTGAAACGACATGGCTGACTGTCGAAGCCTCGGAGACCACGGGTCTGCTGGATTGGCTCAACAAAATGAGATTCGCTCTACGCGTTGACATTGAGGACGTCAGCGAATCGTGGGGCGTCCTGGCTTCAACCCAACTTGTGCCGGCCCTGGAGAAGCATGTTGTGTGGCAGGACCCGTGGCCCTCGATCGCGGACGGTGGCTATGCGTACTCCGCCGTGGAAGAGGATGCTCATCCTGGGAAAGCGAGGCCTTGGTTTGAGTACCTCGTGCCAGCTGAAGCACTTGAAGCGGCGGTCGTTTCGCTCGAAGCAAATGGTTGGATCCTCGCAGGCACCATGGCCTCCGAATCGCTACGCATCGCAGCATGGCGTGGGCGTCCCGGACGGGAAACAGATGAGAAGACCATTCCGCACGAACTGGACCTGATCCGCACCGCTGTCCATCTGACTAAGGGCTGCTACAAAGGCCAAGAATCCATTGCTCGTGTTCATAACCTGGGTCACCCGCCCCGCCGGCTGGTGTTTCTGCAGCTGGACGGTTCGCAGCACACCCTTCCACTGCCCGGGAGCGACATCATGCTCGGAGAGCGGAAAGTGGGGCGGGTGACTTCAACTGAGCAACATTATGAGATGGGGCCTATTGCGCTCGCGGTGATCAAACGCAGCGTTGATCCATCGGAAGTGCTGATAGTTCAGGACTCCGACGAAAGCTACCCGGCAGCGCAGGAGACCATCGTCGCCACAGATGCCGGAGCCGTCGTCGGGCGTCAGACCGGTTTCCTCCGGAGCCCGCGCTAATGGCCGCTGAGGACCCCCGTGAAGACGCTGCTCTCCAACTCGCACAACGTTTGTTCGACGCCGCCCGGGAAGGACACACCGATACCCTGAGGCGCTATGTGGCGGCGGGAGTGCCCGCCACCATGACCAACGCATCTGGTGATTCCCTGCTCATGCTGTCGGCGTACCACGGTCACGCCGACACTGTTGAAGCACTACTAGAGGCTGGTGCTGAACCAGACTCCGTGAATGATCGAGGACAGACACCTTTGGCCGGTGCTGTTTTCAAGGGCTATCGGGACGTCGTCGCCGTTCTCGTCGCTGCCGGCGCGGATCCGGATGTAGGCACACCAACAGCCAGGGCTTCCGCCGAGTATTTTGAGAAACCCGACATGCTGGAGCTGCTGGGCTGACCCGTTCTTAGCCTCCGAGGAGGACGCTGGTCTGTGATCCGGCGGGCACGAATCCGAGCCTCCGAGCAAGTGCATGACTGGTAGCGTTACCGTTCCGCGCGCGCCACTGTGGCACTAGACCGGAGGCAAGGGCTTCTTCGACGGCGACGGACGCGATGTTCCGGGCGTGGCCGCGGCCACGGTTGGGAGGCGACGCAATCACGGTCATGTGAGCAAGGAACCCTTCCCAGATGGAGTAGCCCGCTCCGGCAAGTGGAGTGCTGGTTCTTTCGTGCCCATCGACGAGGACCCAGTGCCGGTCGCAGCGAGAGAGCCCTGCGTCTGCGGCATCGTCCGGAGGGCAGAGCGCTTCCAATGTCCGGGCGGTTCCGATATCGGTACTCACTGAGACATCGTCGGGCACTTCGGCGGCCGGTAGTTCGTCAGTAAAGTAGAGGGTAGCCTCGCCGAGACCATGCCCACTGTGCTCACGGCTGAGCTGGACGAGAGTCGAATGCCGGGCGAGGTCATCGGCACGGGCTGCGGCTACCGCATCGGCTGCCCACTGGGGTCCGGAGAAAATCTCGCGGCCGAACAGCCGTACGAAGCTGATTGCGGCGGCGTCGTCCTTCACAACATAGACACGGTCCTTAGCCGTCGACAGGGCATCGTCTTGGAGCCCAAGCTGCCGTGACCACGCCAACAGTACGATCTCCTGAGTCCCGGGTTCCAGATCCATGAAGGCAACGTAACACGATCCACCCTCGGCTCAAGAGCTCAGCCGAAAAGGACTGCCGCCTCGTCATAACGGTCCTGGGGTACGCGCTTGAGGTTGCCCAGCGCGGCTTCGAAGCCCACCCGTTCAATGTTTGTTCCATTGAGGGAGACCATGGTGCCCCACAGCCCCTGCGACACCGAGTCCACGGCGGCCATACCGAGCCGAGTAGCCAGCACGCGGTCGAAAGCTGAGGGAACGCCGCCACGCTGGATATGACCCAAGACAGTGGCCCTACTTTCTACGCCGGTACGTTCTTCAATACTCGCAGCGATCTGATCCGCAATGCCGCCGAGCCTCGCTCGCCCAAAGGTGTCCAGACCGCGCTCGGAGTGGGGTGCCTTCAGATGTGATGGGACAAAACCTTCGGCCACTACCACCAGTGGTGCACGCCCACGGTCTATGGCCGTTAGTACCCAATTGCATACCTGTTCCATCGACACCTGCTGTTCCGGGATGAGGATCGCATGGGCACCGGAGGCCATCCCGGAATGGAGGGCTATCCAGCCAACATTGCGGCCCATGACTTCGGCAACCATGCACCGGTGGTGCGATTCTCCGGTGGTCCTCAGCCGGTCGATTGCCTCGGTAGCGATCTGGACGGCTGTGTCGAAACCAAACGTGTAATCGGTGGCATCAAGATCGTTGTCTACAGTTTTGGGGACGCCCACAATCTTCAGCCCCGCGTCAGTCAAACGTTTTGCGGCAGCCAACGTTCCCTCGCCGCCAATGGCGATGACCGCGTCGATCCCGAGTGTCTTCAGGGTTTGGTCGATCCGGTTGGGTCCGCCATCGCCGTCGAACGGGTTGGTTCTCGACGTCCCCAAAATGGTGCCGCCCTGCTTGGAGATGCCGCGGACGCTGTGACGGGGGAGCTCGATGATGTCCCCTTCGACCACACCCCGCCAGCCGTCGCGGAAACCCACAAACTCGTGACCGTCAATTTTGATGCCCTTGAGTACTGCGCCGCGAATCACGGCGTTCAAGCCCGGGCAGTCCCCGCCGCTGGTCAGAATGCCGATTCTCATCTGACTTCCCCGCTATTTTCCGGCGATGATTCGTTCAAGAGCTATGGTCCCGTCGTACTTCGGCAGGACGAGCCACAGGGCCAAATATAGTCCCAGCCCGATAACCGGGAGCAGGAAGCTCAGCAGGGTTCCAACCCTGACCCAGCCAGCGTCCCATCCGAACCTCGCAGCTATTCCGCCGCAGACGCCCCCAACCCAACGTTGTGGACCGCGTTTGATGGGTGATTTTCGCAACGTGTTGAACAAAGTTTCCATGACTACAGGTTTCCTCCTTTGTCTCCGGTTGTCACGTCACTCGGACTGGATGACCGATTGCGTCCGCGTGCGGTGGCTATGAACCCGGCGGCGACCAGCGCCAGACCGGATCCCAGAAGGATGACGAGCAACAAGATCATGGGATCGAGTTCTATGTCGGTCAACTGTGCGGTGATGAAAGCAAGTCCAATGACGACGACGATCAAGCCCCAGACGACGGTCCCGGTTCGGGTTTCGTGGCGGTGTGGTTCAACAGCAGTGCTCATGGGGTGGCCCCGTTCGTGTCAGTACGGATGGTGATCGATGAAAATGAGCCGCGAATCTCGACGAGGATAGGTGGTCCCGTGGCCTCTCTATTGAGTATGTGGGTCCGCTCGTCCCAGATGTCCTCATCGTTCCAGTTTCCTGGACCGCTGACGTCCAAGTCGCTGAATGCCAGTTCGGTGGTGATTACCACACGGGTGTCAGCGGGGACAATGATCGTGGCGTCGCTGGCCGAGACATGCACTGGCACTGTCACAGCACGCCCCGGTTGAGACAGGCCAGTGAGGTCAATGGTCCCGGACGCCGCGGCCAATGAGTATCCCTCCGCGGCACGCTGGCTGGAGGTGTGATTCCACTGGGCGCTGGTTGCGACAGCGTACGACGGCGATGGCGGGACCAGCGCGAAGACTTGTGCCACCACTATGGCGACCGCTGCGAGAAACCCGATGACCCCTGAACGCCTACCGATCAGGCCGAGGCCAACGCAACCCAGACCAAGGACGACGACGGCGGCTGCGGCTGCTAAAGGTGCTGCGGCCGCCGTGAGGCTTCCGACATAACCAAGGGTGGTGATGATGCCAATGGTGAGCAGTGTCAGCCCAAGAATAATCGCGCACTGGGCACCCGTTGGCCCGGTTCGTTCTTTGGGAGGCTGTGGAACCGGCATATATGGCTGTGCAGGGAATGGTGCAGGCGTCATCAAGGGCAGGGTTGGTATTCCTTGAGTCTGTACTGGGTCAAAAGTTTCCGGTTGCGACGGCCGGTAGTCCGCGGGCGGTGGCTCATAGCCTGTTGGTGGTGGCCACGGCTGGCTTTGCTGTGCCTGCTGTTCGGCTTTCGAGCGTTGAGAGCGGCTGACGATGACGTAGATTAGTACCCCGATTCCCGCAAGCCACAGCAGCGGCCAGATCCCCCAGCCCAGTCCACCGTCGTCGAATAGCCAGGCGTCGGGAGACCACAGCCCCAGGGCGGTCAGGACGACGGCGCCGGTCATACCAGTGCTCCAACGTCCACGGCCTGCCTCTTGGGTGTGGATGCGGCCATCAGGTTCGGGAAGCAGCGCCCAGCCGAGTCCGTAGGCCAAGATACCGATGCCGCCGATGATGGTCAGAACCACAAAGACGCCGCGCACCAGGACAGGGTCCCAACCAAAACGGTGAGCTATACCGGATGCGACTCCGCCTACCCAGCGCTCGCGGCCGCGGGCAATGCGCAGTGAACGCAACCAGTTGAAGAAGCCGTTTTGGGGCGGCGGGGGCGGGGGAGTAGAGGAGTCGTGGCCAGGGGCGTTCGGCCCTCGTGGTTCGTCGGCGTGTTCGTTCATGCATTCATCGTGCCAATGGGTGCGGTGGCAATCTATGGGGGACACCCCTGATCCTTCCCCGGGGGCTGTTCCTGATGTCCCTGGTTCACGTCCACTTTCGCGCTGCATGGGTAGGTTCCGTGTTTGGATTACTGTATGCAAGCTCCCCTGGTCCGCCCCGGCAATCGCATTGTCGCTGGCGTGTGCTCTGGCTTGGCAGCGCACCTGGGGTTCTCGGTGAAAGCCACCAGGGTTGCGATGGCTGTCCTTGTTTTCGCGGGCGGTGCCGGTGCACTTCTGTATGCCTGGTTGTGGATCATGGTGCCGGCGGTGGATGGAGGAGCGCACGACGCCGGTTCCTCGGCTACGGCGCGTGCCCGCCGGCCCCTGCGGTCCCCGGGTGCAAACGCACCGGGCACCGATAACGACCGAGTCGAAGCAAGCCGTAGGGGCACGAGAGAGCTCCTTATCGGTGTTGCTCTCTTGCTGGCCGCGGCAATGTTGTTGGCCTATCAGTTGGGCGCGGACATTCGGTGGGGCATGATCCTGCCTCTGGCCGCCGTCGCTCTTGGCTCTGTCATCGCCTGGCGGCAGTTGGACGAATCACGCAGGTCCTCGCTCATGAATAGGGCTGGAGCCGAACGAAAAGCTGGCCTACTTCGTATCTGTGGAGGGCTGGTCCTTGTCATCGGTGGTTTGTTATTCATCGTCTCCGGCGCTGTGGCTGTCGAGGAGATCTGGTCCTCCCTCGCCGCGTCGCTGGCAGTGCTAGCGGGTGTTGCGCTGGTGCTGGCCCCATGGGGACTGAATCTATGGAAAGACCTTGAATCTGAGCGATCGGCACGTGTGCGGGAAGCTGAACGAGCTGATATCGCGGCGCATCTGCACGATTCAGTGCTGCAGACGCTCGCTCTGATCCAGAATCGTGCAGGAAACGAACAAGACGTCATGAGGCTGGCGCGCGCACAGGAGCGGCAGCTACGCGACTGGCTATACCGGGACGACGAGCACGGGCAAGGCAACTTGTCGGAGCGAGTTCGTTCCATCACAGCGGAGATGGAGGACACCTATGGGCATCCCATCGACGTCGTTTTCGTCGGCGATGCATTATCTACGGTATCGACCGCTTTGTCACCGGGGACCGAAGCGCTGATCCTGGCCGCACGCGAAGCTGTGCAGAACGCGGCAAAGCACGCCGGCGGGCAGATCTCGGTCTATGTTGAAGCAGGCGCTGCGCTCGAGGTCTTTGTACGTGATCGCGGCGATGGGTTCGACCCGGATGCAGTACCAGCGGATCGTCTCGGTATCCGGGAATCCGTCATTGGACGGATGCACAGGCACGGTGGCACCGTCGATATTCGAAGCGGCCCGGAGGGGACGGAAGTGCATCTTGTCATGAGTGTAGGAAAGAAGGAATGACGATGACGACGGTGTCCATAGTAGTGGTCGATGACCACGCAATTTTTCGTTCTGGGTTGAAGGCGGACCTCGATGACCGCGTGGAAGTGGTGGGCGAAGCGGCCACAGTGGAGGAAGCCGTCGCCGTCATCCATGCCGCGAGACCCAACGTGGTCCTGCTCGATGTTCACCTGCCCGGCAGCCCGGCAGGGGGAGCCGCGGTGATCGCGGGATGCCTTGATCTCCTAGGAGAAACGAGCTTTCTGGCGCTCAGCGTATCGGACTCAGCCGAGGACGTGGTGACCGTTATCCGCGCCGGCGCCCGGGGCTACGTCACGAAAACCATTTCGGGGCGCGAGGTCACGGACGCTGTCCTGCGAGTCGCTGGCGGTGACGCAGTTTTCTCACCACGCCTTGCCGGCTTCGTCCTGGACGCGTTCGGCACGGCCGCGGTGGCCCAGGTCGACGACGAACTTGACCGGCTATCAGCCCGTGAACTTGAGGTCATGCGGCATATAGCCCGTGGTTACAGCTACAAGGAAGTGGCCAGGGAGCTGTTCATCTCGGTCAAGACGGTGGAGACTCACGTCTCTGCTGTCCTGCGCAAACTTCAGTTGTCTTCTCGATACGAGCTGACGCGATGGGCGGCTGACCGCCGTCTGCTCTGACCTTAGCGGGCCAGAAACCGCTGCAGGCGTTCGACGCCGGTCGCCAGATCCTCGTCTCCGAGGGCATAGGAGAGTCGGATGAAGCCGCTGGGCCCGAACGCTTCTCCCGGAACCACCGCCACTTCCGCCTTTTCTAGAATCAGTGAGGCCAGTTCCGCCGAGGTGTTGGGCGTGGAACCACCAATGTCTCGGCCTAGAAGTTGACGCACGTCCGCGTACGCGTAGAACGCCCCGTGCGGCGTCGGGCATTCAATACCATCGATGGCATTCAGCCCCTCTACCATGGCCCGACGACGGCGATCGAAAGCCAGCTTCATGTCGTTGACGGCTGCTAAGGGGCCAGACACGGCAGCGAGCGCAGCCATCTGGGAAACATTGGCAACGTTCGACGTCGCGTGTGATTGAAGGTTTGAGGCCGCCTTGATGACGTCGTCGGGACCAATCATCCAACCCACCCGCCAGCCCGTCATGGCGTACGTTTTCGCGACTCCATTGAGAACAATCACCTTGTCGCCGAGATCTGCCGCCGTAGCGATTGAGGTGAACTCGACGCCGTCATACGTTAGATGCTCGTAGATCTCGTCAGTTATCACCCACAGATCGCGGGACGCAGCCCAGCGTCCAATGGCGGCAACCTCGTCTGGAGAGTACACCGCGCCGGTGGGGTTTGAGGGCGAGACGAACAGAAGCACCTTAGTTCGTTCCGTGATTGCAGCCTCCAGCTGATCCACGCTGACCAGATAGCCCTGCTCCGGCCCAGCGAAGACCTCTACGGGTACTCCGCCGGCCAATCGGATCGCCTCGGGGTACGTCGTCCAGTATGGAGTGGGGATGATGACTTCGTCGCCGGGATCTAGAAGAGTGGCAAAAGACTCGTACACGGCCTGTTTGCCACCGTTCGTGATGAGGACTTGCGAGGGATCAACTTTGTAACCAGAATCCCGCAGCGTCTTCGTCGCCACTGCCTCGCGCAGTTGGGGCAGACCAGCGGCTGGAGAGTAGCGGTGGAACTGAGGATCCTTAGCGGCTTCGATGGCGGCTTCGACGATGTAGTCCGGGGTGGGAAAATCAGGTTCACCGGCACCAAAACCGATAACGGGGCGTCCGGCCGCCTTGAGTGCCTTGGCCTTTGCGTCCACTGCTAACGTCGCCGACTCCGCAATGGAACCAACCCGTTGTGAAATCCTGCGGGACTGCCGCGCGGGCGCGGACTCAGCGTTGGATGACATGGAGTTTCCGTTCCTGTTGTACCTGCAGATTCACGACCAGCTTATGCGTTGCACACCTGTCTCGTCCCGGTTCGACGTGACGCCTCTGATTGCGTAGACTAGATCCTCGGTGTTGAACCGCCTGATTGCTTATGCCGTCAAAGCGGAGAGAGCCTATAGGGTAGTGGCGCAATTGGTAGCGCAGCGGTCTCCAAAACCGCAGGTTGCAGGTTCGAGTCCTGTCTGCCCTGCGCATGAGCGTCTCTGGGCGTGTCCCAATCAAACGATGATCGAGGTAATGGTGACCGAAACAGCTGCAGGCAGCTCGAAGGGAAGCACCTCCGGCAAAGACGGCAAGCCCGGCTTCGTTGGCGGCATCATTTTGTTCGTTCGGCAAGTTATCGCCGAACTGAAGAAGGTAGTGACCCCTACCCGCCAGGAGCTGTTGCGCTACACGATTGTCGTCATGATTTTTGTGTTGATAATGATGGCCATCGTCACGATTCTGGACTTTGTCTTTGGCCTCGGCGCTCAATGGGTGTTCGGTAGCGGCTCAGCCGGAAGCTGAACGGCAATTTACCCAGGACCCGCAGTCCAGTGGTAGACGGCCGGAGTCAGTCCATAAGGATTGAAGAAGAAGAAAGCAGGAAGCTACGTGTCCGAGCAAGAACTCGAATCACAGGTCAATACCGAGAACGTGGATCTGGATCACGAGGAAGAGGTATCCGATACCAGCGGCGATGACACCTCTGTCGAGGTGGCAACGCCAGAGGATAGCGCGCCCGAAGATGCTGCGTCAGAAGACGACGCCCCTGCGGACGCCGATTCGGAGACCGTCGATTCCGAGGATTCTCCTGCAGTACCGTCGGATGCTGACGCCCCGTCGGAAGAGTCCAGCGAGCCCGAAGAGGACCCGCTAGAAGTCTTCCGTACGCAGTTGCGCCGTCAGCCCGGTGATTGGTTTGTGATCCATTCCTACGCAGGCTACGAAAACCGTGTCAAAACCAATCTTGAAACGCGTATCCAGACCTTGGACATGGAAGATCTCATCTTCGAAATCCAAGTTCCCATGGAAGAAGTCGTTGAGATCAAGAACACCGTACGCAAGATCGTGAACCGGGTGAGGATCCCCGGTTACGTACTTGTCCGTATGGACCTAACGGACGCATCGTGGGGGGCTGTCCGCCATACCCCGGGCGTCACCGGATTCGTTGGCAATGCGCATAACCCCACACCCTTGAGCCTGGGCGAGGTCTTCTCCATGCTGGAACATACCGTCGTTCAAGCGCAGTCGAACTCGGGCCAACAGTCCAAGGCACAGGCGGCGGAGGCATTCGTCAACTTCGATATCGGAGAGTCCGTCACAGTGAACGACGGCCCGTTCGAGACCTTGCCGGCGACGATCTCTGAGATCAAAGCGGAATCGCGTCAGCTGGTGGTCCTCGTGTCGATCTTCGAGCGCGAGACCCCCGTGACTCTTTCTTTCAACCAGGTCACGAAGCTTTAACATAGCGCCAAAGAATTCGTCTGGATGGGGCACGCTTTACCTCATTCAGACGGCACGGCCACCGCGCCACGGTGGCCAAAGACCCTCGGGACGCTCCTGTTTCGAGGGGAAGTACATGAGAGAAGGACCCTAAATTGGCTCCCAAGAAAAAGAAGGTCACCGGCCTCATCAAGCTGCAGATCCAGGCAGGTGCTGCTAACCCCGCACCGCCAATTGGGCCTGCGCTTGGTCAGCATGGTGTCAACATCATGGAATTCTGCAAGGCTTACAATGCCGCAACGGAATCGCAGCGCGGAAACGTCATCCCGGTGGAGATCACGGTTTACGAAGACCGCTCCTTCACCTTCATCACGAAGACTCCTCCGGCGGCAGAACTGATCAAGAAGGCTGCAGGCGTGGCCAAGGGTTCGGCCACTCCTCATACGGTCAAGGTTGCAAAGCTCACACGCGCACAGGCTGTTGATATCGCCACCATGAAAATGGAAGATCTCAACGCCAACAACGTCGACGCAGCAGTGAAGATCATTGTCGGCACGGCCCGTTCAATGGGTATCACCGTAGACGCCAAGTAGCGTCTTCGTCCGGGATTGAACTTCTCGGACAATCCATAACATCAGACAAGACGGTTCCGGAGCTCGGAACCGCAGGTGGCAGGGCCGCGCGCGGTCCGCAGACCACAACTGCACAAGGAGAAAAAGCAGATGGCAAAGCGCAGCAAAGCATATGAAGCAGCGGAAGCCAAGATCGAGGTAGGCAAGCAGTATGCCCCGGTTGAGGCCATTACGCTGGCGAAGGAAACCAATCCTTCAAAATTCGACGCGACCGTAGAGATCGCTTTCCGGCTGGGCGTAGACCCTCGTAAGGCGGATCAGATGGTTCGTGGCACGGTCAACTTGCCTCATGGAACGGGTAAGGTCGCCCGCGTCCTCGTTTTCGCAACGGGTGAGCGTGCCGAGGCAGCTATCGCCGCTGGCGCTGATTTCGTTGGCTCTGACGACATGATCGAAAAGGTCGCCGCTGGCTGGACCGACTTCGACGCCGCCGTCGCTAGCCCGGACATGATGGGCAAGGTGGGTCGCCTGGGTAAGGTTCTTGGCCCTCGTAACCTCATGCCGAACCCGAAGACCGGAACGGTGACCCCGGACGTGGCTAAGGCTGTAAAGGACATCAAGGGCGGAAAGATCGACTTCCGTGTCGACAAGCATTCCAACCTTCACTTCATCATCGGCAAGGTATCTTTCGACTCGCAGAAGCTCGTGGAGAACTACGCAGCGGCATTGGAAGAAGTCCTGCGTTTGAAGCCGTCGGCTTCGAAAGGCCGCTACATTTCCAAGGCCACGATCACCACTACGTTCGGCCCCGGTATCGGTATTGATCCCAACGTCACCAAGGTTCTGGCTGACGCATAGCACTTCGATCGAAAAAGCGTATTGAAAGGCGCTCACGGCCACTGGCCGTGAGCGCCTTTTCGTTAAGGCCCCACGGACGAGTGATTGATAGATACCAATCATTCGTCTACGGTTGACCCATGACGAGAAATATTATCCTTTCCTCACTGCAAATCCCTGAGAATCTCGACACTCCGGAAGCGCGGACCTTCACTGAGGTATGTGCGCGCTAACCAATGCTGATGAAATCGATCTCTGGGGCCATGAGGATCACAGTATGAGTTGTGGGGAGCAACTAGTCGCGAGCCGCCTAAATAAGTATCGGGCCAAGTTGCCCTTGATTGCCACCATCGACGACGTCGTCGTAGGGGTGGCTAAAGTGGTCCTTCCGCTCGGTGACAACGAACATGTGGCCTACGTTTACATTCTCGTTCACCCTGGATACCGCAGGCGAGGCATTGCCGCGATTCTCCATGAGTCGGTGCAGTACGACCTCGGCAGACAGGCACGGGCTGGCGGCAGTCATGAATTCGACCTTGTCTATTGGGAGGACCATTGTCCGGAGTCGCTAGTAGATAGCTACGCGCATCTACGCCAGCGGATGAGCGTGGATGTTCCGTCAGGGAGCCTTGAGATACAGGAGGAATCGCGGAATGCAGCACGGGTGCGCCACGCGGAAGAGAAAGCTGTGAGAAGAGGGACCCGCAGTCTCGTCGCCGCGATGCGCCGTCGGCCCTCCGGACAATTGGCCGGCCACACAATACTGGAATACGCTGAAGCGAAGCCGGAGGTCGTTTTTCAGGATCACACTCTTGTTCTCACCGCATTCCGTCGCCAGCGCCTGGGGATGGCGCTCAAGGCGGCCAATATGTTGCGCATTCTGGCTCAGTGGCCCCTCGCGCGGCGTATCTACACGTGGAATGCGGCAGAGAATGCCCACATGCTTCGGATTAATGAAATCCTCGATTTTAGGCCAGCAGGTTTTACTGGCTCGTGGCAAAAGCGCGGATTTGGCGCCGCGAGTGTCATCGAGTAGGCTGAATTCACCAAAGACCGTCGGTCGATGGCTCCTGCTTGGCTCCTCCCGGTGCCGCTGAGAAGCAGTAGCTATCCGAAAGTTCCTCGCAGAGGACGGCCTACGCAGGTGAACGAAGCGATGCTCCGTGACTGAAAATGTTCCGTCGAGCTTAGCCCCGTGCATCTGCGCGGGGCGTTTTTTGTTTCGGGACCGTATAGCCGGCGCTATTCCCCGGAAGGAGGGTTATGGCAACGCCAATCAAGGTATCAGCAGTGGAAGAAATCGTCACTGATTTCAAAGATTCTGATGCGGCAGTCCTAACCGAATACCGTGGGCTCACCGTGGCACAGCTCAAGCAGCTGCGCCGTTCGCTCGGCCAGGACACCAAGTACTCGGTCGTCAAGAACACCCTGACGAACATTGCAGCCAAGGAAGCTGGCATCAACGCATTTGATGACCAGCTCGCCGGACCCACTGCAATCGCGTTCATCAAGGGCGATGCAGTTGCTGCTGCCAAGAGCCTCACGGATTTTGCCAAGAACAACCCGCAGCTCATCATCAAGACCGGTTACTTCGAGGGCAAGGCTATGGATGCTTCCGGCGTCGCTGCGCTTGCTGCTCTCGAATCACGCGAGCACCAGCTCGCTATGGTCGCCGGCATCCTCAAAGCGCCTGCAGCTGCGATGGCTCGCACCGTCGAAGCGCTGCGCGTCAAGCGTGAAGAGGCCGAAGGTGCGCCCGCCGCAGCTGAGGCCCCTGCCGAAGAGTCTGCGGCCGCGGCCGAAGAAGCTCCGGCTGCCGATTCGGCAGATGCCGAGAATGCGGCAACCGACGAGAGCTAGCAGCTCTCGCACCCAATAAACTCAGGTGCCGTTCGGTGCCGACTAAAGGAAGGACGCCACACCATGGCGAAGCTCAGCAACGAAGAGCTCATTGAAGCTTTCAAAGAACTGACCATCATCGAGCTCTCCGAGTTCGTAACGCTGTTCGAAGAGACGTTCGACGTCACGGCTGCTGCCGTTGCCGTTGCCGGCCCCGCCGGCGGCGGAGCCGCAGAGGCTGCTGAAGAGCAGACCGAATTCGACGTCATTCTCGAAGGCCCTGGCGAGAAGAAGATCGCAGTGATCAAGGAAGTTCGTAGCCTGACATCATTGGGTCTGAAGGAAGCCAAGGATCTCGTTGATTCTGCTCCCAAGGCTGTGCTGGAAGGCGCAACCAAGGAAGCGGCTGACAAAGCCAAGGAAGCCCTCGAGGCTGCCGGCGCTTCGGTGACCGTCAAGTAGCTTATTCCGGTTATCCATTCTTGGTTAGCCACACGCAGAAGGCCCCCGCATTCGGAAGAGTGCGGGGGCCTTCTGCATGTGCGCATGATGCGCGTTGGTTGGTTAGCTTCTGGTCAGTAGCAGAGCTTCACCCTGGCCTCCGCCGCCGCACAGGGAGACAGCAGCCTTGCCGGAACCCCGGCGCTTGAGTTCCAACGCTGCGTGAAGTGCCAGTCGAGCGCCGGAAGCGCCAATAGGATGTCCCAGTGCGATGGCGCCACCGTGAATATTGCACTTCTCTAGGGGGAGGTCCAAGTCCTTGAGGGACTGGCACGCGACGGATCCGAATGCCTCGTTGATCTCTATGAAGTCGAGGTCCGACGTCGTCCAACCGGCGCGTTGGAGTGCTTTGTGAATAGCGTTTGATGGCTGTGAGTGCAACGAGTTGTCCGGGCCTGCTACCTGGCCTGGTTCGCCTACCACGGCGAGAATCTCGAGTCCCTTGGCCTCTGCGTTTGAGCGGGTTGTGAGCACCAATGCCGCGGCGCCGTCGGACAGAGGGGAGGAGTTCCCTGCGGTGATGGCGCCTTCTTTGTTGAATGCCGGTCGTAGCTTGCTGAGGCTCTCCACAGTAGTGGTGGGTCGGATGCCCTCATCAGCGTCGAGTACGAGCGGTTCACCCTTTCGCTGAGGGACCGAGACCGGAACGATCTCGTCGACAAAGATTCCCACCTCTGCGGCCGAAGCGGCACGCTGATGCGACGAGGCAGCAACTGCATCCTGTGCTGAACGGTCAATGCCGAGGACCTGATTGCCACGTTCCGTTGATGCGCCCATTGATTCCTGGTCAAGCGCATCAGTGAGGCCGTCATGGGCAACAGAATCCACAGCCTGGATGTTGCCGTACGTCCAGCCCTGCCGCGAGCCGGGGAGAAGGTGGGGGCCGTTGGACATCGATTCTTGGCCGCCGGCTACGACAACATGCGCTTCGCCGCTGCGGATGAGCCGAGCCGCATCAATGACCGCAGTCAGACCGGAGAGACATACCTTATTGAGGGTCACTGCCGGGACGTCCCACCCGATGCCTGCGTTGAGAGAACTCTGCCGCGCCGGATTCTGACCGCAACCGGCTTGAACAACGTGGCCCATGATGACGGCGTTGACATCAGCTACGTCAACGCGCGATCTTTCAAGAGCGCCTGCGATGGCGAAGCCACCCAGCTCGACGGCCGTGAAGGATGCTAGCTGTCCGTTTAGCCGGCCTTGCGGTGTGCGGGCTCCACCAACGATGACGACGTCGGTAGGCTGATTTTCTGTAACACTCATAGTGTTGAAACTCACTTTCGAACGTGGGCGTGGCCGAATCAAGGCTACCCTGAGCAGTAGGTGCGGGCGCCTGGCTCCGCTGTGGGCCGAATCGGAGTCCGGACCGTTATGGATCGAGCGTAGTGCCAGTAGACATGTTCGCGTAGCGGGAGTACAGTGGATACTTGCGATTCCCCTCATAATCTCAGCCTTCATATAGCGGTGGGCTTTGTCGTGCACTTTGTCATTTAACAACGGGTTCTTTGACACATGAGCGTGGAGTCGCGGATAGCCTGAAGGTCTGTGGAAGGATCCCTCTTGGTCGCCTCGAGCACCGCTGATAATGCAACCGCTAACAACTCAGAAATCCCGGACGCAGCGCGTCGGATTTCATTCGCGAAGATTCATGAACCGCTGGACGTTCCTAACCTTCTAGCACTCCAGACCGACAGCTTTGATTGGCTCGTCGGCAACGAGAAGTGGAAGACACGTGTTGAGCAGGCCCTCGAAGAGGGGCTGCAGGGCGTCGCAACAACGTCGGGCCTGTCGGACATCTTCGAGGAGATCTCGCCGATTGAAGACTTCCAGGGAACGATGTCCCTGAGTTTCTCAGAACCGGAGTTCGCGGATCCCAAGTACACGATGGCCGAGTGCAAAGACAGGGACGCCACGTATGCGGCGCCGCTGTATGTCAAGGCCGAGTTCATGAACAACAACACGGGTGAAATCAAGCAGCAGACCGTGTTCATGGGCGACTTCCCGTTGATGACAGACAAAGGAACTTTTGTCATCAACGGCACGGAGCGCGTCGTCGTTTCACAGCTCGTCCGTTCGCCCGGCGCCTACTTCGAGCGTGCCGTAGACAAGACCAGTGACAAGGACATCTTCACAGCGAAGATCATTCCGTCGCGCGGTGCCTGGTTCGAATTGGAAATCGACAAGCGTGATCAGGTCGGTGTCCGACTTGACCGAAAGCGCAAGCAGTCCGTCACGGTCCTACTCAAGGCCCTTGGCTGGACCGAAGGCGAGATCCTCGAGACGTTTGGCGAGTACGACTCCATCCGGGCAACTTTGGAGAAGGACGCCACGGAGACCAGGGAAGATGCCCTACTGGACATCTACCGCAAGCTCCGTCCGGGCGAGCCCCCAACAGTTGAAGCCGCACAGAACCTGCTGGACAATCTGTACTTCAACGCCAAGCGCTACGACCTGGCCAAGGTGGGTCGTTACAAGATCAACCGCAAGCTGGGTCTGGACAAATCACTTAGCGAATCCAATGCTTCCGTACTGGACACGGAAGACATCGTCGCCATGATCAAGTACTTGGTGGCTTTGCATGCTGGTGAGAAGAGCATCAAGGGACACCGGGACGGTCAGGAAGCGGACATCCGCGTTGAGGTCGATGACATCGATCACTTCGGCAATCGTCGCATCCGCGCAGTTGGTGAGCTCATCGAGAACCAGGTCCGTACGGGACTGTCTCGCATGGAGCGCGTTGTCCGTGAGCGTATGACCACTCAGGACGTTGAAGCGATTACTCCGCAGACATTGATTAACATCCGTCCTGTGGTTGCGGCCATGAAGGAGTTCTTCGGAACGTCGCAGCTGTCGCAGTTCATGGACCAGAACAACCCGCTGGCAGGCCTCACTCACAAGCGTCGCCTCTCGGCGCTTGGCCCAGGTGGTCTGTCCCGTGATCGTGCAGGCATGGAAGTCCGCGACGTTCACCCTTCGCACTACGGTCGCATGTGCCCCATCGAAACTCCTGAGGGCCCCAATATTGGGTTGATCGGATCGCTGGCTACCTACGGTCGCATCAACGCGTTTGGGTTTATCGAGACTCCATACCGGAAGGTTGTCGGCAACCTGGTCACAGAGCAGGTTGACTACCTGACGGCTGATGATGAAATCGAGTGCCAGATCGCTCAGGCGAACGCACCTCTGACAACGGACCAGCACTTCGCAGAGGACATGGTCCTAGTGCGTACCCGTGGTGGTTCAGGTGAGCCTGTTCTGGTCGAGGCCAAAGCTGTTGACTACATGGACGTCTCCCCGCGTCAGATGGTGTCTGTCGCCACGGCGCTGATCCCGTTCCTGGAACACGATGACGCCAACCGTGCGCTCATGGGTGCCAATATGCAGCGTCAGGCTGTGCCCTTGCTTCGGGCTGAGCGTCCACTGGTCGGGACCGGCATGGAAGCTGATGCCGCCGTGGATGCCGGTGACTCAGTTGTTGCCGTCAAGCCCGGCGTCGTTCAAGAAGTATCGGCTGAGATGGTCACACTGCTCAATGACGACGGCACGGAAACTCACTACCCGGTCATGAAGTTCGCCCGCTCCAACCAGGGCAACGCCTATAACCAGCGTGTTGTGGTCGAAGAAGGCCAGCGACTTGAGGTCGAGGGCGTTATCGCTGATGGCCCTTCTACGGACCAGGGTGAGCTTTCTCTGGGTAAGAACATGCTGGTGGCGTTCATGTCTTGGGAGGGACATAACTTTGAGGATGCGATCATCCTGTCGCAGCGTGTTGTTTCTGAGGACGTCCTGACTTCTATACACATCGAAGAGCATGAGGTCGATGCCCGAGATACGAAGCTTGGCGCCGAGGAAATCACCCGCGACATTCCAAACGTCAGCGAAGACGTTCTCGGCGCACTGGACGAGCGTGGCATCATTCACATCGGTGCTGAAGTTGAGGCTGGCGATATTCTAGTCGGCCGTGTCACGCCGAAGGGCGAGACAGAGCTAACACCGGAAGAGCGGCTGCTGCGTGCCATCTTCGGCGAGAAGAGCCGTGAAGTTCGGGACACCTCGTTGAAGGTTCCCCACGGTGAGTCTGGAACTGTTATCGGTGTCCGGATCTTTGATCGGGATAACGACGACGAGCTGCCCCCGGGCGTCAACCAGCTGGTCCGCGTTCACGTGGCGCAGAAGCGCAAAATCACGGACGGCGACAAGCTCGCTGGGCGTCACGGAAACAAGGGCGTTATCTCGAGGATCCTGCCTATCGAGGACATGCCGTTCCTCGCAGACGGCACACCGGTAGACGTTGTCCTGAACCCCTTGGGTGTTCCGGGACGTATGAACGTTGGTCAGGTCATGGAAATCCACCTTGGTTGGGCCGCAAAGCAGGGCTGGAAGATCGAAGGCGAGCCCGACTGGGTCCAGAACCTTCCGGGCTTCCCCCGCGAGTCCGGCCCTACGACGGTTGCAACGCCGGTCTTCGACGGTGCCTCCGAGTCGGAAATCACCGGATTGCTCGATTCAACCAACGTGACCCGTGACGGCAACCGCTTGATTGGATCCACCGGTAAGACGCAGGTCTACGACGGCCGTTCCGGCGAACCGTTCCCGGACCCGATCTCCGTGGGCTACATGTACATCCTGAAGCTGCACCACCTTGTTGATGACAAGATCCACGCACGCTCCACAGGTCCTTACTCCATGATTACCCAGCAGCCGTTGGGTGGTAAGGCGCAGTTCGGTGGACAGCGCTTCGGTGAAATGGAAGTTTGGGCCCTGGAGGCTTACGGTGCCGCGTACACGCTGCAGGAACTTCTGACTATCAAGTCGGATGATATTCATGGCCGCGTGAAGGTTTACGAAGCCATCGTGAAGGGCGAGAACATCCCTGAGCCTGGCGTACCGGAATCGTTCAAGGTTCTAATCAAGGAAATGCAGTCGTTGTGCCTGAACGTGGAAGTCCTGTCCACGGAAGGCAACACCATTGAAATGCGTGACTCGGACGAAGAAGTCTTCCGGGCCGCGGAAGAGCTGGGAATCGACCTCTCGCGGGCCGAGCCGAGCTCCGTTGAAGAGGTCTAGAACCTTTTTCCGTAACCCATAGACATTCAGACTCCGAGAACAAGAGAGAACAGGGACCATATGTCCAGCGAATCCTCATTCGGTCTTATGCGAATCGGCCTGGCCACCGCGGATGAAATCCGTGATTGGTCGTACGGCGAAGTGCGTAAGCCGGAAACCATCAACTATCGAACCCTGAAGCCGGAGAAGGACGGTCTTTTCTGCGAAAAGATCTTTGGTCCTTCACGCGACTGGGAATGCTACTGCGGCAAGTACAAGCGTGTCCGGTTCAAGGGCATCATCTGCGAGCGTTGCGGCGTTGAAGTCACGCGCGCCAAGGTTCGTCGTGAGCGCATGGGCCATATTGAACTGGCCGCTTCGGTAACTCACATCTGGTACTTCAAGGGTGTTCCTTCTCGCCT
This sequence comes from Actinomycetales bacterium, assembly GCA_038199985.1. Taxonomy (GTDB): domain Bacteria; phylum Actinomycetota; class Actinomycetes; order Actinomycetales; family Micrococcaceae; genus Arthrobacter_J. Next base: position 13,182 of record JBBPYK010000051.1, on the reverse strand, counting down.
CGGTTACCTTTTGGACCTGGCGCCAAAGGACCTTGAAAAGATCATTTACTTTGCGGCTTACATGATCACGTGGGTCGATGAAGATAACCGTCACAAGGAGCTGCCGAATCTTCAGGCAGAGCACGACGTCGAAAAGAAGCACCTCGTAGACCAGCGTGATGCGGATATTGCCGCCATTGCGCAGGGCCTTGAGGGCGAGCTTGCACGGCTTGAGGGCGAAGGCGCAAAGGCTGCGGAGAAGAAAAAGGCCCGCGATTCCGCGGACCGGTCCATGGCACAGATCCGTAAGCGCTCCGACGCCGAGATCGAGCGGCTGGAGCAGGTCTGGGATCGTTTCAAGAACCTGAAGGTAGCGGACCTGGAAGGCGACGAGGGCCTCTACCGTGAGCTCCGTGACCGTTACGGTCTGTACTTCGAGGGTTCCATGGGTGCCGAAGCGATCAAGCGGCGACTTGAGAACTTCGACATGCAGGCGGAGTCAGAGCTCCTACGTGACATCATTCAGAACGGCAAAGGCCAGCGTAAGACGCGTGCGCTCAAACGTCTGAAGGTTGTCAATGCATTTCTGACCACGACCAATAGTCCTTTGGGTATGGTCCTTGATGCTGTGCCGGTGATCCCGCCGGAGCTTCGTCCTATGGTCCAGCTCGACGGTGGACGTTTCGCGACGTCGGACCTCAACGACCTGTACCGGCGTGTCATCAACCGCAACAACCGTCTGAAACGTCTTCTGGATCTTGGTGCTCCTGAAATCATCGTTAACAACGAGAAGCGGATGCTTCAGGAAGCTGTTGACTCCCTGTTCGACAACGGTCGTCGCGGCCGTCCGGTGACGGGTCCAGGCAACCGGCCACTGAAATCGCTCTCTGACATGCTCAAGGGCAAGCAGGGACGTTTCCGCCAGAACTTGTTGGGTAAGCGTGTTGATTACTCAGGGCGTTCCGTTATCGTCGTCGGCCCTCAGCTGAAGCTGCACCAGTGTGGCTTGCCCAAGCAGATGGCCCTCGAGCTCTTCAAGCCGTTTGTCATGAAGCGTCTTGTTGACCTCAACCACGCGCAGAACATCAAGAGCGCCAAGCGAATGGTCGAGCGCTACCGTCCACAGGTATGGGACGTTCTGGAAGAGATCATTACGGAACACCCCGTGCTGCTCAACCGTGCGCCTACCCTGCACCGTCTTGGCATTCAGGCGTTTGAACCGCAACTTGTCGAGGGTAAGGCGCTTCAGCTTCACCCGCTCGTTTGTGGTGCGTTCAACGCTGACTTCGACGGCGATCAGATGGCTGTGCACTTGCCGCTGAGCCCGGAGGCCCAAGCCGAGGCGCGGATTCTGATGTTGTCATCGAACAACATTTTGAAGCCTTCCGACGGTCGTCCGGTGACTCTGCCTTCGCAGGATATGATCATTGGCTTGCATCACTTGACCACCAAGCGAGAGGGTGCCGTCGGTGAGGGGCGATTGTTCGCAACGCCAGCCGAAGCCGTCATGGCGCTTGATATGGGACAGCTGCATCTGAACGCTGTCGTCAAGATTCGCGTTCCGAACTTTGTTCCTTCTGAGGAACAACCTGCTCCTGAAGGTTGGGAAGAAGGTGCGCCCGCGCTGATTGAGACTTCGCTGGGACAGGTTCTGTTCAACGACACGCTTCCCGATAACTACCCATGGGTAGCTGCAGTTGCGGACAAGGGTCAGCTATCCACGATCGTGAACACTTTGGCTGAGCGGTATCCGAAGGTTGTCACAGCGGCAACGCTGGATAACCTGAAGGACTCTGGCTTCTACTGGGCAACTCGTTCAGGCGTAACCGTCGCTATCTCGGACATTCTGGCTCCGCCGGAGAAGCCCGAGATCATGGCTGGCTACGAGGCTCAGGCTGCAAAGGTCGAAGTTCAGTACAGCAAGGGTCTACTTGCGGACGACGAACGTCGTCAGGAACTCATCGATATCTGGAACAAGGCAACCAATGATGTTGCTGAGGCCATGATGAAGGGTTTGACCAAGGAGAACACCATCAACCGCATGGTGTCCTCGGGTGCTCGTGGTAACTGGCTCCAGGTCCGGCAGATCGCGGGTATTCGTGGGTTGGTGGCGAACCCGAAGGGCGAGATTATTCCTCGGCCCATCAAGTCCTCATACCGCGAGGGGCTGTCTGTTCTTGAGTACTTCATCGCAACGCACGGTGCCCGTAAGGGGCTGGCGGATACGGCTCTTCGTACCGCTAACTCCGGGTACCTGACCCGTCGCCTGGTGGACGTTTCACAGGATGTCATTGTCCGCGAGGAAGATTGCGGCACTGAGCGTGGGCTCACGGTTCCGATTGCCGTCGCGGACCAGAATGGCGAGTTGAATCTGCACGACGAGGTAGAGAACTCGGCTTACGCTCGCACGTTGGCTGTCGACGTCGTCGGCACCGATGGCGATGTGCTGGCTACTGGCGGTTCCGATGTCGGCGATGTGCTGATTGACAAACTGTTCAGGGCTGGTATTTCCGAGGTCAAGATCCGTTCGGTTCTCACCTGCGAGTCTGCTGTCGGCACGTGTGCATTGTGCTACGGACGGTCCTTGGCTACGGGTAAAACCGTAGACATCGGTGAGGCAGTTGGTATTATCGCTGCGCAGTCGATCGGTGAGCCGGGAACTCAGCTGACCATGCGTACCTTCCACACTGGTGGCGTGGCTTCTGCGGAAGACATCACTCAGGGCTTGCCCCGTATCCAGGAACTCTTCGAAGCACGTACCCCTAAGGGTGTAGCTCCGATTTCCGAGACTGCGGGTCGGGTGACCATCGAGGACGGTGACAAGCAGATGCGTCTGGTTGTTACTCCGGATGATGGTTCCGAGGAAATTGCGTACCCTGTCCTTCGCCGTGCGCGACTCCTTGTTGAGGATGGCCAGCATGTCGAGGTGGGGGAGCAGCTAGTCTTCGGTGCTGTTGATCCAAAGCAGATCCTGCGTATTCTTGGGCCCCGCAAGGCGCAGGAATTCCTCGTCGACGAGGTTCAGACTGTGTACCGCAGCCAGGGTGTAGGTATCCACGACAAGCACGTCGAGGTTATTGTTCGTCAGATGCTGCGTCGCGTAACGGTTATTGAATCCGGTGATTCGGATCTACTTCCCGGGGAACTCGCTGCTCGCAGTCGTTTCGAAGAAGAGAACCGTCGTGTTGTATCCGAGGGCAAGAAGCCGGCATCAGGTCGGCCCGAGCTCATGGGTATTACCAAGGCGTCGTTGGCGACTGAATCGTGGCTGTCCGCTGCATCCTTCCAGGAGACCACGCGTGTATTGACGCAGGCCGCGATGGAAGGCAAGAGCGATCCGCTGCTTGGTCTCAAGGAGAACGTCATCATCGGTAAGCTGATCCCGGCCGGAACGGGTCTGGATCGCTACACAAAGGTCACAGTGGAGCCAACGGAGGAAGCGAAAGCAAACCTCTTCACGGGTCCGAGCGCGTTTAGTGACTTTGACTACGCCGGTGCTGAAGGTGGCATGAGCCCAGAATTCCACGCGATCCCTCTGGATGACTACGACATGGGTAGCGATTTCCGGTAGGTAACCGCGCTCCAAAGTGCTGAGGTCACCCCCGCAGTCCCAATCCGGGCTACTGGGGGTGACCTCAACCGTTAAGGGGTGACCTCGACGCGTACCGGCCCGTGTGGGATTCTGTTAGACTAGTTAGTAATTGTTTATGTGTGGCAGTGGATCGGCGTCCTCGCAGGCGTATCTCCGGGTTGTAGGGAACTTTTACAACGAATGCCACGCTTTTGCACGCCTACAGTCGTTTACCTAGTAGCCCTCGGGGTACTGCGAGTAGGAATGCTGAACGACTACAAGAGCTGACCAATCGTCCTGAATAGGCATGGCCGTCGGGCATTGGGAGCAGCGAAGCAGATTTACCTGAATAGAACTTATGGAGAACTGATAAGTGCCTACAATTAACCAGCTGGTCCGGAAGGGCCGGACTCCCAAGATCACCAAGACCAAGGCCCCTGCACTTCAGGGTAGCCCGATGCGTCGTGGCGTCTGCACTCGTGTTTACACGACCACCCCAAAGAAGCCCAACTCGGCGCTTCGTAAAGTTGCTCGCGTGCGCCTCAACGGTGGCATTGAAGTAACTGCGTATATCCCTGGCGTTGGCCACAACCTTCAGGAGCACTCAATTGTGCTTGTTCGTGGTGGACGAGTTAAGGACCTCCCCGGCGTTCGCTACAAGATCGTCCGTGGTGCGCTCGATACCCAGGGCGTTAAAAACCGTGGCCAGGCGCGCAGCTTGTACGGCGCCAAGAAGGAGAAGAAGTAATGCCTCGTAAGGGACCTGCTCCAAAGCGCCCCCTCGTCGTCGATCCTGTATACGGATCCCCGCTCGTCACCCAGCTGATCAATAAGGTTCTGGTGGATGGCAAGAAGTCCACTGCCGAACGCATTGTTTATGGTGCACTTGAAGGTGTCCAGACAAAGATCGGCGGAGACCCGGTCGCCGCACTCAAGAAGGCCATGGATAACGTGCGCCCCACACTCGAAGTTCGCTCCCGTCGTGTTGGCGGCGCAACTTATCAGGTTCCGGTCGAGGTTAAGCCCGGTCGTGCCACGGCATTGGCTCTGCGCTGGTTGGTCGGATACTCGAAGGCACGCCGCGAGAAAACGATGACGGAGCGCATGATGAACGAGATCTTGGATGCGTCCAATGGCCTCGGTGCTGCTGTAAAGCGTCGCGAAGACACGCACAAGATGGCCGAATCCAACAAGGCATTCGCCCACTACCGCTGGTAAATCGCCTCCGGCGGCGGGGAACAACTGTTTTCCGTCGCCGTGCCTAACCACTCCATTTGACGGAATAAGGGAGACACCGTGGCACTGGACGTGCTTACCGACCTGAATAAGGTCCGCAATATCGGCATCATGGCTCACATCGTCGCTGGTATTACCACCAAAACCTAACGAATCCTGTTCTACACGGGCTTCAACCACAAGATCGGCGAGACGCATGATGGCGCGTCGACGATGGACTGGATGGCGCAGGAGCAGGAACGCGGGATCACCATCACTTCCGCAGCCACGACGTGCTACTGGGACGATCACCAGATCAACATCATTGACACCCCGGGCCATGTTGACTTTACCGTCGAGGTCGAGCGCTCACTGCGCGTACTCGATGGTGCAGTTGCTGTCTTCGACGGCAAGGAGGGCGTTGAGCCTCAGTCAGAGACTGTATGGCGTCAGGCTGATAAATACGACGTTCCACGGATCTGCTTCGTCAATAAGATGGACAAGCTCGGGGCGGACTTTTACTTCACCATTCAGACCATTGTGGATCGATTGAAGGCAAAACCTCTGGTTTTACAGCTGCCGATTGGCTCCGAGAGTGATTTCGAGGGCGTCATCGACCTCGTTGAAATGCGGGCGCTCACCTGGCGCGGCGACTCCAAGGGTGATGTCACCATGGGTGCCAAATATGAGATAGAAGAGATTCCAGCCGATCTTCGTGAGAAGGCCAACGAATACCGTGCCGCGCTACTCGAGGGTGTGGCGGAAGCCAGCGACGAATTGATGAACAAGTACCTCGAGGGTGAAGAGTTCACCCTCGAGGAAATCAAAGCTGGCATTCGCAAGCTGACCATAAACTCCGAGGCTTACCCGGTACTTTGTGGTTCGGCGTTCAAGAATCGCGGAGTGCAGCCTATGCTCGACGCCGTTGTTTCGTACCTGCCGACGCCCTTGGACGTTCCGAACATTCAGGGCCACGACATTCGCGACGAGGAAATCATTCTTGAGCGTCCGGCTGACGCAACGGCGCCTTTCGCTGCGCTCGCCTTTAAAGTCGTTACCCACCCGTTCTTCGGTCGTTTGACGTACATTCGCGTCTACTCGGGGCGCGCTTCATCAGGCACACAGGTGATCAACACCACCAAGGGTAAGAAGGAGCGCATAGGCAAGCTTTTCCAGATGCATGCCAACAAGGAAAACCCGGTGGATGAAATCACCACGGGTCATATTTATGCAGCCATCGGGTTGAAAGATGTCACCACCGGCGATACTTTGTGCGATCCGGCACACCCCATCGTTTTGGAGTCGATGAGCTTCCCGGAGCCTGTGATCTTCGTTGCAATTGAACCGAAGACCAAGGGTGACCAGGAGAAGCTGTCACTGGCGATCCAGAAACTTTCTGACGAAGACCCGACCTTCACGGTGTCTCAGAACGAAGACACCGGGCAGACGGAAATTGGGGGCATGGGTGAGCTGCATCTGGATATTCTTGTCGACCGCATGCGTCGCGAGTTCCGCGTTGAAGCAAACGTGGGCAAGCCACAGGTGGCCTACCGTGAAACCATTAAGAAGGCCGTAGAGAAGGTCGACTTCACTCACAAGAAGCAGACGGGTGGATCGGGTCAGTTCGCAAAGGTTCAGGTTTCATTCGAACCTCTGGACACTGCAGACGGTGTCTTCTACGAGTTCGAGAACAAGGTCACAGGTGGCCGTATTCCTCGTGAATACATTCCGTCCATCGACGCAGGTATCCAGGATGCGATGCGTTTGGGTATCTTGGCAGGTTATCCATTGGTCGGTGTCAAGGCGAAGCTGCTTGACGGGGCTTACCACGACGTCGACTCCTCTGAAATGGCCTTCAAGATCGCTGGGTCACAGGTTTTTAAGGAAGGTGCTCGACGTGCCAATCCGGTGCTACTGGAACCGCTGATGGCGGTTGAGGTTCGTACGCCGGAGGAATATATGGGAGATGTAATCGGCGATCTGAACTCGCGCCGTGGACAGATTCTCTCGATGGAAGACGCCAGTGGCGTTAAGGTGGTGCGTGCGAACGTGCCGCTATCCGAGATGTTCGGATATATCGGCGACCTTCGGTCAAAGACTCAGGGCCGTGCAGTGTACTCCATGCAGTTCGACAGCTATTCCGAGGTTCCCAAGGCAGTTGCCGAGGAAATCGTTCAGAAGAACCGCGGCGAGTAACTTCCGTATTCACGTCGTCGTCGGATCCCAGTCATGGGTCGACGACGACGGTACGGGATGGAATTTCATCAATTGACAATGCCCCAAGTAGACTTGCTGAAGTTTCGGTGACGAAAAGCGTCACCGAGAGTAAGACTTCTTAAATCGTTCTAGGAGGAACTCGTGGCCAAGGCCAAGTTCGAGCGGACCAAGCCGCACGTAAACATCGGAACCATCGGTCACGTTGACCACGGTAAGACCACTTTGACTGCAGCCATCTCTAAGGTGCTGCACGACAAGTACCCTGACATCAACGAGGCATCGGCTTTCGATCAGATCGACAACGCGCCCGAAGAACGCCAGCGCGGTATCACGATCAATATTTCGCACATTGAGTACCAGACGGAGAAGCGTCACTACGCTCACGTTGACGCTCCAGGCCACGCTGACTACATCAAGAACATGATTACTGGTGCAGCTCAGATGGACGGTGCAATTCTCGTGGTTGCCGCTACAGACGGCCCGATGGCGCAGACCCGTGAGCATGTTCTTCTCGCCCGCCAGGTTGGTGTTCCCTACCTAATGGTCGCATTGAACAAGTCAGACATGGTCGACGACGAAGAACTGCTTGACCTCGTGGAAATGGAAGTCCGCGAACTTCTTGGGGACCAGGGTTTCGATGGCGACAATGCTCCTGTCATCCGAGTCTCGGCGTTGAAAGCTCTAGAAGGCGACGACAAGTGGGTCAAGTCCATCGAAGAATTGATGGAGGCCGTCGACGAAAGCGTTCCCGACCCGATTCGCGACAAAGACAAGCCTTTCCTGATGCCCGTTGAGGACGTCTTCACGATCACAGGTCGTGGAACCGTCGTCACGGGTCGCGCGGAGCGTGGCACTCTAAAGATTAACTCCGATGTCGAGATTGTTGGCATCCGTCCGGTCCAGAAGACGACGGTTACCGGCATCGAAATGTTCCACAAGCAGCTCGATGAAGCATGGGCAGGCGAGAACTGTGGTCTGTTGCTGCGCGGTATCAAGCGTGAAGACGTTGAGCGCGGTCAGGTTATTGTGAAGCCAGGCTCGATCACGCCTCACACCAACTTTGATGCGAATGTTTACATTCTCTCGAAGGACGAAGGCGGACGCCACAACCCGTTCTACTCGAACTACCGTCCGCAGTTCTACTTCCGCACCACGGATGTTACCGGCGTTATCACGCTGCCTGAAGGCACCGAAATGGTTATGCCCGGTGACAACACGGAAATGACCGTCGAGCTAATCCAGCCGATCGCCATGGAAGACGGGCTTGGTTTCGCCATCCGTGAAGGTGGACGAACTGTAGGTTCAGGACGTGTAACGAAGATCAACAAGTAGTCTCTGACTCCTTGCAGATCCCGGCGACGGGGTCAACTACGAATCCCTCCGCTGCATCTGCAGCGGGGGGATTCGTGCGTTAACTCGTGGTTGTCCACAGCCCGGAGTTGCTTCGAGGACTATGTCTATAGGATGACAGTTGTCTTGATATCGGCGGCAGCCACGACATGGGAGTCCAACTACAACATGACCATTTTCCTATTGGTGCTTTGCCTCGGCGTAGGCCTGGCCTGTGGTTGGGGTTTAAAAGCTCATTTCGGGAATAGTTCTGATGATGCAGCGGATGGTCGCGATGTACCCCCGCCAGCCGTGATCTACGAGGAGGGATACTCCGCGGGGTGGAAAGCAGCTGCTTCCGCTAGATCGTGGGCCACATCCGTTTCGGGATCCGGATTCCCGAGAGCCACTGATGCCGTTGCGCCAGAGACGGAACCTCGGGCTAATCCGAGACCCGCGGCTAAGGCAGAGCGGATCTCTGGAGATGTTGCAGCGGGTCGGGGGAGTACTCCCCGTCCTGAGGCCGAGGCGCCGACGGCTATGTCCGCTCCGGCGAAGCAGTTGCAAATGTCCGCTGCGCCGAAGGCGGATGCTAGTGAAATTGGGGCTTCCCGGGATCTCCGAAATATCAACATCACGCTCTTCGCCGCGAGCCTGTTGTTGATCGCTGCTACGGCACTGTTTATCGGGTCCGACTTTTCACCCGTGATGCGCTTCGGAGTCGTTGTTTCCGTAGCTGCACTGTTTTACGTTGCGGGTTTATGGATCTATGGACGGATGTCCCGATTGCGGCCCGCGGGGTTAGCTTTTGTGGGTGCGGCCTTAGCGATGATTCCCTTCGCAGGTTTTGCCTTGAACCTTTTCGTTTTACATCACCTGGGCTGGTCGTGGGTGGTGACTGCCGTGATAGGTGGTGCGGCTTTCGTGAACGCCGCAGTCCGCTTGAGAAGCAGGGTGGTGGCATACCTATCGCTTCCGTTCATGCTCTCCATTGCATGGGCGCCTACTAGCGTCCTCGGGGCCGGGCTGGTCTGGTACTTCGCAGCTACCATCGGCGCCGCTGCAGTATTGACGGTTGTCGCAAAGCTACGCCCACGGTGGGCGGGAAATCTGTACGTGCAGGTTATTCGTGAAGTTCACGGCTACATAGTGCCGGGCGTGGTCCTGCTGTCGCTCCTGAGTGTCTCGCTTCTTGAAGCGTTGGACTATTTCCTGATCTCAGCGGCAGCTTCCTCCTATTATCTCGCCTCGCTGTGGAGCACCGCCCCGTCCAAATCGGTGGTCCTCAACGTTTATGGCTTGAGGGTGACCCTGTTCTTGGCCGCTATGTCCTCCGCGGCCACGCTTGAAGCCGATGCCGTGACCGTCGTGAACGTCGGTGCCTTCTTTCTTGCGCTTCAGTCGGTTGTCGTGGTCTGCCTGCCACGCCGTCTGGCCGCGTCTTTCGATACTCACGTTCAAGCGATGGGGAGCGCACTCCCACCTGGTACGTTCCGGCCGGCGGTGGCAAAGACTGCTCCTCCACGCGGCGTCAATGGTCTGCGCGGCTCGCAGATCGTCGACGTATATTGGACCTTCGGCATCGCTCTGCTCATGACGTTCTTGGGCTTAGCGATCGGGTCCGTGAACGGACGTAGCGCCACAGAGATACTGATGGTGGTGCTTACCGCGGGGCTAGTCGCGATGCTACTTGCCTGGCGGATCCGGAGGGTCGGCGAGCTTTTGGTGCCTGCTGCCCTCGTTCTTGTGCTCTTCGTTCCTCCCCATGCGCTGTGGTGTTTCGAAATCATTATTGCTGCCGTGCTGGCATATTCGGTACTACGTGCGGCCACTTCACCATCTCCGTCAGTGACGCGGACAGGATATGTGCTGGTGGCCCGAGCACAGGTAGTCTTCGCCTCAGGGCTTCTCGTCGCGGATTACTGGCCGTCAGGAGGCTCTACGCGTGCTGGACATCTTGCCATATTCGTTGTCATCTGTGCCCTCGTTATCAACCAATTTGTCAGTATGGTCCAGCTCCAGCGGAAGCGCGGTCTCAGAAGCCCCGCATCTGTCATTGTTGTGAGTGGTGGGCTGGCGTATGTCGCGGCCGTGGTGCTCTTGCTGGACTTCGCACCGGCCTTGATTGTCACAGCGGGCCTGTGGCTGGCACTATTCGGGCTCGCTGTTCCGGCAACGCTGCTGTTCCGTCATCTAACGTGGATGGAGGCTGTTGCCCCGATAGCTTTAGCCTCAACCGCGCTTTTTGCGATTCCTGTTTTCGATGTTCATGGCTATGAGCTTCTGCTGACCGCGTCTGTAGGTTATGCGCTCATCCTGACGGCTCACCATCGAGACGCGGTAGCGCGGACGGTCTACGGGTTCGTAGCGCAGGGTCTAGTAGCCGGGACCGCCGCTGTATTCACTCTCGGGCACTGGCCAGAGGGGTGGGGCCTCAGCGCATTGTGGATGGCGCTCTTCGTATTGTCTTTGGGGCTCTTCGTCACTCAGTTGGTAAGCCTAGGGCAGTTGCACCGTGGGGTTCCAGAGACGATGGTCGGGGGATCCACCACCATTTACGCCGCCTTGGCTACGGTCCCCGTGACCGCACTTGTTCAACTCGATGCTCCACTATGGGTAGCCGTCACCGCCTTGTGGGCATTGTTACTCGGTACGGTTATCTGCGGACTTGTTCTCTTGCGCCAGCTTCGTTGGGTTCAGATTCCGACCGGCGCAGTCTTTCCCCTAATTGCGCTCCTAGGAATGCCCGTGTTCCGCGTGGTTGACTACGAGACACTCCTCGGCGCAGGGCTGGTCTACGGCTTTACGATCGCTGCCCTTCATAGCAGCAGGCCAGTCAAGGGGGCGTATTTTCTTGCTGGCCAAATACAGTTGACGTTGTTGACCAGTGTGTTCCTCTGGGATCAAAAAGTTTCGATGCATATTTTTGTCATCGTGTTTTCCCTGTCGCTGCTTGTCCAGGAGCTCTTGCGAACGCTGTTCCGACGTTACACAAGAAACCTCGATTTTCAACGTACTTCCGGATGGCTCACCATCCTGCTTCTGGTCGCTATTCAGGCCTGGTATCTGATGTTGGCTGGTGCGTTGGCGCAACGTGGAGTGACGGTGACTGCGTTCGCAGTCCTGTTCGTTGTCTCGCTCGTTATCTCAGTGTGGGGTCGAAAGGAGCTCAGGTACATCGCAGTTGCCTGTGTTCCTTTGATGCTGGTGGTGTTCAGCTCTGTCCTACCGTTCAGCGATGACGGCTGGCTCGGTGCGGCTGAAATACCTGACACAGCGACCGCCACACTAGCCACGATCCTTGCAGTACTGGTACTGATTCTCCGTAATACAACAGTCTTTGGGCAGCGACGGATGCGGGCGACTACGACGGCGGCTGGAGTATTCCTCCTTGAGGGACTCCTATTCTCGACTTTGGCTGGTGGTTGGGCCCCTGCCCTAGTCCTCCTGATCGCGGCCATTGTTTTGCTTATGGAATCCCATACTTGGAATGTGCCGCAGCTATATGCGCTGGGCTCGATCGCGGCCATCTCGGCTTCTTGGTGTGCTGGTGCTGAGACCATTCGCATCCTGGACCTGGAGTGGGACTTCCGGGAACTACAGTTGGTGGCCCATTGCGGTGCAGCCGTTTTGATCTATTCGTGGATTCTTGCTCGTTGGCGGGATCGGCCGGGGAGGCTCCGCCACCTCAGTGCCGTCGTGCCAATCATTGCCGCCCTCGCGCTGGGGTCACTTTTCGCTATGACTGGGGGCGATCTGGTGGTAGCAGGGTCTACACTGCTGGTGGTTGCTGCCTCCTTGGCTGCATGTGAAGTGCCGAAGATTAGGCGCGAGTTGGCCGGTGAGGGTGTTTTCCTCGTGTCTATATTCGCCGCTGAGAGCATCTGGATTAATCTGGACCCGATGGTATCGACCTTCTGGTTGGTGCAGATTTGGGCGGTCGCCGTCGCGCTGATCGCACTGTACGAAAACCGACGGAGACGGCCCATTTCTGGTCGAGCGTGGATGTTTGGTGCCGCTGCGATACTTAGTACGAGCGGTCTGCTGGCACTTCTTACCCAAGACTCGGGATACCAGCTCTGGGCACTTCTCGGGCATGTAGCACTTCTTCTTTACGGGGTCACTAGGCAATCTCGCGCATTCACGTGGTGGGGTGCAGTCGGTATATCGCTCGCAGTGTTGTGGTTCCTGCGTGGTTACACCTTCATTTTGTTGGCACTCGTGGCCGCAGCATTGATTGCTTTCGCCCTGTGGCGTTTGAACCGTAGTAGGGATCCAGTTGACGCCTGATCCCTTGGGCGGTGGGAGCCGGATTCGCAATCTCTTCGTGAGTCTGGCACACTGATTGAGTTGTTCAAGCGCTCTCGCGTGCTCTAAACGAGACGGAATCCCGGTCTGGATAATGCCAGATGCAGGGAGTTCGTCCATTGAGTAGCCAGAGACCAAATATAACCCTCCCCAATTCTTCGGGCTGTGTTGGCACATCTTATGCGACACGCCCGACCGCGGGGGTCGGTCCCTCGGCAGAGTGAGGAACCCGGTAATCCGGATTCAGTCTGCTGGAGGAGGTGCTGGATCCAAGGGTCTTGGCACGGTAATTGCACAAGGGCACCACATAGGTACTCACTGGAGAAAGAGGCACGACGCCATGGCGGGACAAAAAATCCGCATTAGGCTGAAGTCATATGACCACGAGGTCATAGATGTTTCGGCCCGGAAGATCGTTGAGACGGTCACGCGTGCAGGCGCAACGGTAGTGGGCCCTGTGCCGCTGCCAACGGAGAAGAACGTTTACTGCGTTATTCGTTCGCCGCACAAGTACAAGGACAGCCGCGAGCACTTTGAAATGCGCACGCACAAGCGTCTGATCG
>JBBPYK010000050.1:0-152092 GCA_038199985.1 Actinomycetales bacterium | reverse complement strand
CCCGGAAGCTAAGACCCGCAGCGCCGATGGTACTGCACCCGGGAGGGTGTGGGAGAGTAGGTCACCGCCGGACACACTTTAAGGCTCAGGCCCCACACCACACGGTGCGGGGCCTGACCCACTTAAACAACCACCCAAAAACCTAGGGTGGACTAGACTCGTATGGGCTTACCAACGCATCCGTTTGGCCCAAGAATTTTCCATATCAATAGTGTCGATCCGGACCCCGCACAGTAGCTGGGGGTCAGGACGAGAGGATATAGCTGCCATGCCAGAGAATAACGACCGTCAACGCGGTGAGGGGCGCGATTTCGGTAAGCGTGAATACGGCACCGGAAAGGGAGACGACGCCGGACGGCCGAAGCGTACTTTCCCATCCCGTGAAGGGAGCAGGCCAAGTAAAGGCTCAGACGGGAGCGCCCCGAGACGTCAAGAGGACCGTTCGGCCAGGCCAAGACGAGACGATGGGGCTTCAAAAGGTCGTCAGTACGCGGATCGGGGATCGGACGGTGATCGTGATCGACCCGAGAGGGTCCACAACCCGGCCGACCTACGCAGCGCGAACCGCGCTGACAGAGAGCGGTCTCCAGAAATCGATGATGATGTAACCGGAGACGAGCTCGATCGGGCGACGCTTCGGCAGGTACAGACGCTCGAAACGCGCAACGCGGAATGGGTATCAAAGCACTTAGTCATGGCAGGTCGGCTGCTAGACGATGAACCGGATATAGCCTTTGAACATGCACTTGCGGCGAGCCGTCGTGGAGGCCGGCTTGCAGCAGTCCGTGAAGCAGTTGGCCTCACAGCGTACGCTGCTGGGAACTATTCAGAGGCACTGCGCGAGTTGCGAACGTTTCGACGAATCAGCGGGTCCAACATTCATCTTCCATTGATGGCAGACTGCGAACGTGGACTGGACCGACCCGATCGCGCCCTAGAGATGGCCCGGTCGGAGGAAGCCGCCACCCTTGATGCTGCGGGTCAGGTAGAACTGGCGATCGTCGTTTCTGGCGCTAGACGTGACATCGCTGAGCCCGAGGCGGCTCTCGCTGCTTTGGAAATTCCTCAGTTGGACCGAAATCGGGCTTTTTCGTATAGCCCGCGTCTTTTCCGAGCCTACTCCGATGTTCTTGCTGAGTTGGGCCGGACGGCGGAGGCCCAAGATTGGGAACGCCGTGCCATGATTGCTGAGGACGCCTTGGGGATTGGGGCTAGCGCGGAGCCCGAAATCATGGATCTGGCAGGCGACGAGGATACGTCACGAAGCAACAGACGGTAGGTCGTATGCCTAATAATGAGTTGATTGCAGCCTTCGACGCTGTGCTGTCCGACCTGGATGGAGTGGTCTACGCAGGTCCAGAGCCATTGGAGGGAGCGGTGGGCACCCTCCAATCACTGTCGGATCGGGGTGTTGCTCTTGCATATGTGACCAATAATGCGTCGCGCTCACCAAGGCAGGTTGCACAACACCTTCGAGATCTCGGCGCTCCGGCGACCGCAGCCCAAGTGTTCGGTTCTGCGCCCGAGGGCGCTAGACTTTTGGCGCGTAGGTTGGCGCCTGGTGCGGACGTACTTGTAATCGGTAGCCAGTACCTTAGAGAACAGGCCATCGAGGCCGGTCTAATACCAGTTGGATCCGCTGCTGATAAGCCAAAGGGTGTCCTTCAGGGATTCGATTCAACGCTGGTGTGGACTGATCTAGCCGAGGCTGCGTACGCCATTGCCGACGGCGCAGACTGGGTGGCTACAAATACAGACATGACGCTGCCCGGGAACAGAGGGACCGCTCCCGGAAACGGAGCGCTGGTTGCTGCGGTCAGCGCCGCTACTGGAACGTACCCAGAGGTGGCTGGCAAGCCGGAGGCAGGGATGTTCACAACCGCGGCACGCACACTTGGATCCCAGCACCCGCTCGTCGTCGGTGACCGGTTGGATACCGACATCAGGGGCGGTAACCGCGCAGGTATGACCACAGCCCTTGTGATGACTGGAGTTAACAATTGGATGGATGCCCTCGGGGCACCAGCGTCGGATCGACCGGAACTCCTCCTTCACGATCTGCGTGGTCTCCATGACACTTATACTCCCGTAGAAGAGTCGGATGGTGTCTACACGTGCGGAAAGTCCCGCGCGCAATTGGACAAGGGAATGCTGCACTTGGACGGTGGTGTGCAAAACATCGAATCCTGGCGTGCTGCTTGCGCGTGCTGGTGGGCTTCCCGGCCCCTTGCAGAGTCGTTCGCGCTTCCGGATCTTGTGAACAACGGCGTCGGCATCGGTCAGGGAGACGGGCCAGCATGATTGAGCCCGTTGAGCACAGCAACGATGTCCTTGCAGCGAAATTGAAGGCCGTGGAAGCACTGACTCCCGACGCTCAGCTACCCGCGTTCGAGGAAATTCTCTCAAAATTGGGAGCTGAACTGGACCAGAAAGCGGAAGACTAGAGGTGCCTCGCCTGGATCAGGAACTAGTGCAGCGGGGTATAGCCCGCTCGCGCTCACAGGCAGCCGCGCTCGTCGCAGAAGGTCGGGTGCTGCACAACGGTACTGTCACGTTGAAAGCGGCGCTTAGAGTGGTCTCGCATGACCAATTGTGTTTGGTCGAGGATGGCCGCGAGGAATTTGTCAGCCGAGCGGGCAAGAAGCTGGCGGATGCCCTTACTGTGTTTGGTGACGTTCGGCCAGCTGGGCTGAAGTGCCTCGATGCAGGAGCTTCCACGGGTGGGTTCACCGATGTTCTATTGCGCAGGGGGGCGGCGTCTGTAGCGGCCGTGGACGTCGGTCATGGCCAGTTGGTGGATTCCGTCCGGAACAACCCACGCGTGGCGGTCCATGAGGGACTCAATGTCAGATATCTCGACGTCGACGCTGTTGATGGGCCGTTCGACCTTACTGTGGCGGATTTGTCATTTATTTCGCTGACCGTTGTGATGGAAGCGCTGTGTGGAGCAACGTCGCCTGGCGGCTCCCTCCTTCTGATGATTAAGCCTCAGTTCGAGGTGGGTCGGCAGCGTCTGCCCCACACCGGCGTCGTAGTTAATGAAGTGGATCGACAGCAAGCCGTTACCGGGGTGCTCGCCTCGTCGTTGGCCAACGCGGCAGTGCCTGCAGGGCTCGTCCGTAACCCCGTTGAGGGACGCGATGGCAATGTAGAGTTTTTCCTATGGCTGAAGATGCCGATGTCGGTGCAGGCACTTACCATCGATGATGGGGAAGCGTTGGCACGCGCCAAGGACTTCGTCAGCGAGAACATGGCCTTTGGCATTGAAGGGCAGGAACGCAACTGATACGGAAAGATGAAACAGTGGCTAGCAGACGCATATTGGTTCTCGCACATACGGGCCGCACGGATGCCATAGAAGCAGCCCAAGAGACTTGTAGTCGGCTGCACGCTGCTGGACTGACCTCCGTCATGCAGCGTCGGGAGCTCATCGACATCCAGAAGGGGTACGGCGAACTCACCGTACCGACGGAAATTCTCGGCGAAGATACGGAACTTTCTGCTCTGGAGCTAGTCATGGTGCTTGGGGGAGATGGAACGATTCTTCGGGCTGCCGAGCTTGTGAGAAACTCCAGCGTCCCCCTGTTGGGAGTAAACCTTGGACATGTTGGTTTCCTGGCTGAAAGTGAGCGTGGGGATCTCGTCGATACCGTGCAGTGCGTCGTGGATCGAAACTACGTGGTCGAGGAAAGAATGACCATCGATGTCAAAGTGTTCTCGGGAAAGGAGCTCATCGCGCACACGTGGGCCTTGAACGAGGCTGCTGTGGAGAAGGCAGACCGTAAGCGGATGCTGGAAGTTGTCGCGGAAGTCGATGGGCGTCCCATCAGTTCTTTCGGGTGCGACGGCATTGTGATGGCGACGCCCACTGGGTCAACTGCGTACGCTTTCTCTGCCGGTGGCCCCGTAGTCTGGCCCGGCGTTGAGGCCCTTCTGATGGTTCCAATCAGCGCCCACGCCCTCTTTGCCAAGCCTCTAGTCGTAGCACCGTCTTCGGTCATAGCCGTTGAGACGCTGACCCGCACAGGCACTCGAGGTGTACTCTTCTGCGATGGACGCCGGACCTTCGAGTTACCGCCGGGGTCACGTGTTGAGGTAACGAGGTCAGAGGTGCCAGTTCAATTGGCCAGGACCCAGCAGACATTGTTCTCGGAGCGGCTGGTCCGTAAATTCGAGCTACCGACTAGTGGCTGGCGCGGACCCACAGAACATAAATCACGGGAAGACGTCAGAGCTGGGCACAGTGAGGAGGACTTGTGATCGACGAAATCAGGATCCGCGACCTCGGCGTTATCACTCAGGCTTCCCTGCAGCTTGATCCCGGGTTCAACGTGGTGACCGGAGAAACCGGAGCCGGTAAAACAATGGTGGTAACGGCCCTAGGCTTGCTGCTGGGGTCACGGTCAGATGCAGGCTCAGTACGGACGGGCGCTAAGGCAGCGGTTGCGGAGTCGATCGTTCGGATCCCCGCGCGGGGGAGCGTTGCCCAAAGAGTCATGGAAGCCGGTGCCGAGCTCGAGAACGAAACCGACGGCGTCGCTGACCTGACACTGGTACGAACCGTGAACGCGGACGGCCGCAGTCGTGCTCATGTGGGGGGCCGCACAGCGCCGGTAGGCGTTCTCGGCGAGATTGGAAGTTCACTCGTCGCGGTGCACGGTCAATCGGATCAGCTGAGGCTCAGAAGTGCGTTCGCTCAGCGGGAGGCTCTGGATAAGTTTGCAGGGAGCAAGCTCCGGGAAGTTCTTCGCGACTATGCAGAAGATTTTCGTCGTTGGAAAGAGGCCGCCGCCGAGTTGGAAGCGCTCAAGCGTGACTCACGTGAGCGGCTCCGCGAGGCTGAATCGCTGAGGCATGCACTGGAGGAAATCGATGGTGTGGACCCACAGCCCGGGGAGGATGACGCGCTCAAAGCTGTGGCGATGCGTCTGGGAAACACGGAGGAACTGCGCGAGGCCGCTGAAAATGCGCACCAAAAACTCGTAGCAGGGGAGTTTCCCGATGCCTCTGACGCAACTTCGTTGGTGGAAGAAGCCCGCCGACATCTGGAGCTGGTGTCCGAGCACGACCCGACACTGGGCGAGGCAACTCGCAGACTGTCGGAAGCCAGTATCATCTTGACCGATATAGCTGCGGAGCTGGCTAGTTACACAGCTTCCCTGGATGCTGATGGCCCTGGCCGGCTGGCGGAAGTGGATACTCGCCGTTCGGAATTGTCCATCTTGATTCGAAAATACGCCCCAAGTATCGACGAAGTTCTTCAGTGGGCTGCGACAGCGCGTAGCCGGCTTGAGGAACTAACGGAAGACGGATCTCGTATCGAGGAACTTGAGCACGAACTTGCTACTGTCCATGCGACGTTGATTCAACGAGCATCTGAGGCCACTGCGATCCGGACCGATGCTGCGCAAGAACTGGAGGCACGCATCTCGGCCGAGCTGTCTGCTCTGGCTATGCCAGATGCTTCGCTGCACGTGCAAGTCTCTTCCTCTGCGGAGCTGACAGCTTATGGGCAGGATGATGTCACATTTGCGCTTGCACCTCATGCGGGGACCGCGCCTCGTCCATTGGGTAAAGGCGCGTCCGGCGGTGAGCTGTCTCGTGTCATGCTTGCCATTGAAGTCGTCCTCGCTGAAGTGGACCCAGTCCCCACTTTTGTTTTCGACGAGGTGGATGCAGGGGTTGGAGGTAAAGCGGCGGTGGAGATAGGTCGCCGTCTGGCCATGCTTGCCCAGCACGTTCAGGTCATCGTGGTAACGCACCTACCCCAGGTTGCGGCATTTGCCGACCGGCATGTGCGGGTGATCAAAACTTCCGGCGGGGGCTCGGACGGAGTCACGGCCAGCGACGTCGTGACCCTAGACAGGGCCGAGCGGGTCAAGGAGCTAGCGCGCATGCTCGCTGGCCAAGAAGATTCCGCTACGGCGAGGGCACACGCTGAAGAACTGCTGGAGGACGCAGCAGGTTTCGCCAGTGCGATGACGGTGGGACGTTGATGAGTCTGATCGAGTGTGGCGTTGGGCACTTTGTGGTCTCAGCGCTTGGAATAAAACGAAGGTGCAATCCAGTAAGGATAGAAAGGTGCTAGGCTCAAATTCCGTGGTGCAGCAAACAAATCCCAGTGAAATTTCCCGCCCAGGTTCGTCGCGGACGACCAAACACATTTTTGTGACGGGCGGTGTTGCCTCCTCACTCGGTAAAGGCCTGACGGCTTCCAGCCTTGGTCATCTTCTAAGAGCACGCGGCCTGACTGTCACAATGCAGAAACTAGATCCTTATCTCAACGTGGATCCAGGCACGATGAATCCATTCCAGCACGGTGAAGTCTTTGTCACGGACGACGGCGCAGAAACCGACCTGGACATCGGGCACTACGAGCGTTTTCTGGATGAGAATCTCGACGGTTCGGCAAACGTGACAACGGGCCAGGTGTACTCCACGGTGATCGCCAAAGAGCGTCGCGGTGAGTACCTGGGAGACACCGTTCAGGTTATCCCGCACATCACGGACGAGATCAAGCGCCGGATGAGGCTTCCCGCAGAAGGCCCCAAAGCACCGGACGTCATTATCACTGAGATCGGTGGCACGGTGGGTGACATCGAGTCGCAGCCGTTTCTGGAGTCAGCTCGACAGGTGCGCCAGGATGTTGGACGGAACAACGTATTTTTCCTCCACGTTTCGCTAGTTCCCTACATCGGGCCATCGCATGAACTCAAAACTAAGCCAACCCAACATTCCGTCGCTGCGCTGCGTTCCATCGGGATCCAGCCAGATGCAATAGTGCTACGGTCCGATCGCGAAGTCCCATCCGCCATGCGTGACAAGATCGGCCGCATGTGTGACGTGGATCGAGACGCCGTCATTGGCTGTCCGGATGCGCCGAGCATCTATGACATCCCGGTGACGCTCCACGACCAGGGATTAGATGCCTACATCGTCCAGGCCCTGGACCTGAAATTCAAGGACGTTAGCTGGACTAAGTGGAACAAACTGCTGGACGCGGTCCACAACCCCCAGCATCACGTTGAGGTCGCTCTGGTTGGCAAGTACATAGATCTTCCGGATGCATACTTGTCCGTGACCGAGGCGCTGCGCGCCGGTGGTTTCGCAAACAACACCAAAGTCAATATTCGTTGGGTTCCCTCCGATGATTGCGACACCGAGTTAGGTGCTTTACAGGCCCTCGGCAACGTCGACGCGATCTGCGTACCGGGCGGATTCGGCATCCGCGGGCTTGAGGGCAAGCTCGGAGCGCTGACCTATGCTCGAGAACACAAGCTTCCGGTTCTAGGGCTCTGCCTCGGACTGCAGTGTATGGTCATCGAGTTTGCCCGCACTGTGGTGGGCCTCGAAGGTGCGTCATCTACAGAATTTGATCCAGATACCAAGTTCCCCGTCATCGCGACCATGGAGGAGCAGTTAGAGATTGTCGCCGGTGAGGGCGATATGGGCGGGACCATGCGTCTTGGCCTGTGGGAAGCAGCCCTTCAGGCAGGTTCGGTAGTCGCAGAAACGTATGGACGGACCAAGGTCAGTGAACGGCATCGTCATCGCTACGAGGTCAATAACCAGTTCCGTCAGCAGATTGCTGATGCTGGTCTTGTGTTCTCCGGAACGACGACGGATGGCAAGCTGGTGGAGTTCGCCGAACTGCCCGCTGAGGTCCACCCGTATTACGTGGCCACTCAGGCCCATCCGGAATTGAGTTCTCGGCCCACCCGTCCGCATCCGCTCTTCGCGGGCTTGATCAAGGCTGCTCTTGACTTTCAGTCCGCACGGGGCTGAGGTGGACCCTGACCAGCCGCTCGTCGTCTGTGATGAGGTAAGTCAGCGGCACATAGTTGATTCGTCGGTATCCTTCGAAGGCCACATCTGGAACGTCGTCAGCGACGCCTTTCTGCTTGACGCCGGGCAGGATCCGCTAACGCGAGAGTACATTAGGCACCCTGGTGCTGTTGCCGTTGTCGCTCTGAATGACGCAGCTGAAATTCTGATGATCCGCCAGTACCGGCATCCCGTTCGCATGAATCTATGGGAGATTCCCGCCGGACTTCTGGACGTGGATGGAGAAGATTACCGGAGCGCCGCCGCTCGCGAACTGGCAGAGGAAACCGATCTCACGGCAGAACGTTGGAACGTCCTCACCGACATGTTCACTTCGCCGGGGTCTTCCAACGAAGCTATCCGCATTTATCTTGCGAGAGACATCGCTGAGGTGCCCGTAGCGGAACGACACACCCGCACCGGGGAGGAATCCGAGATCGAGGTCTCGTGGGTTCCTCTTGCCGACGCCGTGGCTGCTGTCTTGGCAGGTCGAATCCACAATGCCTCGGCCGCAGCTGGTATTTTGGCCGCAGCTGCAGCCTCCGGTACTGACTTCGTGGACCTTCGCGGGGCAGAAGCCGTGTGGCCTGAACACCGTTCCCGGTGACCGTCGCAGAGCACGAAGCGGGTGAGATCGCGCGTGCCGTGCATGACTATTTGCAACACACTGCCGTTGAACGTGGGCTGGCACTCAATACGGTGGCAGCATATCGGCGCGACTTGGAACGCTACGGTCGGTTCCTTGCGGAACGGGACATTGCGTCCGTTCGCAACATCACCCGACGAGATGTCAGCGCTTTCGCGCAGGCGGTGGTTGATGGATCCGACGGCGGTTCGCCGCTCAGCGCGCGCTCCGCAGCTCGGACCGTCGTTGCAGTTCGCGGACTGCACCGATTCTGGGCTCTGGAAGGGCTGAGCGAAAGTGATCCCGCGGTGGAGGTTCATCCGCCGTCACTTGGACAACGGCTTCCCAAGGCCATTTCCGTTGCGGAGGTCACTGCGATTCTTGAAGCGGCGGATACGGATTCGCCGTCCAGTGCCCGGGATAGCGCTTTACTCGAGTTTTTGTATTCCACGGGCGCACGGATCAGCGAAGCCGTAGGGCTGGACGTCGATGACATCTCACTCGACCCGAATCTGGAGGGGCCCGGCGTCGTGCGGTTATTTGGCAAGGGGTCAAAGGAACGTCTGGTTCCCCTGGGCTCCTACGCGGCCAGGGCCATCGAGGCCTATCTAGTGCGTTCCAGACCCGCACTGTCCGCAAAAGGGCAAGGCACCCCTGCCCTGTTTTTGAATCAGCGAGGCGGACGTCTCAGCAGACAGAGTGCTTGGAGCGTTCTCAAGGCGGCCACAGAGCGGGCCGGCATCACCAAGGACGTTTCGCCGCACACCATGAGGCATTCTTTTGCCACTCACCTCCTGGAAGGTGGGGCAGATGTCAGGGTGGTGCAGGAGTTGCTCGGCCATGCATCTGTCACCACGACGCAGGTTTATACGCTGGTGACCGCCGAGACACTTCGCGAAATTTATGCCGCTGCGCATCCGCGGGCGCTCGGCTAGCCAGTACGGTGCAGCCGCTACGAGATCAAGGACAGCTAGAATGACGCTCATGTCTGCCCGCGCCGTCGTTCTATGTTTCGTCTTTCGCCATCATCCAGTGACGGGTGCACAACAGGTGCTGTTGGGACTGAAGAAGTCAGGCTTTGGGGTAGGAAAAGTGGTGGCGCCCGGAGGCAAGGTGGAACCAGGTGAATCGGATGAGGTAGCTGCGTCGCGGGAACTGCTGGAAGAGACGGGACTGGAGATCTCAGCTGCTGCGATGACCCGTCTCGGAACTATTGATTTTGTCTTCCCTGCCAGACCAGCGTCGGATATGTGTTCAGCTATCTTCACGGCTCCGCTCTCCGCTGCCCGAACGTCGCTGGAACCACACGAAAGCCAAGAGCTGGCGCCGGAGTGGCATGACGTCAACGGGCTGCCTTTCGGGCGTATGTGGGATGACGCGGCGCATTGGCTACCGAACGTGATCCTGGGTGAGCCGTTTGCCGTCATTTTAACGCTGAATCAGGACAACGTCACGCTCGCCTCTGCTGTCTTCGGCAATGTGGACTAACGTCTGGAGAAACAGTTGTGGTCATCATCCGTGCTCAACGGGTGATGACCACAACTCATTCAGTAGATCTGGATTCAGGGCACTTGACGCTGCTCGGGTCCGTTGTATTCGCTGAGCGGACGGATCAGAGCATTGTCCGCCACTTGTTCCATGATGTGCGCGGTCCAGCCGGTGATGCGCGCGGCGATGAAGAGCGGCGTGAACATCTCCGTGTCAAAGCCCATCAGGTTATACGTGGGTCCTGCTGGGTAGTCGAGATTTGGCTTGATTTGCTTGGCCTCTTCCATGGCGGCTTCGAGTCCGTTGTACAGGCCGAGCATTTCCGGACGGTCATAGTGTTCGATCATGGCATCCAGAGCGCTCTTCATGGTGGGGACCCGTGAGTCACCATTTTTGTACACGCGGTGTCCGAAGCCCATGACCTTTTTCTTCTGCGCGAGGGCATCGACCATCCAGGCTTTTGATCGTGCGGCTGCGTCGTCGAGGGATTCATCCTTCCGGATCCCAATCTCCTCAAACGTGTGCATCACTGCCTCGTTGGCACCACCGTGTAGCGGACCCTTGAGGGCGCCGATGGCGCCGGTTACTGCTGAATGCAGATCAGCAAGGGTAGAGGTGATTACCCGGGCAGTGAACGTCGAGGCGTTGAATGAATGCTCTGCGTAGAGAATCATGGAGACGTTGAACGCTTCTACGACCTCGGGTGCTGCCTCTTCGCCAAAAGTCATCCACAGGAAGTTCGCGGAGTAATCGAGATCTTCTCGTGGTTCGATGAGTTCCTCACCGCGCCGTCGCCTTTGGTCATAGGCGACGACGGACGGGAAGGTTGCCAGTAGCGACATCGCCTTTTCCAGGTTCGCCTCTGGGGAGGAATCTTGTGCTTTGGCGTGGTTGGCACCCAGGACAGAGACGGCGGTCCGCGCAACGTCCATGGGGTGACACGTAGTGGAGAGAAGGTCAATTGCGGCCTTGACGTTCTCATCCAGTTTCCGGTGGGAGCGTTCGAAATCAACGAAAGCTTTCAGCTCGGAATCGTTGGGCAGTTCGCTGTTCCACAGCAAGTAGGCCACCTGTTCAAAGCTGCATTTTGCAGCGAGTTCCTGAACGGGGTATCCGCGGTACAGCAGCGAATTGGTATCAGAATTGACCTTCGAAATGGCGGTGACATCCGCCGTGACGCCGGCGAGGCCCTTGTAAATTGTTGGTTCGGTCATGGGTGGGACTCCTTTTAGCGTGTGCCGGGCACTTGGAAATTGAACACGGAAGTATCGAAGTGGTTGTAGGCCTCGTAGTCCACGAGCTCGTATAAACGTGCGCGGGTCTGCATGGATTCGACGGCACCCTGCTGTGAGCCATCGGCCTTGATGGTATCCAGCGTACGCTCCGCCGCTCCCATTGCACTACGAAGAAGCGTTACGGGGTAGATCACTATGCTGACGCCTACAGAACTCAGCTGCTCAATAGTGAAGAGATCACTCTTACCGAACTCGGTCATGTTGGCCAATATAGGCACGTCAACGGCCTCACGGATGGCCTGAAACTCGCTGAGATCCTTCATCGCTTCAGGGAAGATCGCGTCGGCACCGGCATCGACCAGTGCGCGGGCACGGTCTTGGGCGGCCTGAAGTCCTTCAGTTCCGCGAATATCTGTACGCGCCATGATCAGGAAGTTCGGATCCCGACGCGCATCTGCCGCAGCCCGAATTCGTTTGGTGGCGGTTTCAAGGTCCACGATATTTTTTCCGTCGAGGTGCCCACACCGTTTGGGATTGAATTGGTCCTCGATGTGGCAGCCGGCCAGACCCGCGTTTTCCAGTTCTTGGATGGTTCTCGCCACGTTCATCGGCTCACCAAATCCAGTGTCGGCGTCAACGATCGCCGGGAGATCGGTCATGCGGGAAATCTGCGCCGCTCGAGTAGCTACCTCGGTCAACGTCGTCAGGCCAATGTCGGGGAGTCCGAGATCGTTGGCCAGTACGGCACCGGAGATGTAGACGCCATCGAACCCCTTGTCTTCGATGAGTCGGGCCGAGAGTGGGTTGAATGCACCAGGAAACTGCTGAATTTTTCCGGACGCGAGACCGTCACGGAAACGGATGCGCTTTTGCTCAGGAGTAGATTTAGCGTAAAGCATGGTGTTCCTTCCTAGAAGAGGCCCTTAGGCGCGTTGTCGGCGGAGATGAAGCCAGGCCGGGACAGAATGTTGAGCTGGTCCAGCTCTCCGGCAGCCAATTCAGGCAGTCGTTGCACTGCGGTGAGGAAGCGTTCGATCTCCTCTTCGTTCACAATGCGCTCACCGTTCTCTCCGGCTGCCAGTGTGCGCAACTTGTTGATGTACTGCTCCCGTGCAAACGGCCTAGCACCCAACGGGTGGGCGTCAGCTACCGCGATGCTGTCGGTGATGACGGTTCCATCGTTGAGAGTGATTTCTACGGTGCCGCCGAAGGCCTTTTCACTGATGTCCATGGAGTGATAACGGCGGGTCCATTCTTGATCTTCTTCAGTGGTGACCTTGTGCCAGAGCTCCACTGTATCGGGGCGTCCTGCGCGCTCGGGTGAGTAGGAGGCTACGTGGTGCCAGGAGCCGTCCTGCAGCGCGACAGTGAAGATATACGGGATGGAGTGGTCCAGGGTTTCCCGTGATGCGGTGGGGTCGTATTTCTGCGGATCGTTGGCGCCGGTTCCGATGACGTAGTGCGTGTGGTGCGACGTCTTGATCAGGACGCTCTTCACGTTTGCGGGATCTGTTGCCTCGGGGTGTTCGCCGTGCAGCTTCCGGGCCAGGTCGATCCACGCCTGCGCCTGATACTCGGCCGAGTGTTCCTTGGTGTAAGTATCGAGGATGGCGCGCTTTGCCTCGCCTTCCTCTGGCAGTGGCACCTCATAATGTGCGTCCTTGCCATCTAGCATCCAGGCGATGAAGCCGTCTTCACCTTCGTAGATGGGCACTGGTGAGGTTTGGCCGCGCATGGCGCGGTCCACGGCCTCGACCGCCATTTTGCCGGCGAAGGCGGGTGCGTGTGCTTTCCACGTGGAGATCTCGCCCTTGCGGGACTGGCGGGTTGCCGTCGTCGTATGCAACGCCTGGCCAACGGCCTGGAAGATGGTTTCGACGTCCAGGCCCAGTAGGGTCCCGATGCCCGCAGCTGCGGAGGGGCCCAGATGCGCCACATGGTCGATCTTGTGCTCATGGAGGCAAATAGCCTTTACCAGGTCCACTTGAATTTCATAGCCGGTGGCGATCCCACGAATTAGGTCATTTCCGTTGGAACCGGTGTGCTGTGCGACGGCGAGGATGGGCGGAATGTTGTCGCCTGGGTGCGAGTACTCGGCTGCCAGGAACGTGTCGTGGTAGTCAAGTTCTCGGACCGCTACACCGTTCGCCCAAGCCGCCCACTCGGGAGATGACTTGTCTTCGATACCAAAAACGGTTCCCCCGTTGCCTGACCGTGAAACGGGGTGGCTGAGCGCCTGTGATCGAGCCGCGATGATTGGTGCGCGATTCAGGGAAGCAACGGCCACGGAGGCGTTGTCGATGATGCGGTTGATCACCATGTCGGTCACCTCGGCGGTGACCTCGACTGGGTCGACTGCGACTTTGGCGATTTTGTAAGCGAGTTGGTCCGCGTGAGCCAGGCTTTCGTCACTTCGATAAACGCGGACTGGATGAATCTTGACCATGGGTGTTCCTCTCAGGCGCTGAGGCCGTGATGTTTGGCTGGTTCTGATGTCAATAGGTGGTGCAGGCTGTTGTGCAGATGAACCCGGGTGGAGGCGGAAGCGAGGTCCGGGTTTCCCAGATGTATGGAGCGGGCGATCTGCAGATGCTCACTGGCGGATGCGAGCAGGCGGGTTGGGTTGTCCTTGGCGAGCTGACGGACTCTGACCAAGTGGGTCCGGAGCTGTCGTTGTGCCTGCAGGAGGTAGCCGTTGTTGGCAGCGGCGTCGATGGAGGCATCAAGTTCAGCTACCAGAGTGTAGTAGGCGCGCTGTTCTGAATCAGACCCGGCGATCAACTTAGGCGCCTCTTCAAATCTCCTGGTGAGGTCTTCGAACGCTCTCCGGTCTGTAGCCAGCGAGGCCAGCTCGGCGGCGCGGCAATCCAGCGGAATGCGAACGGCGAAGAGGTCAGTCATCGTTTCCAGGGAAATATTGGTGACGACGACGCCGCGGCCGTGATATGCGGCCACCAGCCCCTCCGTGCTTAAGCGGGCCAAGGCCTCGCGTAGCGGTGTGCGCGAAATGCCGAGACGGCGGGACTGTTCGACTTCGGCGAGCACGGTTCCCGGCGGCAGGTGCCACTGGATAATATCTGCTCGAAGGGCGACATAAGCGCGTTCGCTGGCTCGCATGGTCCCCTCTCCATATTCGACGGCGTCATCTGTTCACATTCGAGTTGCCATTGTATACACGGAGTGGACTATCGGCGGGAAAGTTGTCGAATTTTGTGGCCGAAATCGTTTTCTGTATACACATCAAGGGTTGTTCCGTTCAGACCATCAGGTGGGCTCCGGCGGCTGCTGCTGTCAGGGCTGGTCGAAGCCGTTGTAACCGGAAGCGGGGTTGGGCCGGAGGGGTCCGCAAACGATGTCCCGATTATTGCGGTCTATGGTCCAGATGTGAGAGCTGTCAACGTACTTGCTACTGTTGCTGGCAAAGGGATAACCGCGAAGCAAGACATCGTATCTGCCGGTGCCAGTTGCGCCTACGTCATTCAGGTCGTTGCGATGGATAACGTTGTCGCTTTGATACTGCAACCCCGGGTCGTGGTTTTTGAGCAACCGCCAGGTCGGAGTACCCGATGAACGGATCAGGATGTCCCAACGGTCGATGCCCGTACGACTAGTGTTCCATTCCGCTGAAGCATCCGGCCAAGCCCATTGGACAGTGACACGGTTTTCAAGGGGGACGCTCTTGCAGGGAATGGTCTGTGCGCCGTTCGTATTGACGAAGCGCGGAACTGCCGGTGGTACGTCTACCCGGTTCGTAAGCGGCCACACATAGTCACGAGTCCACGAAGAATTGCCGGGACTCGTGGCGGCGATCGTCGTTGATACCTGAAATTCACGGCCCGCAAAGAGGCTGTACCGGTCGCGGTCATTGAGGCCAGGCTGCACAATCATGCAGAGCTCATGTCCAACGGTGCCCTTGGCCAGGGGGATGCTCGTCTCTCCACCGATAGGGCTGACTGCATATTCAGTACCGATGGCTAGTGGTTTCTGGGGAACCTGCCAGCGAGCAGCGCTGGGAGACGCCGTTTGGCACCCGACTGCTTGGTTCAGAAACTTGATCGTGGTTCCCTTGAATAGGCTGAAGAAGTCAGCGGCCTCCGCCGTCGTGGTCGGGCTTGAAGGGAGAGCGGCCACCCTGACCTTGGATGGCCGGAGCGCCACCCCAAACCCCGAATGGTTATCGATATAAGCTTCAGTATTTGTTCCTGGGCCTCCACGAGTGAGGCCCAGATCAATCCCACCCATTGCGATGGCCGGGATGGGCTTGGTGTCTTGATCCCGCCACCGAGCCTCCGTACTTCCAGTGGGCAACGCGAAGACCACCACGAGTGCGAACACCACCGTTGCGGTGAGAACGGCGAGTAGTGGGTGGAAGATACGCGTCATGGTGTCACGGCATTCTGAGTCAGCGATATGCCCAACTGGCGGGCTGAAAGCTGAGCACCTTGGAGTTGTCCGCCCCACCAGTTCTGCATGGAGCCGGACGTATCACGGGGGAGTCCGTTGGTCGTTTCTCTGACTCCGAAACTGACAGTGAGAACGTACTGCCCGCCGTGGTGAGCAGGTGTAACGGTCCACGAGGTGGGGGCGATTCTCGTAAGCGCTGTGCCGTTCACTGAAGTCACTTGAACCGTCCCCTGTGAAAGTAACTCCGTCTCCAGAGGCGACCCGTCAATGGGGGCACCCGGGTCCACTGTGAGCGTAGCTGACAAGGTATTTCCCGTCGCGGTGATGGTTATCGGGGTATCGACAGAGACGACATCTCCAACCATCAGCGATTGAATGATCGGTGCGCCGGTGACATCCGTGGTGACTCGTTGCAACTGGCTGGTTGAGGTCGCCCCCGGCACAAAATCGGTATGCGAGACCTTTACTACGGGATTTCCAATAGACATGCCCAGACCGCCAGCCTCAATGGTCGTTCCAGGGAGCTCCACCTGATCCGACCATCGTGCGTAGGTGGCCGCACTGCCCCCCAGAAGTACGAGGGCGAGTCCGGCGGCCACGAGTCCTCGAGTCAAGTGGCGGCGGCAAACCCTCCCACTCGTCATCGTCTACTACTCTTGCGACGCAAATAAACCAAGAACATACCGAGGCTCAGAGCGATCCCGCCGACGATTGAGATCACCAGAAGTCCCCGGACGCCAGTGTAGGGCAACCAACTACTTGGGTCTTCCGCGAGTTCGTCTGAAAACTGTTCGTTCGAAGAACCTGATTCGCCAGGTGCCGCCCCACCGATTACAGGTTCTGGTGAGGGCGGCACATTCTGGACGGGTGGTTGGTGATCGTAGATTGGCTCTGAATCTGGTAGCAGGCGAAGCTCGACGGTGAGACCTGGGTCAATGACCATGCCCTCGCCCGTGTCGCCGTTTCCAGTTCTATCCGAAATCCAGCGCAACGATAAGGCGATCTCTACTGTTGTCGTTTCCCCCGCGCCCAGCGTCGTGATGCCGGTAGTCGTCCGGCCAGGCGGCGCCTCGAGTTCCGGAAGATCCGATGTTCCATCCATGGTTATGTTCACGGACAGTGCTCGTAGATCTCTTTTTGTGCTTGTTCCATCCACGGCCAGAGGTTCACTGTGCACAGTGAGTACGGCGGAGTCGTTGCTACGATTTCGCACATAGAAGGTATCCAGGACAGGTTGCCCACCGGGGATGAGGACGGGCTGGCCAGAAGTGAACAGCTGATGCGGCAATGATTGACGGAAATTGCTCCCATCGTAGGAGAACTCAAGCGCTGTTTCTGTTGCATTGACAGGCGCTGAGAGCGGACCGAGGAGCGCCAGCAGCGTAGCAGCCCCGCCGAGCGCAATGTGAGTCAATAAGTGAAGCCGCCTCATGAGGGGCTGCTTTCCTGGGGCTGCATACCATCGCTAGGACGGATTGCCCGATAAATTTGCCATCCGGCGTATATCGATAAACCCAAGACGACGGCAAAGATGCCAATGCTTTTCTGCTGCGGATTAAGCACGTTCGAAATGTAGCCTGCGTAGGGTACATGGTATTTAACGACGCCTCGTAGCTGAAGTGCCGTGAGAGTTTCAGGATCGGCGACGTTATTATTGTCGCCTCTGGTGGTAAAGAGCCGGGCGCCGTCAGCGCTGGTCGATAGCCGTTCAATACGGTGGGTGACCAACATTCGGTCATCAGGATTCGGCAAGAATGTAACGACGTCGCCCACGGCAAGTTGTTGGGCACTCTGTTCTCCGTCGATGTGCTCTACAACGACTTGGCTCCCAGTGGGAATGGTCGGCTCCATGGAACCTGAAAGGACAGTGAGGGGGGTCCATCCCATCAGCATGGGCACGACGACTATGATCGCGAGCAGGGCGAATATCGTTACGGCTCCAGCCCACGCCAGCCCCCCCAGAACACTTCGCAGGTTACTCATGGCATCGCGACGCAGGGCGACGCGCTTTTCTGGTGGCGAGACCAGCATGTGAAGGTTCCCCAATCGCCTCACGACAGCGTGGTCTACGGCTTAGAGATTGGGGTCGACTTGGGTGAGCGTCAGGGCCATTGCCGTGAGGTCTACTGTTTTGCCTTCACCGTCGGTGCCGTTGGCGTCGCCCGTGCTGAACGGCAGGTTGAACGTCACGATGACCGGCACAGAAGACCCTGAGTCTGTTTCCACTAGGGCTTTATCCGCTAAACCACCGACCGTTGTCTCTACAACGAGGAAAGCAGCAAGATCACCCGTGAGCGTGGCCTCATCCACGGTCAACATTGCCTCGAGGTTATCGCCCACAACGGTGGGAGTAACGTTGGCTTTGTAGGTCACTGTGTCACCGGGAACCATCTTGAAATTGGCAAGGTCAATGGGCGTTGAACCACCGTTGGCAGTCCAGACGGGTGCATCCACCGTCATACCCAGATTTCCAGCCGTGATACTTCCGCTGTCAATTTGTTCTGTTTCGTACCAGTTCGCGAAAGTGTTGCCCCCTGCCGCAAGCAGCCCGATACCCAGTACACCGGCTACTATTGCTTTGCGGATTCTGCGGGCGCGAGTGCGCTCATTAGTGTGTGTCATGTCAGCCCCAGCTGTAAGATACGTGGATGAGAGCGCGCTCCTACAACGGTGCGCCCTAATAGTCTATGCGTTTGAATTTAAATTTCAAGTGTTATTTCAGACACATGCTCACGAACCCCATAGACCAAACCCTATGGTTCTACCTGAGCATCAAGGCTCGCGCAGGCGCTACGACCAAAATTCGCGGACTACGTGTTACATCGTTGTAATGTGGCACAGAGGAAGACCGCATCAGCTAGTTACGGAAGCGTGGAAACATACGTGAGTACCGACCAGAGTTCCGCCACTCTGCAGGACGAAACGAAGCGTCCGGTAACGGGCCCCACCGGCCGCCCGCAGACGGATTTCCCAGAACCACCCGAATTGGACTCCCACGGCCCCGCACGCGTCATTGCCATGGTCAACCAAAAGGGTGGTGTGGGCAAAACGACATCCACCATCAATCTGGCAGCAGCGCTCGCCGAGTACGGCCGTCGTGTGCTGCTCGTTGATTTTGACCCGCAGGGCGCGCTCTCCGCGGGGTTCGGAACCAACCCTCACGAACTCGACCTAACTGTGTACAACGTTCTGATGGATCGGAAGGTTGACGTCCGCGATGCCATCCGGAGCACCGCGGTGGACGGTGTGGATCTATTGCCCGCGAACATCGATTTATCCGCGGCCGAGGTTCAGCTGGTCAACGAGGTAGCCCGCGAGCAGGTCCTAGATCGAGCGTTGAGGAAAGTCTCCGATGACTACGATGTAATTCTGATTGACTGCCAGCCCTCGCTCGGATTGCTGACCGTCAATGCTCTGACGGCGGCCCACGGCGTCATCATTCCCTTGATCTGCGAATTCTTTGCGCTACGGGCCGTGGCACTTTTGGTGGAAACTATTGAAAAGGTCAAAGACCGTCTCAACCCCGGTCTACAGGTAGACGGCGTCCTGGCCACCATGTATGACGCACGCACCCTCCACGGCCGTGAAGTCATCAGCCGGCTCGTTGAGGCGTTCGGTGACAAAGTCTTCGAAACGGTCATCAAGCGCACCATCAAATTTGCCGATGCCACCGTTGCGGCCGAACCCATCACCACTTACGCGGGTAACCACTCCGGGGCGGATGCGTATCGCAGGCTCGCCAAGGAGCTCATCGCTCGTGGCGGTGCTCCCTAAGGGGTATGGAGTTGACCACGGTCTCAGCGGCAGGCGCCAGCCGGACCAAGGTTAGCCTTCCGCCGACTGGTTTCGAGGTTCGACTGGAAAATTTCAGCGGACCTTTCGATCTGCTGCTAGGGCTGATATCCAAGCATGAACTGGACGTCACTGACATTGCCCTTGCCCAGGTGACGGATGAGTTCATTGCCTATATCAAGGGTGTAGGCGAGGGCGAAGCCGAATGGGCGCTAGACGAGGCGAGTGAATTCTTGGTGGTCGCGGCGACCCTTCTAGATCTAAAAGCCGCACGGCTACTACCCTCTGGTCAAGTGGAGGACGAGGAAGACATTGCACTCCTTGAGGCACGGGATCTGTTGTTTGCCCGATTACTACAGTACAAAGCCTTCAAACGAGTAGCTGCCAACCTTGAAGAACGGTTGGTGGAGGAGGGCGCGCGCGTCCCCCGGGACGTGCCGCTCGAAACGCAGTTCAGGATGCTTTTGCCGAGACTTGCCTGGCGAGCGGACGCCAACGTTCTAGCCGCTCTCGCCACCAGCGCCCTTCAGTGGCGGGAACCGGAGGTAACCGTCGTCGGGCTTGACCACCTCCACGGCTCGTCCGTGACCGTCCGCGAAGAAGCGGTGATCCTCAGGGCAATCCTCTCTGACGGACGTCCCCACAGCTTTCGGGATCTAACGGCCGACGCCGAGGCGATACTGGTCGTCGTCGCGCGGTTCCTTGCCTTGCTTGAGATGTTTCGCGACGAGGTGGTCTCCTTCGATCAAATTTTTCCGTTGGGTGAGCTTACCGTTCATTGGACAGCACACGACGACGAATGGGACGGCAGCAGCTTGAGCGGCGAATTTGACGGCACGCCCTCCCTCGTGGAGGAGCAATGAACAGTGGCGATGCGCCTGAGAGCAAAAATGATGGAGAAGCAGTCCCAACGTCGTGGATGGACTTAACAGCACCGCTTGAGGCCGTGTTGATGGTGGTGGGGGAACCGGTCCGCGCAGACGAACTTGCCGAAGCCCTCAATGTGCCGCCCGCTGATGTTCTTGAAGCGTTGGAGAATCTGCGACGCGAATACGAAGGGTATACTGGAAGAGGAGCCTTGGACGCCGGTAGTCGGTCTAGTAGCCGCCCTAGGGGGTTCGAGCTTCGACAGGTCGCCTCCGGATGGAGATTCTATTCGCGAAGTGAGTTTGCTTCGGTGGTTTCTCAATTCGTCACAGGCGGCCAGGCGGCCAGGCTTAGTCAGGCAGCGTTGGAAACCCTGGCTGTTATCGCCTACCGTCAGCCGGTGTCTAGAGCGCGGGTTTCAGCCATCCGGGGTGTCAACGTTGATTCAGTAGTTCGGACTCTCGTCGTGAGAGGCATGGTGGAGGAATGTGGCACGGAACTGGAAACCGGCTCCCTCCGATACAGGACTACTCCCCACTTTCTGGAAAGATTGGGGCTGGACCACATCTCTGAGCTTCCGCGCATTGCTCCGCATCTAGCGGGAGTAGAGAATTTGGCTGACGTGGAAGACTCCACAACATACTAAACGCAACAAAGAGGACAATCATGACACCTGCACCCAGATCCGGCTCCGGCCGCAATCAGCCGTCCGGCAAAGGCGGGCAGGGAGGCAAACGCGGAGGCCGTCCGACACCGGACAGCGCGGGGAAGCCTCGCACCGGCAGCGGCAGCAAAAGTGGTAAGCCGAGTCACGGTGGTAAGTCAAGCAACGGTGGCAAACCTGGGCAGGCACGCAAATCTGCAGCGGCCAAGGCCTTCGGCAGCGAACGTTTCGGGCAGAACCTGGGGCCGGTAAAGTCCGCTCCGCGCAAGAGCGGTACCTCGAATCCCCAGCCTGCCGAACATCACCCCGACGGCATTCGTCTGCAGAAGGTCATGGCGCAAGCAGGTGTGGCCTCCCGGCGCGTCTGCGAGGAGATGATCGAAGAGGGCCGCGTAGAAGTCAATGGTGCAGTTGTCACTGAACTAGGTGTGCGGGTCAAACCTGACGAGGCAGCAATTCACGTTGACGGCATCCGGCTGCAGTTGGACGAAGAAATGATGTATTACGTCTTCAACAAACCGCAAGGTGTGGTCTCCACTATGGAGGACCCCGATGGACGCAAATGCATCAGTAACTTCCTGCGCAAAGGAACCGAACGCCTCTTTCACGTAGGCCGTTTGGACGTGGCCACTGAAGGTCTGCTGCTGCTGACCAACGATGGTGAACTCACGAACAGACTCACCCACCCTTCTTATGAAGTTCCGAAGACGTACCTAGTCCAGGTTCGTGGCCCGATGCCCCACGGTATCGGCGCGAAGATGAAGGAAGGCGTGGAACTCGAAGACGGCAGGGCTTCCGTGGATTCCTTCCGCCTGGTTGACTCCACACCGGGCCATATCCTCGTCGAGGTGATCCTTCACTCCGGAAAAAATCGTGTTGTCCGCCGTCTCTTCGACGCCGTCGGGTTTCCTGTCGAGCGTTTGGTCCGAGTCAAGGTCGGCCCGATCGCTCTCGGAGATCAGCGGCAGGGCACCATCCGCGCACTTGGGCGTCAGGAAGTCGGACATCTACTTGCATCAGTAGGAATGTGAGTGTCGGAAGAAACGGCTAGCGGGGGAGCGCATTTACGCGGTCCCGTTCTCATCATCGGCTCGGGCTTGCTCGGCGCCAGCATTGGACTGGGTCTGCGCGCCAAGGACGTTGAAGTTTTCCTGTCAGACATTTCACCGTCCACGCAAGCGGTGGCAGAAGATATCGGGGCCGGTAAAAGCGTTGATGCCGCGCGCCCGGATCTCAGCCCGGAGCTAGTGGTCGTGGCAACTCCACCGGACGTCGCCGCGACAACCGTTCTGGATGCACTAAATCGCTATCCTCGTGCCGTCGTTGTCGATATCGCCAGCGTCAAGACATCGGTGCGCGAGGCGGTGGAAGCCGATGCCGGCGCGGGTAGTCGGCGCTATATCGGGACTCATCCGATGGCGGGGCGGGAGAAGTCTGGGCCAGTTGCAGCCAGGCCGGAACTGTTCATCTCCATGCCGTGGGTTATCTGCCCGACGCCGGCCAGCACCTCGGCCGCGGTCCGAACCGCCGAGGCGCTGGCTGTTGACCTTGGTGGTGTACCCGTTCGAATGCCCGCTGAAGAGCACGACGAAGCAGTAGCTCTGATCAGTCACCTGCCGCAGGTCATGTCGTCGCTGGTAGCCAGCCAATTGCAGAGTACGTCAGGAACCGCGTTGGCTTTGGCCGGCAACGGTCTGCGGGACGTCACTCGGATAGCAGCGAGCGATCCGGCTTTGTGGGTTCAAATTCTGTCAGCCAACGCTCCCCGGCTTGTGGGCATTCTGGAAGGAGTCCGTGCTGACCTTGGGCGGCTCATCCAAACGTTGAACGGCCCCACAGCTCCCGGTGCACGACTTGATATGGCGCAGCTGATGAGTGAAGGAAACGCTGGTCAGGCCCGTATTCCTGGAAAACACGGTGCACCACCGCAGTCGTTTGCGAAACTTACCGTTCTCGTGGACGACGTTCCCGGTCAAATTGCGGCGCTCTTGACAGAGATCGGAGAGATCGACGTGAATCTGGAGGATCTGCGCCTTGATCATTCCCCAGGTAGACCGGTCGGTATGGCGGAAATCTCCGTATTGCCCGGAAAGCATCAGATGCTAGTAGACGAACTCACCTCCCGCGGATGGAAGGTCATCCAGTGAACAACCCAGATCCAGCACTCTTTCGGCAGGGAAAATCCTTGGTGGTCGCAGTGGACGGTCCCTCCGGCTCTGGCAAGTCCAGCGTCAGCCGAGAGGCAGCTCGACGGTTCCGCGCGGCGTACCTTGATACCGGCGCCATGTACCGGGCCGTGACGTGGCATTGCCTCGATCGGGGTCTCGATCTGACCGACGGCGAGGCCGTCGAAGCCGCTGCGAAATCGGTGAAGATTGAGTTGAGCACCGATCCGGACGTCGATTCAGTGAAGGTCGAGGGTCGGGATGTGACCGCGGCAATTCGAGAACCGCTGGTTTCGACGGCCGTGAGCGCAGTTGCGACAACTCTCGGTGCCCGTGCTGAATTGATCCGGCGCCAACGCCAACAGATCATGGATTCCAACCGCCGTATCGTGGCGGAAGGCAGGGACATCACCACGGTTGTGGCACCGGATGCGGAGGTTCGTATCCTGCTCACTGCTAGCGAAGAGGCAAGGCTGCGGCGGCGTGGTGCACAGCTGCAGGGAACACAGAATGCCGAGCAGCTCCGGCGACAGGTCACGCAGCGAGACCGGCTGGATTCGGCGGTCGTCAATTTTCAACAGGCCGCCGATGGCGTAGTCACGATCGACTCTTCGGAGCTCGATTACGAACAGACTATCAACGCAGTACTGAAAACAGTTTTTGAGGTTGCGCACTAGCGCGGCCCACCGTGTTTCAATGGTGCCGGTAGCGAACCGGCGATCAGCAACAAGAGGAACGAGATCATGAGCCAGAATCAGCCGCCCATCAGCGACCGGGACGAAGAGTACGTACCCAAGGGCGAGGACCATGTCCTTGAACGTCTGCGGACCCTCGACGACGAAGAGGCGGAGACGCGGGCTCGGTCTCTCCGCGCAGGTCTGTCTGACTATGAGCTGGATGAGGAAGACACTGCGCTGCTGGACCGTCGCGAAGAGGATTTCGACGACGATCAGGAACTGCGCCAAGACCCTGTGTTGGCCATCATTGGCCGCCCCAACGTGGGCAAATCAACGCTGGTCAACAGGATTTTGGGCCGTCGTGAAGCAGTAGTTGAGGACACCCCCGGCGTGACTCGGGATCGAGTCAGCTACCCCGCAGATTGGAACGCACGAAACTTCACGCTGGTGGATACCGGTGGTTGGGAGCATGATGCTAAGGGCATTCATGCGCGGGTTGCGGATCAGGCAGAGATCGCCGTCGACATGGCCGACGCCGTGCTGCTGGTGGTGGACGCCACTGTCGGCGCAACGGCCACTGACGAAGCGGTAGTCCGTATGCTGCGACGCAAGAAGAAGCCCGTGATCGTTGTTGCCAACAAGGTAGACAACATTCAAGTTGAAGCTGACGCTGCCACACTGTGGGGACTGGGCTTTGGGGAGCCGTATCCCGTATCGGCCCTTCACGGGCGAGGTACTGCGGACATGCTCGACGCCGTTCTGAAGGTCCTTCCCGAATTCTCTGCCTACGAAGGGCTAGATCGTACGGGCGGACCGCGTCGGGTTGCGTTGATCGGCCGCCCAAACGTGGGCAAATCCTCGCTGTTGAACAAGCTCGCCGGTTCGGAGCGTGTAGTGGTGGATGCGACGGCAGGTACCACCCGCGATCCGGTTGACGAGATGATCGAACTCGGTGGCAGGACGTGGCGGTTCGTGGACACAGCCGGTATCCGCCGACGCGTGCATATGCAGCAGGGAGCAGACTTCTATGCTTCGCTTCGGACCCAGTCTGCACTGGAGAAAGCGGAGGTAGCGGTCGTCCTGTTGGCCGTCGATGAGGTGTTGAGCGAGCAGGACGTTCGTATCCTGCAGCTGGCCATCGAATCTGGGCGTGCACTCGTGCTGGCGTTCAACAAATGGGACCTGCTGGAAGACGAACGGCGCAAGTACCTAGAAAGAGAAATTGAGCAGGATCTCGCGCATGTGGATTGGGCTCCCCGGGTCAATCTGTCGGCTAAGACAGGGTGGCACCGCGACCGACTTGTGCCTGCTCTCGACGCTGCGTTGGAGAGTTGGGATCGACGAATCCCAACGGGC
The DNA here is from genome assembly GCA_038199985.1 of Actinomycetales bacterium. Classification (GTDB taxonomy): domain Bacteria; phylum Actinomycetota; class Actinomycetes; order Actinomycetales; family Micrococcaceae; genus Arthrobacter_J. The sequence continues at coordinate 126,995 of JBBPYK010000050.1, read as the reverse complement.
AAACTAAACGCATTCCTAGGTGAGCTTGTTGCTGCCCACCCGCACCCACTGCGCGGAGGAAAGCAACCACGCATCCTGTTCGCGACGCAGGCGTCCAATCGCCCGCCCAGGTTCGTGTTGTTTACCACTGGCTTCTTGGATCCTGGATACCGCCGCTTCATTGTCCGAAGGCTCCGCGAAACTTTCGGCTTCGAGGGAACACCCATCGAAGTGTCTATGAGGGTGCGTGAAAAGCGGGGCAAGAAGGGGTAGCTTCAGCACTCATAGCCTGATTCCTGGTCAAAAGCGGTCCGGAAATGTTGTAGAGTGTTCGAGGTAGTTCGACCGAATTTGTCGGGCCGAACATCGGGATGTGGCGCAGCTTGGTAGCGCACTTGACTGGGGGTCAAGGGGTCGCAGGTTCAAATCCTGTCATCCCGACGGATAGACGTCGACAAATCAGCCCCGGCGAAGCGAAAGTTTCGTCGGGGCTTTGTTGTCATCAACGTAGGCTGTGGCCGGTTACAGCTGGTGGAGTCCGGCTAAGTTTACCGGCTCGAAACACCGGGCATATGCCTATACTCTTGAGGTAGCTGTAACGGAGACCACTATCAGCGAGAATCCAGCAACTGAGAGGCATCACATGAGCAACATTCCCGCCGACCTGCATTACACTGCCGAGCACGAATGGGTCACAAGCCCCAGTGATGACGGAGTGGTCAGGGTTGGGATTACCGACTTCGCTCAGGATGCACTCGGAGACGTCGTCTACGTGCAGATGCCAGAGGCTGGAACAGCAGTGACGGCTCAAGATGTGATCGGCGAGGTCGAATCAACCAAGAGCGTCAGTGACATTTATGCGCCACTTGCTGGAGAAGTCACAGCACGCAATGAAGCACTCGACGGCGATCCGGCGTTGATCAACAGCGACCCCTACGGCGGCGGATGGCTGTTCGAGCTAAGGCTCGAAGACAGCGCCGCTGCGGCCGCATTGATGAGTGCGGATGATTACACTCAGCAGGTAAGCTAGAAGTTTCGCTTTTCAACAGGAATGGCTGGCCGGTTCCCGGTTAGCCATTCAGTAGTCACGGGAGAATTTTTAATGGCGGGTTCACACAACGCGGAGCATGACGAACACAGCCCGGTCAAGGCCACGGAGACCACTTCCATCAGCCTGCCGCCTCAGCCACCGTCGTCGTTGGTGGAGCCCAATCTCTCTCCCGAGGATCGGGGTGCCGTCTCCGCATTACCTGCAGGCTCAGCCCTCTTGATCGCCCACGAAGGGCCTAACGTGGGTGCTCGTTTCCTGCTGGACCAAGACATCACGACAGCTGGCCGTCATCCCAACGCAGATATCTTCCTCGATGACGTCACTGTTTCGCGTCACCACGTCGACTTCCGCCGCGATGGAGACAACTTTGATCTCGTAGACTCCAGAAGCCTCAACGGAACCTACGTCAACAACGATCGCGTGGACAAGATCACCCTCAAAACCGGGTACGAGGTGCAGATCGGCAAGTTCCGCCTCACATTCTACGCGGCCAGGGACTAAGACCGCATGCCGCTACCTCACAGCGCGCCATCGGCCAACGTGCGGCCCGGCAACAGGGGCGTAAGGAATATTGGTGAAGTCCTGACCGAACTCCGCGAGGACTTTCCGCGCATCACGGCGTCTAAAATCCGGTTCTTGGAAGAAAAGGGGCTGATTTCACCGCAACGCACGGCAGCTGGCTACCGTAAATACACAGCGGTAAACATCGAGCGGCTCCGTTTCATCCTTGCGCTCCAGCGCGACCAATACCTCCCGCTGAAGGTTATCAAGGACTACCTGGATGCCATTGATAGAGGCGAACGCCCCGAATCCTTGCCAGAGGGCGTTACCGTTGCGCCGCGCGGACTAACCGACAACCTCGTTGGAGAGCTTCAGGCGCACAGCCGCTCACTGGGGCTCAAGGAACTGATGGCAGAAACCGGGGCGCACGCGGACCTTGTATCAGATTTGTGTGACTACGGGCTCATTGTCGAGGAGAACGGCAAGTTCAACGAGCATGCCTTGAAGGTGGCCCGTGCCTGCGTGCAGCTGAGGAGTCACGGCATTGAACCACGGCATCTGCGGTCCTTTCGTGCGGCAGCAGACCGCGAAGTCGGACTCGTGGAACGGGTCGTCGCACCGATGGCCTCCCGGAGGGATGTATCGTCAAGGGCTCAGGCTGCGGAAACAGCACGAGAAATCAGTGACCTATGCCTAGGGCTGCATAGCGCCCTGGTCCAGGGACAGATTTCCCGGATGGATACATAAGCGAAGGAGGAAACCGTGCTGGAAGTAGAAGTAGTCGGAGTACGGATCGAGTTGCCCTCCAACCAGCCCCTGGTGCTCCTAAAGGAACGACAGGGGCAAAGACACCTGCCCATATGGATTGGGGCCCACGAGGCAAGCGCCATTGCCTTCATCCAACAGGGAATCACACCTCCACGGCCCATGACACATGACCTATTGGTCAATCTGTTGGACGCCATCGACCAGAAACTGACTGAAGTACGGGTCGTCGCCGTTCGCGACACAGTCTTCCACGCAACCCTGGTCCTCGAGAACGGCACTACAGTCGAAGCTCGCGCCTCCGACGCCATCGCCATTGCACTCAGAGTCCCATGTCCGATCATGTGTGCTCAGGACGTCATGGACGAAGCCGGGGTAGAGGTCTCCGCTGACGCGGAAAACGAGGACGAAGTGGAAACGCCGGAACAGGCAGAACACGAATTGAAGAAATTCCGGGAGTTTTTGGCTGATGTGGAACCCGAAGACTTCGAAAATTAGTCGGTGGCGCGTAGCCTGGGGCGGCGACACACCCTCTACTGAACGTCAACGTCGTTGACCTCGGACGAGAGTAGATCTAACGTCAATGTATAAAGTTCCCACTGCGCCGACAGCACTTCCTATCGCGCATCCATTGCGGGTGAGGAAAGTACCTCAGCTATTGACTTCCCGTTCGGGAACTGACAACAAGGAGGCACCACGTGAGTCCCAAGGGCGACGCCACCGAGCGTTCACGAGATGCGGCCACTTCGGTCTCCGCCAGTACCCAAGGCCTCCTCTTCACAGAAGACCTCCCTGTCTTGGACGAGGACGCTGGCTACCGTGGCCCCACAGCTTGCAAAGCCGCTGGTATCACCTACCGCCAATTGGACTACTGGGCACGCACTGGCCTGGTGGAGCCTGCTGTACGTGGCGCTTCAGGGTCCGGCTCTCACCGGCTCTACGGATTCCGTGACATTTTGGTCTTGAAAGTCGTCAAACGACTCCTCGATACCGGCGTATCCCTTCAACAGATCAGAAGTGCCGTCGAGCATCTGCGCGACCGCGGCGTCGAAGACCTTGCACAGATCACTCTGATGAGTGACGGTGCGAGTGTCTACGAGTGCACTTCAGCGGACGAGGTCATCGACCTCGTTCAGGGTGGACAAGGGGTATTCGGCATTGCTGTCGGTCGTGTGTGGCGCGAAGTCGAGGGCAGCCTTGCCCAGCTTCCCAGCGAGCATGCAGAAGAGACGGCACCACCCGAAGACGAACTCAGCAAGCGGCGCGCGGCACGCAAGGTCGGCTAAGTCGGTTCTCAGCGAAAGCGGACACACTAAAAGGGCGGCCCGCATGGGGACCGCCCTTTGTCGTCTAACGAATTCTTGCCTCACCCATTTCGGGAGGCTCGCGTGCGCATACGACCTGAATCGACAACCTTTGTCAGAAGGTCATCGAAATAGCCCGAGGCCTGGCGCGCCGATTCACCCGGCCATTGATGAATTCCGTGGGCCGCGCCCTGAATCTGCTGCCAGTTAGCCTGTTCCGGGATGGTGGGGGAGAGGAGCAGCTTCCCGAACATCTGCTTCATCTCGCCCAGTCGAAAAGTGTGCTCCTGAGAACCCTGACGAACCCTGTTTGCCACGATACCCGCCGTCGACAATTCGGGTGCAAATTCCTTGCGGAACAAATCAATAGCTCGCATGGTCCGTTCCGTTCCTGCGACAGAAAAAAGTCCAGGTTCCGCCACGAGGAGAACTCTACTGCTCGCCGTCCAAGCGATTCGAGTCAGCCCATTCAGCGAAGGCGGGCAATCGATGAGGACTAGCCCGTAGCCGGAGACGCGGTCCAAGAGCATGGACAGGCGACGTAGATCGCGTTTCCCGAGGTCGGGACGATCGTAGATGCCGGAGTATGCCGAACCCATTGCAACGTCCAGCACCCGACGGCGTCCGTCTTTAGCTGGCACTGCCCTGCTAACCCAGCCACTGGACGCTACGTTTGCCGAGAGATCGCCCTTGCGGGCATTCTTCAACAGCCGTCCGATATCCACTTGGCGACCGGCCTGCACACCGAGAGCCGTTGTCGCGTCTGCGTGAGGATCCAAATCCACCACTAGAGTGGGAATGCCTGCTGCGAGTGCCGCAGACGCCAATCCCATGGTCACGGAGGTCTTGCCGACTCCGCCTTTGAGACTGCTGATGCTCACTACTTGCACGAGAAGAACCAATACCTAACATGTCTAGTAACCGCGGTCATTTCATCCCAGTAGACTGGCGCATGGAATGTTCGCGACTTGGAGAACGCTTTGACACATAACGAGCCTAACGGCAACACGCCGGCACCTTTCAGTGACCGACACATCGGGGTTTCAACAGAACCCCACCTTCATCATATGTTGAGCACCCTTGGATTCGACTCACTGGATGCTCTATGCGAGGCCGCGTTGCCTCCGACCATCCAATCAACGGAAGCGATGAAGCTTCCCGCGGCTGCGTCGGAAGAAGCAATGCTCGCCGAACTACGAGGACTGGCCGATAAAAACACTGTCCGGAAGTCGCTTTTGGGTCAGGGATACTACGGCACCTTTACGCCAGGGGTCATCCAACGCAATGTCTTGGAGAGCCCTGCCTGGTACACGGCGTACACCCCGTATCAGCCCGAAATTTCGCAGGGACGGTTGGAAGCTCTTTTGAACTTCCAGACCGTAGTAGCGGACTTGTCCGGGATGGAAATCGCTAACGCGTCTCTTCTGGACGAAGCGACGGCGGCAGCAGAAGCCATGACCTTATTACGCCGGACCAATCGCAAGGCAAAGCCCGAAGCGGCTTTCGTTGTGGATGCAGACGTTCTTCCGCAGACATTGGCTGTCATTCGCACCCGTGCGGAGGCCTTGAAGCTGCCCATTCTCGTCCATGACTTTGACACCGGTCTGCCCGAGATCGATTTCTATGCGGCGCTGGTCCAGTACCCGGGCGATTCCGGCCGGGTCCGAGATCTTCGGCCGTTGATTGATTCCATCAAAGAACGTGGCGCACAGGTGGCAGTGGCGGCAGATCTGCTGGCGTTGACCCTACTCGAGGCCCCGGGCACTCTGGGCGCCGACGTCGCTGTGGGCACCTCGCAGCGTTTCGGTGTTCCCATGGGGTTCGGTGGGCCCCACGCTGGCTACATGGCGGTGAGGAAGGGATTGGAACGATCACTTCCAGGTCGTCTCGTTGGTGTGTCGAAGGACGCCAATGGTGCGCAAGCGTACCGACTCGCGCTGCAAACCCGCGAACAGCACATTCGCCGCGAAAAGGCGACATCCAACATCTGTACCGCACAGGTGCTACTGGCAGTGATGGCAGGTATGTACGCCGTTTATCACGGTCCAGCTGGCTTGAAGGCAATAGCGCATCGAACCGCTGGATACGCGGCGTCCGTGGCTGCAGCTGCAACGGCAGGTGGACACGATGTCGTCCATGACAGGTATTTCGATACCGTCCGCATCAAGGTCAACAGCATCAGTGGCCACAGCGCAGCGGAACGTGTTGCGGCGGCGCATGAGGCTGGCTACCTTATTCGTCTGATCGACAAAGACCACATCCAGATTGCCGTCGATGAAACCACCAACGACGCCGACCTCGCGGCTATTGCAGAAGTATTGGGTGCAGAGGTTGTCCCAGCGGTCGGGAACGTTGCGATCATCCCAGCACGAACAACGGATTACCTCACCAACGATGTCTTCCATAGTCACCACTCCGAAACTCAGATGCTGCGTTATCTACGGCGCCTTGCGGATGCAGACTATGCGCTGGATCGCGGCATGATCCCACTGGGGTCGTGCACCATGAAGCTCAATGCGACCGCGGAGATGGCCTCCATCACGTGGCCGGAATTCGCCGGGCTGCACCCGTACGCACCGGCATCGGACACGGTCGGTATCGTTGAAATGGCTACTCAGCTTGAAGACTGGCTCGCCGAAATTACTGGCTATGACGCGGTGTCGGTCCAGCCGAACGCCGGTTCACAGGGCGAGTTGGCGGGCCTGCTGGCTATTCGGGCGCACCACCGCAGCCAGGGAGAGCCAGAGCGCAACGTCTGCCTGATCCCGAGCAGCGCCCACGGAACCAACGCCGCTTCCGCCGTCATGGCAGGACTCAAAGTTGTTGCTGTCGCTACCGATGGTTTTGGCAATGTGGACATCGATGACCTCAAACGTCAGATCACTGTTCACAGCGACGATCTCGCGGCGATCATGATTACTTACCCGTCGACGCATGGAGTGTTCGAAACAGAAATCTCCAACATCTGTGCCATGGTGCACGACGCAGGCGGTCAGGTCTATGTCGATGGTGCCAACCTGAACGCGCTGGTGGGCCTCGCCCAACCGGGTAAGTTCGGTGCAGACGTTTCGCATCTGAACCTCCACAAGACGTTCTGTATACCGCACGGTGGTGGAGGTCCCGGCGTCGGGCCGGTCGCTGTTCGACAACATTTGGCACCTTACCTGCCAGCACGGAGCATCGACGGGGACTCCCCGGTGGGGCTGATCTCGGCTGCACCGTATGGATCCGCGTCGATCCTGCCCATCTCTTGGGCGTACATCAGAATGATGGGACCAGACGGTCTGCGTCGCGCAACACAGACCGCGATCCTCTCCGCCAACTACATCGCCAAGCGCCTGGAGGAACACTATCCAGTGCTCTACAGCGGAGCACACGGTCTTGTGGCCCATGAGTGCATCCTCGACCTGCGGCAGGTGACGGCAGATAGTGGTGTCAGCGTGGACGACGTAGCGAAGCGTCTGATTGACTACGGTTTCCATGCCCCGACCATGTCGTTCCCTGTTGCAGGAACGTTGATGGTGGAGCCCACGGAATCCGAGGATCTCGGAGAAATCGATCGCTTTATTGATGCGATGGTGGCGATCCGGCGTGAAGTAGCAGCAGTTCAGGACGGTCTCTGGCCAGCCGACGATAATCCCTTGGTCAACTCACCGCATACTGCGGAGTCCCTGACTGGTGAGTGGGAGCGATCCTACAGCCGTCAGGATGCGGTCTTCCCTGCCGGAGTGGATCCGCGTGCCAAATACTGGCCCCCGGTAGGTCGTGTCGATCAGGCCTACGGAGACCGCAATCTGATCTGCTCGTGTCCGTCATTGGAGGAACTTGCCGAGGCCGACTCCAAGTAACATTTCTGCAGTGATTTCGGTACCGAATCTGCCGTTTAGCCCCGGGATCACTGCAGAATGACGCATGTTAGGCAACATTTAGGGCAACAACGCCGGTCAACTGTAGTCTGATTCCGTTGACCAACATCCCCACTCAAGGAGAGCTATGTTCTCAAAGATTCTGGTAGCCAACCGCGGTGAAATCGCGATCCGGGCCTTCCGTGCCGGACACGAAGTGGGGGCGAAGACCGTTGCGGTGTTCCCTCATGAGGATCGGAACTCGTTCCATCGGCAAAAAGCGGATGAAGCGTATCTGATCGGCGAAGAAGGGCACCCGGTCCGGGCGTACCTTGATGTGGATGAGATCGTCCGTGTGGCTCTGGAATCGGGTTGTGACGCCATTTACCCTGGCTACGGGTTTCTCTCGGAAAATGCTCAGCTGGCACGCGCGGCAAAAGCGGCTGGCATTGCCTTCGTGGGACCCCACGCGGAAGTGCTGGAACTAGCAGGTAACAAGGTCAAGGCCCTTGAAGCCGCTAAGAACGCGGGAATACCCGTCCTGAAATCTTCTGCACCCAGTGCCGACGTGGACACTCTACTTGCCGCCGCGGATGAGGTTGGATTCCCAATCTTCGTCAAGGCAGTTGCCGGTGGTGGTGGCCGCGGAATGCGCCGGGTTGATACCCGCCCAGAACTTCCTGAAGCCTTGAACGCAGCCATGCGAGAAGCGAAAACGGCGTTTGGTGACGAGACCATGTTCTTGGAACAGGCAGTCCTGCGCCCGCGTCACATTGAAGTTCAGATTTTGGCAGATGCCGATGGAAACGTCATTCACCTTTTTGAGCGTGATTGCTCTCTGCAGCGCAGGCACCAGAAGGTCGTTGAGATTGCGCCAGCACCCAATTTGGACGAAGGCATTAGACAGGCCCTCTACCGCGACGCTGTGAAGTTCGCGAAAGCACTGAACTATGTCAACGCCGGAACCGTAGAATTTCTTGTGGACACGGTCGGAGAGCGTGCTGGACAGCATGTCTTCATCGAGATGAACCCGCGTATCCAGGTAGAGCACACCGTGACGGAAGAGGTCACCGACGTCGACCTGGTTCAGTCGCAACTGCGGATCGCAGCCGGAGAATCTCTGGCCGACCTGGGTCTCAGCCAAGATTCTGTGCAGCTCAAGGGAGCCGCCCTCCAGTGCAGGATCACCACCGAAGACCCAGCCAACGGCTTCCGGCCCGACGTCGGCAAGATCACTGCCTACCGGTCTGCCGGCGGCGCGGGCGTTAGGCTCGACGGCGGTACCGTCTACGCTGGAGCTGAAATCAGCCCGCACTTCGACTCGATGCTGGTAAAGCTGACCTGTCGGGGACGCAATTACCCCGCGGCCATCACTCGGGCACGACGGGCACTCGCCGAGTTCCGCATCCGAGGTGTTTCGACCAACATCGCGTTTCTCCAGGCTGTGCTGGCCGACCCTGAATTCGTGGCCGGTAACGTAGCCACATCGTTCATCGACGAGCGCCCAGAGCTACTGGACGCTCGCGTGTCAGCCGACCGCGGAACGAAGCTACTGACTTGGTTAGCGGACGTCACGGTGAACAAGCCAAATGGCGAGCCAACTCTGGAGATCGAGCCGAGCGAGAAGTTGCCCCCAACGACGGCACAGCCAGTTCCAGGCTCTCGCCAGCGACTACTTGAGTTAGGCCCCGAGCAGTTCGCGGCCGAGCTGAGGAAGCAGCACGCCGTCGCAGTCACCGACACGACGTTCCGCGACGCGCATCAGTCATTGCTGGCCACCAGAGTGCGAACACGAGACCTAGCAGCCGCAGGATCGGCAGTTTCCACGTTGACTCCGCAGTTACTCTCTGTTGAAGCGTGGGGAGGCGCAACCTACGACGTCGCCCTTCGTTTTCTGGGTGAAGATCCCTGGGATCGATTGGCTTCCCTTCGTGAAGAGATCCCCAATATTTGTCTCCAAATGCTGCTTCGTGGTCGCAACACTGTGGGGTACACGCCGTATCCCACAGAAGTAACGGACGCGTTCATCCGGGAAGCTGCAGATACCGGAATTGATATCTTCCGGATATTTGATGCCCTCAACGATGTTTCGCAGATGGAACCTGCCATCAAGGCTGTCCGCGCCACGGGTACTGCCGTCGCAGAGGTCGCCCTCTGCTATACGGCAGACATGATGGATCCTGCTGAGAAGCTCTACACCCTGGATTACTACCTGGAACTTGCGGACAAATGTGTCAGCGCCGGCGCTCACATCCTCGCAATCAAGGATATGGCTGGTCTGTTGCGCCCGACAGCGGCGGCAAAGCTGGTCAAGGCACTTCGCGAACGCTTCGATCTTCCCGTCCACCTTCACACCCACGACACAACCGGTGGCCAGCTCGCAACGCTTTTGGCCGCGGTGGACGCCGGCGTGGATGCGGTCGATGTGGCCAGCGCCAGCTTGGCAGGGACCACCAGCCAACCCCCCGCCTCGGCGTTGGTCGCAGCCCTGGCGCACACGGACAGGGACACCGGAATCAGCCTAGAGTCCGTGACTTCCCTTGAACCATATTGGGAAGCGGTGCGGAAGTTGTACGGGCCATTCGAGTCAGGACTGACCAGCCCCACGGGCCGTGTATATACGCACGAAATTCCGGGTGGTCAACTCTCCAACCTGCGCCAGCAGGCTATTGCGCTAGGCCTGGGTGAACATTTCGAGGCCATCGAGGATATGTACTCTGCGGCAGATAGGATGCTCGGACGGCTGGTCAAGGTAACGCCGTCGTCGAAGGTCGTTGGCGACCTTGCGCTCCAGCTCGTTGGTTCAAGAGTGGATCCTGCGGACTTCGAGGAGAACCCCCAGAACTACGACATCCCGGACTCGGTGATTGGTTTCTTAGGTGGTGAACTCGGCGATCCTCCAGGAGGCTGGCCCGAACCGTTCCGAACCAAAGCATTGCAGGGCCGGACCGTCAAGAAGCGGGATGCGCATATTGACGATGCGGACGCGGCAGCTTTGTCCGGTGATTCACAGACGAGGCGCGCCACACTCAACCGGCTGCTTTTCCCTGGCCCAGCCGCAGATTTCCAGCGGATCCGAGATACCTACGGTGACGTGTCTGTTCTGGGGACCCGCGACTATCTTTTCGGTCTGCAGCAGGGTAGCGAGCATGTCATCGAGCTGGAAAAGGGTGTCAAGCTCATTGCCACGCTCGGAGCTATCTCCGAGGCCGATGAAAAAGGTATGCGCACCGTTATGTGCACGCTCAACGGGCAGTTGCGTCCTGTCATGGTGCGGGACCGCAGCGTAGAAAGCGACGCCGTTGTGGCAGAAAGGGCAGACCCAGCTGACCAGGGACACGTACCGGCTCCCTTCGCCGGTGCCGTTACTGTCACAGTGGAGCCGGGTGATTCCGTATCGGCCGGCGATACTGTAGCGACCATCGAGGCCATGAAAATGGAAGCGTCGATTAGCGCTCCCATCGGCGGAACCGTGGATCGAGTGGCAGTTTCCAAGGTGGCTCAGGTCCAAGGCGGAGACCTATTGCTGGTACTCAGCACTAGCTAGCTAGCCCCCAGTGTGTCCGACTCCACGGACGTGTGGCGCACATGCATGATGTTGGGTGCGCTACTCTGGGGGCTAAACGAGGGCTAACGGGAAGACGCCGTCGGCCTTGAGAGCTATCAGCAAGGACGGTCATGCCTGCCGAAAAGAAGGACACCGAGCCATCAGGAGCACCTGAAAATATTGATGTGCCTCAGGGTGCACGGGTAATCCAAGCACCGGCGCTCCCAACGGAGCAACCTACTACACCGGAAGCTGGTCCAGACGACGCCGGGCAGTCCTCCACGCCGCCAGCCACAGTGGACCCTGCTCCGGCAGACCCGACGAGCCCAATATGGATGACAGCCTCTGATCTAGCGGTTGGACGAAAGCAGCCGGACGACGGTGAGGCAACGACCTCAGCAGAAACGGGACCCGCTCAGACGATCGCTGAGAGTCAAGATACGGCGCACGAGGGTGCACTTCGGAGCGCACGAAGAGACAGAGAGGACGGTCCAGAGTCTGCGTCGTCGTTGACTGCTGAGAGACTTCTCGCCGGTGCCGAACGTCCGCCCGTGAGTGGTTGGCGGCGGTGGCTGTACCATGCGAGCTTTGGACGGATCAACGTTGGAGATTCTGATAAAGTCCGCATCGCTCGTGCGCTAGAGAACCGTGTCGGCTACCGCATGGGTGAGCGGACACGCTATGTGCCGATTCTTTCCAGAAAGGGCGGTGTGGGCAAGACAACCGTCACCACTTTGCTCGGAATGGTGCTGGCGGACATTCGTGAAGACCGAATAATTGCCCTAGATGCGAATCCGGATCGTGGAACGCTCTCGGACAGATCGCCAGGTCGCGCAGAATTTACAGCGAGGCAGCTCGTTCAAAACCGCTTTATGGTGGACTCATTCTCGCAGCTGTCCAGCTATGTTGCCCGAGACGGTTCCAGACTTGACGTGTTGGCCTCCGATACCGACCCAGCAGTAGCCCAGGCGTTTGATGATTCGGACTACCGTGCCGTTACGGACATCCTCGGACGCTACTACTCAATCGTCCTGACTGATTCAGGTACCGGCATGGTTCACTCTGTTATGAACGGAACACTTGATAAGGCTGATTCGGTGGTTCTGGTCTCTGGTGGAAGCGTAGACGAAGCACGTTTGGCCTCGGAAACTCTGTCGTGGTTGGAAGCCCATGGCCGTACGGATTTGGTCTCCAGCGCAATAGTGGTTATCAATATGTCTGCTGGAAGCGCAACCAAGGTCAATGTGGACGAAATCGAAGAGCACTTCCGTTCCCGAGTGAGCACAGTGGTGCGCCTGCCATATGATCCGCACTTGGCTGAGGGGTCCCGAGTGGACCTGGCGAAATTGCGGCCAGCAACGCGAATAGCAGCTACTGAGCTTGCGGCGTTAGTGGTGGACGGCCTACACGGCTAGCTGGCCGATACACTAATGGGCGTGACTTACTACGACCTTGCAATTATCGGATCTGGATCTGGCAACTCCCTTGTGACAAAGGACTGGGACAACAAGAGAGTTGCCATCATCGACGGCGGCACTTTCGGCGGTACTTGCCTGAACGTGGGCTGTATCCCCACGAAGATGCTTGTGTATCCAGCTGAAATTGGCCATATGGCCACGGAGGGCAGGGCCCTGGGCATCGATGCCACCGTGACCAACACCCGTTGGACGGATATCCGCGATCGAATTTTCGGGCGCATCGATGCTATTTCTAAAGGCGGGCGGAAGTACCGTGCGGAGGAACTCGCGAACGTCACTCTCTATGAAGAGAACGCGCGCTTTACGTCTCAGACCACACTCGAGACTGCGTCTGGAAAAATTATTGAGGCTGGACACATCGTGGTGGCCGCCGGATCGCGGGCTGTAAAACCCGCAATTGACGGCATAGACCTACCGCAGGTTCACACCTCGGATACTGTCATGCGCGTCGAAGAGCTACCACGTCGTGTGCTCATCATCGGTGGTGGCTACATTGCCGCCGAGTTCGCGGGTATCTTTACCGGGCTGGGCTCCAGCGTCACTATGGTGAACCGGTCTGGCACTCTTTTGCGCGGCCAAGACTCAACCGTCACGGAACGTTTCACAGATTCAGCTTCGCGGCTGTGGGACTTGAAACTTAACTGTGTTGTTCGGTCCATCAAAGAGAATGCGGATGGCAGTGTGACCGCAAAACTTGCATCGACTCAGGATAACCGGCAGGAGTCCCTCGAGGTCGACCTCGTACTTGCGGCAACAGGGCGTGTTCCCAACAGCGACACTCTTGCGTGTGAGACGGCGGGGATAGACAAGGAATTGGACGGACGCGTACGGGTGGATCAGTACCAACGTGTGTTGTCCAAAGGGAAGCCCGTAGACGGTCTGTGGGCGCTGGGCGATATCAGCTCAGAGCATCAACTTAAACATGTTGCAAATCACGAGGCCCGCATCGTCAGCCACAACCTCATCCACCCCCAGGATCTGCGAGCGAGTGATCACCGCTTTGTCCCAGCAGCGGTTTTCACGCACCCACAGATCGCCGCCGTTGGACTAACGGAAGACCAAGCGCTGGCACGCGAGCGTAGGACCGGAGTTGAGACCGTCCTCGCTGTGCAAGAATACGCTTCCACAGCCTATGGCTGGGCCATGGAAGACGACACTGGTTTTGTGAAACTCATAGCCGAGAAAGAATCGGGACAGCTCTTGGGTGCACACATTATGGGTCACGAAGCGTCCATGCTTATCCAACCGCTTATTCAGGCGATGTCCCAGAGTCTTCCTATTGCGGAGATGGCCCGCGGTCAATACTGGATCCACCCGGCTCTGACTGAGGTCGTTGAGAACGCGTTGCTGTCTCTCAACGTGGACCCCAGTCCGAGCGATCCGATCTAGCGGCTGGCTCCGTCATAGATGGAGTCAACAGTCTCTGAGTAGTCCTTGAGGACTTGAGTTCGCTTAATCTTCATGGAAGGGGTCAAGTGTCCACTTGCCTCAGTGAAGTCTGTTGGAACAACTCGGAAGGTCTTGATGGCCTCAGCGCGAGACACCGTTGCGTTCGCACGGTCCACTACGGCTTGAATTTCAGCGAGCACAGTTTCGTTCCGACCAGCGTCCTCGATGCTCATCGACGCCGAAAGACTGTGCCGCTCGAGCCAACCAGGGAGTGCTTCTTCATCAAGGGTGACCAAGGCGGAGATGAAGGGCCGTTGGTCGCCGACAACCACGCACTGGGACACTATGGCACTGGCCCGAATAGTGTCCTCCAACTTGGCTGGAACTACGTTTTTGCCGCTGGCGGTGACAATGATCTCTTTCTTGCGCCCGGTGATTTTGAGATAACCCTCGTCGTCGAGTTCACCGATGTCGCCGGTGTGGAACCAGCCATCGGTGAATTCACGTTCGGTGAGATCCGGTCGGTTGAAGTACCCCCTGAAAACACAGACTCCCTTGGCGAGAATTTCGCCATCGTCTGCAATTTTGACCGAGTTCCCGGGCAGTGGCACACCAACAGTTCCGATCTTGAACTGCTTTGGCCTACTGACCGTTACAGGGGCTGTTGTCTCCGTCAGCCCGTACCCTTCCAACACCATCAGACCGATACCGTGGAAGAAGTGACCGAGCCGTTCTCCTAGCGGACCTCCGCCAGAAACTGCGTAGCTGACCTGGCCGCCCATAGCCTCGCGCAGAGTTTTGTAGACGAGCCTATCGAAGAGTTTGTGCTTGAGGTTCAAGAGCAATGGCACTTTGCCGGTGCCCTGAGCCCTAGACCATTCAATCGATGTGTTGGCTGCCGCAGCGAAAATTTTGCCCTTGCCCGAGGCCTCGGCTTTTTGAACTGAACCGTTGTAGACCTTTTCAAAAACGCGCGGAACAACCAGCAAGAAGGTGGGGCTGTAGCCCTGAAGGTCTGGTAGGAGGTTCTTGATGTCCGGTGTGTGTGCAACGGTGGCACCCGATGCAACGCAGAGAACTGAAATGAAGCGTGCAAATACGTGAGCAAGAGGCAGGAACATAATGGTTCGTGCTCCTTCATGTACGCACTCAGGCAGTGCCGCAGCTGCGTTGTCGCACAATTCGACAAAGTTCCCGTGTGTGAGCTCGCAACCTTTGGGCTTACCGGTGGTGCCGGATGTGTAAATGATGGTCGCGAGGTCACTCAGGCCGGCGGTTGACCGGCGCTCCTCAACGACCTGCGCATCGGTGTCAGTACCGTTTGTTCGAAGATCATCCAGCCCCGTGCCGTCGAACTGCCAGATGTTGGCAAGATTCGGAAGATCCTCGCTGGAAGCAGCTTGGCGCACAATGGTCTCGTGGATCTCGGACTCGACGAATATACCAACGGCTCCGGAGTCGCTGAGGATCCAGGCCACCTGTGACGGGGATGATGTCTCGTAAACGGGAACAGAAACGGCCCCGGCAAACCAAATAGCGAAATCGACCAGTGACCACTCATAGCGAGTTCTGGCCATAATGGCCACACGATCGCCAGTTTGAACACCCGAGGACAGCAGACCTCCTGCGATTCGTCGAACGTCCTTGAGAAAATCAGTAGCACTGATGTCCTGCCACTGACCCTCGGCGTCCTTGGTGGAAAAAAGAGAACCCACGTTCGTTTTATTTGCCTGCCGGAGCAAGAGGTCCGTGATGTTAGTGTCCGGCGAAGTTTCAACCATGACAGGAACGCTGTTCTCGCGCACTATGACTCCTCATTGTTAGCTTGGTCACTCACAGGATACCCCGAAACACTAGTCACTCTCGGTATCGCTACTGGTCAGTAACATGTCTGTGCCGATAGTAGTCTGTTGTCGTCTTCGGCGGTGCGCCGCCACCAACACAACGGAAGCAGCCCGTGGAGAACTCAAACCATACCGGAAGACTGGCCATCGGGATCGATGTTGGTGGAACCAAAGTCTCAGGAGGTGTCGTTGATGAGCAGGGCAGAGTGCTGTTCAGAGCTGAGCGGCCATGCCTTGGGCATGACGTTCGGGCGGTAGAAGACGTCATCGTGCGCACAGTAAAAGAGCTAACAGAACAGTTCCCGGTTGCGACAATCGGCGTTGGGGCGGCCGGATGGATCGATCATGAGGGTTCTCGAGTACTTTTCAGCCCACACCTCGCGTGGCGGGATGAGCCGCTGCGGGAGAACCTTGAACGCCTGCTGCAGCACTCGGTGCATCTTTTCAACGATGCCGACGCCGCCGGCTGGGCCGAATGGCGCTTTGGCGCAGGACGTAGTGAGAACAGGCTGATCTGCCTGACGCTGGGCACCGGTATCGGCGGGTCTTTGATCATGAACGGAACAGTAGAACGCGGACGTCACGGTTTAGCGGGGGAGTTCGGTCATCAGCTGATCGTCCCAGGAGGGCATCAATGTGAGTGTGGCAACTTCGGTTGCTGGGAGCAATATGCATCAGGGAACGCCCTTGGACGGCAGGCGCGCGAGGTTGTCTCAACCAATCCGCGAGTGGCCGCGTCCCTGCTTCACGCCGCTGGCAACGACGCCGCCAGCATCACGGGAAACCTGATCACCACTCTTGGGCTGGCAGGCGACGTGGTGAGTCGGAAGCTTATTGCAGAGGTTGGGCGTTGGCTGGGACTAGGTCTGGCCAATCTGGCTGCTGTACTGGACCCAGGAGCCTTTGTGATTGGCGGAGGGCTGGCCCGTGCAGGAGACCTGTTGCTCGAGCCAGCTAGAGAAGCGTTCGCTCAACAATTGTCAGGGCGTGGACACCGGCCGGCCGCACCTATTCATGCTACTGCGCTCGGGCCGGACGCCGGCATGATTGGCGCCGCGGATCTGGCTCGGAACCCCAAGTGGTGTAGTTCTCAGACCTCTGCCCCGTCGTTGTTGGAGTAGTCCCGACCGCGGGGGAGACGTGAAAGCAGGTATCCGACGCCTGCGAGGAACGCCACGATGATTCCCAGCGTGAGAGCCGTAGGGGCTGACGGCCAGAGAATGGTGAGAAGAAGTAGGGTCAATGGCCCTCCCGCAGCCGCAAACCACGAAAGTACGACAAGAGGTTCGCCGGATCCGAGCGGCGGAAGATCATCGGGAACGTACTTTTCGTCAGTTGGTTCTTCCGGCGCGACGTGGTCTCGAGGACCTTCGCGGGAGAGAGCCGGCTGGCCGTCGAAAATCTGCTTCACGCGTTCGGAGGCCGGAAGCTCTTGTGGCGCCACGTCAACCGGCTCCGGCTTCTGCTCTTCGTCGGACAGGCGTGAGACTAAGTCCTGCCAGACGGCGTCGTCGCTATCGTTTCTTTCGCTCATCAGGCACCTCCGACGCGGCCGCCGCGAAGGCGGGTGATGAAATCAGCTGTGCCGGAAAATATCGTTTCGGCCTCGTGATCCATGGTGGCTACATGATAGCTGTTCGTCAACGACACGATCTCCAGTAACTCAGGCGACACCCCGACGCGCAGGGCGTCCATACTGCTTTCGGCCACCACGGGGTCCACTGTTGATCGGAATGCCAGGACTGGTACTTCTATGTGCGGCAGCAACGCGGTGGTGTCACGGAACAATTTGCCTAGCTGGTGAACGGCCGCCACTGGTGTCCGCGGATAAGCTTGTTCGTCGACGCCCTCTTTTTTAATACTGTTTCCGATGGACGGAACCGATTTGACGAGGTGCTTCATCAGCCCGGAGAAGCGGGCACGCGGGTCTTCTATAGTGAGGCCAGGGTTGACCACGACGGTTCCAGCAAGTTCCTCACACGCAGCGAGACGCAGAGCGAGCGCTCCGCCCATGGACAGTCCGCCGGCGATCTGGATATCTGTCTCACTGCGTAGGTCTTGATAAGTGCGCTCCACCTCCTCGTACCAGGCACGCCAAGGTGTCTTGGCCAGCTCCTGCCACGTGGTGCCGTGGCCGGGGAGCAGCGGAACGCGCACTGCAAAGCCCAAGTGGGACAGGTATTGGGCCCATTCCAACACGCTGACCGGCGAACCCGTGAACCCATGGCAAAGGACAACGCCGACATTACCCAGCTCGCCATGTCCGGAGGAAGAGAATGCTGCGCTGCTGGAGATAGCCATACACATAGACTAGTGTCACAAACGCCACAGCAGAGGCGTCGGAATGTTAGGGAGGCCTACGGAGTGTTTTACTGGTTCATGAAGCGGATCATCATCGGGCCGGTGATAAACATGCTGTTCCGCCCGTGGGCCAAGGGGTTGGAAAATATTCCTGAGGACGGCCCTGCGATTCTCGTCAGCAATCACCTTTCCTTCTCGGATTCAATATTTCTTCCGTTGGCTGTTCCGCGTCCCGTCGCGTTTCTCGCCAAGAGCGAGTACTTCAACGGCACCGGGTTAAAGGGCAAGCTGACAGCGGCGTTCTTCCGCATGACCAACCAGCTTCCCATGGACCGATCCGGCGGAGCTGCTTCAGCCCACTCGTTGTCAGCCGGTGTAGACATTCTGGAGACTGGCACTCTGTTGGGAATCTATCCTGAGGGCACTCGGAGCCCCGACGGCCGCCTCTACCGAGGGAAGACTGGCGTTGCCAAGCTAGTGCTGACCGCAGGAGTGCCCGTCATTCCCGTCGCCATGATCGGGACGGACAAGGTGCAGCCCATTGGCCGCCGCATTCCGAATATTAGGCGTATCGGCGTGATAGTGGGAGAGCCCCTTGACTTCAGCCGGTACGAAGGTCTCTCCGACGACCGTTTCATCCAACGTTCGGTCACAGATGAAATCATGTACGAGTTGATGCGGCTATCTGGTCAGGAGTATGTGGACGTTTACGCCGCGACGGTCAAGGAGAAGCTAGCCGCTCTCAAGGCGAAGGCCGCGAAGCGCACAACTACCCGGAAGAAATGATCGAGTATGACCTTCTTGCGTAAGGTTCATTACCGCTGGTGTCCGTGAGTTGCATTGCAACTTGTACGCTGGAGGAGTGTCAGAACTTACCAGCAGTGACAGTGTCCCACCGAAACCTCTTATAGTTTCGGGAGCGGCGACGTATCCGGGCCTCGACGATTGGCGTTCTCTGCCGATTGCGCAGCAGCCAAGCTGGTCTGATACTGCCGAGTATCACGCTGCAACAAGTGAGTTATCGTCCCTGCCTCCACTGGTTTTTGCTGGTGAAGTCGATGTCTTGCGCGAGCGACTGGCCGCTGCCGCCAGAGGAGAAGCCTTCCTCCTTCAGGGCGGGGACTGTGCAGAAACCTTCGATGGTGCCACCGCGGACAAAATCAGCGCACGGGTGCGCACTATCCTGCAGATGGCCGTGGTGCTCACCTATGGGGCGTCGCTACCCGTTATTAAAATGGGCCGCATGGCCGGGCAATTCGCTAAACCCAGGTCATCGAATGATGAAACGCGTGACGGAGTAACGTTGCCGGCGTACCGCGGTGACATGGTGAATGGCTATGACTTTTCTCCGGATTCACGACGGCACGATCCTTCGCGGTTGGTGCGGGCTTACCATACGTCCGCTTCGACTCTGAATCTCATCCGCGCGTTCACCCAGGGTGGTTTCGCTGACCTGCGGCTGGTCCATCACTGGAATCAGGGTTTCATGGCCAATCCCGCACATTCCAGATATGAATCGACCGCGCGAGAAATCGATCGGGCCGTAAAATTCATGGAAGCGTGCGGGGCCGACTTCGAAGCCTTGAAGCGGGTGGAATTCTTCGCCAGTCACGAGGCGTTGTTACTCGACTATGAGCGTGCATTGACGAGGATTGATTCGCGTACCGGGCTACCCTATGACACCTCAGCGCACTTCCTTTGGATAGGAGAGCGCACGCGAGACCTAGATAGTGCACATGTGGATTTCTTGTCACGTGTCCGCAATCCTATTGGTGTGAAGCTTGGCCCAACATCGACTGCTGATGACGCGCTAGCGCTTATCGATAAGTTGGACCCACAGCGGGAACCCGGCCGGCTGACGTTTATTACCCGCATGGGTGCGGGCAACATCCGCGAGAAGCTTCCGTCGCTGGTCGAAAAAGTTACAGACTCCGGTGCTCAGGTTCTCTGGGTGACGGATCCAATGCACGGCAATACGGTGACCTCGCCGAACGGCTACAAGACACGCAATTTCGACGATGTTATCGACGAGGTCAGGGGCTTTTTTGAAGTGCACAATTCCTTGGGGACGTTCCCGGGCGGAATCCATGTAGAGATGACGGGCGATGACGTAGCTGAGTGCTTGGGCGGTGCCGATCCTATTGATCAGGACGCCTTCCTCGAAGGGTACGAGTCTGTATGTGATCCACGTCTAAACCACATGCAGTCGCTCGAGATGGCGTTCCTCGTCGCTGGTGCCCTCTCCAAGAGCTGATGGTCGCCGTTCAGGAAACTGTGAGGGTCACGGTGGAGCCCTTTGGCTCTGAGCCAGTTTTGTCTTGCCCAGCCACTAGCCCCAAAACTGACTTTCCGTAGGTATACTTCACCTCAACGGTGAATCCGGCGTCTTCAAGTGTACTGACCGCAGCGTCCTCCCGTTTGAAGAACACGTTGGGGACATCGACCATTTCGGGGCCCAGCGAGAGCGTAAGGGTCACGGGTTCATCACGGTGCAGGGTGCCATCGGTTGGTGTTTGGCCGACGACTGCGCCCTTGGTGACCTTCGCGTCATGAACTGCGTTAGGGGCGAGAACCGTCTGCAGCCGTGCTGCGTCGAGCGCCTGCCGCGCCTCGTCCTCGGGTAGACCGACGACGTCCGGAACCTGGATTGGTTCTCGACCTTTGGAGACAGTGAGCGCAACCTTGACCGATGCGCGCACCTGCTCGTCGGCCTTCGGCTTTTGAGCGATAACATTGCCACTCGCCACCGTCTCACTGTAGACCTCGGTTAAGTCGCCCACAGACAGCGGACTACCCTCGATGTCCGCACGTGCGGAGTCAACATCGCGCTTAACGACATTGGGAACGGTAAACAATTGCGGCCCTTTGGAAACAAAGAGCGTCACTGAACGAAACTTTCTGATCTTGGTGTCCGCGCCAGGTTTTGTCGAGACAACTTTGCCTTGATCCAGTTGATCGTGGAACACGGCTTCGGTGTTCGACTCCAGCCCGACATCGGCCATGCGGTCCTGTGCCGCGTTGACTGGTTGGTTACTCACGTTGGGGACCGTTGTCAGGGCCCCCGGCCCCGCGCCGAAATACCAACCGCCGACGGCGACGGCCGCAGCGAGCAGCACTACCACGACGATCCAGACGGCAGAGCGGTTTTTATTGCCCGCATTCAGCTGCTTCTGCGGGGTTCTGGCTCTACGTGCCTGATTTCGGTGGCTTTCCTTCGCTGAGCGTCGTTGCTGCCGTGGTGTTCGGTTGTACGTGTCTTCTTGGCTCTGTCCCGTTTGGCCCGGAAGGGTTAGAGCTTGAGTACGGTTCGATGCAGGCGCAATAACAGTGGTCGCATTGTTCGACTTCGCAAAGTTCGTTGTCTGGTCATCAATGCGGGAGAGAGCTTCAGTGGCATTGTCTGTGCTTCTTCCACCGACATCCTGGGACGGTATGTCTCCGCCGGCTGCCGCTGAATCTGGATGAACATAGTCCAGTTGCTCACCGCGGAGAGTGACCTGTATATGTCGAAGTTCTCCTAGCAGTGCGGCTCCGTCGACGGGCCGTTCGTCGGCGTCGCGAGCCGTGCACCACTGCACCAGTTCGTCGATATCTTCAGCGAGGCCCGGTAGGAGATCTGATGGTGGTGGCACCTGCTGGTGGACGTGTGCGAACGCGACCTGGATCGCGTCCTCTCCGGTGAAGGGCTGCGCACCGGTTAACATTTCATAGAGCATGACCCCAACGGCGTAGATGTCGCTGCGTGCATCCGCGGGCTGGCCGCTGACAAGTTCGGGGGAGAGGTAAGCCACCGTCCCGAACAGCTGCCCGGTTCCGGTGTGGCGGGAAGCCGCACGAGAGAGGCCAAAATCAGCAATCTTGATACGGCCATCATCGGAAATCAGCACGTTCTCCGGTTTGACATCACGATGAATGATCCCGGCAGCGTGTGCTGAGCTCAAACCTTCTATAACAGAATCCAGAACAGCGAATGCCACACGGGGCGTCAGTCTTGGGCGTTGATCTAGGAGGTCCCTCAGTGTATGACCGGGGATGTACTCCATCACCAGGTACGCGAGCTCGCCGTCGACGCCCTGATCCAATACTCCGACCACGTGGGGGTGGGATAAACGGGCAGCCGATTTTGCTTCCCGCTCGAAACGGTCGACGAAGCTGTCGTCGTCTGCTAGATGGGGATAGAGCACTTTCAGGGCGACGTGTCGCTCCAGACGTACATCTTCTGCCAGATACACGGTAGACATGCCACCGCGGGCGATGCGGGATAGAACCCGGTATCGATCGTCCACAAGGGATCCGGACAGGGGGTCCTTCGGCTGCTCGTACACCCTTATGATCCTACGTGTATCGGGGCGGTGCCCGTTGACGAACACGGGTTAAATCGGAACGGGCGCCTCCATGAAGGAGGAGCCCGTCACCAAAGTCAAGTGTCAGCGGAACAAGGATACGTGTGATTTCACGGAGCGCACGTAATTCTTCGTGTCGTCGTACATTCCGTGCTTCGACACCGAGTACTGCCCTTGATAGTAAGAGGCAATTGCGATGTCCAGGTTCTTGCTGGTACGCACAAGTGCACGGATGATGGCGACTCCGGCTGTTGCGTTGTCCTGGGGGTTTAGAAGATTGAGTTTCCGTCCAACCAGGTCCGATGCCCACTGTCCGGAAGATGGGATGACCTGCATGGCTCCGATGGCGTTAGCCGGTGAAACAGCACGCTGATTGAACCCTGATTCCTGGTAGGAGAACGCCAGAGCGAGAGCCGGATCCACGCCCAGCTGGCGTGCGGTGTCAGCGATGATGGCTTTCATCTGTTCTTGCGTGGGTGCCGGCATCGAATTGAGCGTCTGCTTGTTCACGTTGGCCTGAGCCACAACTTTTTCCGGGTACGTGTAGTTAAGAAACGAGGAAGGCACTAGATTTTGTGGTGCCGTGTTGGAGGTCTTGGTAACTTTCGCTGTACCGCCCAGCGCTAGTTTCTGGCCTGGCCGGATGATATCTGTAGAGCGGATGCCGTTGGCCGACAGGATGGTCCCCAGACTGATTCCATGTCGGGAGGCGATTGCGCTGAGAGTGTCTCCGGGAACCACAGTGTATGAACGTGCGCTGCTCGACGGTTTGGGCGTCGTCGGCTTCACAGTCTTGCCTGGACTGTGAGTGGGCCCCCCACCGGAGCTCTTGCCCGAGACAGTGATTTTCTGGCCCGGATAGATAATCGACGTCATCATGAGGCGGTTCGCTGAGAGGATGCTTCCCAGACTCACATTGTGACGGGCCGCGATAGCGCTGAGCGTATCGCCGGAACGAACAATGTAAGACGCGCCACCGGAGGATTTCGGAGCGGTGTTCTTGGTGCTGGGAGCGGGTTTTGTCGTGTGGCTGGTCATCGGTGCGGAGCCACCGAGTGTGATTTTCTGCCCAGGGAATATGAGTGAATGTGACTTCAGCCCATTGAGCTGTAGGAGCTTGCCAGTGTTGAGGCCGTGACGAGACGCGATGGCACTGATGGTGTCGCCAGCCTTGACGGTGTATGTCGTGTGAGTTTTAGCCAATGGGAGCCGGCTGGGAATCAACGCTGGGACCTTCGCAGCGGCAATGAGGCTAGCGCCGCCGGTCACAGGGAGCTGGGCCGGCATGGTGCCGGGTAGCCGCAACTGTACCGGGTTGACCGGGGATGCTGTAGCGGGTTCGGCCAGGGCGACTGAGGAGAGTATGACAGCTGGTATGGCAGCAGAGGTAACAGCAGCATGTATCCTCCGGCTGGCGGTGGTGTTTTTGCGTGCCGGCGCGGGCGTAGAAGGCATGTGCATTTTCCCCATTCGGTCGTGGTCAGCGGCGCGGCCATCGTGGCGACGCGCATGTTTCCCATGTTACTGATGTGATTGATGATGCTTGCGTGACTAATGTGAACCTACACTATTTTCCACTTAGCACAAACAGTTCTAATCCCACGGATGCGTCTTGAATATGCGTGTCGGGGTTTACGGGCGTCGATTCGACATCACGAAGTGGCCGCCGAGGGCGAAATCATGTGATCCTTGAGGAGTGAACGATTTCGAGAATCTTGTACCCCATTGGCTCCCATTGCCCGACGTCGCCCAGCAGTTGGGCGCCTCCATCACCCAAGTGCATGGCCTGATAAACGACCGGTCCCTCATAGCAGTACGGATCGGGGACCGTGCCATTCGGAGCGTTCCAGCGGACTTCCTGATGGAGGGCAGCGTCCTCGAGAGCCTTAAGGGGACCATCATGGTCTTGGCAGACGCCGGATACAGCGACGAAGAGATGATCATCTGGCTCTTCACAGACGATGAGTCGCTCCCCGGTAAGCCTGTAGATGCACTCCGAAGCGGCCGGAAGACGGAAATTCGTCGCCGTGCTCAAGCTCTCGCCTGGTAAATTCTCCCGCGTGGGATAGCCATCTGATTTCAGGCGGTGCGGCGAATTGCTGCCTCAGCGAGAGAGCCGAGTGCTTCCCTCACCAGAGGGCTAACTGGTAAGTCGTGGAGAGCGCTGATGGAGCGCTCCAACAACTCGTCGATCAGCATCTCTGTCTCTTTTTTAGCGCCTGAGGTGCCAATTATAGTGCGGAGGTGCTCGATGCCTGTCTCACCTAGATCAGGATTACCCAGCAGTGCGGCGATGTCCGAGCATTCTCCCGCGGTGCAGCCCGCGATGGCGTAGGCAATGAGGACTGTACGTTTGCCTTCGCGCAGGTCGTCTCCCGCGGGCTTGCCAGTGAAAGCAGGATCCCCGAAGACGCCGAGCATGTCATCGCGCAATTGAAACGCTTCGCCCAGTGGCAGAGAGAAATCTGAGTACGCCTGCAACTGCGCTACGGACGCACCGGCGAGCGCCCCGCCGATGGCCAGTGGGTGCTCCGAGGAGTACTTCGCTGATTTAAAGCGCAGTACATTGCGGGCGCGCTCGACGGCGGTCGTGGCATCACTTCCAGGCCCAGCCGCCTCTTCCACGATGTCCAAGTATTGTCCCGCCATAACCTCTGTGCGCATGGTGTCGAAGAGGTTTCGTGCTCTAGGGGACGTCTGCGCGACCGAAGCGAAGATCTCTTCACTAAAAGACAGCGCCATGTCCCCGCATAGAATCGCAGCCCCCTCCCCGAAGCGTCTAGCGTCCAGGTGCCAGCGGGATACTCGGTGGAGTTCAGCGAAGCGGCGGTGGACGCTGGGTGCACCCCGACGGGTATCGGAATTATCGATGACATCGTCGTGGATCAACGCGGCCGTCTGAAAGAGTTCAAGACCCGCCCCTGCGCTGACGATCGCAGGGTCCTGGGCAGATCCGCCTGCGCCGCGAAAGCCCCAATAGCAGAGTTTGGCGCGCATGCGTTTCCCACCGGAGGCCAGACTGGCTATGGCACGGACCGGTTCTGCGGCGTAGGCCGAGATTTCTTCCAGCCGGTGCTGTCGAGTAACAAGAAAAACATCCAGCTCCTGCGAGAGTCTTCGAAGTAGAGAAGCCTCCTCGAGGGCGATGTCTTCGATGAACGGCTGGGAGTCTTCCATCTGGCTAGTCCATGCTTTCGGTGAGAAGGGTACCGCCTACGGTGTAAACGGACGCCTTCTGATTCTTGGTGCCGGCCACGACGCTGACGTTGATGGTTTCTGTACCGTTGCGGAAGAAATCCTGGCTGGCAATTGAATCATCGGAGAATTCGTCTTTGAGTTCTTTAAATCCTGCCTTCGACAGCGACGAGCGATAGTACTCGAGGACTTCGTCCGAGGACTTATCAACCGATGCCGTCACAGAGACAACTGCCATGTCTCCGGTCAGGTCCACGGACGATGACAGGACCGTGGACTCACCCATAACCGGCAAGACGTCTAGGGGGAATGGCTCGACTAGCGCGCTCGACGAGGGGGAGGGGGACCCCGGCGCCGACGCCGAAACTGAAGGGCTGGCCGCGTCATTGGCGGATTCTGTCTCCATAGCGTCGGCGGACGGGGTGGACGTGGATTGCAGAGCTTCCGAACCCGCAGCGGCAGGTGGATCTTCCAACCCTGGTGATGAGCAGGCTGAGATTCCTGCGGCGACAACAAAGCTGAGTGCCAGGAACTTGTTCGCTCTCATGGTGTCCTTCGTGGTGGTGTCGGTCGACGGGCGCCGGAAGGCTCTGAACAGTCTATGCGCAGGGTTGACCGAATGCCGCTCCTGTACTCCGGCATCCGTCTAGAATGTCCGGTGCTCCGTCTACCATTGAACATGGAATTCGACGGCCAACTGGAGAACCATGACGAGTACTGAGATGGCGTATACAGACAGTCCCGTGTTGCACGTGGACATGGATGCCTTCTTCGTGTCAGTTGAGCTGCTGGAGCGTCCAGAGCTACGCGGTCGATGCGTTGTCGTTGGGTCAGCATCGGGACGCGCGGTAGTGCTCTCCGCTTCCTATGAGGCGCGAAAGTACGGTGTCCGTTCCGCAATGCCGATGTCCACCGCTCGCCGGCTTTGTCCGGTAGCTGTCATTGTGGAACCACACCAACACAAGTACAAAGACATCTCCGTCCGTGTCATGGAAATTTTCCGCTCCATCACTCCACTCGTGGAGCAGGTCAGTGTCGACGAAGCATTTCTCGACGTGTCCGGTTCCACCCGAAGGCTCGGCACTCCTCTAGATATAGGCCGTCTTATTCGACGGCGCGTGTCCAACGAGCTCGGGCTGCCTTCTTCTGTGGGAATTGCCAGTACCAAGTTCGTGGCAAAGATAGCCTCCACGAGAGCTAAGCCGGATGGTCTACTGCTGATTCCGGCAGCGAACTCGGTGGAGTTCCTTCACGGCCTGCCGGTCTCCGCATTATGGGGTGTAGGTGAGAAGTCCCGAAAGGTCCTGTCTGGTCTGGGTATATCGACCGTTCTCGATGTTGCGAACACCCCGCGCGCAACACTTCAGCGCCTATTGGGCGTCTCAGGCCTGCACATTCATGACCTGTCGTGGGGCAAAGACCCACGACCGGTGCAACCGGTGCAGGAAGAGAAGAGTATCGGTGCGGAAGAGACATTCGCGGACGACGTGAGTGCCGACTCTAGACTGCACCAGGAGCTCCTGCGTCTGGCACACAAAACCGCGCATCGACTCCGCGCCGTTGGTAGGTCGGCGGGGACCATATCTATTAAGGTGCGATACGAGGACTTCACAACCCTGACCCGCAGCCGGAAACTGTCCATACCATCCGATAACGCCCACGCTCTGTATGAATCGGCACTGAATCTACTCGAAGGACTTGGAGTCCGCCCGATGAAGGTTAGATTAATTGGTCTAAGGGCGGAGCAACTTGTTGTAGCCTCCACCGTGGCGAGTCAACTAACCATCGACAGACGCGACGAGAATTGGCGACTTGCCGAAACGGCTCTGGACAGGATTAACTTACGCTTCGGCGATTCCGTCATTCGTCCGGCCGAACTGCTTCCACCGCCGGTAGAGTAGGGTCTGACGACTGGCCCTGATCGCCAATGCGAACTATCCTTGAACAACAGGGAACCGCAGCCCTGCGACGTTCGTTGACAGCATTTACAGGTGGTTTCTCAGCAAGGAGGCAGTGATGGCACTCTCAGAACACGAGCAGAGGTTGCTTGAACAGCTGGAACAGCAGTTAAATGCTGAAGATCCGAGGTTTGCTCATTCGATGTCGTCGTCGGGGCGCTCTTTCTCAACGCGTCGAATTGTGCTCAGCGCGCTGGTCGGCGTGGCCGGCATTCTTGTGCTCCTTGTCGGCGTATCGTTCCAAAATATTTTCATTGGTGTTGGCGGCTTTCTGATCATGGGCGCCAGCGTCTACTTCGGGACTGTTCGTCCGATCGGTGGGTCCGAGTCGCACGGCAAAGGCCAGTCCATACCCAAATCGGCGTCAGCACCTCGGGGTGGCTTTATGGGAGGGCTGGAGGAGAAATGGGATCAACGCCGCCAAGGTGAGCCCTAGCTCCATTTCCCTCCCCGATCAATAGAATCCAACGCAAGCCTCAGCAAGAAGACCTCGGTACCCGGGGTCTTCCGCTATTTAACGGACCTTCGTGGCGCCAAAGAGCAACCTTGTCGCAATTCACATTACGGTCTCTTTTTCGCGTCTTTTCAGGCGTTTGACGCGGGCTGTGCTCGACACGCCGTAGAATCCGTCGCCACACTCGTTGACTGTGGTGCTCTGTGGAGTAAAGTGGAGGATATAAGAGGGTAAAAGCTACAGATGGGGTAGCTGAACTCAACTCAGATGGGCGGTGGTGAATGTTCCTCGGAACGCATTCCCCGCGTCTTGATGAGAAGGGCAGGCTCATCCTTCCGGCGAAGTACCGCGACGAACTGGCGGACGGAGTCGTGCTTACCAAAGGACAGGAACGTTGCATCTACGTCTTTGGTACGCAGGAATTTGAACGTATGTACGAACAGCTTCGGGAAGCGTCCTTGGCATCGCGGCAGTCGCGTGACTACATTCGCGTGTTTCTTTCGGGAGCCTCAGACGAAGTCCCGGACAAGCAGGGCAGGATCACTATTCCGTCCGCCCTGCGGAGCTACGCGGGCCTGGACCGGGAATTAGCAGTAATTGGTGCTGGAACGAGGGCCGAAATCTGGGACGGCCCCACGTGGGATAACTACCTATTGGAGAAGGAGGAGTCTTTCTCCAATACCGATGAAGAAGTCCTACCGGGCATCTTGTAGAGAAAGAAAATTGTGGACAGCGGGGGTTTCTTGGATGAGATCTCCAGCCGCCCCACCGTAGATCGACCTGGCTCACCTTCCCCGGAGTCAGGCGGGTGCTGCGGTTGGACGCGGAGGGAGATCTGGTTCAAGAAAACGGCGGGTCACACGGCTATACCATCACGAGTCCGAAGGGGGAAGCAATGAGCGAAAAAAAGTGCGCAGAAGATCGCCACGTGCCTGTCCTTCTGGATCGATGCGTCAATTTACTGGCACCGTCCATCGAGTCAGCAGTCTCGACGCAGGGCCAAGCCGTCGTCGTCGATGCCACCCTTGGGATGGGTGGGCATTCACAAGCAATTCTGGAACGCTTCCCACAGGTCCACCTTGTCGGCATCGACCGCGATGAACAGGCGCTTAATCTAGCTGGTGAACGCCTCGAAACGTATCGCGACCGGACAGACCTGGTCCACGCGATCTATGACGACATAACCGACGTAGTTCGGTCACTGGGGCTCGACGGTGTTGACGGCGTGCTTTTCGACCTTGGAGTCTCCTCCCTACAACTAGACGAGCGCGAACGTGGGTTTGCATATTCCTACGACGCACCTCTAGACATGCGGATGGACACAAGCCGTGGCCAGACCGCTGCAGATGTCGTCAATCACTACACCGAAGCTGACCTTGTGTGTCTGATTCGCGGGTGGGGCGAAGAAAAGTTCGCCGGGAGGATTGCCTCCGCCATTGTTTCGGCCAGATCGACGGAGCAACTGCACAGTACCGGACAGCTGGTAGATGTGGTCCGCAGTGTTGTGCCGGCCGGAGCGGCCAGGAAAGGCGGTCATCCCGCAAAGCGAACGTTTCAGGCCTTGCGGATCGAGGTCAACGAGGAATTGACGGTGCTTGCTGACGCTGTACCGGCGGCGATTGCGTCGCTGAACATGGGCGGACGCATAGTGGCCATGTCCTATCACTCACTCGAAGACAAGACGGTAAAGAAGGCCTTCAGCGCCGGAACACAATCCTCGGCACCTCCCGGATTCCCTGTTGAACTCGAGCAGCACAAGCCATACCTCAAAACACTTACCCGCGGAACTGAAACTCCAACGGAAGACGAAATTCGGCAGAATCCGCGCGCAGCCTCGGCAAGACTGCGGGCAGTGGAGCGTATTAAACAACAGGCGGACAGGACGACAACATGAGCCAGGGCAACCAAAGTCAGACTGCTGTGGTGGGCAACACCGTCCGCGAGCTGAGTTCACCGGAGCACTGGGTTGAAAGACCAGCCCGACGCAGAACTCCCCTTGCGCTGGTGGCCCCAGTCCCTGCACGGCAGCGCGTTCCCTTCGCGGTCTTCTGCAGCGCGGTTCTCATCGTTGCCCTCGCCGCAGTAATGCTGATCAACATCTCGGTGTCTACCGGACAATATGAGTTAGTCCGGCTGGCTCAGGAAGAAACAGCACTTAAGCAGCAGAACGAAGCGTTGACGCAACAGGCCGAAAACCTCAGGGCTCCCCAACATTTAGCCGCAGAGGCCGCACAATTGGGAATGGTTGCATCGCCGTCGTTCGGATATCTAGACCTGAAAGCAATGAAAGTTCACGGGGACCCGAAACCTGCAGGCAAGGATGATGAACCGCTGGTCACCATTCCTCCGGCTGAGACCGGGAGCACGGGTACAAGCGGTGGAGCATCTGAGCAGGCCGCGGACGAACCAGCAGTACAGACGCCCTCGGCAGAGGACAGCGGTGTACAGGTATCGGAGTCAGCTCCGGAGCCGAAGGCGCCGGAACTCAACGGGGGAACCGTGCCAGCACCACAGCAGAACACCGGGCAGTAGGTTCAGTCGAGGTAACTACGTTTATGAGGGGCCACAGTGGCAGGAGCACCATCAGTAGGCAACATGCCACGTGAGAAGATCAGCGCGCGCAGGCTCCGCATTGGACTTGCTCTCATTCTGGTCATGCTGCTCGTGCTTGGATTCCGGCTCTTCTATCTTCAAGCCCTCGACCCTGCTGGGTGGGCCAAAGCGGCAGTCGGCAAGCGCCTCACACATGTCGATGTGCCTGCCATCAGGGGGAGCATCCTCGACACGAATGGCGAAGTCCTTGCGCGAAGCGTCGAACGCTTTGATCTTGTCGTGGATCAGACCCATGCCGATAGCTATAAGGATGACGGTTACGAACGGGTGGTAAACCCAGCGACCGGAGAAGAAGAGACGGTTTCCCTTGAGCAGGGCCTGCGTGAGCTCGCTGATGCCCTGGACCAAGATGTTGACACACTCTCGCGGTCTCTCCTCGGCGATGATCCATACAGTGTGATCGCCACTGGGGTTACTCCGCAGGTCAAGGACAAAGCGGTAGCGGTTCGGTTTCCGGGAATTTACGCGAAATCCACCGTGCAGCGAATCTATCCCAAGGGACAGGTTGCCGGTTCCATCGTTGGGTTCATGAATGCAGAAGGGCCCGCCGCAGGTTTGGAGCTCATGCAGAATGAGCGACTGGCCGGGGAGCCCGGTAGCAAGAAGTTCGAAATAGGCGGTGACGGCATCCGCATTCCGTACGCGACCAACGAAGTGGTTCCGGCGAAAGACGGACAGTCGATCCGCCTCACAATCGACGAGGACCTGCAGTGGTACGCCCAGCAGGTCATTGGTGCACAGGTGGAGGAATACAACGCCCAATGGGGCAACATCGTCGTGATGGAAGTTTCCACAGGCAAGGTGCGCGCCATGGCGGAGTCAACCACGCCTGACCCTAATAACCCGGGGAAAACATCCCCAGAATTTCGGCTTCCGCTTTCAGTGACGGCGTCATACGAGCCAGGATCAACGACAAAACTCATCACGATGGCAGCAGCTCTTGAGGAAGGGACAATCGAGCCCAGCTCTAAGTTTGAGATCCCTGCCCGCTATACCGTCGACGGCCAGACATTCAGCGATGCTTTCGATCACGGAACCGTGCACATGACTGCGGCGGGTATTTTCGCCAAGTCTATGAATACAGGGACGGTAATGATTGGGGAACAACTCAGTCAGCAGAAACGCTACGAATGGCTGCAGAAGTTCGGTATCGGTCAACCAACGGGCATCGGGCTCAACGGTGCCACCGCAGGCCTGTTGGCCGAGCCCAATGACTGGGACGTACGCCAGCAGTACACTGTGCTCTTTGGGCAGGGGCTTGCTCAAACAAGTCTTCACACCGCCCTCGCCTACCAAATCATTGCCAATGACGGCATGCGCCTCAAACCGCAACTCGTGGAGGCCTACGTAGATCCGGACGGAACCGAACACACCATTGAGCCAGAAGCAGGAGAACGCGTAGTCTCAAAGGACACCGCCGGTACACTCCGAAAGATGCTGGAGACGGTGACCGAGAAGGGATCCGGAAAACAGGGCAAGTTGGAGGAATACCGTGTGGGCTCCAAGACCGGTACAGCGGAGGCTTCCAGTCCACAGGGCGGCTACGACGGATATACACTTTCCTATGCCGGTATAGCGCCGGTTGAGTCGCCAGAATATGTGGTGGTGGTGACGCTTCAACGACCGCAGGGAGACCTGTACTACCTTTTGCCGGGCAACTCGTTCAAAAAGGTGATGTTACGGGTATTGCAGATGAACGACGTTCCACCATCCACCGGGAAACCGGAAATTTTCCCCCTCGAGTACTGACCAGCAGCGAGAGATACAAATAGATGAAGACATCCCTCACCCAGGAGACAGCCTCCTCCATGCGGCCGCTGAAAACACCCGCCGCACCGCTGACGAAGGTTTTGCTCGGGGTAGGGGTCGAAGCCGATGCACTACCGGGTCCAAAAAACGCGGATGTCCTGATCTCAGGCGTTGCCATGGACTCGCGGCAAGTCCACCCAGGGGATCTCTACGCAGCCCTTCCGGGCGCCATGCAGCATGGAGCACTGTACGCGGCTGCGGCTATCACGGCAGGCGCCGCTGCAATTTTGACGGATCCCGAGGGAGCTCTCCTCGTGGGTACCCATGGACCAGTGCCTGTTGTTGTAGTGCCCACACCCCGGAACCTGGTGGGAGAGGTTGCGGCCGCCGTATACCGAACGCGCTCAGCAAGTCCTACGCTGTTCGGAGTCACAGGAACCAACGGCAAAACCACCACCACTTACTTCATCAATTCATTGCTCGTTTCCATCGGGCGGTCCACAGGACTTATCGGAACTATTGAAATACTTGCAGGCGGTGAACCGATCCCCAGCGCTCTGACAACTCCTGAGTCACCGCAGGTGCACGGATTGCTCGCACTAATGAAGGAGCGCAGCATCGATGCCGCTTCTATGGAGGTTTCCTCGCACGCATTGCACTTCCACCGTGTTGACGCCGTGAAATTCGACGTCGTCGGATTCACGAACCTGACTCAGGATCACCTTGATCTCCACGAGACCATGGAAGAGTATTTTGCCACGAAGTCGCAGTTGTTTCGCCGCGAAGCTGCAGACAAGGCAGTAATCATCATCGACGACGTCTGGGGACGGAGGTTGGCTGAGACCACTGACGCGGGTGTGACGACGCTCGCGACGCAACCGGAGCCCGCGGAGGACGCTGACTGGATTGTCGAGGATGTCATCAGGCACGGGCTGGGTCATAGCTTCACGTTGACTGCTCGGGATGGTCGAAGTCTCAAATTGTGCACGGGACTTCCTGGCCGGTTCAACGTGGCGAACGCAGCGCTGGCTGCCACAATGGTGCTCGCATCGGGTGTGCCAGCTGAGGAAATACAGGCCGCAGCTGCCCTGCATGATCCGTTTACAGCCCAGGTTCCCGGCCGTATGCAACTCATCGGTGAGGCCCCCGCGGCAATTGTGGATTTTGCACATAATACCGATGCTCTGGCTCTGACCCTTGAGGCCGTGCGCCGTCCCGAAAGCGGATCGCGTGTCATCGTCGTCTTCGGCGCTACAGGCCAGAGAGACGCGCTCAAACGGCCCATGATGGGTGAGATAGCTGCGAGACTAGCCGACGTCGTTGTCATCACCGACGACGATCCGCACGAAGAGGACGCTGCGTCGATTCGTGCTGATGTTCTTGCTGGTGCCAAACGCGAGCAGAAACGTCAGCACATCCCCTGCGTCGTCGAAGAGGTATTTCCGCGGCGGAATGCCATCAGACGCGCCGTCGCTCTGGCAAACGAGGCGGACACGATTGTCATTGCCGGCCGAGGCCATGAGGTGTGGCAGGAAATCAAGGGTGAGAACCACGCCCTCGACGACAGGGTGGAGCTTCGGGCAGCTCTGGAGGAACGCGGATTCAACACCGTGCAGATCGAGACGGTAGAGTCCTAGCCGACATGATTGAGTTAACTGCCGCTGAAATTGCGGAAATTACAGACGGCGAACTACGCCTTCCCGATGCGTCCACTGACTCGTTTGCGGTGACGTCCGCCACTACGGACTCGCGGGAGTGTGAGCAGGGAAGCTTGTTCGTGGCTCGCGCGGGCGAACATTCTGATGGGCATCTGCACCTGAAGTCCGCTTTCGCTAACGGAGCGGTTCTAGCGATGACTGAACGGGTTGTCAGCTGCGGGGAGCAAGAATCGTATCCGTGTGTCGTGGTCAAGGACCCGGTGCTCGCTATGGGTGCTCTCGCAGCCGAAATCGTCCGTAGGCTCAGGGCCGCTGGTGATCTAACGGTGATCGGCATCACCGGATCAGCAGGTAAAACGACCACCAAAGATCTGCTCAAGGGCTTGCTCGAGACGCAGGGAACGACTATCGCACCACAGGGTTCGTACAACGGTGAGGTAGGAGTACCACTCACTGTTTTTACCGCCGACTACGGCACACGTTTCCTCGTTATCGAGATGGGAGCCACTGGCGTCGGACACATCAAGTACCTCGCAGAGATGGTGCGTCCGGACGTCGGCGTCGTGCTCTGTGTTGGTTCCGCGCACGCGGGTGAATTCGGCGGAGTGGAGAACATTGCAAAGGCAAAGGGTGAGTTACTGGAATCTCTGGCGCCCGACGGCGTGGCGATTATTAACGCTGATGACCCGCTGGTGCTCTCCATGGAGAGCAGAACGTCTGCAAGCTGTATCTATTTCACCGCGTCAGACAGTTTCCGTCGCCTGGGCCGCGAACAATTGTCGGCCCGGAACTTACACACAAACGATGATGGTCATCCCTTCTTCAACCTTGCTTTCCCAGATGGTTCCTTTCATGAGGTGCAGTCGCGTCTCATTGGACTCCATCACGCGACGAATCTGCTGGCTGCCGCTACAGCTGCCTACGCTGCTGGAATGGCGCCGGCGGGAATTGCCACTCGATTGTCCTCTCTGAGTGCGGCCAGTCGCTGGCGCATGGAGCGCTTTGAAAGGCCCGACGGGGTTACGGTCATCAACGATGCGTACAACGCGAATCCCGAATCCATGAGGGCGGCACTGCGTACCCTAGCCGAGTTATCCCGTGGACGTCGTTCGTGGGCTGTGCTGGGCGAAATGCTCGAACTCGGCGACCGCAGCATCGAAGAGCATGACGCCATCGGGCGTGTTGTTGTTCGGCTGAACATTTCGCGGCTAATCGTCGTGGGGCGCGCTGCCAAGGCCATGCACAACGGCGCGGTCCTCGAAGGCTCCTGGGGCAATGAAGCGGCATTTGTGGAAACGGCAGAGGAAGCAGAGCAGATCCTTGCCGCAGAGTTGGCTCCGGAGGACATCGTACTGTTCAAGTCCTCGAATGCAACGGGGCTACGGCACCTCGGCGATCGTATAGCATTACGAGCTGACGCACGGCCCGGTATGGGTACCGAACACGAAGGGAGTGATCACTCGTGATCGCACTGCTCGTCGGTTCTGCACTGGGCCTAGTTTTCTCGCTGGTGGGAACTCCTTTTTTCATCAAGCTTTTGGTACGTCGCCAGTACGGGCAGTTCATCAGAGATGACGGCCCGACGGCGCATCACACCAAGCGTGGAACGCCCACTATGGGTGGTGCCGTCATTCTGGCGTCCGTCATCGCGGCATACTTCCTGACACATCTGCTGATGTCGATGATAAATCCTCACAGCGGTGGGCCCACCGCTTCGGGAATGCTCCTGCTATTTCTGATGGTAGGCATGGGCCTTGTCGGCTTTTTTGACGACTTCACAAAAATATCGAATCAGCGGAGCCTCGGCCTGAGCGCCCCGGCCAAAATCATCGGTCAGACGGTTGTAGGCGTCGCCTTTGCCATTCTGGCACTGAACTTTCCCAACGGTCAGGGCCGGACGCCGGCATCAACTCGCGTGTCATTCGTCCGCGACACCGGGCTGGACTTGGCTTTCGCAGGGACAGTTCTCGGAATAATACTCTTTGTCATCTGGGCCAATTTCATCATTACAGCCGCGAGCAATGGCGTGAATCTGGCTGACGGACTGGACGGTTTGGCTGCCGGAGCGGCCATCATGGTGTTTGGTGCGTACATGTTGATGGGCATCTGGCAGTTCAACCAGAGTTGTGCACGGTTGGCGGGGTCAGGTTGTTACGAAGTCCGGGACCCTCTTGATTTGGCAATGCTGGCCGGTGCCCTGTGTGGAGCGCTGATCGGTTTCCTCTGGTGGAACACTTCCCCCGCAAAAATCTTTATGGGTGACACCGGATCATTGGCTATCGGCGGGGCGATCGCCGGATTCGCGATACTTTCCCGTACACAACTCCTCCTTGCGGTCATCGCCGGGCTCTTTGTCCTCATCACGCTGTCGGTGATCATACAAGTTGGCTACTTCAAAGCCACGGGCGGAAAGCGCTTTTTCAAGATGGCACCGCTCCAGCACCATTTCGAGCTCAAGGGTTGGGCGGAAGTCACCGTCGTCGTTCGCTTCTGGATCTTGTGCGGACTGTTCGTCTCAACCGGCCTTGGTATCTTCTACGCCGAATGGGTTGTAGTGCTGTGAGCGCAGCCTGCAACAATCATAATTCCCGTATTGAGTCACTGAGATCTTGGGATTCAGAGTGGTCCGGACTCAGAGTTGTCGTCGCCGGTATTAGTAAGACGGGTTTTTCGATCGCGGACACCATGGCAGAGCTTGGTGCCCGGGTTGTTGTTGTCGCTACTTCTGACAACGCAGAGGCACAGCAGTCAGCGCAAACATTGAAGATCGTTGGCGTCGAAGAGGTTTTTCTCGGACCAGACGCGGACCAAACGCTGCCCCTCCTCGACGGCGAGCTGCCGGAACTGGTGTTCGGTTCACCAGGTATGCCTCCAACGCACCCGCTACTTGAGGCCGCTGCAGAACATGGCATTCCGGTCTGGGGCGACATGGAACTGGCTTGGCGCCTCAGAGCACGACCTGGAAGCAAAGCCGGAGAGTGGCTGGCGGTCACAGGGACCAACGGGAAGACGACCACCGTTGGGCTTACCGAGTCCATGCTCGTTGCAGCCGGCTTGAGAGCAGTCGCGGCGGGCAACGTCGGCACCCCGATTCTGGACGTTATCCGTGATCCTCAGGGCTGGGATGCAATCGTCGTTGAACTTTCCAGCTTCCAGCTTCACTGGGCCCAATCAATCTCTCCCGCGGCCAGCGTTTGTCTCAACGTAGCGGAGGATCACGTCGACTGGCATGGTTCCTACGACGCGTACGTGGCAGACAAGGCACGTGTCTATAGCAACACCCGGCTCGCCTGCATCTTCAACGCGGAGCAAGAGGAAACCATACGCATGGTTCAGGAAGCCGACGTGCTAGAGGGATGCCGAGCCATTGGCTTCACCACGGGGCTTCCGGCTATTTCGATGCTGGGGGTAGTGGAGGACTTGCTCGTGGATCGCGCTTATATTAAAGAGCGGAAGGATTCGGCCGCAGAACTGGCATCTTTGGTCGATGTCGGTGAGTTAGCGCCACGACACCTCGTCGCCAATGCGCTAGCCGCGGCAGCCCTTGCGCGCGCCCTAGGCGTGGAACCAGCAGCCATTCGAGACGGCATCCGCAACTACCATCCTGGAGATCACCGGATTCAGCTCGTGGCACGGAAGAACGGCGTTGCTTGGGTTAATGACTCCAAGGCTACCAACCCGCACGCGGCGGCTGCGTCCTTGAAGTCTTTCAATTCTGTGGTCTGGATAGCTGGGGGCTTGTCCAAAGGCGTTAGCTATGATGACCTCGTCGTTGACAGCGTGTCTCGTCTGAAAGCTGTCGTACTCATTGGCGTTGACACAGCGACTCTGGAAACCGCATTGCAGCGACACGCTCCAGATGTCAGCGTTATTCACCTCAGCGCGGGTGACACTGAAATGGTTCAGGGAGAAGATCTGGACTCCATGGGGAAGCGGATCATGGAACAAGCTGTTGCTGCAGCCGTCCGCGTGGCGGTGGACGGAGATACGGTTTTGTTGGCCCCGGCCGCGGCATCCATGGACCAATTCATGTCCTATGCCCAACGCGGCAGCGCATTCGCCGACGCAGTCCGTTCACGGGTGGAGGGTCCGGCGCCGACCACGAAGGAGTCCTGATGGTCCCGACGCCCAAGGGGCACACGGGCAGGAAGCCACGTGTGGTCATGCACCCGAAGCCCCAGACGCACCAGCCCTCAACGGCGGAGGCGCCTCCGAGGAAAGTGGCGCCCCAAGAGCCGCCAGCAAACCCCAATGTTTTCAAACGCATCATTTCCCGCGTCGAAGGTCGAGGAAAAGCCAGCAGTGGCAGCGCCTACTACATGATTCTCGGCGCCACGCTGGCGTTGACGGCCATCGGTCTCATGATGGTCCTTTCGGCCTCATCCGTTGAAGCCATTGCCGAAAACACGAACACTTTCAAGCTGTTCCTCAAACAAAGTGTTTTCGCGGCCATAGGCATTGTGCTCATGCTGCTGCTCTCCCGGGCGGGTAAAAAATTCTACACCGCGGTGGCCTGGCCGGGCCTCATCGGATCGTGGATTCTACTGACGATGGTGCAAATCTTCGGCATCACCGTCAACGGCAACACGAACTGGATCGCCATTGGATCGATCCAGTTCCAGCCGTCTGAACCAGCCAAGTTGGCGCTGGCAGTGTGGTGTGCCACGGTACTGGCCCGAAAAGCCGGGCTGGTCCGTCACCCGATGCACGCCATCATCCCTGTTTTTCCGCTGGGAGGTTTGGCTATCCTGCTGGTGATCATGGGCAAAGACTTGGGAACTGGAATGATCCTTATGCTCATCTTGGTGGCGGCCGTGTTCTTCGCGGGGGCCCCGGTCAAAATCTTTGCCCTGGCAGGGCTCATTGGTGCTGTGGCCTCAGTGGCTCTAGTTATTTTGAGTCCTAACCGTAGTGGCCGAATCCAGTCGTGGTTGCGGTTAAACTGTGACCTCGCCAGCGACCCTTGCCTGCAGGCCACCAACGGATTCAAGGCGATGGCCTCGGGTGGCTGGTGGGGAGTTGGCATCTTCCAGAGCCGCCAGAAGTGGAATTGGATTCCAGAAGCCCACAATGACTTCATATTCACCATCATTGGAGAAGAGTTCGGCCTGATAGGCACAACGATCGTCGTAGCACTCTTCGCTACCCTCGCGATCGCCGGGATCAGGGTGACGCTTCGGCACACCGACCCATTCGTACGAATTCTAGGCGGCTCCATACTGGTTTGGCTCATTGGGCAGGCGTTCGTCAACATTGCGGTTGTCACCGGGGTTCTTCCTGTCGTCGGTGTGCCACTACCCTTTATCTCCTACGGAGGTTCCGCGCTGACCTTCTCGCTCGCGGCAGTCGGCGTCCTCCTGTCATTCGCCCGAAAAATACCTGAAAGTGAAACCACTCCTGAATGAACGATTCAACACTGTCCGTAGTTCTGGCAGGCGGGGGGACCGCCGGGCACATTAGTCCCCTTCTCGCGATCGCAACGGCCCTGACTGAACTCAAGCCGGATACACGGATTACTGCGGTGGGGACAACTACGGGCATGGAGACACGTCTAGTGCCGGCTGCAGGGCTGGACTTGCAGACCATAGATCGCGTGCCCATGCCGCGAAGTCTATCCATCGACCTCCTGAAACTGCCCTTGAGATTTGCGCGCGCCATTGGGCAGTCCGTCAGGATTGTGCGTACGGCGAAGGCCGACGTCGTGGTTGGCGTAGGCGGTTACGTCTGCACCCCGGTCTATATCGCGGCGGCTTTGCTCCGGGTGCCGCTGGTCATCCACGAGGCGAATTCCAGAGCTGGGCTGGCCAATAGGGTGGGTGCGTTCCTGGCCCGTCGTGTAGGGGTCGCGTTCGCCTCTACTGCGTTGCGCCACGCGGAATGGGTAGGGATGCCGATGAGTCGGAAAATCGCTGGACTTGACCGTTCTGCTACCCGTAAGACAGCGCGCACAGCCCTGGGTCTAGTTGTCGATATGCCCACGGTGGTCGTGACGGGCGGATCATCCGGAGCCGCCACCATCAACACGGCTGTAGCCGCGTCCCGTGAACATTTCGCTGCGGCTGGGGTGCAGGTTCTGCATATCACCGGGCGTGGGAAGGCCATCGTGGATGAGTCTGGTGCTCAGCTTGGAGGAACGCACTACCATCAGGTCGAGTACGTGGACGGGATGGAGACCGCCTACGCTGCTGGTGATGTATTAGTCGCACGGGCCGGAGCCGGCACCGTTTCGGAAGTGTGCGCTGTGGGGCTTCCCTCGGTGCTGGTGCCGCTGCCGCACGGCAACGGTGAACAGGCTCTTAACGCGGAGGCAGTGGTCGCTGGCGGGGGAGCACTGCTGGTAGCTGACCGGGAGTTCACCTCCGAATGGATCCGTGAACAGCTTCTGCCGTTAGCAACTGATGACGAGCGTTTAAGTGCCATGTCTTCAGCCGCACTCTTGCTGGGGAGTCGTGATGCAGCGGAGAGGATGGCGCAGATGATTCTTGTCGAATCCGGGGTGCGGGGCGCATGAGTTCCGAAACATCGGCTTCCGAGCCCGCTGCACTTGGTCGAGTCCACTTCATTGGACTCGGCGGGGCAGGCATGTCGGCCGTCGCACGCATCATGCTCGCGCGCGGTACGGACGTTTCCGGTTCTGACAGTCGCGATTCCGTTCTGCTACGGGGCCTCGAACAGCTAGGCGCAACGGTCTACATTGGTCAGTCCGCGACCAACGTCCAGAACTCAGACATGGTTGTCATATCGACGGCGATTCGTTCAACTAATCCCGAATTGGTCGAGGCGCGGCGTCTGGGCCTGCGCGTCATTCACCGTTCGGAAGCGCTTGCTACGGCGATGGCCGGGCAACGTGTCATCGCCGTGGCCGGTACTCACGGCAAGACAACCACCACGGCTATGACTACTGTCATGCTCCAGAGCGCCGGCGTCGATCCTTCGTTCGCGATCGGCGGTGATGTGTCGTCGCTGGGCGTCAATGCGGCGTTCGGCGATGGGGGCGTTTTTGTTGCAGAGGCCGATGAGTCGGATGGGTCCTTCCTGAATTACGCTCCCTCGATTTCAGTTGTCACGAACGTCGAAGCAGACCATCTGGACCACTACGGGACGGCCGAAGCAGTACACGCGGTATTTGACGAGTTTGTTACCCGGTTGGATACGAGTGGGCTCCTCATTGCCTGTTCGGACGACGTCGGTTCATCAGCGTTGGCCGCAAGATCGATTGGGTCGAGGCGCGTGCAAACGTACGGCTACAGCGATGATGCTGACGTATCTATTACCGATACAGCCAGGGAGGGGAGTAAATCGGTGAGCACGTTGATGTTCCGCAGAAACGGGCAGCAGCAAAAGCAGGTGTTGTCGCTTGGTGTTCCAGGTGATCACAATATCCGGAATGCTGCGGCAGCATTCACTGTTGCGCTGGAGCTTGGCATTGATCCTGAGCGCGCCGCTGCCGGTCTGAGCAGTTTCTCCGGCGCTGCGCGCCGGTTCGAATTTCGTGGGGAGTCCAGGGGGGTGCGCGTCTACGATGACTATGCACATCACCCAACCGAGGTCCGGGCGGCACTCAATGCAGCGAGGACGGTGGCGGGGTCTGGATTTGTCCACGTCATCTTCCAGCCGCACCTCTTTTCACGAACCCTTGAATTCGCCACAGAGTTCGCTAGCGCCCTGTTACTAGCGGACTCCGTAGCAGTGCTGGACATTTTCCCGGCCCGTGAGGATCCCATACCTGGCGTCACCAGTGAACTGATTACTGGAACGATGGGTGGATTAGCTGCCTATCATCCAGACACACGTGAGGCCCTCATTTCCTTGACCTCCCGCGCACAAAGCGGTGACGTGATTCTCACCGTGGGTGCAGGAGACGTGACAGTTCTGGGCGCGGAGCTCGTTCGTATCCTCGACAGTTCCTCTGGATCAGAGGATGCCGGTGACCGCTAAGGAGCCGCCGGTCAGGCGGGTCGGAAAGCCCCGTTCAGAAACCCAGCGCGAGGGGACTCACACTGTCCAGCGGGAAACTCAGGGTGTGCGGGATGAGCCGACGAATGGTTCACGGGTCGTCTCCTTTCCGGAACCTCCCCGGCGGAGGCGCCGTCGTCGTGCGCTGATCGGGGCGGTTATCACCTTTTGCGTAGTTTTGCTCGTTATGGTCTTGGTGATTTTTACACCCCTCCTGCAGATTCGCACCGTTACGGTGGAAGGCACTCGGCTTGCGGCGTCGGAGCAGGTGTACCTCGCACTCGAGCCGTTGAAAGGTAGAACCCTTATTCAGGTGTCAGAGGCG
Source organism: Actinomycetales bacterium (assembly GCA_038199985.1). Classification (GTDB taxonomy): domain Bacteria; phylum Actinomycetota; class Actinomycetes; order Actinomycetales; family Micrococcaceae; genus Arthrobacter_J. Next base: position 84,740 of record JBBPYK010000050.1, on the reverse strand, counting down.
GATGCCAGGGCGCTGCTCAAGGACCTCCCAGCAGTCAAGGACGTTGATATGGTGGCAATCCCACCCTCAACCCTTCAGGTCACCGTCCTTGAATACATTCCCGTAGCGGTGTTGGAGCAGGGCAAATCTTTTGTTCTCATTGATGAGAGTGGACGGAAGCTTGGGTCGGCTAAGGATAGAGCCTCAGCAAAGCTGCCGCTGATTGAGGGCGGGACGGCGGCGGTCAACAGCGATGTGTTTTCTTCTGTCACGTCAGTTCTTGCCTCCTTGCCTGAAGAAGTTCTTTCCAGGCTTAAGCACGCATCGGCTAAGTCTGTGGATTCGGTCCAGCTGCAGTTGGAGGATGGACGTCGGGTCTTCTGGGGGAGCGCTGATCAAAACGAGGCCAAGGCAGCGGTTCTTCAAACGCTGCTGGAGGAGCCACGTTCGGATCCGCCAGTGACGGAGTTCGATGTCAGTACGCCGCAGCGCCCCGTCACACGGACCGAATGATCAAGTTTCGACGCGACACGCGGAAGCGGTCATTGCATGAGCGACCCGCGACCCATAGCGTCTCAGTAGGAGTTACTTGACATAACTATAAGCCTCAACTACAGGGTTAAGGTTGTTTCAAGTGAAGTATAAAGTAAAGGTTGAAGCCTGGCGCATATCCGGGTGAATCCACACCAGATCAGTGTAAAGATTCGAACAAGGGACACACGACGTGGCAGCACCGCAGAACTACCTGGCCGTGATCAAGGTCGTCGGAATTGGCGGCGGTGGAGTAAACGCCGTAAATCGCATGATTGACGTTGGCCTACGCGGGGTAGAATTTATCGCCATTAACACGGACGCGCAAGCTCTTCTCATGAGCGACGCCGACGTCAAACTTGACGTCGGGCGGGAACTGACGAGAGGGCTGGGTGCTGGAGCGGACCCCGAGGTTGGCCGCCGTGCTGCCGACGATCACGCCGAAGAGATCGAAGAAGTGCTTCGCGGCGCGGACATGGTATTCGTCACCGCGGGCGAGGGCGGCGGAACCGGAACAGGTGGTGCTCCGGTCGTCGCGAGAATCGCACGCTCACTGGGAGCGTTGACCATCGGTGTCGTCACCCGGCCCTTTACCTTTGAGGGTCGGCGCAGATCCAATCAGGCGGAAACTGGCATCGAAACACTTCGCGATGAAGTGGACACCCTGATCGTTATCCCCAACGATCGACTGCTGTCAATCAGCGATCGCAATGTCTCCATGCTGGACGCTTTCCGCTCTGCTGACCAGGTCCTGTTGTCGGGTGTCCAGGGCATCACGGACCTCATCACAACTCCAGGGTTGATCAACCTGGACTTTGCTGACGTGAAGTCGGTTATGCAGGGTGCCGGTTCTGCGCTGATGGGTATCGGGTCTGCGCGCGGCGACGACCGTGCTGTCAAGGCCGCTGAACTTGCCATCGCGTCGCCCCTGCTTGAAGCTTCCATCGACGGCGCGCATGGTGTGCTGTTGTCCATCCAGGGAGGGTCGGACCTTGGTCTCTTCGAGATCAACGAGGCGGCACGGCTTGTGCAGGAGGTTGCTCACCCCGAGGCGAATATCATTTTCGGCGCCGTCATCGACGATGCTCTGGGAGATGAGGCGCGCGTAACAGTCATCGCAGCGGGGTTTGATCAGGTTGACGTGACCTCGCAGCCCGCACAGCCAGCTCAATCCACCACGAGACAGCAATTGCCGTCAGAACCCAAGAGTAGTCCTCAGCGCGACAACAACGACCAGCGGCAGTCCACGGGAAGTGGTAACGAGCCAGCAGCATCGGGCGTTGGTGCTTGGTCCCAGCAGCGCTCACAGCAGAACAACGATGTGCCTGCGGACGCTGGATTTGATGTTGACCTGCCAGCCGTCGTCGAGCCAGACCTCGGTACAGGTCGTGCAGACGATCTCGATGTACCGGACTTCCTCAAGTAGCCCAGGCTGGCGAGGTGTCTGAAGCAAGTGCACCATCCGGGTCCCCTTTTGCCTGGACAAAAAAGGTAGGAAGCGGGTTGTCAGTCGGCTTCACCGGTGTCGAAGCTGGCAATCTGGCTATGCATACGGAGGCTAATTCTGCAGCTGTGATCGAGCGGCGAGGCCGCGTCGAGCAACAGATCGGAGCCAGCAAGGGTGCCCTGAAGTTTATGCATCAGACTCACTCAACGACTGTCGTCGCCGTTGAACATGCACCGGGGAATCTGAGGGCAGATGCTCTGATGGCTACTGATGGGCGGACGCCGTTGGCCGTCATGATCGCCGATTGCTTGCCCGTTTTGCTCGCTGGGCGTACCCACAAGGGGTGGGCCACTGCAGCAGTACATGCCGGGCGGGTGGGGTTGATCGGCGGGATCCTACCTAAGGCGGTTGCTCAAATGCGCGGTGAGGGAGCGGCCGATATTCAGGCATGGATCGGCCCCTCGATCTGCGGTTTGTGCTACGAGGTTCCGGCCTCAATGCATGCCGACGTCGCGATGGTTCTACCCGCTTGTGCGGCCAGAACGCGCAAGAAAACGCCGTCGTTAGACCTACCTGCCGGCGCATTGGCTCAGCTAGAACAGCTGGGAGTAGACGCTAATTGCCTAGGCATTTGTACGCTCGAGGATTCCCGGTACTACTCGTACCGTGGAGGCGCCGTACGCGAACGATTCGCGGGAGTCATCTGGACGGAAGCTGCACGACGTGGAGCGTGAAAAGGAACTTGCGGGCAATCTGAAAAGAGTTCGGAACCGCATCACGGAGGCTGTCAAGATGGCTGGGCGAAACGAAGCGCCAGAGCTGATCGTCGTCACCAAGTACTTCCCGGCATCGGACGTCCGGCTCTTGACATACATGGGCGTTAGCGACTTCGGCGAGAATCGAGACCAGGAAGCCGGCCCCAAAGCCATTGAACTTGAGGATCTGAAGCCCACTTGGCATTTCATCGGACAACTGCAAGGGAATAAGGCGAAATCTGTTGTCCGCTACGCGCAGGCCGTCCAATCTGTAGACCGTCAGTCGCTGGTCAGTTCCCTTGCCAAGGCCATGGAAAATGAACAGCATCGAAGAGCACTACTTGATCAGCCGCAACGACAGCAACTCGACTGCTTCCTGCAGGTGAATCTCGATCCACCCGACGGTGAGGCCTCACGGGGGAGCAGTCGCGGGGGAGCATATCCAGAGGATCTAAACGCACTGGCGGATGCCGTTGCACAGTCACCATGGCTTGTCCTTGCTGGGGTGATGGCGGTTGCTCCGCTGCATGACGACGCGACTGCGGCCTTCGACCGACTCCGAGGGCTATCTCAGATTTTGCAGCGTTCGCACCCCGGTGCAGGTGCTATATCCGCTGGAATGAGTTCGGATCTGGAGCAGGCAGTCGCTGCGGGCGCGACACACCTCAGAATCGGTTCCGATGTGCTCGGGGCCCGTGCGCCCGTGCGGTAGCGTCAGTCTTGTTGGAGGGCCGGTTTTCAACCAGCGCTACCCACTACTGCACAAGACACGATAAGGAGCTACCATGGCTGGCGCACTGCGCAAGACAATGATTTATCTTGGGCTCGCCGACGGTGACGAGCACTACGAGTCCGAACCCAGAAATTACAAGGAACAAGTTCAGAATGACGAGGATGACTCGGTGGAGAATAGCCGCGAAGACAGCCGCTCCGAGCCAACCGTATCGAAGCGGACCATTGACGAATACCGTGCGCCGGTGACGCCGATCAAACGAGCGCCCTCTACGCGGGAAGACGTCGGCAACCTGCGTCAGATCACCACCATTCATCCCCGCTCCTACAATGACGCTAAGGTAATCGGAGAAAGCTTCCGTAGCGGCATCCCCGTGATCATGAACGTGACCGATATGGGCGAAGGTGACGCAAAACGCCTCGTTGATTTCTCTGCCGGTCTTGTTTTTGGGCTATACGGAAGCATTGAACGGGTGACCAACAAGGTGTTTTTATTGTCGCCGTCGTACATCGAGGTGTTGGGTGAAGAGAAGAAGAACAGCGACGCGGAGAGCAGTTTCTTTAACCAGAGTTGAGTGTCGGGTAGAGTGACGACGAATCCACCCCCGGCATCGCCGTCCCCGAAGGAAATGTGATCGACGCGTGAGTCTAGTCTTTCAATTGCTTTATCTCCTCCTGATGCTTGTCCAGCTCGCATTAATCATCCGGATTGTGTTCGACGCCATCCAGATGTTCGCCCACCATTGGAAGCCGAAAGGGCTCGCGCTCGTTTTGGCTACTGGTGTTTATGGGGTCACTGATCCTCCCATCAAGATGTTGCGAAAGTTGATCCCGCCGCTCCGTCTCGGTGGAGTCTCCCTCGATCTTGCTTTTTTGGTGCTCTTCTTTGTCGTGACAATTCTGATGGGGCTTGCGGTCAGGGGCATATAGCACGTTCGTTCGCCAGTTCTGCATTTGAGACCAAATAGATATAGTCTTGGCAAGGATGATCGTGGTTCAGTGAATCCACTTTCGACAGCCCGTATCAAAACATGAAGCGTCTCGTCGTATGGCAGACGAATCTATAATCCAGTATGAGGTGACCAGATGGCCTTGACGCCAGAAGATGTTGTCAACAAGCGGTTTCAGCCGACCAAGTTCCGTGAAGGATACGATCAGGACGAGGTCGACGATTTCCTTGATGAGATCGTTGTTGAGCTTCGCCGTCTGACGCAGGAGAACGACGATCTGCGCCGGAAGTTGGCTGACGCGTCATCCAACACCTCAGCCAACGTCGCGGTTCCTGCTCCAGTAGCGGCAACCAAGACCGAGCAGGTCCACGAAGAACCCAAGCCAGAGCCAGTCAAGGCTCCGGAGCCCAAACCTGAGCCCAAGGTCGCAGAACCGGATCGGCAGCCAGCACAGGTCAATACCGCTGATTCTGCCCAGTCGGCAGCGGGCGTGCTTGCCATGGCCCAAAAGCTTCACGATGACTACGTCAACACGGGTATCGAGCAGCGCGACAAAATCATTGCCGAGGCGCAGATCGAGGCAAGCAGTCTTGTCAACGACGCGCAGGAGAGGAGCCGGAAGACGCTGGGCGCCCTCGAACAGCAGAAGGCCGTATTGGAGCGTAAGGTAGAGCAGTTGCGTGGCTTTGAGCGCGACTACCGTTCACGCCTGAAGTCCTACATCGAAGGTCAGCTTCGCGATTTGGACGCTCGCGGCTCCGTCGCATCGGATACCGGGGAATCCTGACTCTCACGCCCATAGCGCAGATGGGCGTATGACAATAGTGAATAATGGGAAGCCGGCGACCGGATCACTCCGATCGTCGGCTTCCTACGTATGTCCATCCTCCTATCGAAAGCATCATGGCACTCCAGAATCCAGCCGAACCCCCTCCGGCAGACCAACCCGCGACGGCTCGAATAAGTGTTGTGGCTCCTTCGGCCAAGTGTGTTCTGATGCTCGGCGCCGTCGCGATGACCGCGTACTTGATCGATCTAGCCACCAAAACCTGGGTTGTGTCCACCATGGTTGAGGGAGATTCGATTGATGTGATCCCGTCTCTTCTGGACTGGCACTTCATCCGCAACCCCGGGGCTGCCTTCTCTATCGGTACGGATTTCACCTGGTTTTTCACCGTCATCATGGTGGTCGTCGTTTGTGGAATCATTGTGCAGATTCGGCGGGTCCATTCGGCAGGTTGGGCTACTGCCCTCGGGCTGGTCCTTGGCGGTGCGTTGGGAAATCTGACGGATAGGTTGTTTAGAGAACCTTCTTTTGGCCAGGGACATGTAGTGGACTTCATCGCCCTTCCCAACTTCGCCATCTTCAATATCGCAGATATGGCCGTGGTCTCCGGCGTTGCGTTGATCTGCCTCTTTACCCTGCGAGGGGTGGGTATCGATGGTCGCCGCAGCAACGAAGCCGACTCGGATGTTGAAGAGCAAGAAAGTGGGACCTCAGCGTGAACGCGAACGTGCTCGAGGTCTCGGTCGTTGCAGACGATGTTGGAGCCCGTGCAGATGCCGCAGTGGCACGATTTGCAAGCGTATCTCGGTCGACGGCGGCACAATGGTGTGGCAATGGTCTGGTTACCTCGGGCGGCAGCGTTTTGTCCAAGTCGGACAGGCTTGTCGAGGGACAAAAACTTTCCATCATGGTCCCCGAGGCAGTTGACCCTCATGCGGTCCTGGTCGAACCAATAGATGACCTGATGATCCTTGGCGAAGATGACGATTATGTGGTGATCGACAAGCCTGTGGGCGTTGCAGCTCATCCGTCGCCAGGATGGGTGGGCCCAACCGTGGTGGGCGGTCTGGCCTCTGCCGGCTATCGTATTTCGACGTCGGGGGCTGGAGAGCGCGCAGGTATCGTCCACCGGCTTGACGTCGGTACATCGGGTGTCATGGTGGTCGCCAAAACTGAGCATGGCTATACGCTGCTCAAGCAGGCATTTCGCGACCGTACCGTTGAGAAGGTGTATCACGCTGTCGTCCAGGGCCTGCCGGACCCTGTACGCGGTACGATCGATGCGCCGATTGGGCGGCATCCGGGAAAGGACTGGCGTTTCGCTGTGGTCGAAGACGGCAGAGACTCACGTACGCACTATGAGGTACTTGAAGCATTCGGGCGTGCTTCTCTTGTCAAGGTGCATCTCGAGACAGGACGCACGCACCAGATTCGCGTTCATTTCTCGGCCCTAAAGCATCCCTGCGTCGGAGATCTGACCTATGGGGCCGATCCCCGACTCGCTGCTGAACTGGGTTTGACCAGGCAGTGGTTGCACGCGCAGCAGCTGGCGTTCGCCCATCCGCGCACCGGTGAACGGGTGGAGTACTCGAGTACCTATCCGCTGGACTTACGATACGCATTAGAAGCCCTGCAGGACGGACACGTCTAGGACGCTCCAGCCGCGCCTTCTCTGAAGCTGGTCTGGCCTAGGATGGACGGGTGGCTTCATCATCCAAATCAGCGTCTTTTGTCCATCTTCATAATCACACCGAGTACTCGATGCTCGACGGTGCGGCCCGTCTGAGTGACCTTTTCAGCCAGACCGATGAACTCGGTATGAATGCTTTGGCGACGACGGACCATGGGTTTGTCTTCGGTGCCTTCGACTTCTGGAACCGGGCCAAGTCCGCGGGAGTGAAACCCATTATCGGCGTAGAAGCGTATGTGACGCCGGGTACCGCCCGCCAGGACAAGACGAGGGTCAAGTGGGGCGATGGAGGTCGCAACGACGTTTCTGGCGGCGGGGCGTATACACACATGACGATGTGGTCAGAAACAACCGAAGGTATGCATAACCTCTTTCGGATGTCGTCCCTGGCGTCCCTCGAGGGTTACCTATATAAGCCGCGCATGGACCGCGACCTATTGCAGACTTACGGCAAGGGCTTGATCGGGACAACAGGCTGCCCCTCAGGTGAAGTTCAGACCAAGTTGAGGTTGGGCCTTTACAAAGAAGCGGTCCAGGCCGCGTCAGACCTTCGGGACATTTTGGGGCGGGAGAGCTATTTCTGCGAGATCATGGATCACGGACTAGACATTGAACGTAATGTTAGTGCCGACCTATTTAAACTCGCGCGGGAGCTGGATCTGCCGCTGGTTGCCACTAATGACCTGCACTACACCCACGCTGAGGATGCTAAATCTCATGCGGCGTTGCTCTGCGTGCAATCTGCGTCCACTCTGGCCGACCCCAAGCGGTTCAAATTCGACGCAGACGAGTTCTATCTGAAGTCGCCGGCTGAAATGCGCTCTATTTTCCGCGATCATCCGGACGCCTGCGACAACACACTACTAATTGCTGAACGCTGCAACGTCGAGTTCAACACCAAAGCGAATTACATGCCTCGCTTTCCCGTTCCTGACGGGGAAGACGAGCAGTCCTGGTTCGTCAAGGAAGTCGAAACTGGCCTTCACTTCCGCTACCCGAGCGGTATCCCGGATGACGTGCGTAAACAGGCGGAGTTTGAGGTCGGTGTCATCACCCAGATGGGCTTCCCGGGGTACTTCCTCGTGGTTGCTGACTTCATCAACTGGGCTAAGAACAAAGGAATCCGAGTTGGCCCGGGGCGAGGTTCGGGCGCCGGATCCATGGTTGCCTACGCTATGCGGATCACGGATCTAGACCCATTGAAGCACGGACTGATTTTCGAGCGGTTCCTCAATCCCGAGCGTGTCTCCATGCCAGACTTCGACGTGGACTTTGATGACCGGCGTCGGTCCGAAGTAATCCATTACGTGACAGAGAAGTACGGCGACGAGCGTGTGGCCATGATCGTCACCTACGGGACGATCAAAGGCAAGCAGGCGTTGAAGGACTCCTCACGCGTCATGGGATATCCGTTTTCTACTGGTGAGCGTCTCACGAAGGCAATGCCGCCCGACGTCATGGGTAAGGGCATCTCGCTGGCCGATGTGCACAACAAGGAGGCCAAGCGGTACAGCGAGGCGGAGGAACTCCGAGAACTACTCAAGACAGACCCGGACTCGGCGAAGGTTTTCGAGACCGCGCTGGGGCTGGAAGGTTTGAAGCGTCAGTGGGGCGTCCATGCTGCCGGCGTCATCATGTCCTCCGATCCGCTGATCGACATTATTCCGATCATGCGCCGAGAGCAGGACGGGCAGGTCATCACTCAGTTTGACTACCCAACATGTGAGGGTCTTGGCCTGATCAAGATGGACTTCTTGGGTTTGCGGAACTTGACGATCATCACCGACGCGCTTGAGAACATCAAAGCGAACAAGGATCATGATCTCGTTCTCGAGGATCTAGAGCTTGATGATGTAGCTTCATATGAGTTGCTGGCCAGAGGCGACACCTTAGGTGTCTTCCAGCTCGATGGCGGTCCGATGCGGTCCCTGTTGAAGTTGATGCGACCCGACCACTTCGAGGACATTTCTGCGGTACTCGCGCTATACCGGCCTGGCCCAATGGGAGTCAACTCACACACGAACTACGCTCTTCGAAAGAATGGGTTGCAGGAGATCGAGCCGATCCACCCTGAATTGGAGGGGCCGCTTGAAGAGATTCTTGGCGGTACTTTCGGGTTGATTGTGTATCAGGAGCAGGTGATGTCGGCCGCGCAGAAGTTGGCCAACTTCAGCCTTGGGCAGGCGGATATGTTGCGCCGTGCTATGGGTAAGAAGAAGAAGTCCGAGTTGGACAAGCAGCAGGCGGATTTCTTTGCTGGTATGAAGGCTAACGGTTTCTCTCAGGCAGCCATGGACAAGCTGTGGACGGTCCTGGAGTCCTTCTCAGATTATGCGTTCAATAAAGCGCATACTGCAGCGTACGGAATGATTTCCTACTGGACGGCTTACCTCAAGGCTCACTATCCGGCTGAGTATATGGCGGCCCTCCTAACATCTGTTGGGGATGATAAGGATAAGTTGGCCATCTACCTGAACGAATGCAGGCGCATGGGCATCACCGTCTTGCCTCCCGACGTCAATGAATCGGCGTTGAACTTCACCCCGGTTGGACGAGATATCCGGTTCGGCATGGGGGCGATCAGAAATGTTGGTGCCAACGTCGTCAACGCCATGGTTGCCGCTCGTGAGGAAAAAGGTGCGTACACCGCGTTCAGCGATTATCTGCAGAAGGTTCCGGCTGTGGTCTGCAACAAACGAACCATAGAGTCGCTCATTAAGGCCGGGGCCTTCGATTCACTGGGTCATCCGCGTCGCGCCCTCGCCATGATCCACGAAGAAGCGGTTGACTCTGTCATCGTTTTGAAGCGGAATGAGGCGGCCAACCAATTCGATCTTTTCAGCATGTTCGACGAGGGTGAGGCAAAGAGCGGCCTGTCAGTTGATGTTCCAGAACTTCCGGAGTGGGAAAAGAAGGACAAACTGTCGTTTGAACGCGAAATGCTAGGGCTCTACGTGTCAGACCATCCGCTGCAGGGGCTTGAGGGAATTCTCAGCCAGCACGCTGATTCTTCCATTACTTCGGTTATCAGCGAGGAGGGGCCAGCAGACGGTGCCACCGTCACCATTGCAGGCATGATTACGTCGTTGCAGCGCAGGATCGCGAAGAACAGTGGCAACGCTTACGCACGGGCTGAGATCGAGGACCTGGGCGGGTCTATGGAAGTCATGTTCTTTGGCCAAGTCTATGGTCCAATTTCCGGCGTCTTGGCAGAAGACCTGATCGTTGTGGTTCGTGGCCGCTTGCAACGGAGAGATGACGGCGCCGTCACTCTCAACGCCCAAGAACTGACCGTGCCGGATCTGAGTGAGGGGCACACCGGACCAGTAGTGATCTCCGTGCTCAATCACAAGGCAACGGAGCCCGTCGTGTCTGCTTTGGGGGAAGTTCTGCGTACCCATCCGGGTACTTCCGAGGTTCAGATCAGGTTGAACAGTTCCAGCAGGGTTGAGGTGATGAAGCTCGGAGTGGATCTGCGCGTAACTCCGTCGTCGGCTCTCTTCGGTGATCTCAAGGTATTGCTAGGGCCGGCGTGTCTTGACGTGTAGCCGCAGGAAGCTGCCTGGCTCCGGAGGGAATTGGGTTTGGCCTCGTGCCACACTGTCGCACGAGCACAAGAGCCCAGCTATTTGTTAATGTGGACATTATGTCCACTTCGTCCCGCTCTGGCGGGCAGCAGCCTTCGTATCCACCGCCCGTCTATTCGCTGGGGGCGTCCGACGGCCACCATGATGTTCCGCCTTCAGGGGGCTGGTGGTGGTTGCTAGCCACTGCAGGGCTAGGCCTTCCCCTTGGCGCTCTCTGGTGGCTCATTGCCCCAGGCGGTGCCGTGTACTCCAATTCAGGTGATCCGACGGTGTGGCTTGCCCAGGAAATGACGCTCGCCGTCATCATGCTGGTAACCGGCATTGTGGTCGGCTGTGTCGTGAGCACGCGTGCTCTTGGAAGTGTGGCGATTAGGACTGTAGCGACCGTACTCGGAGCTATTCTGGGCTCGGTCGTGGCGTGGCAGCTTGGTACTTTGCTGGGCGGTCTCACGTCTGAGCCCAACGATGGACACCTCGGGATGGACACAGGTTTTGGGCTGCGGTCAGTTTCCATTTTGGTTCTGTGGCCTTTCGCGACGGCCGTTCTCGTGCTGGTACTCAGCGGCTTCGGCCCGGACCGTCGCCAAAACGTCACGGCCTCGGACACGGGCTCAAGCAACTAGACTGAAGGGGTGACTTCAGCAGATCCGATTCAAAAGAATCCGCAGTTCCAGCAGATTGATCTTCGCGGACAGCATAGGAGCCTCGCTGCACTGAAGAAGGCGATGCCACGAGCCATCGTTAGCAGCGAACACGCTACGGATGCAGTCGCGTCGATAATCGCGGATGTTCGCGCGCGGGGCCTGACGGCCCTGACAGAACTTGCAGAACGGTTCGACGGCGTCGTCCAGCATTCGCCAATCGTTCCTGCCCATGCGCTGTCCGAGGCGCTCGAATCACTCGATCCTTCGATTCGTGCAGGGCTTGAAGAATCTATTCACCGGGCCCGCATTTTTGCTGCTGCGCAAATGCCTGTGGACGCTAGTGTTGAGTTCGGTATCGGAGCCACTGTTCGAAGCAAATGGGTACCCGTTGCTCGGGTGGGACTCTATGTCCCTGGTGGGCTGGCGGTTTATCCATCGTCGGTGGTGATGAACGTTGTCCCAGCGCAGGTTGCCGGTGTCGAATCGATTGCGCTGGCATCGCCACCGCAAAAGGAATTTGGAGGGCTTCCCCACCCCGTCATCCTGGCCGCTGCGGCACTGTTAGGCATAGAAGAGGTATACGCGATTGGCGGCGCACAAGCCATCGCAGCCTTTGCCTATGGCATTCCCGGGGAGGGGCTGGAAGCAGACGCGCTGCTGGCGCCTGTGGATGTGGTGACCGGCCCTGGGAATACCTACGTTGCGACGGCGAAACGCTTGGTCCGTGGTGTGGTCGGCATCGATGCCGAGGCGGGCACCACCGAAATCGTTGTACTGGCGGATGATTCCGCCAACGCTGACCTCGTTGCAGCGGACCTCATCAGTCAGGCAGAGCACGACCCACATGCGGCCTCGATATTGGTCACGCCATCGTCCCGATTCGCAGGGGAGGTCTGTGAAAAGCTGCAAGAACGCACGGTACGGACTCGTCACCGCGAGCGGGTCACCAAAGCCTTGTCCGGACCGCAGTCAGGAGTCATCCTGGTTGACAATGTCGCGCACGGAATCGAGGTGTGCAACGCCTACGCGGCGGAGCATCTGGAGATCCATACGGTAAATGCCGTGATCGATGCGGAACAAATTCGTCATGCCGGGGCAGTGTTTGTTGGTCAGAGCAGCCCAGTAAGCTTGGGGGACTACTGCGCTGGTTCCAATCATGTTCTCCCGACCGGAGGCACCGCCGCGTTCGCTTCCGGCCTGAATGTAACGTCCTTCCTCAAAGCCATGCAGATCGTCAACTACAACGAGGCGGCGCTGCTCGAGGTTGCCGCTCATGTGGAGACTTTGTCTGAAGCGGAGAACCTTCCGGCCCACGGTGACGCAATACGTGCTCGCAGGCTCCGATAATAGCTCGGAAGTCCCAGTTGATAAAGTAATGCACGGCACAGTCAGTGGTCGTGGTCCGGAGGTTTTCGAATGTTTTGTCCGTTTTGTCGACACCCTGATTCTCGCGTTGTAGATTCCCGGCTTGCCGATGATGGTGCGAGCATTCGACGTCGTCGGCAATGTCCCGAATGTGGACGACGCTTTTCGACTGCGGAGACAACGAGCTTGAGTGTCATTAAGCGCTCCGGAGTTGCTGAACCGTTCAGCAGGGGCAAGGTGATCAACGGTGCCCGAAAGGCGTGTCAGGGGCGGCCGGTGTCGGAGGACGATCTAGCCCTTTTAGCCCAGGAAGTAGAGGAGTCAGTGCGCGCCAAGGGCGTCGCTGAGATCGACGCTCATGAGGTGGGACTTGCCATTCTCGGACCCCTGCAGAAGCTGGATCAGGTTGCATTTCTGCGGTTTGCTAGTGTCTATCAGGATTTTAGCTCCCTGGAGGACTTCGAATCCGCGATAGCGCAGCTCCGCACAGACTCGGCGCGTGCTCCGAACCCGCCATCGGGTGTGCAACGTCCCCTCGGCGCCCGCTAGGTTTACTCGCTGCGCGAGGCTTGAAGAGCGGCGCCCACGATCCCTGCGTGATTCCGCAAGCGTGCTGGAACTATCGGCGTGCGCAGTTTTAGTCGCGGCAGAAACTCGTCGCTTCTTTTAGAGATACCGCCGCCCACCACAAAAAGTTCCGGTGAGAACAGGAACTCAACGTGGGACAAGTAGCGTTGCAGCCTCTGCGAATACTCTTCCCAACCCAATCCCAGTCGTTCACGGGCTACGGCTGAAGCCTGTGTTTCAGCATCGTGCCCATCCAGTTCAAGATGTCCAAGTTCCACATTGGGAATCAGCACGCCGTCATGGATGAACGCCGATCCAATCCCGGTGCCCAGGGTAAGCATCAACACGGTGCCGTCAACGTCCTTGCCGGCACCGTAGCGGGACTCGGCCAGGCCTGCTGCGTCGGCGTCATTGATGACGTGAACGGACCGCTGTAGCCGCTGGGTAAACAAGGCGTCGACGTCGGTGTCAATCCACGATTTATCGATATTGGCCGCGGAACGGGCAATACCGCGTTGGATGATCGCCGGGAACGCTGCACCAACGGGCACTTCTGGGCCGGGGCATTCCGGCCTGCTGGCTAGTTCGTCCACAATCATCGATACCGTCTCGGCTACGGGCGTGGGCGTCGCTGGCGCTGGGGTGTCGATCCTCACGCGGTCACCGATGAGCTTGCCTTTTGCCAGGTCGACTATGCCGCCTTTAATTCCGGTGCCACCTATATCGATACCTATGACCACGGATGGGCTGGACTTAAGTTTCTTGGGCATGATTCTCCAGATTGGGGACGATGGGGTTCTATGGCAAGGTCAGAACTTCAGCTCCAGTTTCAGTGACGAGAAGTGTGTGTTCAAACTGCGCAGTGCGCCTTCGGTCGCGCGTGACCACAGTCCATCCGTCCTCCCACATCTCCCATTCGATGGTTCCCAGCGTGAGCATAGGTTCAATAGTGAAAGTCATGCCGGGTTCGATCAGGCGACTGTAGGCTGGGGCCGCGTCGTAGTGAGGAACGATCAAGCCAGTGTGAAAGGCTTCACCGACTCCGTGTCCGGTAAAGTCGCGAACTACGCCGTAACCGAACCGGCGAGCATAGGACTCGATGGTGCGCCCAATGACGTTGAATTCTCGGCCAGGTGCCACTGCCTTGATTGCTCGTCGGAGCGATTCCTCCGTTCGCTCCACGAGGAGACGTGACTCGTCGTCCACGTCGCCAACGAGGAAGGTGCGATTGGTGTCGCCATGGACGCCACCAAGATATGCGGTGATGTCGATGTTGATGATGTCGCCGTCGTTGACAATGGTTGTGTCCGGGATGCCATGACAGATGACTTCGTTGATCGATGAGCACAGCGACTTGGGGAAACCTCGGTAGCCTAGCGTTGAGGGGTATGCCTCGTGATCGAGGAGGAACTCGTGGCCGACGCGGTCCAACTCGTCGGTGGTCACTCCAGGGACAATGTGGCGGCCGACTTCAACGATGGCCTGCGCAGCCACTTTAGATGCGAGGCGGATTTTTTCGATTGTTTCTGGCGACTTGATCTCAGAGCCCTCGAACTTCTCGGGAGCTACCTTTCCGACGTACTCCGGCCGAGGTATGGAGGTCGGAACAGCACGCTTTTGTCCGACAACGCCGGGTTCAAGGATTCCGATAGGTGCATTCGAATCGTTCATAGGCATACCATCGATCCTATAGCCCGCAGCGGGACAGTCGAGAGCGCTTCAGCTCAGAACAGGAGAAGACCATGGCCGAGTACTGGTACAACGTTGTTACCAAAGAGGTTGAAGTAGACGCCCAGTCAGACTGGTCACAGCTGATCGGACCATACGGAACCCGCGAGGAAGCCATGAAGGCGCCCGCGAAAGTGGAAGCCCGCAACGAGGCGTGGGAATCCAAGGACGACAACTGACCCGCCCCGGGTCTTAATCGAAGCTGTGCTCTGGGCCGGGGAATGTTCCGGAGCAGACATCATCCCGGTAGGCCGATGCTGCGTTTCCCAGAACAGATCGAAGATCGGCATACTGTTTGACGAACTTTGGCTGCTTGCCGCCGCGGAGCCCAGCCATGTCTTGCCAGACCAATACTTGGCCTGTCGTTGCGTTGCCAGCTCCGATGCCAATCGTGGGAACTGAGACTGCATCGTCCACCATGGCAGCTACCTCTGTGGGCACCATTTCCATGAGCACACAGAAAGCGCCAGCTTCGGCTAATGCAACGGCGTCCTCAACGACCGCCCTTGCTGCATCGCCACGACCCTGAATCCGGTAGCCTCCCAACGAGTGCTCGCTCTGAGGCGTGAATCCGATGTGCGCCATGACTGGAATGCCGGCGGCAGTCATCGACGCTACATGGTCCGTGTAGTGCTTGCCTCCCTCTATCTTGACGGCATGGACAAGGCCCTCTTTCATGAGCCGGACGGAGGATCTAATGGCTTCGGCCGGAGAGACCTCGTAGGAGCCAAAGGGCAGGTCGCACACTACTAAAGCACGCGATGCGCCAGCGGAAACACCTCGGGCAAAGACAATCATCTCGTCTAGGGTGATTGGCAGTGTTGTTGCGTGTCCCATGACGTTGTTGGCAGCTGAATCACCGATGAGTAGAACCTCGATACCTGCCTCGTCGAAAATCTCAGCGGTGTACTGGTCATATGCCGTCAACATCGCGAACTTGCGGCCCTGCTCCTTTGCCTGCAGCAGATGATGCGTCCGCACGCGGCGGCGTGTAGCCGGTGCCTCACCTGAGGCGCCGGTTTTAGTACTGGCGGGGCCCGAACCGTAGGGCGCGGAAATTTCTGCATTGTCCATAACCCGAGCCTAGCCCCGCCACAGTTACCCTTGCCAGTCCTGGACCATCGGTGAAGCATGGTTCCGTCGGAGCCGCGCTCACCGCCTGTGATGGCACTAGGCTTGCCGCAGGGGCTGGCACGCTTTGACCGCACCGGCCTTCGTTAGGAACACGCAGCGTCACATTGAGCGGGAGAGAGGTCACCCATGGACAGACAGCAGGAATTCGTACTGCGCACCATCGAAGAACGCGACGTTCGGTTTGTGCGGTTGTGGTTCACCGACGTTGTTGGATCCCTGAAATCAGTGGCGCTGGCTCCGGCCGAAGTGGAAGGAGCCTTCGAAGAAGGGCTCGGTTTCGACGGATCGTCGATTGAGGGACTTGCTCGCATTTTCGAAGCGGACATGCTTGTAAAACCAGACCCCACGACCTTTCAGATTTTGCCCTGGCGCGGTGAAAAAGAACAGACTTCCCGTATGTTCTGCGACATCCTTGCCCCGGATGGGCAGCCCTCGGCCGCGGACCCCAGACACGTCCTCAAACGATGCCTTGCGAAAGCCGCGGACATGGGTTTCAGTTGCTACACGCATCCTGAGGTTGAGTTCTACCTTCTCAAATCCGCCGTGCCCGGAGCCGATGGCCGTCCTATTCCGGTCGACGACGCGGGCTACTTTGACCATGTTCCCGGTGGCGTCGCCCAAGATTTCCGCCGGACCGCGGTTGCCATGCTCGAAGCCGTAGGCATTCCCGTTGAGTTCAGTCACCATGAAGCAGGTCCAGGACAGAACGAAATCGATCTTCGCTATGCCGATGCGCTTCAGACTGCCGATAACATCATGACCTTCCGCACCGTGATAAAGGAGGTGGCGCTGATGCAGGATACCTACGCCACTTTCATGCCTAAACCCTTCAGCGACCATCCCGGTTCTGGGATGCACACGCATTTCTCGCTTTTTGAAGGCGACAGCAACGCATTTTTCGAAGCTGGAGCCGAGTACCAGCTCTCGACAACCGCTCGACAGTTCATCGCAGGCATTCTTCATCATGCTCCGGAATTCACGGCTGTGACCAACCAGCACGTGAACTCCTACAAGCGACTGTGGGGCGGGGGAGAAGCACCCAGCTACTTGTCCTGGGGGCACAACAACCGCTCCGCGCTGGTCCGTGTGCCGCTGTATAAGCCGCACAAGGGCCAGTCCGCACGAATTGAGTACAGGGGAATAGATTCCGCCGCAAATCCCTACCTCTCCTATGCCGTGTTGCTTGGTGCGGGGCTCAAGGGCATTGAAGAGGGGTACGAGCTTCCTCGAGGAGCCGAGGAGGACGTGTGGAGCTTGACCGCGGCAGAACGCCGCGCCATGGGACACGATCCGCTCCCGGAAAGCCTGCACGACGCCACCCGCGCTATGGAAGACTCCGAGTTCGTTGCCGGCATCCTTGGCGAACAAGTCTTCGACAGTTTTCTGCGCAATAAGCGAGAGGAATGGAACGATTACAGGCAACAGGTCACGCCGCTAGAACTCAAACGCAATCTGGGCACACTCTAAAATGGTGCCGATGCCGCAAAGCCCCAATCGGCACTTGATAGCTGCTGGCTTCATGGACTTGGAAAAAAGCCGACGCTTCCTTGACGCGAAGGAACTTGAGCCTTTGGACGAGGGTTCACTCTTTCGCGGCCTCCAGTCGGCGGCGTCGCCGGATATGGCACTGCAATCGTGTGTCAGGCTACTGGAGAAAAATCCAGACCTTAGTGAAGTGATCAACGCTGGAGGGGAGGTCTCCGCGGCGTTCTTCCGGCTCCTGGGTGCATCCGACGCATTGGCTGAATTCTTGATGCGCCACCCGGATCAGTCGGACGTCGTCACTACTCCTGCCTCGCAGCAACCCTCCGACTCAGCTACTTTCAGGCGGTCTCTGCACGAATCCGTCAAGTCCGATGCCTCCAACTCTATGCCGCACGCCGGTGTCATAGGAACTGAAGCTTACTTCAGCCTAAGGGCCCGTTATCGCAGGCATCTGACGGAGATTGCCCTTCGAGACCTAGGGGCAATCTCGCCCACCGACCATATGCCTGAAGCAGCGCGAGAGCTCTCAGACCTCGCAGCAGCTGCCCTTGACGCCGCACTCGCCGTGTCAAGAGCCGAACTTCAAGACAATTTCAGGCAGGACGAGATCGACCAGGTACGGCTGTCAGTTATCGGCATGGGCAAATGCGGCGCTCGAGAACTGAATTACATTTCCGACGTCGACGTCATCTACGTCATCGATGGAGGCGATCTTGACGAAGCCAAGGCGGCAACCGTGGGCACAGCCCTGGCAGCAGGAATTTCTCGGGCTATTTCCTCCTCCGGGAGCGAGCCCGGACTGTGGGAAGTTGATACCAACCTTCGCCCAGAGGGCCGCGAGGGACCTCTCGTGAGGACACTGGAGTCCCATCTCCAGTACTACCAGCGATGGGCACAGAGTTGGGAGTTCCAGGCGCTGCTCAAATCCCGAGTCATCGCTGGGGACCTCAAGCTCGGACAACGCTACGAGCAGACCATGGAGCCGCTGATCTGGGCCGCCTCTACGCGTGAGGGATTCGTGGAATCTGTGCAGTCCATGCGCAAACGAGTGACAGCGAACATCCCGGACCACGAGGTTGGGCGTCAAATCAAACTTGGCGTCGGCGGTCTCAGAGACGTCGAGTTCACAGTGCAGCTTCTGCAACTAGTCCACGGGCGAGTTGACGAGACAGTCCGTATCAGAGATACGACCGGAGCTATCCAAGCATTGAGCAACGGCGGCTACATCAGCCGGCACGACGCCGCCGATTTCGACCGCGCATACCGTTACCTTCGGGTACTGGAACACCGAATCCAACTGGCGCACCTGCGCAGGACGCACCTCATGCCTGAGAGCGACGAAGCCAAGAGAGCCTTAGCTCGCTCGTCCCTGGGCGCCAATGAGCGCATCAGGCCCTCCGCTGAGCATCTCATGCAGACGTGGAGGCGAACTAGGAAACTCGTCCATAGTCTCCATGAAACGATCTTCTATCGTCCGTTGCTGGCCACGGCGTCGAACCTGAGTACTGAAGACGTCAAGCTCTCCCCGGAGGCAGCAAGGGCACGTTTGGCCGCTCTAGGTTACCTTGATCCCAAGGGAGCCATGCGCCATATCGAAGCACTCACAGCCGGCATCAGCCGTCGAGCCTCCCTCCAGAGACAGTTGCTTCCTGTTCTCCTCGGCTGGCTGGCCGACGGCGTGGACGCTGATGCAGGACTGCTCGGTTTCCGCAGACTGAGTGAAGCACTCGGACAAAGCCCGTGGTTTCTTGGCATGCTTCGTGATTCCAAGGCTGCCGCCGAACGGTTGTGCCATATCCTCTCCGGTAGTCGATTCATCACTGATCTGCTCGAGGCATCCTCAGAGTCGACGGCGTGGCTCGGAACGGACAAGGATCTGATCCCTCGCCCATTTGAAGCGCAATGGCAGGAGATTCGAGCCAAAATGATTCGGCATCCTGGTCCCGAAGAAGCCATGCGCCTGATCCGCCTCATTCGCAGGCGTGAAATCCTTCGCACAGCAATCGCAGATAGCTCCGGGCTGCTGGACCAAACCGACGTCGGACGAGCCCTCTCAAATGCTGATAGGGCAGCCATCCTTGGTGCACTCCACGTGGCCGAACGCGACGCATTCAAAGATGAGGCACCAGCAACTGAAATGCTCGTGGTCGCTCTGGGCCGCCAAGGCGGGCGCGAGATACGATACGCTTCGGACGCCGACGTCCTCTACGTTCATCGACCGCTGCCAGGAGCTGACCCACGTAAGGCACAGCTGCAAGCCGAAACCATCGCAGGACGCGTGTCGGCATTGCTCAAGCAACCGTGTAAGCCTCCAGTGCAGGCCGAGCGGGTGCTTGAAATCGACGCCGATCTCCGTCCGGAGGGAACCAGCGGCCCGTTGGTACGGAGCCTCGATTCCTATCAGAAGTACTACAACCGGTGGTCTCTTGGATGGGAGGCGCAGGCCTTGCTCCGTGCCAGGCCCATCGCCGGATCGGATGCGCTCGCTGAGGACTTCGTAAGCGTTGTGGACCCCGTACGGTACCCGGAATCATTCAGCGACAACGACGTCCGAGAGATACGGCGCATCAAGGCCAGAGTGGAGTCCGAACGGCTCCCACGGGGGGCCGACCCGGCCAGACACCTCAAATTAGGACGTGGCGCATTGAGCGACGTCGAATGGCTCGTCCAGCTTATCCAACTCCAGCACGCGCACAAAGAGTCAACGCTACGCACCACGGAAACCGAGACGGCTCTGGACGCCATCCGCGTAGCTGAACTGCTACCGGTGGCCGACGTCGAAACGCTTCTGGAAAGCTGGCGTCTGACCAGTAGAATACGCGCAGGCATAATCATCTGGTCGGGCCGGGTGTCTGACCAGCTCCCTTCGTCCCGACGCGATCTCGAGGCCGTGGCTAGGTGGTGCGGCTACGGCGTCGGTCAAGCGGGCGATCTCGAGGAAGACTACCTTCGGCTGACGCGGAGGTCCCGGGGAATCTTCGAGCGGTACTTCTACGGCTACGGGGAGTAGCGCACTAAATAGTTGATGCCTGCGGGTCCAGCAAATGCTGGTCCCGCAGGCATCAACGTGTCCGGCCCTATGCCGAGGTGAATGCGTTAGCAGTCGTAATAAAGCTCGAATTCGTAGGGGTTCGGACGAAGCGAGAGTGGCATCAGCTCATGTTCGCGTTTGTAATCGATCCACGTGTCGATCAAGTCCTGGGTAAACACGCCACCGGCCTGAAGATACTCATTGTCGGCCTCAAGCGCCGCGAGTGCTTCCTCCAGACTTCCAGGTGCCTTCTGGATGTCCTTGGCCTCCTCGGGAGGAAGCTCGTAGAGATCTTTATCGACGGGGTCCGCTGGCTCAATTCGATTTTTGATGCCATCGAGGCCAGCCATCAGCTGCGCTGCAAACGCCAGGTAAGGGTTGCACGCGGCATCGGGTGCGCGGAACTCAATGCGCTTGGCTTTCGGGTTCGATCCCGTGATGGGAATGCGGATACCAGCCGAGCGATTGCCCTGCGAGTAGACCATATTCACGGGGGCCTCAAAGCCCTTGACCAGACGGCGATAGGAATTCACCGTCGGGTTCGTGAACGCGAGAACGGAAGAAGCGTGCTCGAGCAAACCGCCGATGTACCACCGAGCGATATCCGACAGGCCGGCATAACCCTTTTCGTCATAGAACAGCGGTTCGCTGCCGTTCCAAAGAGACTGGTGGCAGTGCATCCCTGAGCCATTGTCTCCAAAAACAGGCTTCGGCATGAATGTAGCGGACTTTCCCCATGCGTCAGCTACGTTCTTCACAATGTACTTGAACTTCAGCAGATCATCCGCTGAATGGGTGAGACTGCTGAAGCGATAGTTGATTTCCGCTTGTCCGGCTGCACCGACTTCGTGATGAGACCTTTCAACCTGTAGTCCGGCATTGTCCAGTTCTACGCAAATGGCATCTCTAAGGTCTGCCTGCTTATCAATCGGCGCGACAGGGAAGTATCCGCCCTTCATCGGCGTCTTGTATCCCTGGTTACCGCCTTCTTCCGCACGACCGGAATTCCATGGCGCCTCGATAGAGTCAACCTTGTAGAAGCTACCCTGAGGTGCGGATTCATACTGCACATTGTCAAAAATGAAGAACTCTGCCTCGGGTGCAAAGAACGCTGTGTCTGCGATGCCCGTGGATGACAAGTAGGCTTCAGCGCGTTCCGCAACGCCACGGGGGTCCCGGTGGTACGGGTCACCCGTCCGCGGATTGACGATGGAAAAATTCAGCGCGAGGGTTTTTTCCATTCTGAACGGATCCAGATACGCGCTCGTGACATCCGGAATCAGCTGCATATCTGATTCAGCGATTCCAGCAAACCCGCGGATCGAGGAGCCATCAAACAGCTGCCCGTGAACGAAGAAATCCGCATCCACCGTTTTTGCCGGGACGTTGAAATGCTGCTGCACTCCCGGCAAATCAGTGAATCGGATATCTACGAACTTCACGTCTTCGTCGTCGATGTATTTGAGGACTTCGTCCGCATCTTTGAACATCGGGCTATGCTCCTTACGCATATTTTTTCTAACGTGCCGGACCGCGGCAGACCTGCTCAAAGTAACACCGGTAGATGCGCGTTCTCTGACGGGCCATCAGTAACGACGGCACGTTACCTGTCAAAACCTCTACGAGGCTTTTAATCAAGCTTATCGTGTTCAAGACGTACAACCATGCCCACGTCGGCTCAATGCACTTAGTTCACCTGCGCTCAGCGACTAGTCTGGTCATGTGGTGGAACGAAAAGATATTGGGTCGTGGCTCGGAGGCGTGCCGTCCAACGAAAGTGACTGGCCCGGAAAATCGATGGGACGGCCGATGACTGGGCCAGCGTCCATTGCACGAATCGGCCCGCGCTCAGGAGCGCTGCTCATAGATTGGGCCATCGCATCCGTTGTCGCCTACCTATTTTTTGATGGTCTGCAACTCGCCATTCTGGGCTGCTTTGCCGTCTTGCAGTTTCTTTTAGTCGGGTTTTTCGGACATAGTATAGGCCACAGGCTGCTAAGGATGCAGGTCCAAACAGTAAATGGTAGGCCTGCTGGCTACGCCAAGGCGGCACTACGGACGCTGCTGATCTGTTTAGTCGTTCCGCCGTTGCTGATCGACAGAGACCAGCGCGGACTACACGACCGAATTAACGCGACGGTCCTGGTTCGCATCTAACTCAGCGCCTCGGATCGCAGAAGGTACGAGATTCATACTTTGGAATTTACACGCTGATCGGTAAACCGCGCTCCATGGGCGCTAGCGACCCCTGGATGCCTTCCGGTCAGGACGGGCCTTGTACGGGTCGATTCCCTTGGGGATCGGCAACTTATTGCCAATCGCCGTTAGTCGTTTATCGACGGCCTGCACCTCACGCTTTTGCAGCTGGTTCTTGAGCTTCTGCGCTTTCTTGGCCACCTGAGCTAGCGGAACCTGGCCCTTACCGTCCCCGGTCTCGATGACGTGGATCGGGACGTTGGGAACGATCCTACTCATTTTCCGACGTTCAGCAGTGATGAGCTGCCGCACGCGATGAGAGGGACCTTCTGTCACGAGAACGATCCCGGGCCGGCCGATGGCTCGGAAAACGGCGTCCTGGGTTCGTGGATTGACAGACACAGGTTGTTCTTCCAAGATCCAGCCGCGACGCAATACGCTCAGCGCCGCCCCTGATGCGCCTGGACGCCCTTCAATCTGCGCAAATGCTGCGCGTTCTGCCCGGCGGGAGAGGATGAAGACAGCTGCCAGGACTCCCAGTGGAATAGCTACGATCAGCAACGTGACAACGTTTTGGATCAGGAACCCGATGAGAAGCCCAACCGCAACGGTTCCGAGGAAGGCCAATAGCATCAACCAGACGACATTAGGGTCCTGTTTCCGCGTCATGGTGAAAACCTGACGAATCTGCTTGATCCGTCCTGGCTTCTTGGCTGGTTTCTCTGTTTTACGTTTGCGGTTGAACAAGCCCTTCTTAGGGTTGGGCTCGGTGCTGTCTGCTGCGGGAATTTTACTATTGGCCATAATGAATCAATTCTACGGGATCGGTGAGGGCCGGTCTCCGCGGCTCAGGACGATGCGAGCAGCGTTGCGGCTTCCTGTTTGGTGGTGCCTGAGTCAGCGATGTGCGCTAACTGCGGTGGAAGCTCTAGACCCTTCTTGCGCATTGCTGTTGCCCACAGCCGTCCGGCGCGGTAGGACGACCGTACCAACGGTCCGCTCATGACGCCGAGAAATCCGATCTCCTCTGCCTCATTGCTGATATCGACGAATTCCTGCGGCTTGACCCAGCGGTCTACCGGCAGATGACGCTGAGTTGGGCGAAGGTATTGGGTGATGGTGATCAGATCGCAACCGGCCTCGTGCAGGTCGCGGAGTGCTTCGCTGATTTCCTCACGTGTCTCTCCCATGCCAAGGATCAGGTTGGATTTAGTCACCATGCCCAGATCTCGGCCCTGGGTGATAACGTCCATCGACCGCTCATAATTGAAGGCAGGCCTAATACGCTTAAAGAGTCGCGGGACTGTTTCAACATTGTGTGCAAAGACCTCAGGCTTTGTCTCGCAGATCGCTGCAATGTGCTCTGGCTTGCCGGAAAAGTCCGGAATGAGGATTTCTACCCCGGTTCCAGGGTTGACACTGTGGATCTGCCGAATGGTCTCGGCATAGAGCCACACACCCTCATCCGGCAGGTCATCGCGGGCTACGCCAGTAACAGTGGTATACCGCAGGTCCATTGACTTTACCGACTGTGCAACCTTGAACGGTTCGCTGCGATCCACCGGTTTGGGCTTACCAGTGTCTATTTGGCAGAAATCACAACGCCTTGTGCAGTCGGAACCACCGATGAGGAATGTTGCTTCGCGGTCTTCCCAACATTCGAAGATGTTTGGGCAGCCAGCTTCTTCGCAGACAGTGTGCAGTCCCTCCTTCTTGACCAGATTCTTCATGGCAATGAATTCAGGACCGATATCAACCTTGGCCTTTATCCATTCCGGCTTTCGGTCAACGGGCGTCTGGGAATTACGGGCTTCGACCCGGAGCAGACGGCGTCCTTCAGGGGCGAGGGTCACTGTGATTCTCCTTTGATTCCATGGATCCCGGCGTCTGCCGGAGCGATCACTGGTGTAGATAGTGCTGTCCGTACCAGCGACTTACTATTGTTGCGCAGTTCCGCTTCGATCTGGTACACGATATCCGCGGGTGAGACGTTGTTGCCGCTCTCTTGACTGATCGACGTGGTGCCAGCGTCCGTGATACCGCAGGCAATGATCTGGTCGAATGGCGCCAGATCGTTATTGCAGTTGATGGAAAAGCCGTGCATGGTTACCCCATGATTGACCCTAATGCCCACCGACGCTATTTTACGGTCCGGTCCGTCACCGCCGCTTACCCATACCCCTGAACGTTGGGGGACCCTGATGGTCTCAACTCCGTAGTTTGCGACCGTGCGCATGATGATGTCTTCAAGCAGGTCGACGTATTCGACGACGCGCGTCGGGTCGGGGAGTGCCAGAATTGGGTAGCCCACCAGCTGCCCGGGGCCGTGCCACGTCAGCTTGCCCCCGCGGTCGACGGCGATTACTGGGGTGCCGTCAAAAGGCCGCTCATGGTCTTCAGTTCTTTTTCCCGCGGTGTACACAGACTGGTGCTCGAGCAGCATCACAGTACTGGGACTTTTTCCGTCCACGATGCTCTGGTGGAGTTTTTTCTGATGCTCCCAGGCGTCACGGTAGTCAACATAGTGCGGAGCGAAACCGATATGGGAAAACTCGAGGCTCATGCCCACAACAGTACTTGTGAGAGTGTGTGAATGCCGATTCGACAACGCCATTTGAATGCCTGTGGATGAATGCCTGTGGAAAACTTTCCGTGGTTTGGAACGATTTGCGCTAGAACTGAACCATGGCGAATTTGGCAGCAGGAAGACGTGACCCGGAGACAACAGAGACGTACCTGCCGCCGCGCCTGGAGGGATATGAGGTTCGAAGGTGCCTTGGCACCGGTGGAAGTGCCGCCGTTTGGCTCGTCACCAATTCAGGCACTGGAACTGAGCGGGCGCTGAAAGTTTTGGCAGGAAGTCCCACCAGAGAGCGTGAAGACGACCAGTATGAAATCCGTCGCGAAATGGCTGTCCTCAGCCGACATTCCCACCCGCACCTCATCGCTGTCCACCAGTTCCTCGACACAGATCAGGGCCCTGCGCTCCTGATGGACTATGCGTCCGGTGGTTCTGTCGGTCAGCTTGTAGGTGCTCGTGGACCACTGCCGATCGGAGAGGTGGTGACGATGCTGACCCCTGTCGCTCAGGCGCTGGCTTATCTACACGAGAACGGGGTGACACACGCGGATGTGTCTCCCGGTAATGTTTTATTCACTGCTGAAGGCATGCCACTCCTGTCGGACCTCGGCGTAAGTCGCTTGCTGGGCGAAGCGGTTGGCGGAGAGCGCGGGACCCCGGGCTTTGCGCCGGTGAACGGAGATCTTCAGGATAGGTCTGGTCCGGGCATAGATGTGTATGCACTAGGCGCTCTTGCCTGGTACGCGCTCACCGGCCGTGTCCCTGCAGCAACGGTGAGCCGTCCTCCACTGTCAGTGCTGATCCCGGAGGTCCCTACTGAATTTACGACGCTTATTGAATCGGCGCTTAGCGAAAATGGACGAGTCCGACCGTCTGCGGCCGAATTTGCTCGGCTGGTATATGACTGTGCCGAAGCCCTGCCGGTTGATCTGGTGCCATCAGCGCACATTACCGTGCTGCCGGAACTGAGGACGCGGCGCAGCGTCCATCAACAGCCTGCGAAGAAGGGCTTCTTTCGAAAACCAAGGAGACAATCATCGAAGGCTAAGAGAGGACATGCACGCCTTACATGGATACTGTCGACCGGAGCCGCATTGCTGGTCCTGGGCGGACTATTTGCCGGATTCGTCACCACCCAGGACCCAACCAGCACCGCCGACGAGACTGTAGCGACCTCGTCAACAGGCAGCGACCGCAGTGCTGAGGGTTCCAAGAATGGTGGCGTCGGGAAGCCGAGCAGCTTAGAACCGCTGTTGAAAGAGACCCGATCCGATGATCCGGTCACCGCATTGGTTGCGTTGGCACAACTTCGGGCGGAGTCATATCAGCAGGGCGATCCGGCATTGCTGACGCATGTCAACGCGGACGGCTCTGCCGCGATGAAGGCTGACCTGCTCTCGCTGGAGTCATTGAAATCTACAGGGCATAAATTGACGGGCGTAGCCTTCACACTGGAAGAAATCGCCATTCAACCCGGTGCGTCTGCGGAATCCACGCACGTAGAAGCAACGGTTGTTACCTCCGGTTATACCGAGGAAGACGCCAGTGGTCAAAAGGTCCGCGTACAGAAGGCAGAATCCACACGTCAGTTTGTTTTTACATTGCGGCAGATGGCTGATGGCTGGCGAATTTCCGACGTCACGGAACCTGCCAGTGATACGTAGTGATGGATGCCAGCGACTAGAATCGTTGGCATGAGTTCTTCGAGTTATTTTCGGTATCCCCACGTCCACAATGACCTCGTGACATTCGTTGCTGAGGATGACGTGTGGGTGGCGCCGGTTGCGGGTGGGCGGGCCTGGCGGGTGTCGGCTGAGCAACTACCTCCTCGCAATCCACGATTCACGCCGGACGGCAAGTATCTGGTTTGGACCGTGCAACGCGGTGCGGCGCCGGAAGTGGTTGCAGCTTCCACACAGGGCCACGAGTTCAGGCAGCTGACGTATTGGGGCAACGAGGGCACGGCAGTCAAAGGCTTTGCGCCCAATGGCGATGTCATTGTGACAAGTGCTTTTGAACGAACAGACCCAAGGCACGCGTGGGCCTATCGCGTACCGATCCATGGGGGCCAGGCCACGGAAGTGCCTTACGGGCCGGTAGACACTGTGGTCTACGGTCCGGAGCTTGGCGACGAACGCCCCGTCATCATCGGTAGCGTCCTTACCCGTGAACCTGCTGCGTGGAAAAGGTACCGTGGCGGAACGACCGGAAAACTCTGGATGGATAGCGATGGGAGTGGAGAGTTCTCCCGCTTCGCGAAAGAGATTGACGGCAATCTGGCGGACCCCATGTGGGTCGGAGACCGTATCGTGTTTCTTTCGGATCACGAAGGGTACGGCAACCTCTATTCGTTGAGTACCAACGGAGGCGGACTCCGGCGGCATACGGATCACGAAGAATTCTACGCTCGGCATGCCTCCACCGACGGCGAAAGGGTCATCTTTGAGTCTCAAGGACAACTCTGGCTTCTAAAATCTATGGACTCAGAGGCAGAGCGGATCGATATCACTTTGGGCACCGGATCGACAGCTCGGCAACCACGTGATCTAAACGTCCAAAATCACCTGGCCAACGCGGTTCCTGACTTCTTGGGACGGGCGAGCATCGTCGAGACCCATGGGACCCTGCATTGGTTGACGCACAAAGATGGCCCTTCCCGGTCCATCGAGGTTACACCGGGCGTCAGAGCACGGCTGGCGTGTTCGGTCCCTCGGAACCGGACAGCCTACGTTGCCGATCACGACGGTGTGGAAGCCATCTACATCCGCGACATATTCGAATCACTGCACGAAAGAGTTGGGTCTGAGACCACAGCGTCACCGAATACCTCCTCCACGGACCAGGGATCCGCTGTTTCATCTCTACCCAGTCCCGTTGCGGCAATGCCCAGCGTTCAAACAGAACCCATTGACGCGACGCAGGGGCGGGACCAGGAGAGCGTAGGAGATAGCCCGGGCTCAGCAGCGCCGGAGATTGACACTCCCGTACCAACACCGGACGAGGCAGACCGAGACGCCCTGATCCGTGTAGATTTTCCTTCGACGTCGCGAGCAGTAGCAATGACTGCAAGCCCCGATGGAACGACGATCGCGGTTTCGACGGAATATGGGGAAGTCTTTGTAGCAGACACCATCGGTGGTCCGCTGCGACTGGTCTCTTCAACTGAACACGGTGCGGTTTCTGAATTCGCATTCTCTCCTGATTCAAAATGGTTGGTTTGGTCTGAACCTGTGCAGTCAGACGGGAGGCGTAGCAGGGTCAGACTGGCGCAAACTAAAGAGCCCGGTGTCGTTATTGATGTGACCGACGGGCGTTTCAATGACTTTTCACCAGTTTTCATGCCCGATGGTAAGTTCGTCGCTTTCTTGTCTGAACGTAGTTTCGATCCGATTTATGACACACACAGATTCGACCTCAGCTTTCCTGCATCCACGAAACCCTTCCTGGTGTCGCTTGCGGCCACAACGCCGTCGCCCTTCGGACCCAGGGTTGGCGGTGAAGCAGCGGAGAGTTCGGTCGCGGAGGAATTGGCAGGTCAAGAATCGCAGGTAGACGTTCTTGTAGACTCTGACAGGATCGCCGAGCGCATCATTGCCGTACCCGTGGCACAGGGTCGATACGATTCGCTGGCAGCAGTAAAGGAAGGGCTTCTATGGCTCGCAAGAGAGCCACTAGGAGTGACTGGTGATGGCAGAGCAACTGCCACGGACCGAGGCCCTGCTACGCAACTCGAGAAGTTTAATTTTATCGATCACGAGCTGACGGTCCTGGAAGATTCTCTTGATCGGTTCAGCCTTAGCGGTGACGGTCAACGCGTTGTAGTAATTGATGGATCCACGGTGCGGTCCGTGCCGGCAACCGTTCCGGTAGACAAAAATTCCGCAGACTCGATTGATGTTGATTTGTCCAGGATCAGGGTAAAGCTCGAGCCTGCCAAGGTTTGGGAACAGGCATTCGATGAGGCATGGCGCCTTCAGCGCGACTTCTTCTGGGCAGAAGACATGGGTGGGCTTGACTGGCAGCTTATTCACGATCGATACCGCCCTCTGATTGATCGTATTGGGTCCCATGATGACCTGATCGACGTATTGTGGGAGCTCCACGGTGAGCTCGGTACATCACATGCCTATGTCCAACCCCGGAAAAGAGCAGCTGGCGTTGGAAGACAGGGCTTCCTCGGTGCTGAGTTTGAGCACACGAGCGCAGGCTGGATGGTCCGTCGCGTGCTGCCCGGCGAGTCCAGCGATCCACAGGCAGTTTCGCCCCTCGCGGCGCCCGGTGCAGCAGTCGAGCCGGGCGATATCTTGGAAGCCATTGATGGGATCCCGCTGACTCAATTGACGGGTCCTTCCCAACTTCTTGCCGGTGCTGCGGGCAAAGCCGTGGAATTAAGTTTCAAGCGGACCGTAGATACCGACGACGAACCAGTCCGACGTCGCATCGCGGTTGTACCGCTTGCCGACGAGAGTCGGTTGCGCTACCAGAACTGGGTATCGGACAATCGCCGAACAGTCCGGGAGGCAACTCAGGGCAGGTTCGGATACCTCCATATTCCGGATATGGTTGCGAGCGGATGGGCGCAGCTCCACCGTGACTTTGACAGGGAAACCTCACGCGATGCCCTCATCGTCGACGTACGAAGAAACCGGGGCGGTCACACGTCGCAGTTAGTTGCCGAACTCATCGGTCGAAGGGTCACCGCCTGGCAGGTCCCCCGAGGGCGACAGCCGAGTACATACCCGGCAAATGCCCCGCGTGGCCCAGTGGTTGTCCTGACTGACGAGTTTGCTGGATCTGACGGGGACATCATTACCCAAGTAGTCAAAGTCCGCGGCATTGGTCCAGTGATTGGCATGCGCACGTGGGGTGGAGTGGTTGGCATCGATGGAAAGTTCGCCCTCGCGGACGGTACTGCGGTCACGCAGCCGCGTTATGCCTTCTGGATGAGTGGCGGTGTGGGGTGGGGCGTCGAAAACCGTGGAGTCGAGCCAGACATCGAAGTTCCGTTCCCACCACACGCCTATGCGGCCGGTGAGGACCCTCAACTCGAGCACGGGGTCGCTATCTTGCGAGAAATGATCGCTGAGATCCCGACCGAATATGCGCCTGAACGCACTGGGTACGCATCACTGCAGCCGATGGCACTGCCACCCCGGCCAGATTCCGACATCGCAATTGTGGCTGAAGAAACCACCGTCGACGACTAGGCCACAGAAAGAGCCCAGCGACCTAAGGATCGCAGCCAGACTGAGTTCCAAAAAACAAGGAGCCCGCCAGAGGTACAATCTCTGGCGGGCTCCTTGTTTCAGGATATTGGGCTTGAGCTAGAGTCCGAGGTCGGCTGAGAACAAGCCGTCCTCCAGTCTCTTTTTCAGTGTCTGCAGGAATCGCCCTGCATCGGCGCCGTCGACGATACGGTGGTCGTAAGTCAGGCACAGGTACATCATCGACCGGATGGCGATTGTATCGCCGCCATCGGCGTCGGTGACGACTATTGGACGTTTGACGATTGCGCCGGTGCCCAGAATTCCGACCTGTGGCTGATTGATGATGGGTGTGTCAAACAGCGCGCCAACTGATCCGATGTTGGTGATCGTAAACGTGCCGCCGGCCAGTTCGTCTGGGCCGATTTGTCCGTTCCGCGTGCGCGCGCCAACGTCACCAATTTTTTTGGCAATTCCGGCTAAATTCAAATCACCCGCATCTCGAATGACCGGAACAAGAAGGCCCTTCTCTGTGTCAACCGCGATCGCGAGGTGCTCTGCATCGTGGTAGGTCACCTCTTTGGCATCCGCATCAATGGAAGCGTTCAATTTTGGGTGCTGCTTCAACGCTTCGGTTACCGCGGTGGCGATAAACGGAAGGAACGTCAGCTTTGCTCCGTTCTGCGCTTGGAAATTCTCCTTGGCCTCGCTACGAAGCCTAGCGATCTTGGTCATATCAACTTCAATAACTTGAGTTAGCTGCGCTGAGACCTGAAGTGATTCTCGCATCCGGCGGGCGATGGTCTGTCGTATCCGTGGCGTTTTCTCCACGGTGCCACGCAATGTGGAGGCCTCGACGGTGGGGGCACTCTCGTGTGTTGCGGACGAAGATTCCTGCGGGGCCGTCGCTTGCTTTGCCGCGTCAGCGGCGGCTACTACGTCCTGCTTGCGGATGCGTCCACCGACTCCTGTTCCCTCGACTGTTGAGAGATCAATGTTGCTTTCGTTGGCGAGCTTGCGCACCAGAGGAGTGACATAGGCAGCATCCGACTGCGAAGCGGCCCGACGACCGGACACCGGCTGCTCCTCCGGTGTAGCCGCAGGCTTTTCTTCGGTCTTGGCGTCCTCCGTGGACTTCTTTGCGGCGGGCTCCTGCGGATCGGTGTCATCTGATGCGGACTCCGGCTTTTCGACAGGTGCTTCTCGGTCCTGCGATGGTGCTGCAGCAACAGGCTCTGCTTCTTTAGCAGGCGCCTTGTCTTCGGAGGCGCCAGAAGAAGCGGAAGCGCCCGAACCGATGACGGCGAGGACCGCACCAACTTCAGCCGTCTCGTCTTCGTTTACTCGGATTTCCTGAAGTTTCCCGGCAAAGGGCGAGGGGATCTCAGTGTCGACTTTGTCGGTGCTTACTTCCAATAAAGGCTCGTCGACTTCAACGTCATCGCCTACGCTCTTGAGCCAGCGAGTGACTGTGCCCTCAGTGACGCTTTCGCCCAAAGCCGGAAGGGTCACCTCCGAGCTTTCATCGGACGAGGAATCTGAGTTGTCTGCCTCAGAATCTGTCTCGGGCTCGTCTGGTGAGTCGGCCTGTTCGGTCTGCTCGGGCTCGTCTGGTGAGTCGGCCTGTTCGGTCTGCTCGGGCTCGTCTGGCGAGTCGGCCTGTTCGGGCTCGTCTGGTGTGGTGTCTTCGGCGGTAGCACCGGAGTCCGAGGTATCACCGTCATCCGTCCCGGAGCCACCTCCGATGCGCACCAGCGGCGCACCGACTTCAGCAGTCTCGTCTTCGGCGACCAGGATTTCTTCGATAGTTCCGGCGATCGGAGAAGGGATCTCCGTATCTACCTTGTCGGTAGA
The DNA here is from genome assembly GCA_038199985.1 of Actinomycetales bacterium. Lineage (GTDB taxonomy): Bacteria > Actinomycetota > Actinomycetes > Actinomycetales > Micrococcaceae > Arthrobacter_J. The sequence goes on along the minus strand of JBBPYK010000050.1, from coordinate 52,493 downwards.
GACCTCGAGCAGAGGTTCATCGACCTCCACACGGTCACCCACCTGCTTGAGCCATCGCGTTACGGTCCCTTCGGTGACGCTTTCACCGAGTGCTGGCAAATTCACGGATTCAGACATTTCGTCCCCGTTTCTCCTCTTTAGATCTCTGGCAGCCGCTAAGACTGTTAACGCTTGATCCGAGCATAATGCACCGGATACTAACTCTCCGATGCATTACGCCGGTTACGGCGACTAGCCGTGGAGCGGTTTTCCAGCGAGAGCGAGTCCCGCTTCTCCTAGCGCTTCGTTTTGGGTTGGGTGCGCGTGGATCAGCGGTGCTATGTCCTCTGGGTAAGCCTCCCAGTTCACTAGTAGCTGTGCCTCACCGATTTGCTCTCCCATACGCGAACCGATCATGTGAACGCCAACGATGGGGCCGTCCTTCTGCCGAACGAGTTTGACGAGGCCTCCGGTGCCAAGAATGGAGCTTTTACCATTTCCTGCCAAGTTGTATTCCTGAGTTTGGACAGAGTCATCGCCAAACTTTTCCTTGGCGGCTTTTTCCGTCAGGCCCACTGAAGCTATTTCGGGATCGCTGTAGGTAACCTTCGGTATATTGACGTCTTCGACGATGACTGGGCTTTGCCCGGCAATTTCTTCAGCAACGAAGATTCCCTGCTGGAACCCGCGATGCGCAAGTTGAAGGCCTGGAACGATATCGCCGACGGCATAAATATTGCCTACACCAGTATGGAGCCGCTCGTTGGTGATGACGAAGCCTCGGTCCATGGTCACCCCTGCTTCTTCATAGCCCAAGCCCTCCGTTACCGGTCCGCGTCCCACAGCGACGAGCATGATGTCTGCCTCGAAAGTCTTGCCATCGGCCAGCGTGATCTTGACGCCGTCGTCGTTCTGTTCAACTTTTTCGAAGAAGGTGCCCGTGTTGAACTTGATGCCGCGTTTTTTGAAGGACCGCTCAAATGCTTTGATGATTGCGGCGTCTTCGTTGGGAACCAAAGAGGGGAGTCCTTCAACGATGGTGACGTCCACACCGAAGGACTTCCAAACTGACGCGAACTCGCAGCCAATGACTCCGCCACCTAGGACGATAGCGCTCTTCGGAAGAGTGTCCATTTTGAGGGCTGAGTCGGAGGTGATGACCTTTCCCTCTATGGCGATTCCGGGCAGCGAACGCGAGTAGGAGCCGGTAGCCAGAATAATGTTCTTACCCTTATAACTGGTGCCGTCAACCTCGATAGTGTCTTCAGATACCAAACGGCCCTCGCCTTCGATGACGGTGACCTTTCGCATCTTCAGCAGCCCCTGCAAGCCCTTGTATTTCCCGGCCACTATGCCGTCCTTGTAGGCGTTGACGCCTTCCATATTGATTGAGTCGAAGGTCGCGTTGACGCCGTACTTGGCGGCGTCACGCGCGCCTTCCGCGATTTCAGCAGAGTGCAGCAACGCCTTGGTTGGGATGCACCCGTTGTGTAGGCATGTCCCGCCGAGCTTGGCCTTCTCCACCAGACCAACGGTGAACCCCAGTTGAACTGCGCGAAGTGCTGCCGCGTAGCCGCCGCTGCCTCCACCAAGGACCAGGATGTCGAATTCTTTTTCAGCTGCCGTATCGGCCACGTGAAGGCTCCCTCGCGTTTGCTTTTGCGTGCGGCAATGCACACGGTTTGATCTGGTGGTTTGAGTCTTTAGTTTTGAGATTCACCTTAGCGCCACCTTTCACCAATCATCCAGCCGGAGGGGCCGTTTTCCTGTTTAGTTGCCGGAATTCGACCCCTACGGCTTGGAATGACCTCAGGTTGCGCTATCCAAGCTACCGTCCGCTAGACACTAGGTCCTCGGCGTAGGCTACGAGTGTACGCACAGCGACGCCCGTTCCTTCTTTCGGGGTATACCCATGTGGCGCGGCTTCATTGAAGGCAGGCCCGGCGATGTCAAGGTGGCCCCACGGGATGGCGTGGCCGTCGATCTCTCCTACAAACTCGCGTAGGAACGCTGCAGCTGTCATCATGCCTCCCATTTTCTCGCCGACGTTTGCGATGTCGGCGACTTGGGAGTTCAGACTGGAACGGAGTTCTTCCGGAATCGGCATGGCCCAGAAAAGTTCGCCTGCCCGATCGGCCGCAGCAGCTACAGCATCCCGGACGTTCTTATCTCCCATGACAGCCGATGTTCTCTTACCCAGAGCGACCATCTGCGCACCGGTGAGCGTTGCTACATCAAGGAGGACATCCGGCTTTTCTTCACTCGCCGCGACGATGCCGTCTGCCATGACTAAGCGTCCTTCAGCGTCCGTGTTCAGGACCTCCACCGTCCTTCCCCCATAGGTTGTCATGACGTCCGATGGTCGTTGAGCCGCCCCAGAGGGCATGTTCTCGGCTATGCATAGCCATGCGGTGACCTTCAGCGGTAATCCCAGCTCAGCGATCGCCAAGAGTGCGTTGAGGACGACGGCGGCACCCGCCATATCGCATTTCATGGTTTCCATGCCCGCCGGCGGCTTCAGCGAAAGCCCTCCCGAATCAAAGGTGATGCCTTTGCCCACGAGTGCGAGCTTTTTTACGGGCTTCGAGGGCGAGTACTCAACCTTCACCAGCCGTGGTGGTCTCGAGGAGCCCTTGCCGACGCCCGTGAGACCGCCGTAACCGTCCTTTTCCAGTTTCTTCTCGTCGAAGACGGTGACCTTCACGGGCAATGAGCGGGCCAGTTCTTTGGCAGCAGACGCGAACGTTTCGGGGTAGAGGTGACTTGGAGGTCGGTTGACCAGGGTGCGGGTGGCATTAACCGCTTTACCGAGAATCTCAGCGCGCCGGAGCACCGCAGAAACGGCGGGTTCTGAGGCTACGGGAGAATGAACTGTGACGCTGCTGACAGGGGCCTTGAGGGACTCTGCAGTGGCGTGCCTGTTTTCGGTGTAGACGTAGGCTCCCAGCGCCGCACCCTCGGCTATTGCCGCGACTGCGGCCACCGTAGGAGCAGGAATGGCAATAACGACGGATTCAACTCCCATGAGGTTCCGGATGGCGGCACCAGCTGCTCTGCGCAGAGTCTCTTCATCGGTTGCTGAGTCCTTGTGCCCCAACCCGGTCAGCACGATAACGTCCGCTTCAGCACCGGTGAGGCCAGGCAGCCGGGTGACTTCATCTGCCTTGCCGCTCACTCCAAGGGAGACGAGTGTGCTGCCCAGTGCGCCAGTGGATTTCTCAGAGAGACCGCTCTCCAGGAGCACCGGACCCTCGCTTCCCTGTATGACACCAAGAACCAGGGCTTCACACTTGATTTTTCGGACGTCCTTGGCCGTTGCTGACAGGCTGAACTCGCTTGCTGTTACCACAGAGATCGTTCCTCACTTCCTCGAGAGATAGTTCCCCATAGATCGTAGTCTCTCGGTCCAGCCACTGATGTACGGTAACAATCATGACTGACACAAATTCTGCATCTGTTGAAGCCGTTGAGTCCGTGTTGCTCGAGGGTCCGCTCCACACCTGGCATGTTGACGCAGGTGCCCGCATGGCCGAATTCGGTGGATGGCTGATGCCTCTTCAATACGAAGGGGGCGGCGTAGTTGCCGAACATAGTGCGGTGCGCAGCTCTGTAGGCCTCTTCGACGTTTCACACCTCGGAAAGATTCTGGTCACAGGGACCGGCGCTCTGAACTTTGTCAACGGCGTGCTGGCAAATGATCTAAGGAAAATTGGAATTGGCCAGGCTCAGTACACCATGGCGTTGAATGAGACCGGAGGGGTCGTCGATGACCTCATTGCTTACATTCGCTCGGACGAAGAGATATTCCTCATTCCCAACGCGGCCAATTCAGAGAAAGTCGCGGCCAAGTTGGTAGCGGCCCAAGACGAGTCCAGTGCAGGGATCAACATCACGGACCAACACCGCGATTTTGCGGTCTTCGCATTACAGGGGCCTAACTCTGCGGATGTCCTCAGGGACCTCGGGCTGGAGCTGCCGGAAGACTATATGGCCTTCATCGATGTTAGTTGGAAGGGTATGCCTCTCAGCGTGTGCCGTACCGGCTATACGGGCGAGCACGGATATGAGTTGGTGCCACGCTGGGAGGACGCCCTCACTCTATGGGAGGCAATCTCGTCGGCTGCTACGGCCTACGCAGGTCGTGCTGCTGGCCTGGCTGCCCGCGACACGCTTCGGACGGAGATGGGCTACGCTCTGCACGGGCACGAACTGACACCAGATATCTCGCCGGTGGAAGCGCGCGTCGGATGGGCCATCGGATGGAAGAAGGACGCCTTCTGGGGTAAGGAAGCCGTGACGCGCATCAAGGCCGAGGGTGCACCTAGGAAAGCAGTGGGACTGTTGGCGTTGGAGCGAGGAGTCCCTAGGGCCGATGTGAACGTCTTGGGGGCCGACGGCGGCGTCGTCGGCCGAACAACGTCTGGTACGTTCTCGCCAACGCTTCAGAATGGCATTGCGTTGGCTCTGGTTGATCAGTCCGTTCAGCTTGAGGACGAGCTTGCGCTGGAAATCCGCGGGCGGAAGTTGGCCGTCCGGGTGGTTCGCCCGCCGTTTGTTGAGACCGGAGTCCGCGGCTAATACACCAGGCATAGGACGCTTAAGGCACCCGGAATGAATACGGGTGCCTCCGGCGTTTAAGATGGGGTCTAGGAGTGAAAGGGGCAACGATGTTAGATCCAGGCGAGCTGTACAGCTTTAACGCTGCGCTTGACCGAGCCAAATCGCTGACAGGTCTGCCGCTGATTGCGGGATTTACCGGGTTCGCTGAGGCTGGGCAGGTCGTATCTCAGATTCGAACGGAACTTCTTGACTACCTGGACCACGAACTTGTTGCGAGCTTCGATTCTGATCAATTACTCGACTATCGGGGTAGGCGCCCTCGCGTCACCTTCGAGGAGGACCATCTAACGGGGTACCGACCGCCGAGACTTGAGCTCTACAGGCTTCACGATGGGCTCGGTCAACCGTTTCTGTTTCTTACCGGATTCGAACCCGACTATCAGTGGGAACGCTTCATCGGTGCAGTGTTGTTGCTCGTTGACGAACTGAATGTGTCATTTGTGGCGTGGACTCATTCCATTCCGATGCCGGTTCCGCATACTCGCCCCCTTGGGGTGACCGTGCATGGCAACCGTCCAGATCTTATTGAGGGTGCGTCCACTTGGCGGCCGACGGCGGAGCTTGCGGCGTCGGTCGGTCACCTTCTCGAAGTTCGCCTCGTTGAGGCAGAGCACGATGTGGTGGGCTATGTCGTTCACGTTCCCCACTATTTGGCCGAGGCAGAATACCCACAGGCGGCTGTCGCTGCGTTGGAGTATCTGGGCGCCGCTACTGGGCTGATGCTGCCCACCGACCGGCTTCGCGAAAGTGGTCGGCAAGTTGAGCGTCAAATTCGGGAACAAGTAGAAGGCTCCAATGATGTGATGGGCGTAGTAACGCGTCTGGAACGCCACTACGACGAACATGCTGAGAGCCGCGTTCGGCGTTCATTGCTGGTCAAGGATAATGATCAACTTGCGGACGCCGATGAGTTGGGTGCCGCAGTCGAGGCTTACCTTGCGTCGACAGACAGCGAAGAGTCGGCAGATGGGGCTGCTGGAGGCACCAACAGGGTGATTGGTGAGGTGCACCCGGACAGTACTGAGGATACTGGCCCGATGGATCAGCTCGGTACCGAGTCTGACGGTGACGAGAGCTGACGGGCACGGTGGCGGCGAGCCGGGGCGGTCGCCCCGCCGGTGGGAGGCGAGCCTGGTTCATTTGGGGCGCAGCAGTCTTCGCCTATCTCGTGGCCGTGACCCAACGAACTACATTCGGAGTTGCGGGCCTGGCGGCTACGGACCGATTCGACGCCAGTGCTTCTATCTTGGCCATGTTCACTGTGGTTCAGATCCTGGTCTACGCGCTACTTCAGGTGCCTGTTGGTGTTCTTGTGGACAGGTTCGGCCCAAGAGCCATGATCGTCAGCGGTGCCTTCCTGATGGCCTGTGGGCAGCTAATACTCGCCACGGCGGATACCGTATCGGAGGGCGTTGGAGGAAGGTTACTCGTCGGCGCAGGCGATGCAACAACTTTTGTGTCAGCCTTGCGTTTGCTACCCGTCTGGTTCAGTCCACGACGGATCCCTGTCATGACGCAATTCACCGGAATGGTTGGGCAGCTCGGACAGATAGTGAGCGTAGTCCCTTTTGCCGTTGTACTAAGGTTCTTTGGTTGGGGCACGGCGTTTACTTCTGCGGCGGCACTTTCGGTCATAGCCTGTGCCGTCAGTTTCGCTGTTATTAGGGACTCCCCAAATACCGGGCCGCGTCCATCCTCTCCGTCCTGGCGCCAGACGGGAGAAGCGCTTCAGGCAGTTTGGCGGGAACCGGGAACCAAGCTAGGTCTGTGGACGCACTTCACCACGCAGTTCTCTGGGACCGTGTTCGTCCTGATCTGGGGCTATCCATATCTGGTCAGCGCCGAAGGCGTGAAACCAGCCGTGGCATCTGCGCTGCTCACGGTCTTCGTAGTCGTGGGCATGGTTGTAGGCCCGCTTATGGGAGTCTGGGTCGGCAGACATCCGCTGCGCCGTTCTACCATGGTGATGGCAGTGGCAGGACTTATCGCGGCCGCGTGGGCCAGCGTCCTCCTATACCCGGGTCCCGCGCCTCTCTGGCTTCTGATTCTTCTCATCGCGGTTCTGGCTGTAGGAGGTCCGACGTCGATGATTGCTTTCGATTTCGCACGTACGTTTAACCGGCCCCATCATCTTGGGACCGCTACGGGTGTGGTGAACGTCGGTGGTTTCCTAGCTTCCCTGATCACTATGTATCTCATCGGGCTAATCCTTGACCTGCTGGTCATCACCGGTTACTCGACGAACGGCCTATATGGGCTTGCCTCGTTTCGGATTGCCCTTGCTGTGCAGTTCATTGTGTTGGGTGTGGGCATCTCCGGTTTGCTGGTCATGCGAAAACGTACACGCGGGCAGCTCGCACGGACCGGTGTAGTGGTCCCGCCGCTCAGGGTCGTGGTGGAGCGCGAACGGCGTCGTCGTCAATCAGCGCGCCAGCTCAAGAACCGCCGGGGACGTAGGTCTCCTCCTCCACACCCCTGATGGTCCGGACCGAGATCCACACTTATCCACATAGGGTCATCCGCCCTGTCTCCAGCAAGCCGTGGCCAGAAGACTGTGCGTATGACTACTTCAGCAAACAAATTCAGCGTCGGATCACCCGCAGACATTCTGGGGTACATCCCACATGCTCTCGGCTTTATCCCTCAGGAGAGCATCGTGCTCATGACCGTAGGCTCCAATATTCTCGGAGCCACGCTCAGACTTGACCTTCCAAGCCAAAACTTGCTGGACTTTGCCGTGCAAGCCCATGGCTTCCTTAAACAGGACCGTACCTCCGACAGCGTCATTGCAGTGATCTATACCGATGGTGAAGCGGACGAGTCCGGATCACCACCACACGAGGAACTGATGCACTGCCTCGAACTGGTGCTTGAAACCGAAGGTACACCGATTCAAGCGGCGTGGCTCGTGTCCAAGGGATTCTGGCGCGACTTCTACTGCGACGAGCAATGCTGCCCGTGGCCGGGGCAGCCGGTGACTGATGCCATGGACAGCGAGCTCAACGCTGAACTCATCTATAGGGGCAGCAGCTATGACGAGTCGCTGGATGCTGCCGTCGTTCGCTCAGTGGCTGGCCCATGGCCCAATCACGAGATCGTCACGAGCGGCTACGAGACCTGGACTCGGGCGCTGCAGCAGCGCCCAAAGGACGATAAGCAATTTCGCGCGGTGCTGAGCGTGTGGGATGTCGTGTTGGAACGCTCCCAAAAGTCGGAGTGGATCGTCGATCACCCTGATGTGGCTGCTTACTTGATTGCGTCACTAGACAGTAGGGATATCCGCGACGCGGTTCTGGTACTTGCAGCGTCCAGCGCGGAGAACGCGATGGAAGGGGCGCGCGCCTGCAGTTTAGTGGAACAGGAACGCAACAGTTCCAATGTACTGATTCCATCCGCCCTCGCCAGCGCCGTGAACGCGTCGCCTGCCGACCCTGGTAAACGCGAGCATGCCACCGGTTGCGGACCCGAAGAAATCTTTGCCGCGGTGCTTATCGGAACAACGGTGACGCCCCCGCTCTGGTCGCGCTTGGACCGTGCCTATAACCTCTTCCGGCTGCTGACTGCAGTGGCAGCTGGTGAACCTCAATGTGCACTCTTGACCATGCTTGGATGGATCGAGTGGGCAAGGGGAAGGGGATCACGTGCCGGCAGTTTCTTTGACATGTGTCTGGCGCGGGATCAGGACTACCGTTTGGCGTGGTTGCTCAACGAACTGTTGAATCGGGGCCAGCTGCCTGTCTGGGCAACTGAACGGGAGAGCGCTTGGTCTGGTCATCGCGCACACGCTGCGTAAGGAGCGGGACGCCCTGAAGCGATTCTTGTCCAGTTCGGAATCGTGCGATAATGAACGCAGAGACCCGGTCGGGTCCGTGCTTCATGGCACCGGAAGTTTCCATACCGGGAACAAATCGGTGGTAGGAACTGGTTGCTTCTTATGGAGGTGGGCAGTGACGCTCACCCATGAAAACAATCACGGACTTGACAGGGTCATAGTGGTGTTCCCCGTCGGTAGCGCCGCAGCCCGCCGTATGAAAGGTTCTCTGTGTCGGCCAAAAAGAGCACAACAGTAGAAACTCCTGCCGTCGAGGATGCTGACTCCGCAGCACCGCGCGAAACGGCAAAGAAGTCTCCTGCCCGTAAGACCCCGGCGTCCAAGGGCACCAAGAAGGCATCCACTGCGGCGGCTGCCAAGACCGCAGAACCAGAGGACCAAAAGGCCTCCGGCTCGGAAGAGGGCGCCGCAGAGGTCAAGCCCAAGCGTGGACGCAAGGCCGCGGAGAAGCCGGTGAAGACACCGACTAAGCGAACCAAGTCTCCGGATCCCGTGGATGAAGCAGCAGCTGAAGACGATCACGCCGCGGATGACGGATCGGATCAGGAATCTCGTATCAGCGCCGAGAAGGCCGCAGCTGTTGCCAGTACGGCGGCCGCAACGGGATCAGGTTTCGTCTACTCGGATGCCGACGACGACGACGCACCCGCGCAGCAGGTCGTTTCTGCTGGGGCTACGGCAGATCCGGTCAAGGACTACCTGAAGCAGATTGGCAAAGTGGCGCTGCTCAACGCTGAGCAAGAAGTCGATCTGGCGCTCCGCATTGAGGCGGGACTGTTTGCCGAAGATAAGATCGCCAAGAATTCGAGCATGGATTCGAAGCTGAAGCGAGAGCTCCAGCAGATCATCTTTGACGGTAAGCGCGCCAAGAACCACCTACTTGAAGCCAACCTTCGCCTCGTTGTGTCTTTAGCCAAGCGCTATACCGGTCGTGGGATGTTGTTCCTGGATCTGATTCAGGAAGGCAACCTCGGGCTCATTAGAGCCGTTGAGAAGTTCGACTACACCAAGGGCTTTAAGTTCTCGACCTACGCAACCTGGTGGATCCGACAAGCGATTACCCGCGCCATGGCCGATCAGGCCCGGACCATCCGCATTCCTGTCCACATGGTCGAGGTCATCAACAAGCTCGCCCGGGTACAACGGCAGATGCTCCAGGATCTTGGACGTGAACCGACGCCAGAGGAGCTCGCGCTTGAGCTCGATATGACTCCAGAGAAGGTTGTGGAAGTTCAGAAGTACGGCAGGGAGCCGATTTCGCTGCATACGCCCCTTGGCGAGGACGGTGATTCAGAATTCGGTGACTTGATTGAGGATTCCGAGGCAGTGGTTCCTGCTGACGCTGTCAGCTTCACCTTGCTCCAGGAGCAACTGCACTCAGTGTTGGATACGCTCTCTGAGCGAGAGGCCGGAGTGGTCGCCATGCGCTTTGGTCTGACAGATGGTCAACCAAAGACGCTGGACGAAATCGGAAAGGTTTACGGGGTAACTCGGGAGCGGATCCGACAGATCGAGTCTAAGACCATGTCGAAACTGAGGCATCCATCCAGGTCTCAGGTTCTGCGGGACTACCTCGACTAACCGGGCCATCCAGCCTATTGGTTGGCTTATGCATTCTTAATCACCTGTGGCGCGTATCCCAAGAGGGGTACGCGCCACAGGTGATTAAGAATGCTGGAGAGTTCGTTGTGACCCTCTCACGCCTAGTCGTCGACGGAAACGGGTTCCTTTTCGTGAAGGCGTGCTGTCTCATCCTGCCATTCAGCTGTCATGGGACGCAGGGTCGCTTCAACGGACCTCGCGTGGTGACCGCAGAACAACAGTTCCCCGGCAGATGATTCGAGCACTGCACGAACGTATGCTTGAGCGCCGCAGCGGTCGCAACGGTCGAGGCTATTTAGTTCCCGGCTGGCTACTGCTGTTGTCATGGTGACCTCCTCAGAATGCTGATACTCAATACAACCACCTTGAGCATCAATTTCTTCACATCCACGCCCGTCTTTCGCTGTGCGCGTATCACGTTCGGGTAACGCGGAGGCGTCAAAGGGTCCATGCGGCACGCCGATGCTCGGTAGACGCTCCGGAGCGAATAACGTGGAGGCATGACACCTGGCTCTGAATACAACGCGCGCCACCTCTCTGTCCTGGAAGGACTAGAAGCGGTGCGCAAGCGTCCTGGCATGTACATCGGGTCTACGGATTCGCGGGGGCTGATGCACTGCCTGTGGGAAATCATCGACAACTCAGTTGATGAGGCCTTGGCCGGGCACGGACAGAGCATCACGGTGATCCTCCACCCGGATGCATCCGTGGAGATCCATGACGACGGTCGGGGAATCCCTGTCGATCTGGAACCCAAGACCGGATTGACCGGAGTCGAAGTCGTCTTTACCAAACTGCATGCGGGCGGCAAATTCGGGGGCGGATCCTACACGGCCTCTGGCGGACTGCATGGAGTTGGTGCCAGTGTCGTCAACGCACTGTCATCGAGACTGGATGTCCAGGTTGATCGTTCGGGGAAGACGCACCAAATGTCGTTTCGTCGCGGCGAACCGGGGCGGTTCATTGATAAAGGTAAGGCGCCCAGATACGGGGCAGATTTTGAACCGTTCCTAGACAGCTCACGGCTTGACGTGGTCGCGAAGGCCAAGCGAGGAGTTACAGGTACTCGGATCCGCTACTGGGCTGATCACCAAATCTTCACTCCGGACGCAAAGTTCTCTTACGAGGAATTGCAGGCGCGGGCCAGACAAACGTCGTTCTTGGTCCCCGGACTAAAGTTCACGCTTCGGGATGAGAGGAAGCTACCGGGAACCCCAGGGGAGCACGGCCCCGTGGAAGAAGTTTTTCAGCACGACGGGGGGATCTCCGAGTTCGCGGATTATTTGTCCGCCGACAGCGCGGTCACGGACATCTGGCGCTTACAGGGATCCGGTAAATTCAAAGAGTCAGTACCCGTCCTAGACGTGAGCGGTCACAGCAAGATGACTGAGGTGGAGCGCGAGTGCGAAGTAGACGTCGCAGTTCGTTGGGGTGTGGGCTACGAAACGACGCTTCGCAGCTATGTGAATATCATCGCGACGCCAAAAGGCGGAACACACCAGAGTGGCTTCGAGCAAGCGCTGTTAAAGACGTTCAGGAAGGTCATCGAGGCCAACTCCCGGAAGCTGAAGGCTGGAAGCGACAAGATCGAACGGGACGACGTTTTCGCTGGCCTGACTGCTGTCTTGACCGTTCGGCTAGCCGAGCCACAATTCGAAGGTCAGACCAAGGAAATTCTGGGTACGTCGGCGGTTCGCTCTATCGTGTCCAAAATCGTTGAAAAGGAAATCGCGGCGAAGCTCAGTTCGACGGCGCGCTCCGAGAAGGCGCAATCCGCACTACTCCTGGAAAAAGTTGTCTCTGAGATGAAGTCGCGTATCTCCGCGCGAGTACATAAGGAGACTCAGCGCCGCAAGAACGCCCTCGAGACCTCATCACTTCCTAGCAAGCTTGCTGATTGCCGTATTGATGACAACGCACGGTCCGAACTCTTCATCGTGGAAGGGGACAGTGCGCTCGGTACAGCTAAGCTGGCGCGGTCCTCGGACTATCAGGCGCTGCTACCCATCCGCGGAAAAATCCTCAACGTGCAGAAGGCTTCCGTAGGCGACATGCTCTCGAACGCCGAATGTGCGGCTCTGATTCAGGTTGTGGGAGCAGGGTCCGGGCGAAGCTTTCAATTAGAGGCAGCGCGCTACGGAAAGGTTATTCTCATGACAGATGCTGACGTCGATGGTGCCCATATCCGGACGCTGCTCCTCACCTTGTTCTTCCGCTACATGAGGCCATTGGTGGACGCCGGCCGGGTGTTCGCCGCTGTCCCGCCACTGCATCGAGTTGAGGTCGTCAACCCGGGGTCAAAAGCGAACGAAACGCTCTACACGTATTCGGAAGCAGAGTTGCGGAACATACTTGGTCAGTTAGAAAAGACGGGGCGACGCTACAAGGAACCAATTCAGCGCTATAAGGGGCTTGGCGAAATGGATGCCGGACAGCTTGCTGAAACCACCATGGATCCGAGACACCGAACCCTGCGGCGCGTACGGATTCAGGAAGCAGAAGCAGCCGAACGAGTCTTTGACCTCCTGATGGGTAGCGACGTTGCTCCCCGCAAGGAGTTCATCGTGACAGGCGCAGCCCGTTTGGATCGCGAACAAATCGATGCCTGATGCGCAGACCCGGCTGAGGCCAGGCTCAAATGATCGCTACCACAGGCCTGGTACAACCAGGAGCACCGCCGGTGCCAGAGTAAGAGCGATGCTGCCAGCCAGAGACGCATACCTGGTCATGGCCGGTAGGGGCTTTTGTGGGGTCAGCAGTCGTCGAAGTCGGTCGGCGGTACTTTCCAGCTCTGGAATCGATTCCGGATCTCGGTCAAGAACTGGGTCGGCGAGAGGCTTGAGCACTTCGCCGTTACCGACGCCAGATGGGGGAGCTTGGCCCGAAGCCACGATGGCTATCGCCCTGACGAGTGAAGCTCTTTCGATGCGGAGAAGCGCCGCATCATCGGCGAGCATCTCTACGAGAGAGTTCACGGAAGCGAGCGCGAGTTGAGATGTGGGGAGCCACGGCAGCGCGGAACGCCACGCAGCGAATGTCCAAAGCAGCAGATGATGACGTTGTGCCAGGTGCGCTCGTTCGTGCGCCATGACGGCATTGAGTTCGTCTGCTGAGAGCATGTCCAGAAGGCCGTCTGAAAGAACGGTGACGGACTTCCCCCCGCCAGGCAAGCAGTAGGCGACGGGAACAGGATGGCTGATGACTACGGTGCCGGGACCCTCCTCGGATGGGAAGCTCAAGAGATCGAGTCTGGAGCGGTGCCGTCGCCGCTGATGCTGAATGCGCACGTAGGTTAGCAACAGAGTGAAAACGAGATGGGTTCCTAGCAGCCCTGCTGTGCTGAGGGCAAAGACGTGGAGTAATCCCAGCGATTCCGCTGACCTGTTCTCCGTGATGACGCGCCAGAGTTCCGATGTTGACTGCAGGAGGTTCGGGCCTAATGGTGCGAGTCCGTAGACCAAGAGGGCACCGATCATGGAGAGACCTCCAGCCAGAGCTATGGCCTGCCACAGGACCATTGCTGTGAATGGTGACCGTACGGGCCAGCGAGATCTCGACAGCAGCACAGGCACCGGCCACGCAAGCACTACGGCGAGTGCGGCCAGGAGGAGCGGGATAGAGATCATCTAGCCCTTGCTGCCTCCGAGTAGTTTTCGCAGTGTTTCCGCTTCTGTTTCAGAGACGCTACCGATAAACCGAGTCAGAACTGCGTCGCGGTCCTGGACGCTTCCGAGAACTTCGTGCATTAGTTCCGCTGTGTGGTCTGCTCGGGTCGTCAGGGATCTGTAGCGGTGCGGACGGATTTCGCGCTCCCGTTCTACAAGGTTCTTCTTCTCTAGGCGTGAGAGTACCGTCAGCACAGTAGTGACAGCCAGTTCCTTACCGCTAGCGCCATTGTCTGCTTGCGAAGCCAGCCGGTCGCGCAGACTATTGGCCGTAACGGCAGTGCCACTTTCCCAAAGCAGGTTCATGACCGTGCGTTCAAGCTCACCGAGCGTTGCCATCTATATCCTTTTGTCAATTCTATGTAGGTTCTTATCCGCGGCCATAGCGATGCCTTTCAGTTATTTTATCGTGTTTTCGACCGACTTTCTACATGTCGTAGAACCATGATCGTTCGCGAAGGCTGCTAGCAGTCATCAGGCGGGCCGAACCTAGAAATGTCGATCTTGAGCATACTGGTGTTTAGAATGGGGAAATGACTGATGCCGCACGCCTGTCCAAAGCCGCTGCTGGAGAGCTCTCGTGGAGAAGCATCAACCCAACGGATATCGAGCAGTGGCATTCTTTGCTCAAACGCATGGCTGCCGTAGACGAGCCCGACTGGGTTGAAACCGCGGAGGACCTGAAGCACTCGCTCAGCTCAAGCAAAGACAATCCGCTACTGGATACCGTGATGGGTATTGACCGCAACGGCATAGCTTTGGCTTTTGCTCTTGTTACGAAGAATCCAGGTTCAACGCTCCTGCACGGCTCCGGCGGCGTGGACCCCACATGTCGCGGTCGTGGGATCGGTACGGCACTCATGGAGTGGCAGGCGGCCCGCGGAATCGAACGTCTTGCGGAGGACAACGCTGCTGAGGGCGTGCTGAGGGCGTACGTTGAGGAAAGAAATGCGGGGCAGGAATCGCTCTTCAACTCTGACGGTGGAGAGGTAGTCAGGTACTTCACCGAGATGACACGGCCCCTCGGGGAGGAGCTTCCTGACGTCCCCTTGGCCGATGGCTTTGAATTTGTGACGTTCAGCGAAGATATTTCGGATGCCATTCGTCGCGCACACAATGATGCGTTCAGAGACCATTGGGGGAGTGAACCCAGGGACGAGGAATCGTGGCACTTCACAATCACCCATCCCGAATTTAAGCCCGACTGGAGTATAGCCGTCATGGACACGTCTTCTGGCGAGATTGCCGCTTACCAGATGGCCAGCTTCAATGCGGCTTCCGCTGAGCGCGTTGGACGGCGCGAGGGCTATACAGAGTTACTCGGTGTGCGTCGGCAATGGCGCGGCCACCGCTTGGCGCCGGCGCTACTTGCGGAATCAATGCGCCGTTTCCGCGGGGGTGGAATGGACAACGCTGGCCTAGGTGTTGATACCGAGAATCCCTCGGGTGCCCTCGGTCTTTACGAACGACTAGGTTATGCCGCAACTCAGCGCTCTATGGTTTTTGAACGGCGCCTCAGGGTGTAGGTTCCTCTGCGGCGGTGTTCGGACCAAGAGTTTCGATAGGTTGAGACAGCGGAATTCCTGATCCGTCCCGTCGTCCGTGTTCAGTGGGCAGCGCACGCGCTACGCCCTTGGTTGTCGCAGCACGCGCCGGGCCATGGCCTGCCCACGCCAACGAGAGTGCATCCTCTCCCTTGAGGAACCTGTGGGCACGAACACCGCCAGTCGCTCGTCCCTTGTCCGGGTATTCGGCCAGTGCCGTGACCTTCACAGATCCAGGTGACGTCCCGGGCAGGACCTCGGTGCCCGTAGCGATGGTGACGACAACTGCCTGATCGTCTTTCGCGCCCACGGAGCCGAAGAACAGCACGTCGTCGTCGGCCATCAGCTTGATACCAGCCACTCCACCGGCAGAACGTCCCTGGGTGCGAACCAGTGCGGCGCTGTACTTGAGAAGCCGTGCCTGTCGAGTGATGAAGACGAGTTGGTCGTCGTCGTCTGCGGGCGAAATGCCTACAACGCTGTCCTTGGGTTTGAGAGTGATGATGTCCCACTCGTCCCGATTGAGAGGGTAGTCGGGGCTCACTCGCTTGACGGTTCCGGACGCTGTTGCCAGCGCCAGCGGAACGGACAGCGACACCAGGCCGATTAGACGCTCTGCCTTGTTCAGGGTCAGAAATTCCTTCACGGGCACGCCTGCGACAAGGTTCGGAAACGACGATGTGGAGGGAAGCGCGGGCATATCCATGACCTGCAGTCGGACCATGCGACCCAGCGAGGTGATGGCGCCAATTTCTCCACGAGCACTAGTCTTTACGAGCGACGTCAGGACATCGTGCTTGATACGTTGCCCGGTTTCTCTCACCCCGTCCAGACCAGTGGTCCGGGCCAGCTGGCCCGAAGCTGACAACAAGACCCAGCAGGGGTCATCAGCTACCTCGAGGGACAGTGGTGCCTTCGCGACGCTTTGGGAAGAAGCAGTACCCCTCGGACCGCTGATAGCAGGAGCAGCTTCTGATTCCAGCAAGATGGTACGGCGAGGTGTGCCGTATTTCTCTGCGACGACCGCGAGTTCATCGGAAACCATGTCACGCAACAACTCATCTGATCCAAGGATTGAGGCCAGGGCCTCAATCTCCCGCATGAGGTCTTCCTGTTCCTTTTCTAGCTCCAGACGGGAGTACTTGGTGAGTTGCCGCAGCCGTAGCTCAAGAATGTGGTTTGCCTGAATCTCCGTGAGGTCATAAATTCTCATCAACCGGGTCCGCGCGGCTGCTGCTTCGTCGGAGGCGCGGATGATTTGGATAATCTCGTCGATATCGACAATCGCTATGAGTAGTCCCTCAACAAGGTGCAAACGATCGGACTTACGTTTGTGCCGATAAGCCGTCCGTCTCCGAACGACGTCGATCCGGTGCTCCGTGTAAACCTTCAGAAGTTCCAGAAGCCCCAAAGTCCGGGGCTGCCCGTCCACCAGAGCAACGTTGTTGATTCCGAAAGAATCTTCCATCGGGGTATAGCGGTACAACTGCTGGAGGACGGCATTGGGGTTGAAGCCGTTCTTGAGTTCAATAACGAGACGCAGCCCGTGAGTTCTGTCGGTGAGGTCCACGATGTCAGAAATGCCCTGAAGTTTCTTCGACGTGACGGCGTCTTTGATCTTCTCAACAACTTTTTCAGGTCCAACCATATACGGAAGTTCTGTCACTACCAGGCCAGTTCGCCTGGCAGTGAGCTGTTCAATGGCGACTTTGGCGCGGGTCTTGAACGACCCTCGGCCGCCTGCGTAGGCATCCCTGATGCCATCAAGGCCAACTATGCGCCCACCGGACGGCAAATCTGGCCCTGGAACGAAACGCATGAGGTCAGCTAGGTTGGCATCAGGATTATTGATGAGGTGCCGGGCAGCCTCGACAACCTCGCGCAAATTGTGCGGAGCCATATTGGTGGCCATTCCGACGGCGATGCCCGTGGCACCGTTGACGAGAAGGTTGGGGAACGCTGAGGGAAGTACCTCCGGCTGCGTGAGCTGGTTGTCATAGTTCGGAATGAAATCCACGACGTCTTCATCAAGATGATCCGTCATGGCAAGCGCCGGGGCCGCGAGACGGGCTTCGGTGTATCGGGGAGCTGCAGGGCCATCGTCGAGCGAACCGAAGTTGCCGTGACCATCGATCAATGGCAGCCGAAGCGCGAAGGCCTGGGCCATTCGAACCATCGCGTCGTAAATCGCTGTGTCGCCATGCGGGTGTAGCTTGCCCATGACCTCTCCCACGACCCGAGCACTTTTCACATGACCGCGGTCGGGCCGCAGCCCCATGTCCGTCATCATGTACAAAATTCGACGCTGAACTGGTTTCATGCCGTCCCGGGCATCGGGGAGGGCCCGTGAATAGATTACCGAATAGGCGTACTCCAGAAAGGACTCCTCCATCTCAGACGTGACATCGACGTCGATGATTTTCTCGGTGTAGTCCTCCGGGGGCAGTGTTGCCTGGCGCCTGGCCATGATGGTTACGGTGTCCTTACTGGTTCCTGGGTACGGTTTCCGTCACTGCGCTGAGTCAGTGACTACAGTGAGTCTATGGCGAACCACGGACAATACCCCCAATACTGGGAAGCGGACGTTGTGTTGCGGGACGGTGGCACCGCTCATCTCCGCCCGATTGCGCCCACAGATGAAGAGGCAGTTCAGCGGTTCCATGTCGCCCAGTCTGAGACGTCAATCTATCTGCGTTTCTTCACGTACAAGTCGCGCCTGACAGAGAAAGAACTCCAAAGGTTCACGCGCGTCGATTACACATCCCGAGTTGCCTTCGTCATCACGATGGGGGATGAGATCATCGGCATCGGCCGCTACGACCGGCTCGATAATTCTTCCGAGGCGGAGGTAGCGTTCAACATTGCCGATAAGCATCAGGGGCGCGGGCTCGGTTCCATCCTGCTAGAGCACCTGGCCACGGCTGCCCGAGAGAACGGTATCCGTCGCTTCTCGGCAGAGGTGCTCCCGGAAAACCGCAAAATGATCATGGTATTTGCGGATGCAGGCTATGAAGTTTCCCGGCATTTCGACGACGGCGTTGTCATGCTGCAGTTCAGCATAGATCCAACGGAGCGTTCTCTCGCCGTCATGGAATCCCGTGAGCACCGCGCCGAGGCGAGAAGTGTCGCGGACCTCTTGTCGCCGTCGTCCATTGCCGTTATCGGGGCGAGCCGGCAATGGGGCACCGTCGGGTACAGCATTCTTGAGCACATCATTGAAGGAGGATTCGAGGGCGAAATCTACGGGGTTAACCGGGATGCCCTGGAGATCGCCGGGATGAAGGGCTACGCCAGTATCTCCGATCTACCTGGACCAGTTCAGCTTGCCATCATTGCGGTGCCGTACGAGGAGGTTTCGGACGTTGTACGCGAATGCGGAATCGCCGGTGTCAAGGGTCTGGTGATCACTACCGCAGGGTTTGCAGATAACGCCGACGATGGTGCCGCCCTGCAGCGTGCGTTGGTGCGCGAAGCCCGCTCCAACGGCATGCGGGTCATCGGGCCGGCGTCGCTTGGGCTGATCAATACGAATCCAGAAGTAAGCCTCAATGCATCTATGGCTCCGAAGCTGCCGCCGCAGGGCGGTTTGGCCCTGTTCAGCCAGTCAGCCGCGATCGGGGTTCTGCTGTACTCAGCTGCCAGCAGACGCTCGCTGGGGCTGTCCTCTACGATTTCCTCTGGAAACCGGGCAGATGTATCCGGCAACGATGCGATGCAATACTGGGAAGACGATGCCGACACCAAGGTCGCGGGTTTGTACCTCGAGTCGATTGGCAACCCCCGAAAGTTTTCACGTATTGCCCGTCGTCTGGCTCAAACTAAACCGGTCATCGTCGCCAAATCTGATGTTATGGGACTCCAGCTTCCGCCAGGGCATGCAGTGCGCGTTACGCAGGCTCCGAAAGGTGCCCTTGACGCGATGCTTCGACAGACCGGGGTCATCCGGGTGACAACGAGTGCGCAGCTGATGGACGTTGCCCAGATTTGTTCGACGCAGCCGCTTCCTGCAGGCAACGGTGTAGCAATCCTTTCTAACTCCCTTGCCCTCGGCAAAGTTGTGGCCGACAGTGCCGCCTCCAACGGGCTTCGGATTGCACAGCTCAGCGCGGCCCTGGAACTCAGCGACGGTATGCGTCCTGCCCTTGAACTGCTCGAAAGCACTTTGGGTGGAGCACTTGCCAGAGACAGTGTCCACACCGCAGTTGTCGCACTGCTGCCATCACCGGGTCTAAGCGTCGAGGCGTTGGCGCAATGCCTCTGGAACGTGGGCCTCAAGTATGGCAAACCGGTCATCGCCGCTTTCAGCGGGATTCTGGATCCTGCTATTCAGGCGGACGGGGTTCTTCCCGTGAACGCGGTTGATGGAGGGACCACTCAAGCTGGTCTGCCGTCCTTCTCAAGTCCGGGCGACGCCGTTGGTGCACTGGCTTCGATCGTAGGGTACTCCGAATGGTCCAACCGGGGACACGGGACATTCCTTCGGCCTGATGGGCTGGACGCAGATGCTGCCAGTGCTCGATTGGAAGAGCTGACCGCAGGAGTCGAAGACGCAAAGCTATTCCAGCTCGATGCGAATCAGGCCGCGGAAATTCTGGGTTTTTATGGCATTCGGGTCCTTCCATCGGCGAGGTTCGATTCACCGGAAGAGGCTGTGGAGCGCGCAGCGGAGTTAGGGTGGCCGGTTGCGCTGAAAACGACAGACTCGAGACTTCGGCAGAGGCTGGACCTCGGGGGGGTCCGGCTCGGTATTGCCGATCCGGAGTCGCTGCGCAGGAGCATAGTTCGCATGGAGGAGGTGCTCAAACCTTACGGCGATCAACACATGGAATTGCAGTCCATGGCGCCTGAGGGACAGGCATGTACCATTCGAGCCATTGAAGATCCACTGCTTGGTCCCGTCCTATCCTATGGAATGTCCGGCGACGCCGTCGACCTTTTAGATGATTGGGCACACGGGATTCCTCCGTTGACCGATGTCGACGTCAGCGAGCTGGTCCGGGCACCGAGAGCCTCTCTCCGCCTTTTCGGATACGCTGGACTTCCGGCTGCGGACACTGAGGCACTGGAGAATTTGATCACACGAACGGCGGCGCTCAAGGACGACCACCCCGAGATCGCGTTGCTGGAATTTCGACCGGTCCTGGTTTCTACAAACGGGCTAACCGTCCTCAGCGCCGATATGCAGGTGGGTAATCCACGGCAGCGCACCGACAGTGCGCGCCGCGCTATGAGGGACTAGCCTGCTGGTTAGGCGGGCGGCGCCCAAATAAGGGAAACTGGATTCATGACTTCACTTTCCGCCGAACGCCGTGATCTTGATGCCGCTCTGGAACGATCGGGTTTCTACCCCATGTTGGTAGCAGATGTGGTCCATGATGCGTTGGACGGCCGGGCGCCGTTGTCGCATGTGGTCCAACTTGAAACGCACTTTGATCGGACGGAAGTCCATCGACACATTACGGTCCTCGTTCTCACCGAAGACATGCTGGTCGTGGCACATGTCGACGACCAGCAACTCGATGATGCTGGAGAGCAAATCATGGCGCAGATCTCCACGGAATCGGTGCCCGTCAGCCAGATTCGATCCGTTGTTCTGAGCTATGTTTATGCACAGCCACAGAACTACACGTCCGCCGATCAGGCTCGCGAGCTGACGCTGGCTATCGCATGGACTGGAGGCCAGCGTTTGGACATGGGCCCAGCCGGATGTGCAGACCCTGAATGCGACGCAGACCACGGCTATACGGGAACGATCGCACAGGAGGACATCGTGCTGCGCGTCAGCGTGGAGGCGGACGGCGCGGAGGCTGTTGAGAACGCCAAGTTCTTTGCGAGGTCTCTCCGAAAAGCGAACACTGGACCCGCCGGGGCAGGTCACGCGACTGTGCCCGAGGCCCAAGGGTCTGTTGCAGGACGTTTCAGCCGCAACAGGCACCTGCGGTAATCCACAAATGACTGAGAATCACCATCAAGAACCACTCCCACCCGCGCCGAATTATGGTCACAACACCATCGCCGACGTTTTGCCGAGTTGCGCGGCGGTATTGGGCGTGGATGGATACCAGAATAGTCTTGAGCTCCCATCCGCAGGACGGATCTGCGTGGTTTTGGTGGATGGACTTGGTAAATCCCTGCTCAGGCAACACGGCAGCCACGCACCATTCTTGCGCTCGACGCTCGTAGGTTCCCGCACGCTATCCGCAGCCGTACCCACCACGACGGCGGCCTCCCTCGGGAGCTTCGGCACGGGGCTTGCTCCGGGACTACATGGCATGACCGGCTATGACGTTCTGGACCCGGGGCAGGACAAAGTAGTGAACCTATTGGGCGGATGGGACGCAAATGTAGACCCGGAGCGTTGGCAGCCCCACGAGACCGTGCTGGAGCGTGCGGCCAAACACCTTAGGGTCACCACTGTGAGCCTGCCGCGCTTCGCTGATTCGGCTATGACCAGGGCGTGCCTTCGCGGAGGGGATTTTTCTCCTGCCAGCGGAGTACACGCAAGGGTTTCCAATGCTTTGGAAGAGCTGCGCCGGCCCGGCCCCGCTCTTGTTTACCAGTACTGGAATGAGCTGGACAAGGCGGGGCACCGCTATGGATGCCAATCTGTGCAGTGGCTGGAGCAGTTAGAGGAAATCGACTCGGCCATGCGCAGGTTCGCTGCGAAGTTGCCTCCTGATACCCTGCTTCTGCTGACAGCTGACCACGG
Organism: Actinomycetales bacterium; assembly: GCA_038199985.1. Classification (GTDB taxonomy): domain Bacteria; phylum Actinomycetota; class Actinomycetes; order Actinomycetales; family Micrococcaceae; genus Arthrobacter_J. The sequence goes on along the minus strand of JBBPYK010000050.1, from coordinate 30,542 downwards.
AATGGTAGATGTTGCGCCCGAGCAGAGGTTTGACTACTCGCTGGAACCCAGCCTCATTAGCGGAGTGCGTCACACTGCCGGTGAACCGCGTCTGGTCCAGTTGTTTACAGAACCGGAACTCGACGCGGAGGGAATGTCAGCCCTACTGAATGCCTGGCGCCAGACGTATGGTTCGAGGGCCTGGATTCTGACCCGGAAGGAAGCGATTGCCGCCGGGTACTTCGGCGATGTGCTGGAAAGCGTTTACGAGCGCATCGGCGATGTGCTGATTGCTGCCCGAGAGCCAATCGCGCTCTTCGACGGACGACGAGTCTCGGAATCTGCCATGTCCGTTGTGGGACAGCATGGCTCGCTCACCAGAGCGGAGCGCGAGGTTCCGTTACTGACCCTGCACCGGCCCGGATAGACACAGTTAGCCTAGTCACCCTTGGTGCCGAAAACGATTTCGTCCCAGCTGGGCACTGAGGACCGCTTTGGGCGCACGTTTTTGCGGTCAGAAGGTTCCACTGCCACGCTTTCCGGCTCTGCTCCGGCCTCGTCCTGCTGCTTCGGCTCAGGTACGGTCCGCAGATAATCGCGATGAACATCACCGGCCGGGATGACGATCTCGTGCGTAGAAGAACTGACGCCGTCGTGCAGTTGGGGAAGACCGTCACCATCGGCTGGGAGGGACGGTGCCAGAGATAAAGAAGCGAAGCGCCGAGAGGGCTCTTCGGCAATCGGAGACGACTCCGGTTCGTGGTCACCCGAATCAAGGTTGCCGGAATTATCCGGACCCTGCTCATCCCGGGGGTGTGCTGCAGGAATACTTCCGCGGCTGAGGAGTAGCGCGAGAGCGTCATCGCCGTCCTCGTCAGCCCCAATGCGCTGTCCACGGCGTGAGCGCAGGGTGTCAAGAAGTTCATCGGGTTCGGCGCTGTGGTCCGTGGCAGGGGGATTTTGCACCGCCTCCTTCCCTGCATCTGCCTCGAAGTCAAAAGGACGGTCTGCGACGGCGCTGAGCCGCCGGGTTGGCAGTGGGCCGTCCAGAGGCTCCAGCTCACTGAGGATCTGTGCCCAACGATTGGCGTTGGTGATTGCCTTGCGGGCGGGTACGAACGTCCAACGTGCGGGCGGCGCCTCGCCCACGTCAACAGGGGTTTCAGGCAAATCAAACTGTGCGGTGACTTCCCAGACGCCATCGCGTCCGCGCCAGGCATCCCACCGGACATCGTCTTGATCCACTCCGAACGAACGCAGACGGTGCTCCACCATGTCCACCAGCTTCGCAGGAGTGTCGCCGAAGACTGAGCGGTAGCCGTCGTTGGATGGCAACGGTCCCGCGACCTCAACTCGCTGCGCTTGCTCAGCGATGTAATTTCGCTCCGCAAGAACCGGCCCTTCGTAGCGCAGGATATGAGCCATATCGCCACCGGATTCTGCTGCTACATCCGCTGCCGTCGCCCCCGCACGAATTCGTGCCTGAATATCGCGTGGAGTCATGGTGGATTGGTCGCCGGGGACCCGCGTCGAAGCGGACCCTTGCGAACTCTGATGCGACGCGGCCATTCTCAGGGCCTCGTTGATCGGCAAGCTGTAGGTTTCGCTTCCTTCTCCGCTCAATAGCAGGTGCCCGCCGTTTTCGTGGACGCCTACTAGCCGTAGCTCCTGCATAGAACCCTCCGCCAGAATGATGAATTTCCTATGCGAAACTCTGCCACTGTTGGAGGCCAATTCATACTAGCTGCCGGGGCGTGGCGCGCACTGAACTGGGCAATGAGGCTCTCGGCTGGCAATTTTTTCGTTAATGCGCAACAATCTGTCCGTTACGGGCACAAAAACAAGTCTCGCAGCGTTGTGAACAAACAGTTCGCCGGGCCATGACGAAGCCCTATTGGACCCCCGAAGTTATATCTAAGGCCCCCAACCACCGGAGCGTGAGCAATACACTATGGCGACTGATTACGATGCGCCGCGGAAAACCGACGACGAACTCCGCGAGGACTCCATTGAAGAGTTGAAGACGCGGCGGACAGACAAGCAGTCTGCCGTGGTAGATGAGGATGAGACGGAAGCCGCCGACGGGTACGAACTCCCCGGAGCGGACCTATCCGGCGAAGAGCTTCTAGTCCGGGTTCTACCAGCTCAGGAAGACGAGTTCACCTGTGCATCTTGTTTCCTTGTCCGGCACCGTTCGCAGATCGCGAAGGAAAAGGGCGGGATGGTCTTCTGCAAGGACTGTGAGGGCTGATCCAGGCCTTCCTCAGCTGCAGGCGGCGGGCAGAGTCTCTAACCACTAGACCTTAGAGCTGAAACGAGCTTCTCCGGATGCCGCGTGGATGTTATCCAGTAGGGGGTTCGGTCCATTTCGTCTGTTATCTCAATACGCACCACAGGGGAAATCCAACCACGTATGCACTGGAACGCGAGAGCGTTGAGCGCAGTGCCTCGCTGCTCAGTCGCCGCGTCGTCCAAGAAGCCCTCGACGTCGCCCACGTAGCGTCGTTCGATCCGGGCGCGTCCCACCTCAAGTTCCGTTTGGGTGACCCTGATCCGGGGGGTGGAGAGCAAAAGTAGGATAACCAGAACTATTCCCACAACAATGGCCGCAATGATTCCGGTTGTAACGTTGATGGGAGCAAACACTAGAACTGACGCACCGGCAACGCAGGCAGCAACTGCCCAGATCCACACGGCGGGCCAGAGCCGTTCCTCGTAGAGCGGCTCAACGGGAGTGGGGGATTGGTGATCTGGAGTCGACATGGCTTCAGCTTTACACCTTTCCGCAGGGTTTTCACCTTGGCACCATCGATCGTGGACACGCTAAAGTGGTCCTTATAGGGCTTGTCCGGCGGTCGCGGGTTCTCAAACATCGTTGGAACGTCAATCAAATAGATCCAGGTGAGACAGTGCAAGAAGGCCGTACAACATTGACCGTGGAGCTAAAGCTCCTCGATGAAGGCTTGGAAAAGCCGTCGTACTCCCATGCTGGCGACGCGGGGGCGGACCTGCGAAGCACCATGGACTGTGAACTGCTACCCGGCGAACGTCGGCTCATCCCGACGGGTGTGAGTATGTCCTTGCCCTTCGGGTATGTAGGTCTTATCCACCCACGCTCCGGGCTTGCCACCAAACACGGCATCACCATCGTGAACGCACCGGGAACCGTCGACGCCGGATACAGGGGAGAGATTGCTGTCACTCTCCTCAACACGGATGGTTCCGATAGTTTCCGAATTTCTCGTGGCGACAGGATCGCCCAACTCATCATTCAGAAGGTCGAAATGGCAGACTTTAAAATTGTTGACGAACTTTCGTCTTCTGCACGCGGAAGCGACGGGTTTGGCTCTACTGGCGGTTTCAGCGCGGACCAAGCCACCACTTTTCCTGCCCGCTAGGGCCGATCCACATATATAAGGAGTGACCAAGAATGGCTTTTGGGCGCCGAAAGACCAGGACGAATCAGGACGCAGTGGACAGCGCCCCAGAGTCCCGCGAGAAGAACGTTCAAGAACAAACTTCCACTGGCCCTTTCGATGAGGAAGCACGCCCTTCCACCGAAGGGTACGTGGATCTTGGTGCAATCCGCATTGCTGCCCGTGAAGGACTGCAGCTCAGGCTTGAAGTAGAAGAAAGCACCAAGCGCGTCGTCGCTGTCACTCTTGACCTCAACGGATCAAGTCTTCAACTTCAGGCCTTCGCCGCCCCCAAGAGTGAAGGGCTCTGGGACGAAATTCGTGAGCAGATTTCCGAATCTGTTGGCAGCCAAGGAGGGGGCGTAGATGCCGTCGACGGAACCTTCGGTACTGAACTCGTCGCTAAACTTCCTGCTCAGGCGACTGACGGTACCGCAGGGTACAGAGTTGCCCGCTTCGTCGGCATTGATGGCCCTCGATGGTTCCTTCGAGGCGTCTTTGGCGGTTCGGCGGCTGTTGATCGCGAGGCCGCGGCGGGGTTGGAGGAAGTCTTCCGCAACATCGTGGTGGTACGTGGTGATGTACCCATGCCTCCACGAGATTTACTTCCTCTCCGGCTTCCCCAGGATGCTCCCGGTGCAACAGCGGCCGCACAGGGCCCTGATCTGGATGAAGTAAAGCGCGGACCGGAAGTCACTAAGATTGGCTGACGCACATCCGGCGGAGCGGAAGCGAAGGACGACGCCAGATCCGTTCCGAATTACGTCCATCGCGCAGTTGCCGGAAAGAGGTCGTGCTGTGTGCCGTGGCTACGTGGAGTCTATTACCGTCCTGCCGGTGGGCGAGAATGCCAGCTTTTCTGCCGTCGTCTCCGATGTTTACGCACGGAAGGTTCCGGCTCAAGGGTCGGAAGTAGTCGGAGAAGGGGCAGTAAAACAGTATTGGGGTAGACATCGTGCGCGCTTGATCTGGATGGGCCAAAGGATGGTTCCCGGTATTGAGGCGGGCGTGGAACTTACATTCGAGGGCATGGTGAGACCAGTTGAGGCTCTGCCTACTATCTATAATCCACGGTACGAAATAATCGGCCGTCCGAGGGAGAATCAGTGAACGAGCCGAGGCCAGAATCATCGAAGGGTCCCTCGCGAGCCGAATCCGGTGGAGCCGATCACGACTCAACCACCGAAGGAGTCCTGGCCCGAGCTGCCGCAGTAAAAAATGCTGACGGCCAGATCGATGTTCTGAAAACCATTGGAGGGTATCAGGGACTGACCGAAAGTATCGTCCCGGCACTGGTGTTCTCCGTCGTGTTCACAGTGGGGCGGGATCTTCCGTGGTCCTTGGCTGCGGCGATTGTCTCTGCCATGGTCTTTACAATCGTCCGGCTGGTTCAGAGAGCTTCTATTACGCAAGCGCTGGTCGGGATTGCCGGCGTGGCCATCTGTGCAGTCGTGGCCATGAGAAGTGGGGACCCCAACGACTACTTCCTTCCCGGATTCTTCGTGAATGGCGGATACATTCTGGTGATGATCCTCTCGATTGCGATTAAGTGGCCCGTGGCCGGGCTGCTGTTTGGCTTCATCCGCGGCGAAGGGACACAGTGGCGGGCCAGTGCTAGGCGGCGACGCGCCTACGCTACAGCGACGTGGATCGTGATCGGCGTCCTTGCACTGCGATTGAGCGTCCAGCTGCCCCTATACGCCGCTGACCAATTTGTTGAACTCGCCACTGCACGAATTGTCATGGGACTACCGCTGTATGCGCTTGGACTGTGGTTCGCATGGCTGGTTTCCCGCAGCCCCGAGGACAACCCTCAGATCCAACAAACGGACGACGAGCACCGTTCCTGAAGCACCACTTGGGCGGCCATGTCAGTCTTCGGCACTCCCCATGAGCAGCTCGCGGAGTTGGTCCTCGGCCGCGATAGTCGAGATGAAGAACAATTCGTCGCCGCTGTCGATGACGTCGTCGCCGCTGGGCGTGATGGGTTGATCGTCACGCAAGATGGCAACCACCGTGGCGTCCGCAGGCCAGGTGATCGAATCTAATGTTCTGCCAAGGAACGCCGAGGTCAGAGGCACCGTGAACTCCACGATGGAGGCGACTCCGCTCTGGAGCGTCAAGAGCCTCACAACATCTCCCACTTCAACGGCCTCTTCTACGAGGGCTGTCATGAGCCGAGGGGTATTCACCGCCACATCAACGCCCCACGAATCATCGAACATCCAGTCGTTCTTGGGATTGTTGACACGTCCCACCGTCCTTCCCACACCAAATTCACTCTTCGCCAGAAGGGAAACCACCAGATTCACTTTGTCATCGCCGGTAGCCGAGACGACGACGTCTGCGTCTTCGAGCCGTGCGTCCTTGAGTGTTGTCAGTTCGCAAGCGTCGCCGATGATCCAGCGAGCGTTCTCTATGCCGCTGCGAACAACGGATTCGGGTTTCTGGTCGATCAGGAGGATGTCGTGCCCATGGCTCATGAGCTCGCGGGCGATGGAGGACCCAACGCTGCCAGCCCCGGCGATAACAACTTTCATTCTGACTCCTTCGCGGGCGCCTGCGACAGAACACGGGTGACGTCGTCCGTTGCTGCCACGCGCATCATTGCATGCAGTACATCACCTTGTTGGTAACTGGTGTCATGGCCAGGAAGCACACCCTCGCCGAAGCGGGTCAGGTAGGCCACACGGACGCCAGCGGCCGTTTCTATGTCCGAGAGAGTGCTACCCACCCAGCCCTCGTGGAGGGATAGCTCGCCCAAAATCAGACGGCCGGAAGATTCACGGAAATCTCCATTAATACTTTGCTCCGGCAGAATACGCCGCAGTACCTGATCTGCGCTCCACCGCACCGCAGCGACCGTCGGAATGCCCAGCCGTTGGTATATTTCAGCTCGTCCTGGATCGTAGATGCGTGCAACAACGTGCGGAACATGAAAGGTTTCTCGGGCGACGCGTGTGGCGAGAATATTCGAATTATCGCCGCTCGAGACGGCCGCGAATGCGTAGGCGTTGACTATGTCTGCTTCGCGTAGAGTGTCTCGATCGAACCCAACCCCTGTAACAGTGCGGCCGACAAACGAGGACCGCAAACGGTTGAAGGCCCGTTCGTTCTGATCGATGATTGCAACCGAATGGCCAGAATCCTCTAGGGTGTGCGCCAAGGTGGCGCCGACGCGGCCGCAGCCCATGATCACGAAATGTGCCATTCCCGGTTCCTCACGTCTTGTCCAGCTGTACTGCACCAGCGTATTCCAGAAGCTGCTGTTCGCCAGCACGACGCTTTGAGACTAGCGTTTAGCGATGTGCTGACATTTTTTGATGCGGTGAAACGAATTCTGGTCGGGCAACCGTTCCGCAACGATCATTTCCGCCGCGAATCCCTCCCAAAGCGGACGGCGTTGCCCGTTTTTTCGGTGAGTGCGCTCTCCTCCGTGGCGTACGCCCCCGATGAAATTATTTTGACACTCGCACTGGCCGGTGTAGCTGCGCTGACGCTGTCGCCGTGGGTTGGTCTGGGCGTCGTCGTTGTGCTCCTTGTCATTGTGGCCTCCTACCGGCAGGCTGTGTTCGCTTTCCCGACAGGGGGGAGCGACTATGAGATTTCGTCACGCAATTTGGGTGACCGGGCGGGTGTCACCGTGGCATCCGCGCTGTTGGTGGACTATGTATTGACTGTCGCCGTGTCGATGTCCTCGGCTGCGCATTACGTAATTTCTGCTTTCCCCGCGCTGCGTGATGGGGAAACGATATTCGCCGTAGCAGGGGTAGCCATCCTTGTTCTTCTCAATCTCCGTGGGGTGCGGCGGGGAAGCCGTGCCATCGCCATTCCTGCGTACATATTTATGGTCTCTATCCTCGGGATGTGTGCGATTGGGCTCGTTCGCAGTCTTAACGGCACTCTGGGAAAAGCCCCAAGTGCCGATCTCGAGATCATTCCTCAGGCCGGTTTTGACTCGGGTCTAGTAGGTCTAGCAGGGGCGCTGTTGGTGCTTCGCGCCTTTTCCACAGGAGCGGCAGCACTGACTGGTTTGGAGGGCCCGGGCGGTAACGTTCAAAGCTTCCAGAAACCGAAGCGTCGGAACGCGGCCACGACATTGCTTCTTGTGGGCGTCATCGCAGGTGCGATGACCGCGGGTGTCATTTATCTGGCCCGTGTCACGCGGGTGCATCTGGTGCAGGATCCAGCAACTCAGTTGCTTCGAGATGGTGAGCCGCTACCGGATGACTACGTGCAGAACCCCGTCGTGGGCCAGCTCGCCGCGACCATATTCAACGACGGCAGTATTCTGTTCGTTGTCGTCGTTGCCTCCACGGCACTTGTATTGGTGCTTGCAAGCCATGCAGCGTTCAGTGGTTTCCCCACTCTCGCTTCGACACTCGCCATTGACCGCTTTTTGCCGAAACAGCTGCGTGCCAGAGGTGACCGCCTCACGTTCAGTAATGGGATCATCGCGCTCGGTATCGCCGCGATTGTGCTGATTCTGATATTCGACGCGGACGTCACAGCACTCGTCCAGCTGTACATAGTGGGAGTGTTTGTCTCATTCACCTTGACTCAGCTGGGACTGGTACGTCACTGGACCAGGGAATTGCGGTCCACCCCGGATTCTTCCGCACGGTTCCGCATGATGAAATCTCGGGCAATCAATGTAGTTGGTTTTGCGCTCACAGCAGCTGTTCTCGTGGTCGTACTGGTGACGAAATTCCGCTACGGCGCGTGGATCGCTGTTCTGGCGATCGTCGTACTTGCCTTGTTGATGCTCGCGACGCACGCTCACTACAAGAAAGTGGAGCAGGAGCTGACAATCGAGGCAGATCACGTCTCGAAGGCGCTGCCGTCGCGGGTTCATGCGGTGATACTTGTGTCACACGTGCGCAAACCTGTGCTGCGCGCTCTCGCGTTTGCGCGGGCATCAAGGCCGTCCAAAATCGACGCAATCGTCGTTGACGTTGACCCAGAAGAAACGCGTCGTACGCTGCAAGACTGGGAACGGTATCGTATTCCAGTACCGGTTACGGTGCTTGCGTCGCCTTATCGTGACACCATCTCGCCGATTCTGGAATACATCAGGACCATACGAAGCGAATCTCCGCGGGACCTGGTCGTCGTTTACATTCCTGAGTACGTAGTTGGTAAATGGTGGGAACAATTGATGCACAATCAGACGGCCCTGCGAATAAAGACTCGGCTGCATTTTGAACCAGGTGTCATGGTGGCTAGTGTCCCTTGGCAACTGGCCTCCTCCGAAGCCTCACGAAAGTATCAGGACCTCTGACATGGATCATTTCCTCGAACTCGTCCTCGGCCCTATTGCCCATGGCGGCCATTGTGTTGCGCGCCATGAGGGCCGCGTGGTCTTTGTCCGGCACGGGATCCCTGGTGAGCGGGTGAGCGTTCGACTGGTGGACCACGACGACGACGCCCGTTTCTGGCGTGGTGACGTTGCCGAAGTGCTGGAACCTGCTCCGGACCGGGTCGATCATTTCTGGCCAGAAGCAGACGCGTTGAAGGCTTTCACTCGAAATCGGCTGCCAGTCGGCGGCGCAGAGTGGGGCCACATAGATCTCTCTGCGCAGCGGAAGTTGAAGGGCCAAGTTTTCGCGGAGCAGCTCAAGCGGCTTGCCGGAATTGAGCGAAGTGTTGAGGTGGAGGCCGTTCCTGACGTGACAACGGATGGGCTGGCGTGGCGTTCCCGTGTTGCTTTTTCGGTCACTGCCGACGGCCGTCTTGCGATGCATCCTTATCGATCCGATGATCTGATCCCTGTGCAGGCAATGCCGCTGGCGGTGCAGGCAATCAACGATCTCAGGCTATGGGAGCAAAATTTTTCAGGAATGGAGCGGGTGGAAGTCGCCGCGCCGTCGTCGGGAGAGTCGGTGTTGATTCTCCTGTACCCGCGCGAGGGTGTGCCCGCAACCAACGTGCACCGAACGGCTCGAAAACTTGTGGGGGAGATGTCTTTGGCCATCGTCGGCCAGCACGGTGTAGTGGAACGGGTGCGAGGAAGGACCTGGGTACGCGAGGTTGTTGGGCTCAACAGCTTCCGAGTGTCTGGACCGGGTTTCTGGCAGATCCACACGTCTGCGCCAGACGTATTGACCACCGCTGTTCTGGAAAATCTTAATCCTCAGTCCGATGAACAGCTTGCAGATCTATACGCAGGCGCTGGACTCTTCTCCGCCGCTTTGGCCGATAGGGTTGGCCCGCACGGCACAGTGCTGTCTATGGAGAGCTCACCCACGGCGAGCAGAGACGCTCGCAAGAATTTGCACAGATACCCTGGCGTCGATGTACAGCAGGGCAAGGTGGAACGATTGCTCGCGATGGGGCGTAAGGATTTCACGGGTGTTGTGTTGGATCCGCCTCGCGTCGGCGCGGGACGTGTTGTGGTCGAACGCATCGTGAGTTCCCTGGCGCGCAGAGCAGTCTACGTTTCCTGCGATCCGGCGTCTTTCGCCCGCGACGTCGAGTACTTCAGTGCCGCCGGGTGGGGCCTCAAGAACGTGAGAGTTTTTGATCTGTACCCCCACACCCACCACATGGAATCGGTCGCCATTCTCGAGCCCGCCTCCTGAGCCGTACGCAGGCGGGGATAGGATGGGATCAGAAGTTCCGTTTCACGCCCATGCGCGCGTTGGCACGGGAGGCCCACTCTAAGGCGTACCTTACTAGCGGGTATAGGGGTACGGGGCAAAGATGAAGTTGTGGCGAGAGGAGTCCTGTAATGAATAGTGCGGACAGTTTTGGTGCCAAGGGTGTACTGGATGTCAAAGGCAAGAAATATGAAATTTTTCGGCTGAGTTCGGTTGAAGGTGCGCAGAGCCTTCCATTCAGCCTCAAGGTGCTATTGGAGAATCTGCTTCGCACCGAAGACGGCGCAAACATAACGGCAGAACACGTCCGTGCGGTAGGCGAGTGGGATGCCGAGGCGCAGCCCACAACGGAGATTCAGTTCACTCCTGCACGAGTACTCATGCAGGACTTCACGGGTGTTCCCTGCGTTGTGGATCTCGCTACCATGCGTGAGGCAGTAAAGACTCTTGGAGGAGATGCCAAGCGTGTCAACCCGCTGGCACCGGCAGAGATGGTCATCGACCACTCAGTGCAGATTGACGTTTTCGGTAACGCCAACGCCGTGCAGCGCAACATGGAGATCGAGTACCAGCGAAACGGTGAACGCTATCAGTTCCTTCGCTGGGGACAGACTGCGTTCGATGACTTCAAGGTTGTTCCCCCAGGAACTGGAATTGTCCACCAGGTCAACATTGAGTATCTGGCGCGTACAGTCATGACCCGGACCGTGGAGACCGAGGACGGTCCCATCCTTCGTGCATATCCAGACACGTGTGTCGGCACGGACTCGCACACCACGATGGTCAACGGACTCGGAGTACTGGGTTGGGGTGTTGGCGGCATCGAAGCCGAAGCCGCAATGCTTGGTCAGCCCGTATCCATGTTGATTCCTCGCGTGGTCGGCTTTAAGCTCTCCGGCAGCATTCCCGCCGGCGCGACTGCCACTGACGTGGTCCTCACCATCACCGAACAGCTGCGTCATCACGGCGTCGTGGGCAAATTCGTTGAGTTCTATGGTGAGGGTGTTGCTGAAGTTCCGCTGGCAAACCGCGCCACGATCGGCAATATGAGCCCTGAGTTCGGCTCAACGGCCGCGATGTTCCCGATCGACGATGTAACCCTTGATTATCTGCGTCTTACTGGTCGTTCGGAAGAGAACGTGGACCTCGTGGAAGCCTACGTCAAGGAACAGGGGATGTGGCACGACCCTTCGCGGGATTTGCGCTTCTCCGAGTACCTTGAGCTGGACCTTTCGACGGTAGTGCCCTCGATTGCAGGACCCAAACGCCCACAAGACCGAATTGCGCTCACTGACTCAAAGGAACAGTTCCGCAAGGATCTGCACAATTACGTTGGCGCCAGCAACGAGGATGCCCTTGACGAGGCACTGGAAGAGTCCTTCCCGGCCTCGGACGTTCCGTCCATGACGTCAACCGTCCGGCACTCGGCTGCCTCCAACGCCAATGGGCGGCCGTCAAATCCGGTAAAGGTCCGAATGGAAGACGGCCGTGAGTTTGTGCTCGATCACGGAGCCGTCAGCATTGCATCCATCACTTCCTGTACCAACACGTCGAATCCATCCGTGATGCTTGCCGCAGCAGTTTTGGCTCGCAATGCTGTTGACAAGGGCCTTGTGTCGAAGCCTTGGGTCAAAACGTCGGTGGCCCCTGGATCCAAGGTCGTCACTGACTACTACGATAAGTCTGGGTTGAACCCTTACCTCGAGAAGCTCGGTTTCTTCACTGTCGGTTACGGCTGCACCACATGCATCGGCAACTCGGGACCGCTCGAAGAAGAAATCTCAATGGCCATTCAGAACAATGACCTGTCGGTAACGTCGGTCTTGTCGGGAAACCGCAACTTTGAAGGACGGATCAACCCCGACGTCAAGATGAACTATCTGGCGTCACCGCCGCTCGTCATCGCCTATGCGTTGGCTGGTTCAATGGACTTCGACTTTGAGACAGAGGCCCTCGGCCAGGACGAAGCAGGAAACGACGTCTTCCTGAGGGATATCTGGCCACACCCCACCGAGGTGCAGGAGATCATGGACGCGTCCATTGATCAGGAAATGTTCGCCAAAGGCTACGAGGGTGTGTTCGACGGCGACGAACGGTGGAAGGCGCTTGACACGCCAGAGGGCGACACCTTCGAATGGCAGGACAACTCGACGTATGTTCGGAAGCCACCATACTTCGATGGCATGACCATGGACATCGATCCTGTCGAGGACGTCAACGGAGCTCGGGTTCTTGCCAAGCTGGGAGATTCGGTAACCACGGATCACATCAGCCCCGCTGGTTCCTTCAAATCAGACAGCCCGGCCGGTCGTTATCTGCTGGAGAACGGCGTCGAGCGGAAAGACTTCAACTCCTACGGTTCGCGCCGTGGAAACCATGAGGTCATGATTCGGGGAACGTTCGCGAATATTCGTTTGCGGAACCTCCTGCTCGACGGCGTCGAGGGTGGGTTCACTCGTGACTTCAGCCAAACTGGTGGTCCGCAGGCTTACATCTACGACGCGGCTATGAACTACCAGTCGGCCGGCACACCGCTAGTGGTTCTGGCAGGCAAGGAATACGGCTCTGGTTCCTCACGCGACTGGGCAGCCAAAGGGACCGCGCTCCTGGGTGTCAAAGCGGTGATAGCGCAGAGCTACGAGCGTATCCACCGCTCAAACCTGATTGGAATGGGTGTTCTCCCGTTGCAGTTCCCAGAAGGCGAGTCCGCGACCTCACTGAAACTCACGGGGACCGAGACGTTCTCTGTTGAGGGTGTCACGGCGTTGAACAATGGTGAGACGCCTCGCACGGTTAAGGTAACCGCTACACCTGAAGGTGGAGAGCCGGTCAGCTTCGATGCTGTTCTGCGCATCGACACTCCAGGTGAAGCTGATTACTATCGCAACGGCGGCATCCTTCAGTACGTGCTGAGGCAGATCGCCAAATAGGCGAACTGAGCTCACCAAGGAAGACCCGCGATTCCGTTGTGTAATCGCGGGTCTTCCTTGTATTTCCGGTCCAGGCATTCTGAGAGGCGGTTGTTGATGCGGATCGATCAGATAGGTTCGCCAGCCGAACTGCGCAGCGTCCCTCAAACTCAGCTTCCTCAGCTCGCGGACTCCATCCGGCAATTCTTGGTGTCGAACGTTTCCCTCACCGGAGGACATCTTGGTCCCAATTTGGGCGTAGTCGAACTGACTTTGGCCATCCACCGAGTCTTTGAGTCACCGCTGGACAGTATTGTGTTCGACGCCGGGCATCAGTCGTATGTTCACAAGATCCTTACGGGCAGGCAGGACTTCCGTTCGTTGAGATCCGTTGACGGGCTCTCCGGCTACCCGAACCGCGCTGAATCTAGGCACGACATCGTTGAGAACTCCCACGCTTCGGCGTCGATCGCATGGGTCGATGGAATCTCGCGCGCGTGGCGGCTCCAGGGTGTTGCCGACAGATCTGCCGTCGCAGTTGTAGGTGATGGGGCGTTGACCGGTGGCATGGCATGGGAATCGCTGAATAATCTGTCGGAAGAGTTGAACCGGAGCGTCGTTATTGTGGTCAACGACAACGGCCGTTCCTATGACCCCACCGTGGGTGGGGTGGCACGCCATCTGGCAGAATGGCGGTCGTCTAACCGTAGCGGTGCCCAAAAGCGAGGGATCTTCCAACTCTTGGGACTGCGCTACATTGGTCCCGTTGACGGACACGATGTCATGGAACTCGAGCGAGTCCTCGGTGAAGCGAAAGCTATGGGATGCCCCGTGGTCGTTCATGTCGTCACGGAAAAGGGACGAGGGTACGCCCCGGCGCGTGCAGATGCAGCTGACCAATTTCATACTGTAGGCGCTATTGACCCGAAGACTGGGAAGCCCGTGATTCCGATCTTGACGCCAGAACCGTCGTGGACCGATGTCTTCGCTCAGGCGATCGACCGTGCCGCGGAGCAACGCGCCGATGTTGTCGCTGTCACCGCGGCGATGTCGGGGCCCACCGGCCTGAGCGTGCTTGCGCGCACTAAACCTGAGCGTGTAATTGACGTCGGAATCGCCGAACAGCATGCTCTGACCATGGCGGCTGGGCTCGCATTTTCTGGCCTACATCCCGTTGTGGCCCTCTACGCTACGTTCCTCAACCGCGCTTACGACCAACTGCTGATGGACATTGCCCTGCATGGAGCAGGAGTAACGTTGATTCTGGACCGCTCTGGAGTCACCGGCCCGGACGGCGCGAGTCATCATGGGATGTGGGACCTGGCTTTGATGCAGACCGTCCCTGGCCTTCGGGTCGCTGCCCCACGCGACGCAGCAACGCTACGGGAAGAACTTGATGAAGCGCTCAATGTTGATGATGCGCCGACGGCGTTGCGCTACGGCAAGGGAGCAGTTGGTCCGGACATCAGGTCCGTCCGAAGACTGCCAGATGGATCCGATATTCTTGCAGAGCCACAAAACAACACCGGCGATGTTCTGCTGATTGCTATTGGCAGCACATCTCGCATGGCATTGGGCGCGGCGGAACGGTTGGAGGAGCAGGGCATGCAGTGCACAGTCGTGGACCCACGTTGGGTTCTGCCTGTACCGCCGTCTCTCACGGCCCTTTCCTCCTCACACCAACTCGTCGTCGTTCTTGAAGAGGGGATTGACTGTGGAGGCATTGAGTCGCGCGTCAGGCAGGCCCTGACCAGAGCGCACGTCCAGGTACCGGTCATAAGCGTTGGGTTACCGGAGGAGTTTTTAGGGCACGGCAGCCGGGCCGACATACTGGACCGGGCGGGCCTGACTTTGGGTGGAATTGTCGACCGCGTTATTGCCATTTGGCCCACGCTGGGAAAAGAACGTTTGGCCGACACAAAGGTCGGACCACGGAAGGAAGGCTCAGTCACATGAGTTTCATCAGGTACTACCGCAGGAATCCCGATGGTCCGATGGATTTTCGAGAGGCTTGGTACGAGGACGAAGTTGGGCAGTTCGTTGTCAATCACGGGCACGTGGGTCACCAAAGTAAAACAACAGGTAATGACGACGTCGGCCCGGAGGAAGCTGACCGCATGCTTGCAGCGTTTGAGCAGCAGTGTATAGCGGACGGCTATGAGGTGATTCCCGAGGCCGAACAGTCACGAGTAGTGGCTCAATTTTCGTTGAAGAGCACCGATGGCACGGAGCGCGACCGCTACCTGGAGCGCAAAGCCGTAGCAACGATCACAGGGCACTTCGCGTGGCGTGGACTTGGGACGGTAGAAGGGAGCGAGTTCAGGCCTGGAAGATTAAACATTAATTGCCTCAGTCCTGATCCACAAAAGGCCGTCAATGCGCTCAAAATCTGTCTCCGAGAAGCAGACCTGGATTTCACGAAACTGAGAATAGGGGTAGCCCCCTATGATGAGAACACGGGGTACCGGTTGCGGCATCCTCTACCGGCCAAGAGCCCATTCGTTCTTTAACCGAGCACGTTTCGCCCGGGATGACAACACCAAAAGGAGCCAGACGTGGACTATCGCAGACTAGGCACATCGGGATTGACGGTTTCGGCCGTTGGATTGGGATGTAATAATCTGGGACGAGAATCCACGGCATCGGAATCCCAACGGGGTGCTTCAGCTTTGGTTTCGGCCGCTGTGGACGAGGGCATTACCTTATTTGATACGGCGGACTCATATGGACGGACGCCAGGGCTGAGCGAAGAGCTCCTTGGTAAGGCTCTTGGACGTAGGCGAGCGGACGTGGTCATCGCCACAAAGTTTGGCCTCGATGTCAAGGGACTCAACGGTAGAGATTTTGGGGCGCGTGGTTCGCGCCGCTACATCATGGCTGCAGTTGAATCCTCGCTGAAACGGTTGGGGACCGATTGGATCGATCTGTATCAGTTCCACGCCCCTGATCCAGACACTCCCATAGAAGAGACGCTGGGCGCCATGGACGATCTCGTCCGAGCGGGCAAGGTCAGGTACATCGGACACTCAAACCGCTCGGGCTGGTCCATCGCGGAAGCTGAATTCATTGCACGGCGCAACGGAGGGTCGCGTTTCATTTCCGCGCAGAATCACTACAACCTGCTGAATCGAAAGGCGGAAGCCGAAGTCTTACCAGCGGCGGAGGCCTATGGAATTGGTATTCTTCCGTATTTCCCATTAGCCAACGGTCTGCTCACCGGAAAATACAGCAGCGGGAAAGCGCCAGCTGGCAGTCGTCTTACCCATTCGCGCACCAATCTACTGGCTACCGCGGACATGGACCAGTTGCGGCTCTTCGGGGATTTTGCTCGGGCCCGAGACGTGTCCGAACTCAACGTGGCTTTTTCTTGGTTGGCATCACAACCTGTTGTCGCAAGCGTGATCGCAGGAGCCACCCGCCCGGAGCAGGTCCGTCAGAATGCTGTGGCCGCAAGCTGGCAACCGTCACAGGCTGACCTCAGGGAACTGGACGTGATCTTCCCGCCGGGATGTGATTAACGAGCTCAGCGCCCTTTGACTCCGGCGGGTTGCCGGAGTCAAAGGGCGCTGAATGTCCGCTATACAGGCGTTGACGCGACCCCGGGTGCGTGGAATCTGCGTCCGTTGACGCGCTCCGAAGCGCCAGTCCGATCAAGATAGGGCGTGATTCCGCCGAGTGACAAAGGCCAGCCTGCACCGGTGATCATGCACAGGTCTACGTCCTGCGGCGCGGCCACGACCCCTTCATCGAGCATCCTGCCGATTTCGTCCGCCAGTGCATTCTGCGTGCGGCGGAGCACTTCCTCGGCCGATGACGGTTCCGAACCGAACTGCATGAGTGCTGAGGTGCTCTCCGGAATATATTCTGAGCCATCATCGTGTTGTTGCCATAGCCCCTTAACGCCCCCATCGATCAGTTTCTGCTGGTTCGCGGAAATGTGGAAGCGTTCCCCAAACGCAGAATGGAGAGACTCCTGAACATGTTGTCCAACAGGCAACCCCACGAGCGCTAGCAGCTTGAATGGACTCATGGGCAGGCCCATGGGACGCAATGCGCCGTCCGCGACGTCTGCCGGTGTTCCTTCATCGAAGACTTTGGTGATTTCACCGAACATGCGACCTAGGACTCTGTTCACTACGAATGCCGCCGCGTCCTTGACGAGAACGGGTGTCTTCTTCAGGTCGCCTGCCATCGCGAATGCGGTGGAAAGAACAGCCTCCTCAGTCTGGGGGACCTTTACGATTTCCAGCAGCGGCATGACAGCGACAGGATTGAAGAAGTGGAATCCAACCAAACGTTCCGGGTGCTCTAGATCTGCGGCCATGTCCGTGACTGAGAGTGAGGACGTGTTCGTGGCGAGAATGCAGGTGGGGGACACCACTGCCTCAACTTCAGCGAACACCTGTTTTTTGACTGACAGTTCCTCGAACACGGCCTCGATGACAAAGTCGGCATCCGAGAATACTTCCTTGCTGACGGACCCGGTTACCAGCGATTTGGTTCGGCTGGCCGCGTCGGCAGAAATTCGCTTCTTGCTCAGCAATTTGTCCACGGCCGAGTGAACGTATCCCACACCCTTGTCCACCCGCTTTTGATCTATATCCGTCATAATGACCGGTACTTTGAGCTGTTTGGCGAACAGCAGCGCGAGCTGACTCGCCATCAGGCCGGCACCGACCACCCCGATCTTGGTGATCGGTCTGGCTAGCTTGCTGTCAGGAGCACCGGCAGGTCGTTTGCTGCGTTTTTGAACCAAATCCAAGAATGCATACACAGTGGCATGAAATTCGTTGGTCTCCATCAGGTCGCCCAGCGCGTGGCACTCGGCTGACGCTGATTCTGCTTGGGTGCGGGTCCTGCCTGCCTCAATGAGATCAAGTACTCGGCCAGGCGCTGGTGTTGCGTTTCCGGTCCGGGCCTCGACGATGGCTCGTCCGCGTGTGATGGCTGAATCCCAATCTGGATTCGAAGCGGGGTCGGCAACTGCATTGGGCCTATCCACTTGAACATTGTCGGTCAGCACTCCGACGGCCCAGGCGATGGACCGTTCCAAGAAGTCCGCTGGCTCAAAAAGTGCGTCAGCTATACCAAGATCGAATGCTGCCTTGCCGCTGAGGGTGCGGTTATTGTCTAGCGCGTTCTTGATCGTGACGGTGACCGCGTTCTGCGGCCCGATAAGCCTTGGTAGGAGGTACACGCCACCCCAGCCGGGAACGAGTCCGAGGAAAGCCTCAGGGAGTGCGAGCGCACCTGCTGCCGTCGAAACGGTACGGTACGTCGAGTGCAAGGCCAGTTCCAGGCCACCGCCCAGGGCTAGTCCGTTGACGAACGAGAAACTTGGTACAGGGAGGCTGGAAAGTGTCGTGTAGACGTCGTGACCCAGTTGAGCCATCTGGACTCCGAGCTCGCGACGATCGAGCTTCTTGACAGCTGAGAGATCGGCGCCCGCAACGAAGAAGTACGGTTTTCCAGTAATGCCCACGGCCTGGATCTCACCGCGCACGGCCCGCTCGTTCAGGGCCTCAAGTGTTTGGCCCAGTTCGACAAGCGCCCCGGGGCCAAGTGTCGTCGGGCGTTTGTGGTCCATTCCGTTGTCGAGAGTCAACAGGGCCATTGTTCCTGCACCATTGGGTAGCCGCACGTCCTGCATCAGGGTGTGAGTGACCACCTCGTCCGGGAAGTTTTCCGCGAGTTCCGTAAAATCTGCAGCGCTCATGCTGGGTCCTCTCCTAGGGTGTCGATGTAGTCCTGGTGGTGGGGGTTTTCCCAGATCACGGTGCCGCCCATTCCGAGGCCCACGCACATGGTGGTCAGTCCGTAGCGGACGGACGGATTCTCTTGGAATTGCCTGGCCAGTTGATTCATGAGGCGCACACCGGATGACGCGAGTGGGTGCCCTACGGCAATAGCTCCGCCGTACTGGTTCACCCTCGGATCGGTATCCTTGATGCCGTAGAAGTCGAGAAAGGACAGGACCTGTACGGCGAATGCCTCGTTTATTTCGAAGAGTCCGATGTCTTCTATCGTCAGTCCGGCCTGTTTGAGCGCTTTTTCTGTCGAAGGCACGGGACCGTAGCCCATGACTTCTGGTTCAACGCCGGCGAATGCGTAGGCGATCAAGCGCATCTTGACGGAGAGGCCAAGTTCTCGAGCGGTGTTCTCGGACGCAAGAATGGCTGCGGTAGCACCGTCGTTGAGGCCCGCGGCATTGCCAGCGGTGACGCGGCCGTGCGCCCGGAAAGGCGTCTTGAGGTCAGCAAGCATGTCCATAGTTGTTCCTGGACGGGGCGGCTGGTCAGTGGTGTTCAACGCCCACCCCTGATTGCTCGTTCTCGATGCGACAGGCACCAGGTCCGGCTGGATCTTTTCGTTGTCGTATGCCTGAGCCAACCGACGCTGGCTTTCCACTGCGTAGGCATCAGTACGCTGCTTGGTGATGTCAGGAAATCTATCGTGGAGGTTCTCCGCTGTGTTTCCCATATTCAAGGCGGCCGGATCCACGATCTTCTCTGCCATGAAGCGAGGGTTGGGATCCGACCCCTGCCCCATGGGGTGATTACCCATATGTTCTACTCCGCCAGCAATGACGACGTCGTAAGCGCCGAAGGCAATGCCGGAAGCAGTGGTGGTGACAGCGGTCATCGCGCCGGCACACATACGGTCGATGGCGAACCCTGGAACGCTCTGGGGCAGTCCTGAGAGAAGGGCGGCTGTCCGTCCGATGGTCAGTCCCTGGTCACCGGTCTGCGTGGTGGCGGCGATGGCCACTTCGTCGATACGTTCGCTGGGCAGCTCTGGATTGCGACGCATGAGTTCGCGTATGCACTTCACGACAAGATCGTCGGCACGCATGCCCGCATAGATGCCCTTGTCTCCTGCTCTTCCAAACGGTGTTCTGACACCGTCGACGAAAACGACATCCCGAATCCGGCGGCCTGCGCCGGCGGCTGTATGTGAGCTCACCTGTTGCTCCTTAAGAGAGTTAGTGGTCGGCACGATTGAACCTGACTCCAATATGTTACTCGTCGGTAACTTAGTGGGGCAAGCTGTTGTTTCACCACAACTATTCTTCCGGCGTGGCCTTAACCGGGATCGGATCCGGATCAAGGAACGCGACCGTGATAATGGCCGAGGTCAGTTCTACTTGCCAGTTTCGAGCACCCAGTTCCCGCAACTGGGCTGCAACGGATTCTGGGCTGATGGGCTTCGATGGCCGCCAGGCAATGCGGCGCAGTGTGTCCGGTGCCAGTAGATTCTCCACAGGCATATCCAACCGGTTTGAAAGAGCTACCAAACGGGGCTTTGCAGTGTACAGTCTCTCAGCAGCCTCCGAGTCCTTCTCCGCCCACACTCGTGGCGGGGGCGGCGCATTCGTAGGAACATGGAGCGCCGGCAAATCGGTTGTGGTCCGGGCTTCATTGAGGCAGAGCAGCCAACGGGGAGCATCCTTTTTAGCTGCACGGCCATGGAACCCGGACGTTGCGAGAAGCTGTGGAACGGTGGATGGCATTGATTTCGCTGCGGCCACGATCGCTGAATCGGGAATGAGGCGTCCAGGAGCGACGTCCCGGTTCTTGGCCAACTGCTCGCGTTCAGCCCACAACGCTCTAACGGCAGCGAGCTTTCGTCGATCACGGAGCTGATGCATGCCCGATGTTCGCCGCCAGGGATCAGTGCGTGTTGCCGGTAGGGGAGTGCTTCGAATCGCCTCAAATTCTTGAAGGGCATAATCGAGCTTCGACTGACTGGCCAACAGCTCAACGAGCCGCTCTCGTACATCCGTGAGAACTTCAACGTCGAGCGTGGCGTACCGAAGCCACGGTTCCGGCAGCGGACGTGTGGACCAGTCCGCGGCGGAATGTTCTTTGGCCAGGGTGAGGCCTAGTAGCTCCTTGATTACCGCGGCGAGCCCCACGCGGGGGAGGCCTGCAATTCGAGCAGCGAGCTCTGAATCGAACAGGCGGTCCGGCCACATGGCCAGTTCGCTGAGGCATGGCAGGTCCTGCGTGGCAGCGTGAAGAATCCACTCAACGCCGGAAAGCGCTTGATTGATGATCTGGAGGTCGTCAAACGGCTCCGGATCGATGAGCCACGTACCGGACCCTTCGCGTCTGATCTGAACGAGAAAGGCTCTTTGTCCGTAGCGATAGCCCGACGCTCTCTCGGCGTCGACGGCGGCCGGCCCGGTACCCGCGGTCAGGGCCTTAGCGGCCCTTTCAAGTCCAGCGTGCGTATTTATCACCGTCGGAATTCCGTCCCGCGGAGTGTCGAGCAGTGGCAGGGGTGCGGGGTCAATGCCGGATTCGGCACGAGGCTCCCTTGTATCGCCGGTGTCTGGCACCGGCTGTTCGGCTGTCTGCGGCATCGTGCGAAAATCCAGTCTCTTGAGGTATGGCTGCTCGCCGGGGCTCTGCTCGATCCGGCTTGTCTCAGCTCAGTCAGTTGCGTCGGAGGTGGGGCAGCGAAGCCACTCCTTCCGGAAGGGGCGGCAGCCCGGCAAACGTACACACCATGTCCGACCACGCCTCCAGATGACTTGTCACCCGCCCACGCGCGGGTGTCCAGGACGCTCGCAACTCAACGTCGATGCCGTCCGGTCTACCTTCAAGAGACCCAAAACTCTCCGAAAGGATTCTCGTCGCTGTCCCACCTGCAAGGGAATGATTCGCGCCGCGGTCCCTCAGGGCATCAAGGAGCCACGTCCATGCCACCGATCCGAGGAGGGCGTCGTTTCCCATATCGGGATCCAGACGTGCACGAATATATGTGACGATTCGAAAGGTTCCCTCCCACAATGACGAGCCCTCGGGGCTATGGAGAAGGATGAAGCGACCAGTAGCGAGTGTGTCGCCGTCACTCTCGGCGAGTCCATCGGCCGCGGTTCCGTGTAAATCACCGGCCAGCCCTGAGCCTTGCTCCGTGATTTCGGCACCCATGGCCACGCTGTACGGAGCTAGGCGCGATGGCGCAGGGACTTCATGTAGGTACAGCTCTGGCCGGCACGAGGCACGACGCAGATCGGCCAATGCCGTCAAAAATGCAGGTGGCACCTCTGCCAGATCTCCGGGAGCACTCACTGTGGAAGACTATTGGCCGAATGTGCCACGGCCATACGGACTCGCCGAGCGTAACCCATTCGTTACTTAGTGCGGGCCATCTCACGTATCAGAGCAGCAGCGAAACCATCGATATCTTCCTCCGACGTGTCGAACGAGCACATCCAGCGGACTTCACCGGTGGTGTGGTCCCAGTCGTAGAAACGGTACTGTTCTCTGACGCTGTCTGCTACATCTCTTGGCAATTTGGCAAAGACGGCGTTGGCCTTGGACTCCTGAGTTATGGTGACGCCGTCGATCCCAGAAACTGCAGCACGCAGGCGTGCTGCCATGTTGTTGGAATGTTGCGCAATGCGCAGCCACAAATCCCCATCGAGGAGCGCAACAAACTGCGCCGAGATGAATCGCATTTTCGACGCGAGCTGCATATTCATCTTGCGCAGATAATGTAGACCGCTGGACGAATCTTCGTTTAGCACGACAATACATTCACCGAACAGCAAGCCATTTTTGGTACCGCCAAAAGACAAGATGTCGACGCCGGCGTCGCTGGTTAACTCTCGGAGGTTAACATTCAGGGCGGCTGCGGCATTGGCGATACGCGCTCCGTCCATATGAAGTTTCATGCCCTTGGCGTGGACATGATCAGCGATCGCGCGGATTTCGTCAACGGTATACAGCGTTCCGAGCTCCGTGGCCTGTGTAATCGATACAGCCAATGGCTGCGCACGGTGTTCATCTCCCCAGCCCCAAGCTTCACGGTCTATAAGATCCGGGGTCAGCTTGCCATCCGGAGTGGGAATGGTGAGCAATTTGATGCCGCCAACGCGTTCCGGAGCTCCGTTTTCATCAACATTGATATGGGCTGTGTCCGCGCAGATGACGGCACCCCAACGCGGAAGCAGAGATTGGAGGGCCAGTACGTTGGCCCCGGTGCCGTTGAACACCGGAAAGGCATGAGTGCCGGGTCCGAAGTTATCGACAACGACTTCTTGGAGTCGTGCCGTATAGGCGTCTTCCCCATAGGCGATCTGATGCCCCTCGTTGGCGGCAGCAATAGCGGCCAAAACCTCGGGATGGACCCCTGAGTAGTTGTCGGAGGCGAAGCCCCTGACCGACGGGTCGTGGATTCTGCGGTCGTTCATAGATGTCTCAATCACATTTTCCAGTATCTCTCAATTTTCGCTTGCGTTTCGCCAGGTTCCGCTCTTCACGGTTACGACGCCAAAACTATGCGGGCACCGTTGACCTTCGCAGCTGAAGCGGTGAAGACGTTGACCATGGCCTCCGCGACCTGATCCACATGCGTGTAACCAGTGAACGATTTCTCCGGTTCTGCGGCAATCATTGAATCATCGAGCAACGCCTTGATGACGATCACACTGGCCGCTGAGTGCTGCTCAATTGGATCATCTTTCCGCTTGGATTGTGCTCTGGCCAGTCCCTGCGCCATAGCCATGATCCACGTTTCCGCGGCAGCCTTGGCCGCAGTGTACGAGGCTCCGCCTGCTGTGGGCGCACTCACAGCAGTAGCGGAGACTATGGCGTAGCGTCCTATGGGCGAGGATGCGACGTCGTCATAGAACGTTCGTGTGACATTGCGGAGAGTTGTCACGATCAACCGGTGCAGATAGTCCCAGTCCTCGTTCGTCTGCCCAGTAATTCCCTTGCCTCCGCGCCATCCGCCAACAAGGTGGATGACGCCATCGACCCGACAGTCGCTGTCCGTAAGTGACGCGCGTAGCTCTGCCACGGCTTCGCTGTTGGTCAAGTCGCACTGCTCCATGCGAACGCCGGCCAGGCCTTCCATGGCGGTAGCCAGACGCTCCATGTTGATATCTACTGCAACGACCGAGCCACCGGCTGCAACCACGGCACGGGCACAGGCAACGCCTGATGGACTTGATGCTCCTGCAATCAAAACGTTGCGGCCCGCTAGAGGAGCCCCAGCGCCGCTCATGCGTCGGACCTGCCAGTCACACCGGCGGTAGAGGCGATGACGTCCTTCATTTTGCGGTTGAGCGCCTCGTAGAACATTGAAAGCGGGAATTCGTCGTCGAGAACCTGATCCGTGAGGCCACGAGGTGGTCCGTCGAGCGGAAGGGCATCTGGTCCCTTTGCCCACACCGAGGCCAGGTTTGGGGTCAACGTGCTTGACACAAGCTCATAGGCTGCGAACCAGTGCGCCGTCTTAGGTCTATCAATTGAGCGCCAGTACAGGTCCTCGATAGCTTCACCCAGCGCAATGACGACTGCAGGAGCCTCGTCCCAGTCTATGGACATTTTGCCGTCGGTCCAGTGAAGTACGTGATGCTGGTGCATCCATGCGAAGAGGAGTTGTCCACCCACACCGTCATAGTTCCGGACGCGGTTGCCGGTGATGGCGAATCGGAAAATACGATCGAAGATCACGGCGTACTGAACGAGACCTGCATGGCGGCGTGCCTCTGGCGATGAACACTCATCTTTCTCGATTTTGACTGATTCGCGGAATGCTGTGAGGTCGCACCGTAGTTCCTCAAGCGAATAGAGGAAGTATGGCATCCGCTGTTTGATCATGAACGGATCGAACGGAAGATCACCACGCATGTGAGTGCGGTCGTGGATGAGGTCCCACATCACAAAAGTGCTCTCTATAAGCTTCTGGTCCTCCAACAGCGACGCAGCGCCTTCTGGCAGTTCTAGTGAGGTGATGTCAGCAGCTGCGCGGACCACACGGCGATAGCGCGCGGCTTCGCGGTCCGCGAAGATTGCACCCCAGGTGAAGGCGGGGGTTTCACGAACGGCGACGGTCTCGGGGAACAGGACTGCCGAGTTTGTGTCATACCCGGCGGTGAAGTCGAGGAATCGGATGGGGACGAACAATTTGTTCGAATACTCGCCGTCCTCGAGCTCACTAATGAAGTCTGGCCAGATCACCTCGATCAGAACCGCTTCAACCAGGCGTTCGGTGCTGCCGTTCTGCGTGTACATCGGGAAGACGACGAGGTGCTGGAGACCATCGATCCGGTGCTGCTGAGGCTGGAACGCAAGTAGGGAGTCCAGGAAGTCCGGTTCAGCGAAGCCACCCTCAGCCCATGTGCCGAAATCTACGGTCAATGCATCGAGGTACGCAGCGTCGTGTGGAAACAATGGTGAGAGCGTGCGGA
Source organism: Actinomycetales bacterium (assembly GCA_038199985.1). Taxonomy (GTDB): domain Bacteria; phylum Actinomycetota; class Actinomycetes; order Actinomycetales; family Micrococcaceae; genus Arthrobacter_J. The sequence goes on along the minus strand of JBBPYK010000050.1, from coordinate 5,434 downwards.
TTGCTTCGACGATTCTTTCAATGAGCTCCCGGGCTTCTCCGTGCTGTTCACTGTTCGGGACGGAACCGTCCTTGATCTGCAACAGCTGAAGCGACGCGACCGCGGCCTTAAGGTCCTTCCAGACAGTATTCTCCTGAATATCTGCGCGTGTCATAGCCGTGGTATCGATGTACGTATCAGTCACGGGGAGCAACTTTCTCGAGGGGTGTTGACGCCGCACAGCAGGCGGAATCGGGTGCTGAGTTCAGCGTAGCAACCAAACAGCACCACTTATCAAAATACCTCGACAACATAAGGGATTCTTGTTCTCGCTGCCATGCCTAGCGAGTGTAGAGACAGTGCCCCTGTCTGGGTTGACGAGGCTCTGCTGTCTCGCGTCCGTAGACAACCTACTCCGCGGGTACGTGCCTCATGGAAATGGAATTGATGCAGTAACGCTGGTCCGTGGCAGTATCGTATCCTTCACCCTCAAACACGTGTCCCAGGTGCGAGTCGCAGTTGGCGCATCGAACTTCAACTCGGTCCATGCCCATGGAGTGGTCATGCAGATAGCGGACCTTGTCTTCGGCCAGAGGAGTCCAAAACGAAGGCCATCCACAGCTGGAATCCATCTTGCCCGAACTTGTGAAGAGATCAGCTCCGCAAGCACGACATTGATACACCCCGGTCTCCGAGGAGTCCCAGTATTCGCCACTGAAGGGCCGCTCGGTGCCCGCCTCCCGCAAAACGCTGTACTCCTCGGGCGTCAGTTCCTCACGCCACTCATCGTTCGACTTGAGAGTGGCTTCAGGTTTCGAACTCATGCGTTCCTCCTCGAGATCGGCGGGATCCAAACAGATCCTACGATGCTAACGCTCATGAGTCTCCGATAAATCCCGAACCGGAGTACAGATGTAGGACTGGCACGCCCAACTTATCCTGGGCCCGGTTTGCCCAGTCCTGCCGAAACGTGTCGGCGACGGCGTGCGGGGTGGTGATGACCACGCACTGCTGGGCATCATGGTCCTTTACGGCATTGATCAGCGCCGGTACCGGGTCCTCTGACGTGACCTCGCCGGCGGCCTGTAAGCCAGCAGCAGACATAACCGCAAGGGACGAGTCCAGCGCTGTTTGAGCGTCCATTTCTACTTTTCGGGGATCCGGTTGTCCCTCGTTCAGATCTCGGAATGCTTCTGCAAAATCAAGCAGGCTCAGGTTGTCCAGAAAATCCGCCAGCATGTTGCGGTGGAGCACGGTTGGGACGATGACGATGAAGCTCATGTCACCGCCTTCGGCGAAAGTCGCAAGGTTGCGGGCGTCCGTTTCAACCAGGGGCACTTCGGTCAGAACAATTATTGCGTCTGTCATGCCTCTAAGCCTAGCTTCGTCCACTCGTCTTATCTCACGGCACAGCGAAATGATGAGTGTCGGGCGGAGTTCGACTCGTTGGCCAGAGACGGCAAGAATAGGATCATGGATCACAAACGTGCAAGGTCGAGCGAGGTATCGCCGGAGGCATCAACCCCAGGATGGCTGAAATGGACCGCCATCGGGATTGGTGCAGGCGCGGCAGTCGGCTCGGTCCTTGCTGGTACGACGTCGGGCCTTGCCGCCTATTTTGCGCGTCAAGTGATAACCCCGCCGAGAGCACGGGAAGAATCCATCGAGATCTTGGCCGTTACGGGCCAGGGTGAGGGCCGCCGAATCATTTTGCGTGCCGACAGCGACACGACAGTTGATGGAACGTACAGTCTTATGTTCAACAACGGCTCCGGCCATGCGCGGATCGGTGCGATTCTTTCCTATGTACCAGGGGAAGGCACCGTGGAACGCGAGATCCATCAAGTCTACTCAGGGGACATCTCTAATGCCGTGCGTGGCTGGTGGAGTGGTTCCGTATATGCGTCTCCCACGGCTTTGGGCTACGCCGAAGAAGAAGTGAATATTCCGGTCGAGGGCGGTAACGCGCCGGCGTGGATTATCCGGTCCGGAGCCGGGTCAGAGACGTGGGCCATCATGGTCCACGGGCGCGGTGCACGCCGAACAGAAGGGCTGCGGGCTGTCCCGACGGCGGCTGGTCTGGGCATGACCAGCCTCCTCATCAGTTACAGAAACGACGGCGAGGCGCCGGACTCCGCCGACGGTCGTTATGGGCTAGGGATGACAGAGTGGCAAGACGTCGAGGCTGCAATCACCTATGCGCTGGCCCACGGGGCCAAAGAGATTGTCCTTTTCGGCTGGTCTATGGGAGGAGCCGTGTGTCTCCAGGCTGTGGATCGCTCGCAGTACGCCCGTCATATACGAGCGCTTGTGCTTGACGGACCGGTCATTAACTGGATAGATGTATTGGCCCATCACGCTCGGCTCAACAAGATACCGATGGCTATCGGCAAGTTCTCCCAATGGCTTATCTCTAATCCCGGTGGTCGAAAAATCACTGGTCTAGCGACTCCCGTGGATTTGAAGAGTCTTGATTGGGTTTCCCGAGCCGACCATCTCAGGCAGCACACGCTTATTATTCACAGTGAGGACGACGAATTCGTTCCTGTTGGCCCCTCGGCAGAGCTGGCGGCAAAGAACCCTCAGATGGTCACATTCGTCAGATTCACCAAAGCACGTCACACGAAAGAGTGGAATGTGTCGCCGAGACGTTGGGAAAGCGAAGTGCGATCATGGTTGCTCTACCAGCTTCGAGAGCGCCAGTTTCCCGGCGACCGCGACGACGCCCTCTAAGATCAGGGTGCTGGAACGGTTTCCCGGATTTTCCGCTTGATCCGCCCCAGCATTGCGGTCATTCCTCGCATCCTCAGAGGTGTGATCGCGCGGCTCAGCCCAAGCCTGTCCGGCACATCATCGGGGATAGCAAGGATGCTTGCGGCATCTAGACCGTCGAGGCCCTCATGAAGCACTGCCGCGAAACCACGCGTAGTGGGGGCTTCTTTCGGCGCCGCGAAAAAGAGGTGAATCTGGCCAGACTCCGGAGTAACTTCCAGGGCAAGGAAGAGCGGCGTCTGACACTCCACCACCTGCTCCATGAGGTCTGGGTGTTCGGTGTAGCGGTCCGGTAAGGGAGGAAGCCCCTGCGAGAATTCAAGGAGGAGTTGAAGCCTGTCTGGCTCTTCCAACTCTTGAAAATCTTCGATGATTTCTGCCAACTGTGCTGGCAGCTGATTATCGGTAGTCACTTGTGGCTGTTTCCCTTCGGCTCTTCGCCCCGCTCTTCACCACGAACAATCGGAACCCGAACTGCATTTCCCCACTCTGTCCAAGAGCCATCGTAATTCCGCACGCTCTCAAATCCCAGCAGGTGCGTCAAGACGAACCACGTGTGACTCGAGCGCTCACCGATACGGCAGTACGCAACAACATCATCGTTGTCCGAAAGTCCAGCCTCATCACGGTAGATTGCATCCAACTCTGCACGAGTGCGGAATGTCCCGTCTTCAGCTGCAGCTCGGCCCCATGGTACGGATGCCGCCGTCGGAATGTGACCGCCTCGCAATGCTCCCTCTTCCGGGTAGGCAGGCATCGTGGTGCGCTCCCCGCTATATTCCTGGGGTGATCGCACATCGATCAATGGCTTGCCGAAGTGATTGAGGACGTCGGGAAGGAAAGCGCGAATGTCCTCGTCTTTCCTTTCGCATACTGGATACTCGGTACGCGTTGGGACAGACGCATCAGTGGTGAAGGCCCGCTCTTCCACTATCCATTTGTCCCTACCACCGTCAAGCAACCGAACATCTTCGTGTCCAAACAGTGAGAACACCCACAACGCATACGCGGCCCACCAATTGCTTTTGTCACCGTAAATAACCACAGTGGTGTCTCGGGAAATGCCCTTGAGGGACATCAGGGCTGAAAACTCTTCGCCATCAATGTAGTCCCGAGCGACTGGATCATTAAGGTCCGTATGCCAATCAACCTTCACCGATCCCGGAATGTGCCCTATCTCGTAGAGCAAAATGTCTTCGTCGGACTCTACGACCACGAGACCATCGGACCCTAAATGGTCTTCCAACCACTGGGTGGAGACGATCCGTTCAGGATGGGCATACTCTGAGAATTTTGTGCTTGTATCTACTGCCTTGGGCATTGAAACGACCTTCCTGGAGTGATAGAAAATAAATCCACCTGACCTCTAGCCTAACCATCTGTCCGGACAGCAACTTCCCCCAGGGTCAGCTAGCGTGTTGCACCTCACATGGAAATGAGTCTGCGTCATGTGGTGACGTATCGTAACTGGGGCAGATAATTGATCTGGCGCCAGTTGAATCGAGAGAACGGACCCCGTGTGGCCACGATAAAGCATCTGACGCAGCGCACCCCGCATGTTTCCGCGGACGAGTTGCTGTCAGGGTTTCATCCCTCGTCGCGGTTCGGGGAAGTTTCGTTCGACAGCTATCGCCCCGACCCGAGCCAGCCCTCCCAAGCCGCAGCGGTCAAGGCGCTGAGGGCTTTTGCCGATCGCGTCGGACTACCTCAGCCAGGCCCGATCCGACGGCTGTTCGGCAACGGTAAAAGCCCAGACAAGGCGGGAATTTACCTGGACGGCGGATTCGGCGTGGGCAAGACGCATCTTCTCGCATCTTTGTGGCATGCCGCTCCGGGTCTTAAAGCATTCGGAACATTTGTCGAATATACGAACCTCGTGGGAGCACTGACTTTCCGCCGGACAGTCGAGGCGCTCAGCGCCTACAATCTCGTTTGTATTGATGAATTCGAACTCGATGATCCCGGCGACACGGTACTGATGTCGCGGCTCATGCGCGAACTGGCCGATGCCGGTGTAAAACTCGCGGCGACGTCGAATACGCTGCCCGGATCTTTGGGGGAGGGGCGGTTTGCGTCCGTCGATTTCCAACGAGAAATACAGGTCCTCTCAGACCAATTCGACGTCATTCGAATCGATGGTGAGGACTACCGCCATCGAGGGCTGCCAGACGCTCCAAAGCCACTAAGCGATGACGATCTGACCGCGCATATCGAGGCGTTGCCAGACGATGTCGTGGTGGCCAAGGATAGTTTCCCTGAGCTAATTCGGCACCTCTCCAGTGTCCACCCGAGCCGCTATCGCCAGCTTCTCGATGGTATTGACACAGTTGTTTGGGACGGCGTTGAAACAGTCTCAGAGCAGGCAATTGCACTTCGCTTTGTGGTCTTGGCTGACCGTCTGTACGACCGGAATATCTCGATTGTTGCCAGTGGCATCGCGATGGACCAGCTCTTCACTAGAGAAATGATGTCTGGTGGCTACATGAAGAAGTATTACCGCGCTGTATCGAGGTTGACTGCGCTAGCCCGGGAAGGACAGCAGGGAGACATCTCATAGGTGTCCGACCCCTACCGGGAGTCGAGATTTGTGGGCGATACTGGGATCGAACCAGTGACCTCTTCCGTGTCAGGGAAGCGCGCTACCGCTGCGCAAATCGCCCAAGTAAAAAACAACTGGGGAATG
>JBBPYK010000049.1:0-33056 GCA_038199985.1 Actinomycetales bacterium | reverse complement strand
CAGTGCGAGGGCGTCCGCTCGCATAGCGTCTAGTGAAGCGGGCATCGGATAGTCGAGGCAGTTGATGGCGCTGAATGCGAAATCGCTGTTGGAAGAATAGCTACCGTCCTCTTCACGGTCTGCACCCAGATCCGCGAGGTAAAGAATAGTATCCGGATTGCCCTGTAGCGCTTGGGTGAGGGCCTGCGTTAGCGTGGGCCAGTTTGCGTCGTTATACAGGGGGAGGATGAATCCGGAGATGAACAGCGGTACGGTCACTTCGCGTCCGCTGGACGACATGAGGGGGCTTTCTTCGACGGATTCGATGAGGGCTTGAATTTTGGCGACGCCGTCGTCGACCGTTCCGGGCAATGGGCATTTGTTGCTGGTCTGGCAGTCGGCGACGTAGGCCCGAATGGCATCCTCGAAGCCTTTGGCCTGGCCCATGGTCATTTCTTCGCTGGTGTTGGCCGGGTTGATTCCTCCGTCGAGCACCATGCGGCCCACATTTTCGGGGAATAGTTCAGCGTAGATTGTTCCCAGGAATGTGCCGTAGGAAAACCCTAAATAGTTCAATTTTTTGTCTCCGACAATGGCTCGGAGAATGTCGAGGTCACGGGCTGCGCTTTCGGTTCCTACGTGTCCCAACAGTTCGCCCGTGTTCTTTGCGCATTGGTCAGCGAACTCTTTGGATGCTTCGGTCGCAGCGATCAGCCCGGCCGGAGTCGCGGGGTCAAATGTTTCGGCCCGGTACGCATCGCGTTCGGAGTCAGGGAGGCACTTCACGGGGGTGGACCGGCCAACACCTCGGGGGTCAAACCCCACAATGTTGTAGTTGGACCGCAGGTTATCGGACGCTACGGCTTCGAGTGATTGGCTGACTGATTCGTAGCCTGAGCCGCCGGGGCCTCCAGGGTTCAGGAGGATGCTGCCTTGTGCATCGCGGGTCGTGGAACGGATGACGGCAAGTTCGATGCGTTCGCCGTCGGGCTTGGAATAGTCAAGCGGAACGTCAACCTGTGCGCAGGTGAAGTCGTCCTCACAGTTTTCCCACATCACTTCTTGCGCGTAGTACGGTTCGAGTTCCGCTGCAACATCTCCTATGACCTCTGGAGCAGCCGACGCCGGACCTGTCGTGTCGGGTTCGCCCAGTTGGCAACCGCTCAGCACTAGAAGCCCGACGACGGCGGAGGCCACAGCCTTTACCGCGGGTTGCCAGCGGTGCCTGGCCAGTTGTGGTTGGCGGGTGGGCTGGGGCATGGAATTCCTTGTGGTCACAGGAGGCTGAGGGTCATTGCTTCGATGGCCAGGAGGGGCGCAACGTTGGTACTAACGATTCGGCGGCGTACTTTGTTGATTTCTTCGATCCGCGCGAGGGTTTCTTCCGGTGTGCTGTTGCGGGCGGCTTCTTCCAGATCCTTGCGCATGGGTTCGTTCACGAGGTCGGATGCGCTCGAGACCTGGAGCATCAGCACGTCACGGTAGAACGATGTAAGGTCCGTTAGCGCCCGGTCGAAGTAATCGTTCTTGGATCGTTTGGCCCGTCGTGTCTGGTCTTCTTCCAGCCTGCGCACTTGGCTGCGAATGGATGGTGGCAGGGTGCCAGATTCAGGCGCCCCCACTGATACCAACAGCGATGCACGTTCTTCGGCGTCGCGTTGCTCAAAGGATGCTTGCGCTTCCGCTTCGGCTAACTGCACCAGTTCGGCGGCCGCCCTCAGGGCTCCAGAAACATTTTTGAGGGTCAAAGGAAGACGCACAATACGACGACGACGTTCGCGTGCATCTTCGTCTGTTGCGAGCCGTTTGGCTACTCCAATGTGGCTTTGCGCAGCCCGTGCCGCGGCCCCGGCCGTCTCGGGGTCGATGGAGTCCCGCCGCACGAGTAGTTCGGTGACATCAGCAACGGGTGGCAGGCGCAAACTGACCGCGCGGCAACGCGATCGGATGGTGACGAGGACGTCGCCTGGGCTGGGAGCGCAGAGTAACCAGATGGTGCGTGGGGGAGGTTCTTCGATGGCTTTGAGGAGCACGTTGGTGCTGCGTTCCTGCATGCGGTCGGCGTCTTCGATGATGATGATACGCCACCGGCCAGTTGATGGTTTGTCCTGGGCCTTGCGGACGAGGTCGCGGGCTTCCTCAATGGAGATGGTGACCTTTTCGGTGGTCACGTTGGTGACGTCAGCGTGGCTTCCTGCGAGGGCGGTGATGCAGGCACGGCACTGTCCACAACCGCGTTCGGCTGGATCTTCGGCATTACAGAGGAGAGCGGCGGTGAAAGCTCGGGCGGCGTTGGATCGTCCGGATCCGGGTGGGCCGGTGAACAACCACGCATGATTGGGGGACGGGGCGGCAGCTGCTCGGCGCAACTGTTCCACGACCTGCCCTTGTCCGAGCAAGTCTTGCCAGACGCTCAACGGTCATTTCCTTGCCCGGTTTCGCTCAGCATTGGGTGCAGCCGCTCCAAAACGTTGGTGGCCAGGGAATCGGCGTCCTGCTGTGCGTTCATGACCAGGTAACTGTGAGGGTCCTCTTCGGCCAGCGCAAGGAACGTCTCTCGGATGCGGGTGTGGAAGTCGTCGGGCTCAGATTCGAGTCGATCTTCGGCATTCTGATTCGCGGTCCGTCGAGTTCGACCCTGATCGGGTTCGACGTCGAGTAGCACTGTGAGGTCCGGCTGTAGACCCTGAGTGGCCCAGGCATTCAGTTCGAGGATCGTTTCGACACCGAGGTCTCGTCCCGCCCCTTGATACGCGGCGGAGGAGTCGATGTAACGGTCTGAAATGACGATCTTGCCCTCCTGCAGTGCCGGCAGGATGACCTGTTCTACGTGGGCGGCGCGCGCGGCTGCGAAGATCAGCGCTTCGGTACGGGCGTCGATGTCGCCGTTGCCGTGCTCAAGCACCAGGCTCCGGAGCTGTTCGCCCACAGGGGTTCCACCTGGCTCTCTCGTCTGCAGCACGTGCCGTCCGTCTTTTTCGAGCCGGGCGGCCAAAAGGGCAGCTTGAGTGGATTTGCCTGCGCCGTCACCGCCTTCGAAGGCAACAAAAACACCCGAGTAGGCGGAAGCGCCGTCGTCGTCTTGTCCTGGGGGAACCTGCGAAAAGCTCACTGAGACAGCCTACCCAGTAACACTGACAAAATTCTGGGCCGCCTAAGCGAGTTCACCGAACGGAAGCGGAGTATGGAGCCGGTTTGCGGGTCCCGGCAGCGGGCACGCCCATGCTTCGTCGTACGCGCAGGAAGGGTTGTAGGCGAAGTTGAAGTCCACCAACAGCTTATTTTCGTTTTCGGTCCCACCCAGAAAAGCGCCCTTGATCGTGTCCAGCAGGTACCGGCCACCACCGTAAGTTCCGCCGTCGTGCCCGGCCAAAGCGTCGCGAACCGGGAGAAACAATCCACCGCCGTAGCCAATGTGCCGCCATAGGGCCAACGAACCATAGTCCCCGCAACGCACCGTCCCCAAGCGTTCAAAAGGCACGACGCCGTCAGTGCCGGTGGGCACGTTCATCACCTCGCCAGCGCCCTCCTCGTCGACGGCGGCCCAGAAATGGGCCTCGGGAGCGTAGTCGGCAACTGGTAGACCAGTAAATTTTCGTTTCGCCTCGGGCGTCAGGGGAGAGGCCGGATGGTTCGCGAAGAGTTCATCTCGCTCTTGGCGCCAATGCGCGTGCGCTCGGGTCGCGTCGTCGTGGTCCGTCCTGGCTATGTCCCTGACGTCGGCGTACAGAGTGAAGATGCGCTGTCGCCAATCTGCGGTGTCCATGGCTGCGTTCAGTTTGCCGTTCATGGAAACAGTGTAGGAGGCGGCGTAGAAGGTGTGGATAACTTTCGCACGCGTTTGCCTTTTTCGGTACTGTGTTCGAGGAATACATAACATCTGACCAACTAATGAGGGCGATCCATGTCTCAGTCTCTGCGCGCGTTTTCGTTTAAAGCCCCCAAGACGTTGGCGATGGCGATGGTTTCGCTAGTCTTACTGTCCGGTTGCGCGGGCTCCGAAGCATCCTCTGACAAATCTTCGGGAGCTGCATCGCCAAAGAGCTCAGCATCAGCAACGCCGACCCCCACACCCACTCCTACGCCGAGTGCCGTGTACAAACCGGCGTCGGCTGAGGGCCCAGCAGAGAATGTGCCTCTGCCGAAGATGCCGGAGGCGGCCAAGAAGGAGACGAAGGCGGGGCTCGAGGCTTTCATGCGCTATTGGCTGGACGTTCTCTATTACTCGTACCAGACGGGTGATACCCAAGCACTGGACCAAATTAGTGGGCCGGACTGTCTCGCTTGCAATCAAGCCAATGAGACGATCACTCCTGGAAACGACAAAGGTCGTTGGCTTGTTGGTGGCGAAGTCAACATTTTGTCTAGTCAATCGAACTTTAAGAAGACTGATGAGGGGAATTATCAACTAATTGTGAAATTCCGGCAGATTCCGATCCAAGTTTATTCTTCAAGTGGTGAGCTACTAGAAGAAACTTCGAAGAAAGATTTTACGGTGCAAATCCTGGAAGCGGTTCACGAGAATGGGTCGTGGACGGCGAACACACTTGAGACTCTTACTCAAAAGTGAGGGTGAGTAGGCTTCTCATCGAGCGGTCGCTGTTGGGACTGTCAGTTCTTACTATTTCATCTCTTGTCGCCTCGAGTGCGTATGCCGGGGTTATTGGAGGAGATCTCGGCGATAGCGGTATCGGTGCTGGTGGTGTGTGGCAGCAGGATCCCGACAGCGGCATGTGGAGTAGTCCACCCATAGGTATCCCCAATGATCCAAATGGCTATATTCCTGAATTGGCTTGTGCTACTAAAGACGGGGATCTCAAGATTCAATGTAGCCAGCAATGTGATGCAGCGGACGGAGGCATGCTTGTCTTTTGGTTGACTGGGCTCAAAGGTACAGACGCGACAACTTGGGATTATTTGCGCGCAAATGGCGCAGGTAGTTCTAGGGTGTCAGGCTGTATATATTCAGAGAAGCCACGGGATGTTCTAGATGAGATCGCTGAAATCATACTAGAGGAATTCCAGCAGCGACCAGTTGACGCTGGAGCGTTGACGCTCCAACCGAACCCCCACACCCTCATTCGGGCGAACACAAATTTCTTCGTGCAGTCGAAGAATCAGGTCTTCGACCTTGAGCTTTTGGGCCAGGACGTGAAGATCAAAGCGACGCCCACTGAGTACACGTGGAACTACGGGGATGGCAGCACGTATGGGCCTACAAGAGAGTCTGGGTATGTGCTGCGGGATGATGAGTTGGGCGAAGAGACGCAGACGAGCCATCAGTATCCAGAGACCGGTGATTATCAGGTTTCAGTAACCGTACATTTCACTGGCGAGTACTCGGTCAACGACGGCCCTATGATTCCCATCGACGGTAGAGGCGAGTTCTCAACGCCTTCGCAGACCATCAGCGTGTGGAAGTCCGAGTCCCGGCTCGTTGATGGGACCTGCCTAGATGACCCGGCCGGCTGGGGCTGCTAAGACCGCGATGTCTAAGTCTCTGCACACGTTTCCGGTGAATGCACCCAAGCCGTTGGCAGTGGCTGTGGTTTTGCTAGTTCTATTGTCCGGTTGCGCGGGGGCTGGGTCGTCGTCTGATGAATCGTCGGCCGCAGCATCACCCAAGACTTCAGCGCCAACAACGCCGACCCCCGCCCCTGCGCCCACGCCTGGTGCCGTGTACAAGCCGGCGTCGGCTGAGGGGCCTGCCGAGAATGTGCCTCTGCCGAAAATGTCAGAAGCGGCCAAGAAGGAGACTGAGGCAGGGCTCGAGGATTTCGCAAAGTACTTTTTCCAACTTATAAACTATGGATATGAGACTGGAGATGTCGAACCAGTCAAAAAGTTGAGCGGTCCGAACTGCGTTTCTTGCATGAGCTACTACGGGGTTGTAGAAAGCGGCTTTCAGGATGATGACTGGTTGACGGGTGCAAGAATCCATCTTCATTCAATTTCTTCAGGGTTCGTTAAGTCTCCTCGGGGTAGTTACCAGCTTGTCATCGATATTTCTCAGGAACCCATCACGTATTATCGTCCGGGCGAGGCGTACGGACCTCCCGAAAGCAATTCATCAGGCGTCCAAGTAATGGAAGCAACGTTCGAGGATGGTGCGTGGTTCGCGAATGCGATGTCGACTCTGGCGATGGACAAATAGACATGCAATCGCGTTCCATTCGGACCATCCTTTGCGTCACTCTCGCCCTCTTCCACAGACAGAAGGTCCTGCGGTGCCTACGTGCGTCTATTCGGAGAAACCCGTGGATGTCCTCGATGAGATTGCGGAGTAAATACTCAAACAGTTCCAGAGTCGCCCAGCGGCGGCGGTTCTCTGACCTTGCAGCCGAGCCTTCACACCCTCATTCGGGCGAACACTGCCTAGATGACCCGGCCGGCTGGGGCTGCTAGGACAACATCCCGAGCAAGGAGCCAGGGGCCTTCGGCTTTAGGCGCTCGAGGCGGGCCGCATAATGGAGACTTCAGATGTTCTTGCCATGGGGTTCTTTCACCACGGCGTTACTTCAAGGCAAGGCGGCAACCACGTGCTCAACCTCCAGCAGGATATGAACGGTTTCATCCACATGGGCCGTCACTTCCCCAACACGATGACCATCGGCATCACGTTCACCGACGGTACCCGGCGCGAGTTTTCCGGAGCCCGTCTCAACGAGCTCTACGATGAGGCCCTGGCTGCCTACCGTCTGGGCAACAGCCTCGACGCCAAAGGTTTCGATCGGGCTCCAGCGAAGATCCACCGACGGAACGCCGTCGAGATTGTTCCCGTCAGCTCGGACATGGCCCAGTAGCGGCGCAGGGCCTACCTCAGAGTGAAAAGGGCCCTTGCGCATACAACCACCCCGCGAAACACAATTCTCGTCTGATCACCACGCCCTCTAGTCTTGGTCCATGACGAAGACTTCCCTGGAGAATAGCCAGCATCCCACCGTCGCACGAGATACTGCCGTCGTAGCGGCAGGCCGTCCGCCGAGGGAGCATGACCAGCCGGTGAACCTTCCGATCACGTTGACGTCCACCTACTTTGGCCGCAAGCCCATCAGCGGTGACGACCGGGCATATGGCCGCTACTCAAATCCCACCTGGGATGCTTTCGAAGGGACGCTGGGCGAGCTCGAGGGCGCAGAATTTCCGGCACTCGTCTACGCATCCGGTATGGCCGCTGTAGCTGCCGCTCTCTCCCTGGTCCCTGCGGGCGGCACGTTGATCATGCCCCGCCACAGCTATCAAGGCTCGCTCGTACTGGCTCAGGAGGAAGCCAAATTGGGTCGGTATGCCCTCCGCACTGTTGACATCACAGATACCGATGCCGTCATCGACGAGATCCAGAAAACCCCGAACGCGCTTCTCTGGCTCGAAAGCCCCACCAACCCGATGCTCGAAATCGCCGAGGTCGAAATCCTCACCAAAGCCGCACACGATGCTGGCGTCCTCGTGATCGCTGACAACACGTTCTCAACACCGTTGGTCCAGCGACCCCTGGAAGTTGGAGTCGACGTCGTCCTACACTCCGTGACCAAGTATTTGGCCGGCCATTCCGACGTCGTTCTTGGCGCCCTGGCGACGTCTCAGGCGGACTTGCACGAACGCCTGCATACCTACCGCTCTCACCATGGTGCGATCGCAGGCCCCTTCGAAACCTGGCTCGCCCTGCGCGGGGTTCGTACCCTCGCCGTCCGTATCGAACGTTCGCAAGCCAGCGCCCTGGAGCTCGCCACGCGGCTTCAGCAGCATGCGGACGTGACAGCCGTTCGGTTTCCCGGTCTGCCCGAAGACCCAGGGCATCAACGTGCCATGGCCCAAATGGACGGCTTTGGCTCCATCCTGTGTATCGAAGTACGCGGGGGAGAAGCCGCCGCAGACGCGGTGATAGAGGCCGTCAAGCTATGGACGCCCGCTACTTCCCTGGGCGGAGTCGAATCACTGATCGAACGACGACGTCGCCACCGCAGCGAACCGGAATCGGTCCCCGCGAATCTGTTGCGACTCTCCGTCGGGATCGAGAACGTCGAAGACCTGTGGTCAGACCTGGACCAGGCACTACGGGCGGTATAGGTGGTTCCCGGCAGGTTCAGGTTAGGCTAATGCGGTGATTGTTTACGCGATTCAGTTTTACCTCTATCTGGCCCTAGGGCTTGTGGCTTTGGGCATCGAGGTCTGGGCGCTGATCGACTGTGCCCGACGCAAACCGGAGTACTTCGACGCAGCGTTCAAGAAGACAAAGACTTTCTGGCTCGGCATGACCGGAGGGTCAGTTGCCGTTGGAGTCCTCGGTGTCATGGGGTCGGGGCTCCCCTTCATGCTGCTTCTGCAAATCGCAGCGGTTGTAGCCGCTAGCGTTTACCTCGCGGATGTGAAGCCTGCCATGGAAGGGCTGCGCGGCGGCCACGGCCGCTGGTAATGAGGCTCAGCGCGGAGCTACTGCGTCCCACGCGATTGTAATTTCTCCTAGTCGCCATCGCGACGGTGAATTCAGCAGTGGCCATCCTTCAGCCTGAAGAGTCACACACATCGCGATCCATCGCTGACAGTTGCCGTAAGACGACTGCGGTGCTGCAGCTAGCCAGGCCCGGTCCATGGACTGCAGCCAGGCGTGGATCCGCTCGCCGGGAACGTTGCGATGAATCAATGCTTTCGGCAGGCGGTCGGCCACGTCCGAGGGTAGCGTGAAGGACCCGAAGCGCATTGAGACGCTCAACGAAACTGGTCCTTGACCGGAGACCGCAACCCAAGTGGATCGCCTGCCGATTTCGTCGCATGTTCCGTCGATGAAGAGCCCGCGCGGGGCGAGCCGGGATTGCACAGTAGCCCAGTGCGCCGCGTACTCGTGCTCTCGGTACTGTCGCAACACGTTGAACGCGCGCACCAGGATCGGCTGTCCGGGGACGGGGATTTCAAAGCCGCCCTGCTGAAACGCGAGGCCGGGCCGTTCAAGGCGTTTCGCGGAAGCGACGCGACCTGGTTCGATTTCGACGCCAATAACGCGCACGTCCTGACGGATCTTCTGCAGCCTGCCGTGGAGCTCGACGGCGGTGGCTGGCAGGCGCCCGTATCCGAGGTCGACGACGAGCGGATGGGCCGCTGATTTCAAAAGTCCGCCCTGGGTGCCGGTCATCCACCGGTCCACTCGCCTGAGCCTGTTGGGCTGGGTGGTTCCCCGGGTAATGGTTCCGATTGGTTTACCCGAGGGCATGGTCACCTTTTTCTTGAGAAAGTCGCCTGACAATCGTACCGGAACAGCAGAGAAGACGACGCCGTCGGCTTTCGTTAGGATGGCTGGTATGACCTACACACTGATCCTTCTCCGTCATGGCCAGAGCGAGTGGAACCAGAAGAACCTCTTCACCGGCTGGGTGGATGTTCCTCTCACTGAAAAGGGGCGAGCGGAGGCGAAACGTGGCGGTGAGCTGTTGGTTGCTGAGGATCTGCATCCTGAGGTTGTCTACACATCGCGGCTGAAGCGTGCCATTCACACGGCCAATATCGCGCTGGAGGCTGCGGATCGCGATTGGATCGATGTGAAGCGTGACTGGCGTTTGAACGAGCGGCACTATGGCGCGCTGCAGGGCAAGAACAAAGCGCAGACGCTGGAGGAGTTCGGCGAGGATCAGTTCATGGAGTGGCGTCGTTCGTATGACACTCCGCCGCCGGCTATTGATGACAGCAGCGAGTACTCGCAGGCCGGGGACCCACGCTACGCGGATCTGGGTGAGAGCATGCCGAAGACGGAGTGCCTCAAGGACGTGTTGGAGCGTTTCCTGCCGTACTGGCAATCAGATATTGCGCCGGATATCCGGTCCGGCCGTCGCGTCCTGATCGTCGCGCACGGCAATTCGTTGCGTGCTCTCGTCAAGCACTTGGACGGCATCAGCGATGAAGAGATCGCCGGGCTGAACATTCCCACGGGCATCCCGCTGGTTTATGAGCTCGATGAGGATCTCCAGCCGGTTGCCAAGGGTGGCCGCTACCTCGATGCCGAGGCGGCGAAGGCGGCGGCCGAAGCGGTCAAGAATCAGGGCAAGCACTAGCACCCGGCCACTCAAAAGACCTGCGTCAGCGGAAGCGGCGTCCTTGGTCACGCTTGTTGGCCCACAGCGCAAGCGCCCCAAATATGAGGGTCCACGCGAGCAGTACTGGAAGCGTCGAGCCGTGCATGCCGGAACCGCTGAGGACTTCCACGGAGAGGTCGCGGGCAGCTCGGGTCGGCGTCACCAGGGAGATGACGTTGAGCCATCCCGGAAACATCATGGGTGGCAGCAGCATGCCTCCCACGAAGGCTAGCGGGAAGAACACCACCTGCACGACGGCGATTGCCACCTTCGATGTGCACAGGTATCCGATCATGAGACCTAGGAAGAGGAACGGCAGCCCCGCCAGCAGGAGCACAACGATGGTGGCCGGGATGCGCCACCAGGGGAGCGATCCATCGGTGAAGGGTTCGAAAGCACGCGTGAGTAGAGCGCCGATGAGGAACAGTGGCAGCAGCGCGATGAAAGAGAACAGCATCGCTGTCACCGCTCGCGCGACCGTTGGTGGCAGGGCCCCTACCGGCAGCGTCCGAAGGTACGTGGTCCAGGGGTTTGCCCGGTCTTCGGCAACACCTATTCCGTAACCAAAGAGAAACGCACTGAGCACACCGAACATGGCCAGTTGGGCTAGGGCCATCAAGACGGCGAACGGATCGTCGGTAATGGATTTCTGCGGCAGGATGAAGAACAGGAATGTCATGGTCGGGAAAATCGCACTGGAGATCACGGCAATGGGGATCCGCAGTTGTTCACGGATCTGCGCTGTGGTGTGTGCTTTCGTCAGCGCGAATAACGACGGCGGCAGGCCAGCCGAGCGTGGGGGATCGGTCTGAAGGATGGTCATCGTGACTCCCCAGAAGTGTCGAGTCCAGTGTGGCTTTCGGTCAGGGCGAGGAATGCTTCCTCGAGGCTCGCGCGGTGAACCTCCAGATCACTGAAGGCGATGCCGAGCTGGACAAGTTCGCGGACCAGGGCGTCGGCGTCGCGAGTGGTCAACGTGGTCACGCCGTCGTCGTCCGTGTCTGTTTGGAGGACGTTGGAGAGCTGGGCAAGAGCCTCCGGCTCTGCGCGAAGGCCGACGCGCCGTACCTGAATGTGGCTGCGGATTTGTGCGGGTGTTCCGTCGGCGGTGATGGTTCCATGGTCAATGACCACAATCCTGTTGGCGAGAGCCTCGATTTCGGCGAGGTAGTGGCTGGTGATCAGCAGAGTCCCGCCGTCGCGCCGGTAAATGCGCAGCTGTTCCCACAGGGCCTCCCTGGCTTCCACGTCGAGCCCGGTTGTTGGCTCATCGAGTACCAGCATCCTTGGCCGGCCGACCAGCGCGATGGCTACGAGTAACCGTCGTTGCTGACCGCCGGAGAGCGCACCGCATTGTTTGCGGGCCATAGACGTCAGCCCGAATCGGTCCAGTAGCTCTTCGGGCGGAATCGGCTCGGTGAAGTGTGACGCTACCAGAGCGACAGCCTCCTGCACCTTTAGTGTTGGCGGTACCGCCGTCGCCTGTGGTGTGACCCCGAGGGCTCGCCGGGTGGCCGGTTGACGCGGGTCACCACCGAAGAGGCTCACGACGCCACTGTCTGGTTTTCGAAGACCGGTCAGGAGGCTGATGAGTGTCGATTTGCCCGCCCCGTTTGGTCCTAGGAGGCCGACGGCGCTGCCGGCGTGGACGTCGAGGGTCACCGAGTCGAGGGCGGTGTGGTGACCGAAGGTCTTGGTGACATCGGCAAAAGTCGCGAGTGCTTCCTCGGTCGGATGGCTGGGAACCGTTGTGGTCTGTGTCTGGGTCATGGCTGTGCTTTCTCTTCACTGTCCAGGAGCGTCAGCAGTTGTTTACGGTAGCTGAGGAACGCGGCTCGGCCTGCGGTGGTGATGGAGACGTACGTTGCCGGTGTCCGCCCCTCAATGGTCTTGTTCTGGGTAACGTAGTCGGCGTCTTCCAGTTTGCGGAGGTGAGTCGAGAGATTCCCTGCGGTCATGGCCAGCATTTTGCGTAGTCGGGGGAAGGCGATGCTGTTGCCTTCGCCGAGCGTGTTCAAGGTTGTGATGACGCGAAGCCGGGCTTCTGCGTGGATGACGGGGTCAAGACCATTCATGATGCCCGCCGACGCTGCTGGAGGTAGGTGGCTACGGCCGCGGCGTAGAAGCCGCCGACGCCGAGTGTGAGAAAGACGGTAATGAATCCGTCCGGTCCCGCAATCAGCGACACGACGTCAACGAGCAGAAACCAGATGCCGAGCACCAGCATGGGAATTTCCCGCCAGAGGGCCCCGCCGAACATATACATCATGCCCACCACCAGAACCGCTAGGGAGTTGGCCAACATGCCAGTGAACTGTGGGTCCGTGCTTATCTGGCCTATTCGGCTGGCGATGAAGAAGACTACTGCGAAGGACAGCATCCAGGACCACCCGTACACCGCACCCTGAAAAGCGCTGTCACCCCGGATTCCGATGGACACGGTCACGGTGAGCCAGATAGAGCTAGCGACGCCGAGGATGATGGCGGCGCCAAAGATGACGAGTGCCGTGGAGTACTCGAGCGGTAGCCAGCCGTGGGAGGAACCGTGCAGTACTCCGTAGCCAATCAGCCATGCTGTGCCCCAGGCGACGTAGAGCAGTGCCACCCGGGGGTGCAGCGTTTTGCTTGCCTGAGCCTCTGAATCGGTCGCGACCTGAAGCGCCTGCCGTGGATTGAAGTTATCGGAACTCATGGTGTTTCCCATCTAGAATGAGGCTATGCAAACTAGTTTGTACCGCAAACCTGGATTTGTCCAGACCTGCTCAACGTAACCTCTTACAGCGCACGAAATAGGGGCGGCCCCAAGAGGCCGCCCCTATAAAATCGGAGTGCTATTCCATCATGCCGGTGGGCTGCCACTCGCCAGTAACTAGATAGGCCACCTTGCGAGCAACCGAGACTCCGTGGTCAGCAAAACGTTCAAAATAACGGCTCGCAAGAGTGACGTCCACGGTGGTCGGCGCGGAAGCATCCCAGTCGCTGGCGGCGATGGCCTTGAATACTCCGGCGTGAAGTTCATTGATGCGTGCGTTATGGGCGGCAATGTCGTTGGTCAGTTCGAGGTTGCGGGTCTCCAGAAGGTCGCTGACTTTGGCTGAGATCGCGATGTCGAGTTCTGCGAGCTCCTTGAACGTCCCGGCGATAGAGGCGGGAATTACCTGCTCTGGATACCGTAGGCGTGCTAGCTGCGCAATATGACGGGCCAGATCGCCCATGCGTTCCAGCGACGCACTCATCCGCAGCGCGCCTACGATCATTCGAAGATCACGAGCCACTGGTCCCTGGAGTGCCAGAACGTCGATCGCACGTTCGTCGAGATCGTTCTGCATGAAATCAATACGCGCATCGGCGGCTATGACTTCTTCCGCCAATTCGATGTCCGCGTTTTCGAACGCTTCGGCTGCTTTGCGCATGGCTTCGGTGACCAGCCTGGAAATTTCAATCAGCTCTTCGCCGATCTGATGTAGCTCCGCCTGAAACACCTTACGCACTGGGCGTCCTTTCGTTCGTGGATCTCCGCGCGACTGCGCAGTACAGTTGGCAATCTTTCCAGCTACGGGTGAACCGGTGTGCCACTTTAGGTGAACGTTAGTTGAACCATGGGTTGATTGCCACTGGATCGACGTCGGGTGTTGTCTGGGGCGCATAAGCTGAAGGCGTGAACCCCCTGACTGTTGGACTCGTTGCTGGGCTGCTTGGGTTGGCCGTTGGCGTCTTCGGCATGCTTGCGTTCAGGGCTAGCGAACGCCAGCGCCGGGAGCTGGTGGTTCCAGATGAGTTTGCGCTTCCGGATGGTTCGGCGGAGGTTTTGTCCGTTATCGGCCGGGCGTATGTGATCGTGGACGCCATCGATGGCGTTTTGCGTGCTAGCCCTTCTGCATTCGCCTACGGCTTGGTCCGTGGTCATTCCCTGGTTCATCCGGAATTGCTTGAACTCACGGGCCGCGTCCGTCGGGACGGAGTGATCGAGGAGCGGCTTTTGGAGCTTCCGCGGGGCCCGTTGGGCGGAGGTTATCTGGTGGTCGAGGTGCGCGTCGCTTCTCTGGGGGCGGACTACGTCCTGGTTCTGGCCGATGATCGTACGGAGATGGTCCGTACGGAGGAGATGCGCAACGACTTCGTGGCGAACGTCTCTCATGAGCTGAAGACGCCGGTGGGGGCTATTTCACTACTGGCGGAGGCGCTCGAAGATGCGGCTGAGGACGACCGTGCAGTGCGACGCTTCGCGGCCAGAATGCATAAGGAAGCGGGTCGGCTGGCAGTTCTGGTCCAAGACATTATTGAACTTTCCCGCCTGACGTCCACCAACGTTGTCCAGGAGGGCCAACCTGTGGATATTAATGCGGTGGTCTCTGAAGCCGTGGACCGTAACAAGCTTCCCGCTGAGTCCAAGAACATTCAGGTCAGGGTGGGTGGCTCCGTGGCCAACCGCGTCCATGGGGATCCTGAATTACTGACCACAGCGTTCCGAAACCTTATTGACAATGCCATCCGGTACTCGCCCGAGGGCTCCCGCGTTGGTGTAGGCGTACGTAGCCGGGACGGTTTCGCCTGCGTATCCGTGACGGACCAGGGGCCGGGAATCAGTCCCGAGGAGCAGGATCGCGTGTTCGAACGGTTCTACCGACTGGACTCGGCGCGTTCGCGTCAAACGGGCGGTACGGGACTAGGTCTAAGCATTGTCCGGCATGTTGTATCCAACCATGGCGGTGAGGTGACCGTTTGGTCGCAGCCGGGGCAGGGTTCAACTTTTACGGTTCGGCTTCCCGAACTTGAGGACGCAGAACCAATGCCCGACGACGCCGGGAAAGTATTGACGACGACGGTCACTGAAGGTGTCGTTCAACAAACCCAAGCTAATACCGCATACAAGGAGCAGTAGTTGACCAGAATTCTGATTGTGGAGGACGAGGAGTCCTTCAGCGATCCTCTCTCGTATCTCTTGGAGAAAGAGGGGTTCGATGCGTGCGTTGTTGACAACGGATTGGACGCTATCACTGAGTTCGATAGGGCTGGGGCAGACCTTGTTCTGCTTGATCTGCAGCTCCCGGGACAGTCGGGAACAGAGGTTTGCCGGCAGTTGCGGCAGCGTTCAGCGGTTCCAGTGATCATGCTGACCGCTCGAGACGCTGAGATTGACAAGGTGGTGGGTTTGGAACTGGGGGCCGATGACTACGTGACAAAGCCATATTCGTCACGGGAGCTGGTGGCGCGGGTACGCGCAGTGCTCCGACGGCAGGCAGAACCGGATGAGCTCGTGTCAGCTACGGTCCAGGCGGGGCCTGTTCGGCTTGATGTCGACCGCCATGTGGTGAGTGTGCGGGGCGAGCGTGCTCAGTTTCCCTTGAAGGAGTTCGAGCTGTTGGAGATGCTGCTCCGGAATTCAGGTCGCGTCATGACCCGTGGTCAGCTGATCGACAGGGTCTGGGGTTCTGACTATGTGGGGGATACAAAGACCCTCGATGTCCATATCAAGCGGTTACGAAGCAAGATTGAGCTGGATTCGGCGGTGCCACGGCATGTGGTGACGGTGCGCGGGTTGGGATACAAGTTCGAACCGTGAATGGAACCCGAGCCTGTGAGTGGGGCTGAACGCAGCGAAGGCCAGCAACCATGTGGTTACTGGCCTTCGCTGTCTAGGCTCTTAGTGGTCGCCTTCCTCGGCAGGTGCGGAGGCGGTGTCTGTTGGTTCGGGAGTGAATCCACCCGGAACGAATTCCTGATAACGCTCAAAGGTGCCGTCGAGGACCGGAATCTTCAATTCCTTGGTCTCTGAGTTCACGGTGAACGGAAGGTCAACGAGTGCACCTGGCCGTTCGCTGATCTGGTCGAGCGTGCCATTTTCGGTGTCTTTGTCCTCGAACACAAACTTGCCATTGCCAGGAACTGTGATTGTTGCCGACTCCGTAGCGCCTTCGATGATCAGTTGGACATCGGACGACGACGTGTTGAACACCGTGCCCAACAGGGTTCCTGGTTTGCCCTCACTGGGGGAGATCAGCAGAATGTTGCGCAGCTCCAAGGGACCGAGGTCCTCTACAATTCCATCTCCTGCCGAGTACTCCATAGTGGTGGCCTGCGGTGATACTGCGCTGCAGCCTGTTGCTGCGAGCAGGGCTGTGGCGGCAATTCCTGCGGCTACGGTGCGCTGCACGTGATTCCTGGGTGCAAATTTCACAGCACGAACTCCTGGTCAGATAATGTTTTCGGGTAGTCAAATTCACCTCCAGCCTATCGGTTCGACGCCAGTTTGGTGGACTCCTCAAATCCGTTGCTTATTGGACGCTGGTACTTCCGCGGCGTCGGGTGTTGGCCCATGCACTGATCTCAACGTTCGTCAAGGAAATTTTCTGATTTGCGCATACTAGTCATTGCGTGTCCCCTAGCCCCTCTGACGTGCGGTAACGCCTTTCGGCGTGTCGAAAACGTGATAAACTGAGGGCCGGGAAAGGGGAAAGTTCATATGGTTTTTGAGGTCGGCGAAACAGTAGTTTATCCTCACCACGGCGCAGCGAAGATTGAGGAAATCAAGAAGCGCACCGTCAAGGGTGAAGAAAAAATGTATCTCAAGCTACGGGTAGCCCAGGGCGATCTCGTGATTGAGGTTCCGGCAGAGAATGTTGACCTCGTTGGGGTTCGCGATGTCGTGGGCAAAGAAGGTCTGGAACGCGTTTTTGACGTTCTCCGGGCGGAGTTCACGGAAGAGCCCACCAACTGGTCACGTCGTTATAAGGCCAACTTGGAGAAGTTGGCTTCCGGTGACGTTATCAAAGTGGCTGAGGTTGTTCGTGACCTATGGCGACGAGACAATGACAGAGGGCTTTCCGCGGGTGAAAAGCGGATGCTTGCCAAGGCGCGACAGATCCTCATTTCGGAACTGGCGCTGGCAGAAAAGACCGACGAAGAGAAGGCTGCAAGCGTTCTCGATGAGGTCCTTGCTTCCTAACCCATCGCGTGCGCGGTGAATGCTAATGATTTGTGAAGGCGATCGGCCCATTGGACCGATCGCCTTCTGCGTGTTCGGATACCCTTGAGCGGTGAGCTTGAGATTTTATGACAGCATGTCCGCGCAGGTCCGGGATTTCGTTCCGCTCATTCCGGGGCAGGCGAGCCTGTACTACTGCGGTGCCACCGTTCAGGGTGCTCCCCACGTCGGTCATCTCCGTTCGGCTATCGTGTTCGACCAGCTCACGCGCTGGCTGGAAGCCCGGGGCAATCGAGTCACGGTAGTTCGCAACGTCACGGATATCGACGACAAAATTTTGTTGAAGTCTGAAGAATCGTTCCGCGAGACACGTCCTCCAGGGGCTGTCCCCGAAGAGCCGTGGTGGGCGCTGGCTTATCGCTTTGAGCAGGCATTTTCCAAGGCGTATGACACTCTGGGCGTCAAACGGCCCACGTATGAGCCACGCGCAACGGGACACATACCGGAAATGCACGCCCTGATCGCAGCCTTGATCGAACGCGGTCACGCTTATGCCAGCACGGATGCCGCTGGCGACGTCTACTTCGACGTGCGTTCCTGGATCCACTATGGGTCGCTGACCCACCAGAACATCGATGACATGCAAGCAGCCGCCGACGCCGATCCCCGCGGTAAGCGCGATCCACGCGACTTTGCGCTGTGGAAGGGGCATAAGGACGGCGAACCGGAAACGGCAGCGTGGGATAGTCCTTGGGGGCGCGGGCGTCCGGGATGGCACCTCGAGTGCTCGGCCATGGCCGCGAAGTACCTGGGTGCGCACTTCGATATTCACGGTGGAGGCCTCGACCTACGTTTTCCACATCACGAGAACGAACTTGCCCAGTCAGCTGCTGCTGGTCAAAGCTTCGCCAATTTTTGGATGCACAATGGCATGGTCACTTTCGAAGGCGACAAAATGTCCAAGTCCTTGGGCAACACTGTGGGGCCTGCCGAGCTTCTCGCCAAGGCCAGCCCTCGTGTGGTGCGCTATTACTTGGGTCAGGCGCACTACCGCTCAGTCCTTGACTACCGGCCCTCTTCCCTGGATGAGGCCACCGCTGCCGTTGCCCGCATCGATGGGTTCATCGCCAAGGCGAGCGCGCGAGTACCCGGTGGGGATCGACGACTCCCGGAACAGTTTTTACTCGCTATGGACGATGATCTGAACATTCCGCAGGCTCTGGCCGCCCTCCATCAGAGCGTCCGAGCGGGCAATACTGCACTCGCGTCGGGGGAGACGACCGTCGCCGACCGAGCCCTTGGAGGAGTTCTGGCTATGACTGAGGTCTTGGGGTTGGACGACGCTGGGGCTGCCGGGGACGCAAACGCATCGGACCTGGAAGCGCTCGGAACGTTGGTGCAGGGTCAACTCGATCTTCGTGCCGAAGCGAAATCCTCGAAGGACTGGGCTCGCGCGGACGCGATCAGGGACGCTTTGCGTGTTGCCGGAATCATTATTGAGGATTCAGCTGATGGCGCTACCTGGAGTTTGAATCAGGGATAGCTCTGGACGACACCGATTTTTTCGATCCGCGTAGACTGTACACATTCTCGACTTCTATCAAAAGGTGATTCTCCATGGCCAATACTGGACGTCCCGGGCCTGGGCGCAAGAACAAAAAGGGGCCCTCCGCTGGTACCGGTGGGCTCGGCCGTAAAGCGCTGGAGGGCAGGGGTCCTACTCCCAAAGCGGAGGATCGCACGTACCACAAGGCCTATAAGAACAAGCAGCTAGCGGAGCGGTCTGCAACCAAGCATTCCGGTCGTGGGCCTGCTGGCGCACGTGGCGGGTCACGCGGGGGACGCAGCAAGAACGCAGAGGAAATGGTCACCGGTAGAAATTCGGTGGTTGAAGCTTTGCGTGCTGGGATCCCTGCAAAGGCGCTGCATGTTGCTGTTCGCATCGATATGGACGATCGCGTCCGAGAGTCCTTGAAGGCCGCAACGGAACGCGGAATTCCCGTGATGGAAACGGGCCGGCCCGAGCTGGACCGGATGACAGACGAGGCCATCCATCAGGGCTTGGCTCTTCAGATCCCGCCGTACGAGTACGCGGAGCCGGTTGATCTGGCCGCGGAGACGTTGGAGAAGTGGCAAAAGGGTCATGTGGGCAATGCGCCGTTATTCGTGGCTCTAGATGGCATCACAGATCCGCGGAACCTCGGAGCCATCATCCGGTCGGTATCTGCGTTCAGCGGTCACGGTGTGATTGTGCCCGAACGTCGCTCGGTGGGCGTCACGGCGTCCGCATGGAAGACCAGTGCAGGGGCTGCCGTTCGAGTCCCCGTGGCCCGTGCTGGAAACCTGAACAATACGCTCAAGACGTTCAAGAAGATGGGCATCTTTGTCCTGGGGTTGGACGGCGACGGCGATATTTCGCTGCCGGATCTGGCTCTTGCGAAGGATCCTATTTGTCTGGTTGTCGGCTCTGAGGGCAAGGGCTTGTCTCGTTTAGTGCGGGAGAACTGCGATCAGATTGTCTCCATTCCCATCAACTCTGCGATGGAGTCCCTCAACGCATCGATGGCGGTTGGAATTAGTCTGTATGAGGTTTCTCGGCAGCGGTCCGCGCGTTGATCCTTAAGGTCCGTCAATGATCGATCCGCAACTCGACAGCGCCTCCGTGACGTCTCCTCCGGGTGCTTTTGTCCGTGGCATGCACCGTTCTAGGCCATTTCCCTTGGGAGTGACTGCAGGATCGGACGGCCGCGCGGCAAATGTCGCGGTATTTGCGCCCGCCCAGACGGGTCTTACCGTGCATTTTCGTTCCGAAGATGGTCGCTGGAACTCGGTCCCACTGACAGATTTCACGGACGGAGTCCATCATGGGCTCGTACCGGAACTGGAAGCGGGATGTCTCTATGGCGTGTGGCCACAGGGTCGTTCGCTGCATGGAGCGCCCGAAAAGTCTCAGCTGTTACTGGACCCGTACGGGCGTAGCATCGAGACGATCCCGACAGATACTGGTATGCAGTACTGGTCGGCCGTGGTCGACCCGTCGTTCGACTGGGGCAATTCTTCCAATCCTGGGATTCCGCTGCGAGACACGGTGATCTATGAGGCGCATGTCAAAGGACTGACCGTGGCGCATCCGGACATCCCCGAAGAGCTTCGAGGGACGTACGCGGGGTTGGCTCATCCGGTGATGATCGAGCATCTCACTGCACTGGGTGTGACTGCGGTGGAATTGCTGCCCGTGCATTTTCACATAGACGAGCCACACCTGCGTAGCTTGGGCCTTAGTAACTATTGGGGCTACAACACGCTTGGGTATTTTGCGCTTCAACCTGAGTACGCCACGGAGGCCGCACGCCGTGCCGGGCCCAAGGGTGTGCAGGACGAGTTCAAGGGAATGGTGCGGCTCTTACACGAAGCCGGACTCGAGGTGATCCTCGACGTTGTGTATAACCACACTGCCGAGGGCGGTGCCGATCAGCCGGCTTTGAGCTGGCGTGGGCTGGGCGAGCAAGAGTATTACCGTCATCATCAGGACGGCAGCTATGTGGACACAACTGGCTGTGGCAATACTCTGGATTTCTCGCAGCCGTGGGTCGTGCAGTTGGCCCTGGACTCGCTTCGTTATTGGGTGGAGGAGTTCCGCATCGATGGCTTCCGCTTTGATCTCGCCGTGACGCTGGCCAGGGATGCAAGTAACCGCTTCGACCCCCGACACGCCTTTCTCGTTGCTGCTCGTGCAGATCCGTCTCTATCTGGAGTCAAGCTTTTCGCCGAGCCGTGGGACGTGGGGCCGGACGGCTGGCAGACGGGTCGTTTTCCTGTGGGATGGGCGGACTGGAACGACAGATTCAGGGACACGGTCAAAGATTTCTGGCTGGCAGATGCTGCATCGATGCACGACGGCGGCGGGGCCGGTTCGGTGGCGCACATCGCCGGTTGCCTCGCTGGCTCTGCCGATGTCTTCGCTCCGTCGGGCCGTTCACCCCTCGCGTCGTTGAATTTCGTCACCTCGCACGATGGTTTCACTCTGGCCGACCTGACTGCGTACAACGGCAAGCACAATGAAGCCAACGGTGAACACAACCGTGACGGTCATAGCGATAATCGAAGCTGGAATCACGGTGTGGAAGGGGCTACGGAGGATGCCGCGATCCTTCGAACCAGGGATCAGACTGCCCGCAACCTGATGGCCACGCTATTGCTTTCCCTCGGCATCCCTATGATCACGGCCGGAGACGAGCTAGGTCGTTCGCAGCGAGGAAATAACAATGCGTATTGCCAGGACAACGAGATTGCTTGGCTCGATTGGACGCGCAGTAACCGTCAGCGGAAGATGTTCCACACCACCCGTTCGCTGCTGAAGATTCGCCGAGAATTCCTGGCACATCAGCCGTATAGCTACCCGGCGCAGGGCGACAGTTCCTACCTGCTGTGGTTCAACGCGGAGGGACAGCCCATGACCCAGGACCAGTGGGGATCAGCTAGGGTCGTGCAACTGCTGCTGGGGTCGCCGAACGGTATTCTCGACGGCCTTATTGTGATCAACGGGGGGCTCAAGAACGTGGACGTTGTCTTGCCTCATCCTGCAGCGCTGCGTGAGTTTGGACTATCGGAAGATGATGTTCTGTTATTCGATCGCAGGTTCTCCACAGCGGTCACTGATGCGCGACGCGGTCGCGTCACTGAGGGTGGCCAACAGGATCATGTGGAGGCAAACACTGTGACCGTCTACAGAGGTTTGGGCTGATGGCGTCTACAGCGGCTGCGAACCCACTGCAGGCGGCTGTGCGGGCAGTATGGACATTGATTCTGGTGTGCCTGCTTGGCGTCGTTCTGAGCGGGTGTGCTCTGATGGCGCCCGGAGGCACGGCGTCTGCGCCTTCAACCCCGACTTCCACCGCGCTGGTCGTTGAGAACCATTCTGGATTGCCGGGTATTGCTGAGAGTGAGCTTCCTCCGGAAGCTTGGGACACGCTGGACCTCATGGGTCGCGGTGGGCCATTCCCCTTTGACCGAGATGGCATAACCTTCCGTAACTCGGAGCGCCTCCTCCCCATCGAACCGCGCGGTTACTACCGCGAGTACACCGTGATCACCCCGGGTGAGGATGATCGTGGTGCCCGCCGTATCGTCGCGGGCGATGGCCAGGAAAAGTACTATACGTCGGATCACTACCGCACTTTTGCGTTCATCGAAGAGGGACAATGACCGAGAGCACAATAAATGAGGCAATTCATGCAGCGGCCGCGGAGGGTCGTCGAGCTGTGACCATTGGCCCTGTACTATCGCCCGCGAAACTCTATGATGAGTTCGCGGCAAAACTCCGTTTCCCCGGGCATTTCGGCCATAACCTGGATGCACTCTATGATTGCCTGCTGGACTATGCTCTGGCGCTGACCGATCCAGTCACTCTGGTGTGGGTGCTCGACCCTCAGGCAAAGGGGATCGACGTCGACGAGGTGCGGGGCATCCTCGAGGACGTCGAAAACTACTCCTCCTCAGGCAAAGGTAAAACTGCACCTTTCATGGCACGCGTTCTGGACTGAGCTCGGTTCAGGCGTTCGCGACCAGCCCCAGCTCAGCCCGCGATGTCAGGTGCGGGTGAGCTGGAAGTACACGGACTGTGTAACCGAAGGGCCCCGGATGGTTCACATCGATCTGGCCTGCGAAAACGTATCGTCCGTCTCCAAGTTCTTCAACCGCTGACAGCGGTTGAAGCGCAATATCGGTCAGCTCATCAGAATCGCTGACTCGGCCATACACAGTTTCTACCAGCACCTCGTTGGGTGAGAGCGTACCCAGGGAAATGTAGGCACTCACGTCTAGTCGGTCACCGATGTGAGGGTCCTCTTTTACACCGGTCGAATCAACGTGCTCCACGGCTACAGCACTCCACGTGTCCCGCAGCTGCCTCACGTATGTTGCCAATTGGCGGGCAGCGGCGTAGTCACTGGCTCGGGCAGTCCGTCCGGACTGTGCTGCGGGTACGTACAACCCCTGAACGTAATCCTGCAGCATCCGTTCGGCTGAGACTGCTGGGCCAAGTTCGGCGAGCGTGTGCTTGACCATTGCTACCCAGCCGTGAGGCACGCCGTCGGACACTGCGGTGGCGGGCGCCGCGTGGGCGCCATAGGCCTCCTCATGCTGTCCTTCGTAGAACAGCGGAGTGACCTGCGTTTCGAGCAAGTGGTAGAGCGCTGCAGATTCAATGTCATCGCGCTGCTCAGCCGGAGTTCCTGGTTCTGCCGTTGGAATGGCCCAACCGTTGTGGCCGTCATACATTTCATCCCACCAACCGTCGAGAACAGACAGGTTGAGCCCGCCATTGATGGCGGACTTCATACCTGACGTTCCGCAAGCTTCGAGGGGCCGCAGCGGGTTGTTGAGCCAGACATCGCAGCCGGGAAACAGTGTCCTGGCCATGGCAATGTCGTAGTTGGGGAGGAAAACGATCCGGTGACGGACCTCGGGGTCGTCTGTGAAACGAACCAGATCCTGAATCATGAGCTTGCCCTGCTCGTCCGCGGGGTGGGATTTGCCGGCAATCACGAGTTGGATCGGGCGCTCTTCGTCCAATAGGAGTGCCTTCAACCTCGCGGGATCCCGGAGCATGAGAGTGAGCCGCTTGTAGGTGGGCACTCGACGCGCAAACCCGATCGTCAATACCCGAGGGTCCAGAACGGAATCTGTCCACTCCAGCTCCGACAGCGATGCGCCCCGCTTCCGCCACGATGCTTTCAGCCGTAGCCGGACATCCTGAATAAGCTGTTCGCGCATCTGACGTCGAAGGGTCCAGATATCGGCGTCGTCGACTTCGTGTGCCTTACCCCAGGCTGGATCCAGAATGGACTCCGCACCAAACTTTTCCCGCGCGAAGTCTGCGATGAGAGGGTCCACCCAGGTGGGCTCGTGCACCCCGTTGGTGACGGAACCGATGGGCACTTCCATGGTGTCGAACCCTGGCCACAAACCTGAGAACATTCCGCGAGAGACCTGACCGTGGAGTTTTGCTACGCCGTTGGCGCGCTGCGCAAGCCGCATACCCATGACTGCCATGTTGAACTTTGTTGGGTCGCCGTCGTCATAATCTTCGTGGCCCAGCGCTAGGACCTGGTCGATGGGAACCGAGGGTGCCAGCCCAGCCGCGAAGAAATGCGACACCTGGTCGCGCTCAAATCTATCGATCCCGGCGGGTACTGGGGTGTGAGTGGTGAACACGGTGGACGCTCGTCCTGCCGCTAGCGCTTCGTCCCAGCTGAGCCCGCTATCCATGAGCTCGCGAATTCTCTCGATGCCCAGGAAGCCAGCGTGGCCTTCGTTCGTGTGGAATACCTCCGGTGCCGGAGCACCAGTGAGCTTTTCAAAAATTCGAAGAGCTTTGACGCCGCCCATTCCCAGCAGAAGTTCCTGCTGCAGCCGGTGGTCGCCACCACCGCCGTAAAGCCGGTCGGTGATGGACCGTGCAGCATCGTCGTTCGAGGGAACGTTGGAATCGAGCAGGAGCAGCGGAACACGCCCGACGTCGGCGCGCCAGATCCTAGCGTGGAGCGTCCGTCCGTTGGGTAACGGTAGGGAGATCTCCGTGGGGGTGCCGTCGGATTCGCGGAGAAGCGTCAGCGGCAATTCATCCGGGTCCAGTACCGGGTAGGTTTCTTGCTGCCACGCATCGCGGCTGAGGGATTGTTTGAAATAGCCGGACTGGTAGAGCAGGCCTACGCCAATAATCGGCACGCCAAGGTCTGATGCGGCTTTCAGATGGTCGCCTGCAAGGATGCCGAGTCCACCGGAGTACTGCGGTAGGACGGCGCTGATGCCATATTCCGGGGAGAAATAGGCGATGCTTTCGGGGGCATCTGATCCCAACGATTGGTACCAGCGTGGTTCGACGAGGTACTCGTTGAGCTCCGTGCTCAGATTGGTGATGCGATCCACCAGCTGGGGTGTGTCGGAGATTTCCTGCAGCTGGTCTCTGCCCAAGGACCCTAGGAACACGAGGGGATCTTCGTTACTCGCTTCCCATGCCGCCGGATCGATGTCGTGGAACAAACGCCGAGTAGGCAGATGCCACGACCATCGAAGGTTGCGGGCTAGCTGGCCCAGCGTCGCGATGTTTTCTGGGAGTACGGTTCGGACAGTAAATCTGCGGATAGCCTTCACGAGCGCAACGTTAGCGCACTTCGGCCTCTGAGTCGCTGAGCGGGACCGTTGCTAAGCGAACTTTGAATACTTCTGCTGATTTCTTAGCAATCGGTCCTGATTGTCGATAACGTCTAACTTGTGAGTAAACCAAGCGAGCTACCACACGATGTCCTGTCAGCACCTGGAATCCGGTTCGGCCGGATCCCCATCACGGCCGTCACCCCGGTTATTGAGGGCGGACTGTTTCCTGCCAAGGCCATGCCGGGGGAGGATATCGGCGTGGGAGCAACTGTATTCCGGGAGGGGCACGATCAGCTCGGGGTGACGGCGGTGTTATTTGATCCCGCCGGTGCAGAGATCCAACGGGTGGCGCTTCAGATTGCTGTGCCCGGCACCGACCGCTGGGAAGGTCTCATCCGTCCGACTCACACCGGTAGGTGGACGTTCCGGGTGGAGGGTTGGACTGATCGCTACGCCACGTGGAGTCACAACGCCCGGGTCAAGATCGCAGCTGGAGTCGATGTCGACCTCATGCTCCAGGAAGGGGCGGCACTGTTCGCAGATGCGGCCGCGGAATCGGAAGTCCCGGCGTCGTGCCGAAGCGCTTTCAGGCGTGCAGGTACAACTCTTGCCGATCTGTCGCTTTCCACGGAAGAGCGTCTGCAAGCCGGACTCGATGACGAGGTACGGGTAGCCGTTGCGACGTATCCACTGAGGAGCCATGTCAGTGAATCTTCGGAGTTCCCACTGCAGGTAGAGAGAGAGCGGGCTGGACGCGGCTCTTGGTATGAGTTCTTTCCGCGGTCTGAGGGAGCGGTCTATGACCCGGTCTCGAAGTCTTGGACGTCAGGAAATTTCCGGACGGCAGCGGAGCGGCTACCAGCGGTGGCAAAGATGGCGTTCGACGTCGTCTACCTGCCGCCGATCCACCCCATTGGTGTGACTCATCGAAAAGGCCCCAACAATACGTTGACGGCGGGCCCAACGGACCCTGGTTCCCCATGGGCCATCGGGGCAGCCGAAGGGGGCCATGACTCCATCCACCCCGACCTCGGAACCTTCGAAGACTTTGACGCTTTTGTTGCGAGGGCGGAGGAGCTCGGACTGGAAGTTGCCCTTGATTTGGCGCTGCAGGCGTCACCGGACCACCCATGGGTGGATGAGCATCCGGAGTGGTTCACCACCCGGGTCGATGGGACGATAGCCTACGCTGAGAATCCGCCCAAGAAATATCAGGACATCTACCCGCTGAATTTCGATAATGACCCGGATGGTCTTTCACGAGAAGTTTTGCGGATCGTTCGTCTGTGGGTCAGCCATGGTGTGCGGATATTCCGCGTGGATAACCCTCACACCAAGCCGGTCATGTTCTGGGAGTGGCTGATCGGGCAGATCAATGACGAGGACCCAGGCGTCGTCTTTCTGGCGGAAGCATTTACCCGTCCGGCCATGATGCATGCGTTGGGTAGAGCGGGCTTCCAGCAGTCGTATTCGTATTTCACGTGGCGGAACACCAAAGAAGAACTAGAGGAGTACTTCACGGAAGTCAGCCACGAAAGTCCTGCGTTCTTCCGGCCCAACTTTTTTGTGAACACTCCGGATATTCTGAGCGAGTTCCTGCAATATGGTGGCCCTGCGGGATTCAAGATTCGAGCGGTGCTGGCATCCATGGCCAGCCCGCTCTGGGGAGTGTATTCGGGTTACGAGCTCTTCGAACACGTGGCGCGCCCGGGTGCCGAGGAGAATATCGACAACGAGAAATTCCAGTACCGGCCCCGCGACTACGAGGCAGCTGAGGCGGAGGGCCGAAGCCTGGCTCCTTACCTGACGAGGTTGAATGAGATCCGCAGAGCCCACCCAGCGCTCAGGGATTTGCAGAACCTCACACTTCACTCGAGCACAGACGAGGCAACGCTGGTCTTCTCAAAGCACAAAGAGACAGACAACGGCATGGACACCATCATCGTGGTCATCAATACCGATCCGCACAGTGTCAGGGAAAGTACCGTTAGCCTCGATCTGGATGCACTGCAGATCGAGGCAGGAGACCAATTCCCGGACGGGTCTTTCTGGGTGGATGATCTGCTCAGCGGAAACAGCTGGCAGTGGAATCAGCATAATTACGTGAGGCTTGATGCGCACGTCGAACCAGCTCACATCCTTTCGATTAGAAGGAGCCTCTAGTGCCCTACCCGTATTCGCTGCATGCACCAGGCCTTACCCACGATCCACACTGGTACCGGAAGGCGGTCTTCTATGAAGTTCTGGTGCGCGGTTTCGCAGACGCCAACGGGGACGGATCAGGCGATTTCTCAGGCCTGATCGAGCGTCTTGACTATCTGCAGTGGTTGGGAATCGACTGCTTGTGGATTCCGCCGTTCTTCAAGTCACCACTACGTGATGGTGGTTACGACATCGAAGATTATTACAACGTGCTCGACGAGTTTGGCACCATCAACGATTTCAAGCGACTCGTCACTGAAGCACACGCCCGTGGCGTCCGCGTGGTCATCGACCTCCCGCTGAACCATACCTCTGACAAGCACAATTGGTTCGAAGAGTCGCGCACCAATCCTGATGGCCCCTATGGGGATTTCTACGTCTGGAGCGACACGGATGAGAAATACGAAGATGCGCGGATCATCTTCGTGGATACGGAGGAATCCAACTGGACCTTCGACCCCATCCGTCGTCAGTTTTTCTGGCACCGGTTCTTCAGTCATCAGCCGGACTTAAACTTCGAGAACCCCAAGGTGATCGAGGCCCTGTACGACGTCGTCCGGTTCTGGTTGGATCAGGGCATCGACGGCTTCCGTGCGGACGCCATTCCATACCTCTTCGAGGAAGACGGCACAAACTGCGAAAACCTGCCGAAAACGCATGCGTTCCTCAAGGATCTGCGCGCCATGGTGGACCATGAGTACCCGGGCCGCGTGATCATCGCAGAAGCTAATCAGATGCCGGAAGAAGTGGTTGAGTATTTCGGCGATGAAAATGGGGCGGAATGCCATATGTGCTTCCACTTTCCGATCATGCCGAAGCTCTTCTACGCCTTGCGGGATCAGAAAGCTGCGCCGATCATCCAGACGATGGCTGAGACCCCGGAAATCCCTGCTGGAGCCCAGTGGGGCACTTTCCTGCGAAACCATGACGAATTGACCCTTGAGATGGTCACTACCGAGGAACGCGAAGCCATGCTTGGCTGGTACGCTCCCGATTCACGCATGCGCGCCAACGTGGGTATCCGACGCAGACTCGCACCTCTTCTCGACAATTCGAGGGCAGAGACAGAGCTCATCCATGCCATGCTGCTCTCTCTTCCGGGCAGCCCTTTCCTCTACTACGGGGACGAGATCGGCATGGGGGACAATATCTGGCTCGATGATCGCGACGCGTCTCGAACTCCCATGCAGTGGAACCCAGACCGTAACGCTGGATTCTCTACAGCGGATCCCGGAAAGCTGTATCTGCCGGTCGTTCAATCTCTTGTCTACCACTACAATCACGTCAACGTTGAGGCCCACTTGGCCACGTCCGGGTCATTGCTGCATTGGGTAAGGCAGATGCTCGCGGTCCGGCGGGCCCATCCCGCGTTCGGGCTGGGGTCCTACCGCAGCGTTCCCACAGATTCCGAACACGTACTTGCGTTTCTTCGCGATTTACCGGAGGGCAACGTCGAGGATGAGCGTGCAGAGACCATCTTTTGCATCTTCAATCTCTCTCAGCATCCAGTTGCTGCGCGCATGCAGTTGCCAGAGTATGCGGGCCGTGGTCTGCGCGATTTGTTCGGCGGCACGCCGTTTCCCGAGTTCGGCGATGACGGCAGCATCACGTTGACCATGGGCAGTCACGACTTCTACTGGCTGCGGATGCGTTCCGCGGCTTCCAATACGGCGTCGCCCCAAACAGGGGTGCTTCCTGTGGTAACGGCTACGAAGGTGGTTGACTGATGTCGATTATGACCCCCGCACTCCCTGATCTGCTCGAATCTTGGCTGCCCGGTCAACGCTGGTTCCCGTCCAGAGGTCGGGAGGTGAAGCTGCGAAGGGTGGGCGGCATCAAATTGCAGGACCCCGCTGGGGAGGTGGGACTTGAGGTGCACGTCGTCGCCGTTGTTTCTGGCCGACGTACCGACATCATCAGCGTGCCGCTCAGCATCCGGTCCAAACCAGTGACGGAATCCGGCATGGTGTTCATTGGTGAATCGGAGCATTCGGAGCATGGCCGACGCTGGGTCTATGACGGTACCTCTGATCCCGTATTCGTTGCCGCATGGTTGGAGCTGATGCGGACTTCGGGGACCACGGCTGATGATCGCACTGAGGGCCAGGCCCATGGCGGCTTCGAGTCGTGGAACGGGTTCCCGCCCTCGGTTTCTTGTCGTGCGCTCACGGGCGAGCAGTCCAATACATCCGTGGTTGTGGAGACCGACAGGGTTCCCTTGATTGTGAAGTTCTATCGCGTCTTGGCAGAAGGAAACAGTCCAGATGTAGAGGTCAGCGCGGCCCTCACAGATGCTGGTTCCACCGATGTTCCGGTGACTTATGGTGCTGTGCGAGGCAGTTGGCGCACGGGGAGTGGTGAGTCTGAGGAGTGGACGGGCGGCCATCTGAGCGTTGTGCGCGAATTCGTACAGGACGGTACTGATGCTTGGCGCAGTGCCTCAGCGGCGGCCCTTGACGGTGTCGATTTCACGGCGGAAGCGAAAGAGCTGGGCCGAGTTACGGGACGTATCCACGCTCAGTTGAGTCGGGAACTGGGTTCGCGTACCGCTACGGCAGATGAGACCCAAGAATTCTTGGAAACAGTAGCGCATCGTATCCAGTGGGCTTGGCGGGAAGCGCACGACGTCGTCGGTCCGCTGGGCGCAGAGGTGGACAGGTTGTTGTCGCAGCTGCGCGCCTTGGAAGAACTTCCAGAACTGCAGCGGATCCATGCTGATTATCACCTCGGTCAGGTCCTTTATTCACCTACGCGCGGTTGGATCGTCCTTGATTTCGAGGGTGAGCCGCTGCGGGCGGCTGCGGAGCGGAGCGTCCCGGATGTTCCGCTGCGGGACGTGGTGGGGATGCTGCGTTCTTTCGACTATGCAGCCGGCGTCGTCATCAATGCTGCACCTCCGGCAAACCGCACGGGACGCACCGAGGAAGCTCGACGGTGGGCGAGGGCGACTAGCCACGCGTTCCTGCGGGGCTACGAGGAGGAGTCGGGTAACAGAATCGACCCCACTGATGTTCTATTCACAGGGCTCTGGGTGGACAAGGCGTTGTACGAGGTCGTGTACGAACTACGGAGCCGTCCGGACTGGGTGGAGGTGCCTGCGACGGCGGTGCGTCGTGCGCTCGGTTCTGTTCCGGGGGAGGTGTTGAAAGTGGAGGCTCCGGAACGGAGCAGCGCGCCGCAGTTCGTGCCTACAGAGATTCTGCAGGCGGTATCTGAAGGCCGCTACCACCAGCCTCATCAGGTGCTTGGTGCGCATCTAGCGCCGGAGGAAGAACGCTCTGAACCTGAACTGGTCACGGTCCGAACGCTGCGCCGGCTCGCACAAAGCGTCGAGGTAGTAACGTCCAGCGGTACTGTTGCTCTCACCCACGAGCACAACGGAGTTTGGGCCGGAACGGTGCCAGTTGAGCGGGCAGGGCACGTGCCGGATTACCGGTTGAAGGTGACGTACGACGGCGGCACTGCTGAAACGGTAGATGACCCGTATCGTTTCCTTCCCACTTTGGGTGAGATGGATCTACATTTGATCGGCGAGGGGCGGCACGAGTCGTTGTGGACTGTGCTCGGTTCCCATGTCCGGCATTATTCGTCGGTCCTTGGTGATGTCAGTGGTGTCAGTTTCGCCGTATGGGCACCTAATGCGCGTGCCATCCGAGTGAAAGCCGATTTCAACGGTTGGGATGGCTCCGTCAACGCCCTGCGCAGTCTGGGTGGGTCAGGCGTGTGGGAGCTTTTCATCCCGGACGTTGAGACGGGAGCCCGCTACAAATATGAGATTCTCGGCAGCGACGGCCAGTGGCGTGACAAGGCGGACCCCATGGCGCGGTTCACTGAAGTTCCCCCATTGACGGCCTCACGAGTTGTCGAATCCACGTATTCCTTTGAAGATGATCAGTGGATGAATGAACGGGCTGAACGTAATCCGCATAACGGGCCCATGAGTGTCTACGAAGTACACCTTGGTTCGTGGCGGGTGGGCCTGAGCTACCGGGAACTCGCGGATCAGCTGGTCGAATATGCGCAGTGGCAGGGATTCACCCATGTGGAATTGATGCCTGTCGCGGAGCACCCTTTTGGTGGTTCGTGGGGCTACCAAGTGACGTCCTACTACGCGCCGACTTCACGCTTCGGAGATCCTGACGATTTCAAGTTCTTGGTCGATCGGTTGCATCAAGCGGGTATCGGCGTCCTTCTTGACTGGGTACCGGCGCACTTTCCAAAGGACTCTTGGGCGCTGGCCAAATTCGATGGCCAACCGCTGTACGAACACCCCGACCCGTTCCTGGGCGAACATCAGGACTGGGGAACGCTGATCTTTGATTTTGGTCGTAATCAAGTGCGTAACTTCCTTGTTGCGAATGCGTTGTATTGGATGGAAGAGTTCCATATTGATGGCCTCCGCGTGGATGCTGTGGCATCGATGTTGTACCTGGATTACTCGCGTGAAGCTGGGCAATGGCGCCCGAATGTTCGTGGTGGCCGAGAAAATCTTGAAGCCATCGCCTTCCTTCAGGAAGTCACAGCAACAGCCTATCGGCGGGCGCCAGGAATCGTCATGATCGCAGAGGAGTCCACCGCATTCGACGGCGTCACGCGCCCGACGTCGGCTGGCGGGCTTGGCTTTGGGATCAAGTGGAACATGGGGTGGATGCACGACTCGCTGGAGTACGTTGCGGAGGACCCGATCAATCGGGGGTTCCATCACAACAAGGCGACGTTCTCACTGGCCTACGCGTATACGGAAAACTTCCTGCTGCCCATCAGTCACGATGAAGTGGTGCACGGTAAGGGTTCGTTGTTGCGCAAGATGCCGGGGGATCGGTGGCAGCAACTCGCTAATCTTCGCGCGTACTTTGCGTTTCAATGGGCGCACCCGGGTAAGCAGCTGATCTTCATGGGAACGGAATTCGGCCAGGAATCGGAGTGGTCTGAGGCCTATGGCTTGGACTGGTGGCTTTCGGAGAACCCCTCGCACAAGGGGGTGCAGGAGCTGATCCGGTCATTGAATGCCGTTTACCGGCAGACCCCCGCCCTTTACGCGCAAGACAACGAACCGTCCGGTTTTCAGTGGGTCGATGAGAACGATCGCGCACACAACGTCCTGTCCTTTATCCGTTGGGATCTGGATGGTAATCCGCTGGTCTGCGTGGCGAATTTCTCCGGAAGTACCCATGAGGGGTACAGGCTAGGCCTGCCGAACTCAGGCCAATGGCGTGAAGCTCTCAACACAGACGCCAGCGAGTTTGGCGGCGCCGGTGGCGGAAACATGGGCATCGTAAATGCAGAAGACGGGGCGATCAGCGGGCAACCGGCGAGTGTCACGTTGACCTTGCCAGCGCTCTCGGTTCTGTACCTGATTCCAGCGTAGATGTGAAGTTTTGGTGGTGCTGGAGCCGGCAGGGTAACGCTGGCGTCAGCACTTCCGGGCGTCGTCTCTACGATGATTTACATTCCCCAGTAAACGGTGTTAGAGTTTATATCCGCTGCTCCAGGGGAAACCCAAGAGCTAGCAGATGATCCTCCCCTAGAACTCAGGTTCCGGTTCGTATCTCGGACCGCGGAAGATCAGCCCGGTTTGACTCATACAGGGTGAGCGGGTAAGTTTGAGAAGTTGCTCCGGAGCGATGCAGGGCCTGTTGTTTGGGTGTTGTTGGTGCCGGTAGTGCCTGTTGTTTGAGAACTCAATAGTGTGCCAAGTTTGTTGATACCAATTATTTATTGGTTGATTTGGT
>JBBPYK010000048.1:0-23818 GCA_038199985.1 Actinomycetales bacterium | reverse complement strand
CGTCAGCGTCCCCGCAGCCGATGAGGCCGTTTTGGCGTGGATGGAGTTACAGGACAATCAGTCTCTATCCGTGCGGCTACTGATCCGCGAGAGCATCGAGCGCTTCGGCTACGTCGACGTCGTCAACCGGCCGGTAACCCAACTTCCCACCCGGCCGGCTAACGCAGTGATGGCCCCAACACGGGTACAGAAGCCGGAACCAGAGCAGGCAGAAGTCAAGGATTGCCCGCCAGCCTCTGCGGACCCGGAACCAGAACAGACCTCAGGCGCACCGGTTGAAGTCAACGATATTTTCTCAAAGCTGCGGTAGCGCCCGCAGCAACGCCGAGTATGTTCTCAGCACGACAACGCAATAACGACACCACACGCTTTCTACGAAGGGCTCACCCGCATGACCATCTCGATCAATCTCACCGGCGGCATCGACGTTGGCAACGGCTACGTCAAGGGCCTCATCCGGGGTTCAGGTGCAACCAGTGGCATAAGCGTCGATGAGATCGACCTGCCCAGCGGCGTCGCATTGATCACCCGCTCAAATTCGCTGCCTGTCTCGGACAGCGAGGCACCAGCCAAGATGGAAGGAAATTTCTACAACGAGCTGGATGTGTCCTTCGCATCACCTCTTATCGGTGACCAGTACCGGCGGTTGTTCGGCACCCGCGCCCTCAGCGCTCAGGGCGCCTTCGATGAGTTCGACGTCGTCGGCCGTCGCAGTAAGGCCCATCAGGAGCTGAGCAAGATCTTGGTCATGGGTGCCTTTGCGGCCAAGGCTGTGCGTGACTACGTGCGTCAACACGGCACTTTGCCCCCGGCCGACGAAACTCTGAGCGTGCGAATCCGGGTAGCTCTTGCGTTGCCGATCAACGAATACCTTTCGCATCGCACCAGTTACGCCGCTGAGTTCATGACCGGTACGCACACGGTCACCGTGCACAACTTCGAGACCACTGTCACCGTGAAGCTCCGCTTCGTCGATGTACAGGTGATACCCGAAGGCGCATCCGCGCAGTACGCCATCACTGCCAAGGGTGAACCGTTGATGGATGCAATGCTCTCTGATGTGCGTCTTCGCGGCCTGGCGCTGGAGGGTATCTCCTCCGAGGATGTCCTGGCCGCTCAGCACACCATCGGCATTGACATTGGTGAAGGCACTGTGAACTTCCCGGTGTTCACCGCAGGGCAGTTCAACGCCGATGCCTCGACCACTTACAACAGGGGATACGGCTCGGTTCTGACTGATGCGTTGAAGGCGATGGAGGACCGAGGCTTCTCGGCGGGCTTCACTTCACGTAAGCAGCTCGCGGAGTATTTGCAGGCTGGACCGTCACCGTTGAAGCGCAACTTCTATGAGAAGGTCAGCCGGTTCGTGGAGGAAGAGATGCTGTTCTTCGCCAAGGAGGTGGCCCAGCAGTTCGGGCGCCTGCTGGCTGTCATTGGTGCAACCACCGAGGTCGCTTACGTCTACGGCGGCGGTGCAGGTCCCGTAAAGGATCACCTATACCCAGCATTGCTCGCCAAGGCCACCGAGATGAACTCCGATGACTCATTCCCGACGCTCTACCTGGACTCGTCCTACTCACGGCATCTGAACCGCGAGGGTCTCTACATTGCCGCCGAAACGGTAGAACGTGAGGTCGGTCTCGCGCCGGCTACGAAAGGTAAGCGCAGCGCTGTTGCAAAAGACAAGGAGCGCGCTGACGCAGCCGTCTAGGTCGGCCAGTTAGGCCGAGGGCGTTGACACCCAGACTAAGTCCCTCTGTCTGCCCGTGACACAAAGAAGCCCTTCCCGGTTATCCGAGAAGGGCTTCTTTGTCTAGAGTGGCGATCGCAACTCCGCCCGCCTCGCATTAGCAGGGTTCCCAGTCTTTCCTCTGGCTGAGTAACTATAAAACGTGCGTCCCGTTCCATTGAAATATTCTGTGATGGGCTCGGACATAAAGGACCAGGGCAAAGCTGCTAGCCGGTCCAGCGCTTCATCAAGTAAGAAAAACTGGGCTTTAACGACTTCCCCGGCCGGATCGAGGGGATGGTGGGAATGGTCGTCAATCCAATCATCAACCTCGAAGACATGCGCAGTTGAGATGAAGTCAGGCATACACAACTCCGTCACGTGAGCGAGCGCGCCGAACCGGCGCGCGCATATTCCGCTTTCTTC
This sequence comes from Actinomycetales bacterium, assembly GCA_038199985.1. Taxonomy (GTDB): domain Bacteria; phylum Actinomycetota; class Actinomycetes; order Actinomycetales; family Micrococcaceae; genus Arthrobacter_J. Next base: position 21,663 of record JBBPYK010000048.1, on the reverse strand, counting down.
GGACAATTCCCTCTGAAGCCCGGAGTGGAGTGATTCACCATCCTCGACGACACCACCAGGCAAACTCCAGTAACGCAAGCCGTCAACTACCTGTTCGACAAGTAATAGAAGATCCTGCTGGCGAACTATGCCCGCGGCCACTCGGATGTTTCTCATGCTCGCTCCCGGTTGTCTAGGTAACAGAGGAAGATCATAATTTTCCTGCCTAAATAGCGGGTTTACTGCGTTTCTCAAAGGTGGGAGGCGAAGAACGCGAGCACCTCGTCGGCGACCCTCGAGCGCACATTCGAGGAGTCTTCCCGGTCGCCGAGGAAGACATAGTGGCCGTCGTCCGCGCCGACGCTAGCGCCTTTCGAGTGGGGTAGCAGGTCGCGGTATACGTGCGCATTGTCGACAGGCGGGGTGTTGTCGTCAGCTTCACCCCAACGGATGAGCACGGGCGCTTTCACCTGCTGCAGAGACTCTGCGACTAGGAGACGCCCCATGGCTGGGGCAAGGAGCACTCCTGCCCGCACCCGAGGATCGGCCTGGGAATAGGCCCCGACCTGCGCCATCTCGGTTAGCTCGGTCTTCGAGTAGGACGAGCTGAGCGCCTGCATCATGTTCGGGAACTCAGGCACCTCAGGTGCTGGGATGTGGCCCTTAAACATGGCTCCCATGATGCGCTCGTCAATCCGGGCTCCGAGTAACGCCGCAACGGTATAGCCGCCGAGAGAAAACCCGACGCTACCGACGCGATCGACGTCTACGTCGTACGCGCTGATGATGTAGTCGAGAAGGTAGCTGAGGTCTGCTGGCCGTTCCCAGGCCAGAGTGAAGCCCTCGACGAGGTACTCGTTGTTGTAGCTGTTGCCGTGGTGGTCCGCGGAGGCGACCAAGAAGCCTGCTTCATTCAGAGGACGCGCCAGCCAGTCGAGGTCCTCGCCAGCGCCGCCCGTGCCGTGTGAGAGTAGGAGCACAGGGGCCGGGCCTGGATTGGGAGATGGCCAAATCCGCGCGCTAATTGGGCGTGGGCCCACCTCCACCCAGCTCTTACGCGACCGATCTAAGAGCAGCTTCGCCTCTGGCATCATGCCCCGACTCTACGGCACGTTTTCGATGGAGTAATGGAGGGAATTTCCAAGAACAATCGGCGCTGGGGGACATCCAGTATTTCTGTGTCTTGGAAGTAAGTGCGGCTTCGCCTGCGGGAACGCATGGGCGTAGTGGCCGCTATGTTTCGGCGCCCATAGTTATCGTCATGGGGACCAAAGAGGACGAATCAGTGGACAAACCGAGTCCAACGATGACGCGCATCGGAGAAGCCATAGGGCTGAGTCAGCAGGGTGAACGGAAAATCCGCTGAGACCGTGACCCGGACCAGACAGGAGTCTCTCAGCGATGGCGCCTATGGATTTTTCCACCCACCGCGGTGTGACATCGACGGAGCAACCGGAACCGGTTCCCTCCAGATAACGATCAGCGCTGTGGCTAAGGGGCCCAAGAACAGCGAGACCAGAAACCAGACGAACCTGGAGCGATTCTTCTGTTCAGCAATTCCCGCGTTGACGACGGCCACCGTGAACCAGAAAAAACCTGTAGTTACGTACTCATCCATCGACCTACCCAATCACAGGTAAGGCGTACGGGTTAATGGTCTCAACGGTCTCCAAAATCAAGGTGCTCACATCATAGGCAGCGAGCGACCAAGGTTGTCGAACGTGGCAAGATCATCGAAAGAACCGGCCTTCGCGGTCACTTGTGGGAACGGCTATGAGCTAACACCCCACTCATCCAGACGCGGTTGATGTCTGCGCTCGTACCGTTGGTGAAGATTGCGGCGAGAGCGCGCTCAGCGCTTTCAGCATGTCGCAGGATGGCGTCGAGGGGAGTCCCGGATGGCGGGTTGACTTCGATCGCGTCGAAGACAGCTCCGACGCTAAGGTGCCCGACGTCGGCATAGCCGAGCGCTCGGGCACCGGAGCGGGTGGCGAGGTGCAGGAGGTGCGCCGGGGTCAGGGGGAAGCCGTCCGGTTGTAGCTGTTGATGAAAGTAGGCCTGTAGACCTTCCTTGAACTGGCTGAATCCGGTGCCTGCACCGACGTCGGACCCCAGCGAGACTTGCACACCGGCCTCCAGATGTCGCCGCAGCGGAAACAGGCCACTACCGAGGGCAGAGTTCGAGGAGGGGCAGTGAGCAACTGCGGTACCGGTCTCACTGAGCCGGGCCAGCTCGACGTCGGTCGCGTGCACGTTATGAGCGAGTAGGCTGCGCGGCCCGAGCAGGCCGTGCTCGTCGTACACGTCGCTGTAATTCGACGACGTCGGGAACAAATCGGCCACGGCGGCCATCTCCGCCTTGTTCTCATTCACATGGGAGGTGAAGAACAGGTCTGGTGTGCTTGCCATTGTGTCCCGGCAGGAATCGAGCAGGTCCGCGCTCGCCGAGAGGGCGAATCGCGGCGTGACGGCGTAACGCAGATTCCCTCTCCCGTGCCAGGTTTCGATCAACCGGGCTGCCTCGCTGGTGGCTCGTTCCGGGGTGGTGAGGAGATCCTCGCGCAACACTTGGTCGGCGACGACCAGGCCTGCGGTCATCCGCAAGTCGGTCTCGCGCGCGGCCCGGAACAGAGCATCTGTGGCGGGGGCGTAGTGGGCGCCGAAGGCTAGGGCTGTGGTGGTGCCTGCGCTGATCAGCCCGCCCACGAACTCACCGGCGACCGTCTCAGCATAGGTAAGGTCCGCCATGCGCGCCTCTTCCGGCAGTGCGCAGCGGTCGAGCCATTCCAGCAGCGGCAACCCGAGTCCACCGATGATCCGTAGCTGCGGGTAATGCACGTGGGTGTCTACCATCCCGGGTAGTAACACTCCGTTCACGCCGGTGATCGGGGCGGACGGATGCTGGCGTTGCGCTTCCGCGAGGGAACCGCGAAAGGTGATGGAGCCGTTGGCCACGACGAGCGCACACTCCTCGGCGCGGAGCTCGCCCCCATCGAAGGGGTCCTCGGGTGTGTCGAAGGTTCGGCCGTAGAAGATCGTCGGCGGCGCAAGATCGTCGGTGGTCATGGAGCAACTTTCTGAAAGACGCGTATGAGGTCGGCAGCGACGCTGATGGCGATGACGGCAGGGTGTTTTCCCGTGAGGTCGGGGACCCCGATGGGGCACTGGATACGTTCAATGGCCGATTCGGGGTGTCCCTCGGCGGCGAGTTTCAGCCGGAATCTGGCCCATTTCGCACCAGATCCAATGACCCCGATGCTCCCAAGTCCTTCGCGGCGGAGAGCTGCGTCGCAGAGCAACAGGTCTTCGGCGTGGTCGTGGGTGAGGATGAGAACGTGCGCAGCGTCCGGGAGGCTCGCAATGAGTGTTTCGGGGGCCGGCAGGGTGTGGAGGTGAACTGTCGCCGGGCCCGTCTGGAGCGTTGCGGCGAGAGCCTCATCGACTATGCCCTGTCGAGAGTCGGCAAGGTGGAGGATGATCTCGTTCCGGCTCAGGATGCGTGCCAGTTCTTTGCCGACGTGCCCAGCGCCGAAGATCGCAACGGTGGGCCGCCGCCCGATGGGTTCAAGGAGCACTCGAACCATGCCACCGCAGCACTGGGTGCCGTAGGCCACCGGCGCATGTTCATTGAGGCCGAACTCGATTTCCACCACCGCGTCCGCTCCGTCAGTCAGCATCGTGCGCGCACGGTGGGTGACAGTGGCCTCCATATTGCCGCCGCCGATGCTTCCCGACGCTGTGTCGGCCGCAATGAACATCTTGGCGCCAACCTCGCGGGGTGAGTGCCCTCGGACCTCGACGATCGTCGCCAGCACACCTGCCGTCCCGGCAGTGTGAGCGCGAGTCAGACCACTGATCCAGTCCATGAGGCCCCGGGATCATTCAGCCGCGAGGGCCGGTGAAGGGACCGGCTGTCGCGCTTGGTCGAGGGCCCAGTACACGGCCTCCGGGGTGGCCGGGGAAGGCAACTCGATCTGACGTCCTGGCTCACCGAAGGCCGCGGCGGCGGCCCTTAGCGCTTCCCGCACCGCGATCGCGAGCATGAGGGGCGGTTCACCCACGGCCTTCGAACCGTACACGCTGCCATCGTCGGTCGGGTGTATGTACAGGTCGACGTTGAACACCTGCGGCAGCTCCGAGAATGACGGCAGTTTGTAGGTACTCGCCGCCTGCGTCAGCAGCTTGCCGCGGTTGGGCCCATCGCTGGTGTCCCAGCGCAGGTCCTCCTGGGTGAGCCAGCCGACGCCCTGGACAAAGGCACCCTCGACCTGCCCGAGGTCGATCAAGGGAGAGAGTGAACTGCCGACGTCGTGAAGCAGGTCCACCTGCCGCGTTGTGTACGCGCCCGTGTACCCGTCAACCTCGACCTCGGCGACGGCGGCCCCGCGGGCGTAGTACTTGAACGCGTTGCCCTTGTAAGTGCTCGAATCGAAGTAGAGCCCTTCCGTCCGGAAATAGCCGGTTGCCGACAAGGACACCCGCTGGAGGTAGGCCGCCTCGACGAGCTCGCCCCAGGTCATGCTTTTGTCCGATCCCAAACCGCTGACCACTTCTCCGGCGATGCGTACGTCGTTGGTGTGGACGCCGAGCCTGCCAGCAGCTACCGGTGCAAGGCGGTCGAGGATGATTTCGCAGGCGTTCTTGACCGCTCCACCGTTGAGATCGGAGCCGGTTGAAGCGGACGTGGCCGAGGTGTTGGGCACCTTGTCGGTCCGGGTCGGAGCGAGGCGGACCCGCCGCAGCGGGAGGCCGAGCGCGGTCGCCGCGACCTGAAGCATCTTCGTGTGCAGCCCCTGGCCCATTTCGGTGCCGCCATGGTTGATGAGCACTGACCCGTCCCGGTAGATGAGCACGAGGGCGCCGGCCTGATTCAAGAACGGCTTGTTGAACGAGACACCGAACTTCACCGGGGTGATGGCTAGGCCACGTTTGACGTGTTTGTTTTTTGCGTTGAAGTCGGCGACGTCGACGAGCCGGGCCTCGTAATCGCTCGTCTTCTTGAGCTTGTCCCAGATGTCGTCCATGCGCTCGGCCTGGCTGACCACCTGTTCGTAGGGGGTGGTTTGGCCCGGGGCGTAGAAGTTCCGACGGCGGATTTCCTCCTCGCCGATTCCCAATTTCGTGGCCGCTTGGCCCAGAAGATCCTCGGTCATGATCATTCCAGCTGGGGCGCCGAAGCCACGGAATGCGGTGTGCGAGGTCTTGTTTGTCCGCGCGACCCGGCCGACCACGTGGACGTTGGGCAGATAGTAGGCGTTGTCGACGTGGCACAGCGCGCGACTGACGACGGCAGGAGAGAGATCGAGGCTGAAACCGCCATCGGCAGTCAGGACTGCCTTGTAGGCAAGGATGTGTCCTTCGTCGTCCAGACCGGCCTCCCACGTGGCATGGAAGCCGCCGCGTTTGCCGGTCATGGTCAGGTCCTGGGTGCGGTTGAGGCGCACGCTCACTGGCCGTCCGGTCAGCACAGCGCCCAGTGCCGCGACGGATGCGAACGCATTTGCATTGGTCTCCTTGCCGCCGAAACCACCTCCCATGCGCAGGCACTGCACGGTGACCTGACTCGACGAGACGCCGAGGACGCGGGCTGCGACCTCCTGTGTGTGGCTCGGGGCCTGGGTCGAGGATTGGATGAAGACCTGACCACTTTCGTCGATGGTCGCGAACGATGCCTGGGTCTCAAGATAGAAGTGCTCCTGGCCTTGGATGTCGAGCCCACCGCTGAGTCGGTGCGGAGCGTTCGCGAGTGCCTTGTCCGCGTCGCCGCGGTGGAGGGTTCCAACCGGTCCCTGGAACTGCCCGGCGGCGATCGCCTCTTGGGTTGTGATGATGGACGGCAGCTCCGTGTATGAGATCTTGATGGCGTCGCTGGCCAGGCGCGCTTCTTCGAGGGTCTCAGCGAGCACCCAGGCCACCGGTTGCCCGTGGTACTGCACCTCATCGGGGAAGAGAGTTTCGTCGCCGATGTCGCCATAGTCGTTAATGCCGGGCACGTCCTCGGCGGTGAGCACCCGAATGACCCCGGGCATGGTCTTGGCGGCCGTCGTATCGAGGGAATCAATGCGGGCGTGTGCGACGAACACCTGAAGCGGCCACGCGTGAAGGACATTGGCAGACCTGTGAGGAAGATCGTCGGTGTATAGTGCCCGTCCTGTGACGTGTTCCCAGGCGGCCTCGTGCGGCACAACAAGCCCGACGGCGCTACCATCTGGAATCTCCGCGAGGGGGCGGGACGAGAATGGATTCATGATGCAGCCTCCGCGTAGAAGCGACGAATGGATTGAGCTATCGTCGCGCTGCGGTACGCGGCGCTGGCCCGGTGGTCGGACATAGGCGTCCCCTCGGCTTTAATGATCTCGGCGGCGGCCTCGAAAGTCGCGGCCGTCCACGGCTTGCCCATCAGTGCGGCCTCGGTGCGCTGAGCGCGGAGCGTCGTGACGGCGGCGCCACCCACCCCGATGCGAATGTGTTCGACCGTCCCGTCGGTGACGATAGCGGCAATGGCCACTGCCACCGAAGAGATGTCGTCGAACTTGCGTTTGGCAACCTTATAGAACTGACCAAGCGTCGCGACCGGCGTCGGGATGCGTACTGCGCGGATGAGTTCATCGGCTGCGCGCACACTCTCTCGGTAACCGGTGAAGTACTCAGCCAAGGCCACCGTCCGATCGCCGCGCGGTGAGCTGAGCACGAGCTCGGTGTCGAGGGCCAGGAGCGCGGGAGCGATATCACCAATGGGGGAGCCCGTGCCCAGATTCCCACCGATCGTCGCAGCATTCCGGATCAGCTGGGACGCGAATCGCGGGAAAACCTGGGAGAGCAGGGGTACCGAACCATCGAGGAGGCGTTCGACTTCCGACAGAGTGAGCGCCGCACCGATTTCGATGTGGTCATCAGCGATGTGGAACTCGCGCAATTCGGGCAGCTGGTCTATAGCGATCGTCAGTGGGGCGCGGCGGTGTTTGATCGTCAGCTCGACGCCCCAGTCGGTCGAGCCTGCGAGCAGGAGGGCCTCCGGTGTTCCAGCGAGAAGGCCAAGAGCCTCCTCGAGATCCGCCGGGCGCACGAAAATGCCACCCGGGGTCTCGATGCGCAGTGGAAGGCTAGCGGGCGCGGGTTGGTCGCGGCGCAGGGCGATCGGATCATCGGCATCGACCTCGCCGAGAGCGAAAGCCGCGTCGCGGATCGGCCTGTATCCGGTGCACCGGCATAGGTTGCCAGAGAGCGCATGAAGATCGAACCCATTGGGTCCCACCTCCGGTGCGTGCTTGGAGGTTGATTCATACCTCGTGACCGCTTCGACCTTAGCGCTCGTGGCTTTGGTACCTTCCTCGATCCGCGGTGGCAGCCAGGACTCAAGGCGCTGGGTATCGTCGTCGAGGACTAGCGGCCAGGGAAGTTCGTTCCCGGAGGGGACGGATCGTGCGGTGGAGACAACGTCGGACGTCGTGGGGGCCGAGCCGCAACCGCCCGACCCGCAGGCGCAACCGGCGCGGTCCTCACGGTAATATTCGGCGGCCATCGAGGAGACGAAACCCGGCGTGCAATAGCCGCACTGTGAGCCGCCCCTCTGGACCATCTCTTGTTGAACCGGGTGTAACGCGTCGGAGGTGGCCAGCCCCTCCGCCGTGTAGATCTCCTGACCGGCGAGCACCGCGGCGGGCACGAGGCACGAATTGATTGAGGTCCAGCGGGTCCCACCGTCTCCGTCGGGGCGGGAGATCATCACCGCGCAGGCTCCGCATTCCCCTTCTGCGCATCCCTCCTTGGGCCCAGTGATACCACTGGCGCGCAGCCACTGCAAAGTGGTGATGTGCGGGGCGACTCCAGCAATGGACATTTCGTCGCCGTTGACGGTCAACGCTGTGGCAGCCGCATCCGGTTCGGGTTGATCAACGGTTCCGGTCATGGCAACCCACCTTCGTCCTATCCAGCAACGGCGTAGACCCAACGCGTAACAGCACTGGTTCTAGCATGGTTGAGGCCGACGACGTCGGGACAGCCGCACCAGGTTATCCATGCAAACAGGTGACGGCTACTGTGACGTAGCTTACACTCTCGAGAAGGACAATGGAATGTGTTCTCTCGACCGAACTTTCTCGCTCAGAAATGCACAGATAATGCCATGATACTTTCACTTAAGTGGCTTAAATGATATTCTGTTGGCATTATTCAAGGAGAACGTTTGGCATACAACATTGAAAAGCAGCAGGCGACGTTCGGTGAGCACCTGCGGTCTTGGCGCATGGTGCAAGGACTCACTGCTCAGCAGGTGTGCGAACGCGCCGATATCTCCTTGCCGACCCTACGTAACTTGGAACGCGGTGAGGGCAACGTTGGTTTGGAAAACGCGTTGCGAGTAGCACGGGCCCTCGGAATTCTCGAAAGCATCGTCAACGCAGCCGACCCATTGCGCACTGACCTCGGCCGCGCGCGTGCCAATCTCCTACATCGAAAGCGCGCGCGATGACCGACGTGCAAGTACATGTGAATCGTTACGGCCGCCAAATTCTCGTCGGCGTCGCGCATTTCACGCGCGAGCGACAGAAAGTCACGACGACGTTCACGTACGAATCTGGCTACCTCGCAGACCGAAAGAACCGGCAGATCGACCCAGGACTTCCACTATTCTCAGGCAACCAATATGTGGCGACTATTCCAGGGATATTCGGAGATAGTGCGCCTGACAGATGGGGCCGTAACCTTCTGACGCGGAGGGAACGCCAACTGGCGGTGGAAGAGGGCAGAACGGCCCGGACATTCGACGCTGTGGACTTCCTTCTCGGCGTGAACGATGAGACTCGGCAGGGGGCGCTGCAGTTCTCGATGGTCGGAAGCACTGAGATGCTCTCAGCCCGAACTGGCGTGCCGAGACTAGTTGAGCTGCCAGCGTTGCTCGGGGCCAGTGACGCCGTCGCCACGGACAACGACGGCTCCGAGGCGTATAAAATTCTTCTCGCCGCAGGGACGGCGTCGCTCGGTGGTGCACGCCCTAAAGCCTCAGTACGTCTGGCGGACGGCGCGCTGGCCATCGCGAAGTTTCCGCACGCTCAGGATGAGTGGGATGTGATGGCCTGGGAGGCTCTCTCCCTCGACGTCGCTGAGCGCGCTGGCATCGCGGTTCCACGCCGCCAACTTGTGAGAGTAGGTGAGCGAAATGTGCTGCTCGTTGAGCGATTCGACCGCGTGGATAAGTCGCGTATTGGATACATGAGCGCCATGACGATGATGGAAGCAAAAGATGGAGACTCGGGTGACTATGTCGATTTAGCGGAGAAGCTCGCCGACCACTCAGCATCGCTCGGTGAGGACCGTCGGGAACTGTTCGACCGAGCAGTGTTGAACGTCGCACTGCACAACACCGACGATCACCTCCGAAATCATGGGCTGGTGGATGATGCCGGGGGGTGGAGGCTGAGCCCCCTCTTCGATGTGAACCCGAACCCCGCGAAAGGCGAGGAGCGAGTAACCTCGATCGCGGGCGCAACAGCGGCCGCCGATGAGTGGGCAGGCCTGGTCGAACTCGCGTCCGCGTCCGGCATTAATACGTTGGAGAGTTGCGAACGTATCGCCCGCATTGTGACGGCCGCAGAATCGTGGAGAGAGGTAGCGATCAAGCACCACATTCCTGCCTCGGAGCAGCAGAAGATGGCCACAGTGCTCGACGACCGCATCAATATGCTCCGCACCTCCGCCGAGAGCCAGAGCCAGACTCACTCAGGTCGCCCTGAGGCGGTCCGCCCTCCGCGCCGGAAGACCACCCGCAAATCGAACACCGGCTCGTTCGCATCGCGGGAGCGACCGGCCACGGAGGGCGACCTGTGGGACGAGTACTGAGTCTTTAGGAACTATGTGTCGGACCCGCTGATATTCACCATCCAGCTCACCCCGAACTTGTCCACGCACATCCCGAAACTATCGTCCCAGGGGGCCTGCTCGAGCGGCATCGTCACTCGGCCACCGTCGGACAGTTTGTCCCAATACCCGCGTAACTCGGCGTCGTCGTCACCAAAGAGCGACACAGCGTACCCGTCGCCGGCGGGCTCGCCCATGCTCTTGGGAGTGTCCGAGCCCATGAGCACTAGGCCGCTCTCTGTGGCTAACTGCGAATGCATGATCAAGTCCTGCTCGGACGGATCATCACTGGCCTGAAATTCGGCGAACGTGCTCACGTCCAGCTGGCCACCAAAGACGGACTGATAGAACGTCATCGCCTCGCGCGCATTGTCGCGGAAAGACAGATACGGATTCAATCGGGTGGCACCCATGGAGATCTCCTCGGTAGTGGGACATTACCTACCGATTATGGGCCGAGATGTGAGGAAGCGTAAGAGGCCTACGCTGGTTTTTTCTCGCCCGCCGTGATCGCTAGAGCCAGCTGGTTTGCGTGCATCGGTGCGGGGCATGCACCAAAATCAGTGAACGCGAACGGGTAATTCAGGGTGCGGTTGAAGTCTAGGACAACACTGCCGTCTTCCCCCGGTATGGAGGTCTGGACAAAGCGCCATGCCGCGGTTGAATCGCCGTTGGTGGCATCGTGGAAACTCAAGGTGAGACCGCCGTCGTCCGTAGCCTCCGCACGAAGGCGGTACTCCGCGCGGTCGACCTCAAACACCACCTCACCAACGGCCTCGGCGACGAGCGGTATGTCTTCACGCACGGATTCGATGTTCTCCAACTGCGGAGCCGGGTATGCCTCGAACCGAGCATTGAGTACCCAGTCATCGTTGTAGTCGAAAGTAGGAACGCCTTCGAATTTTGTGCGGGTTTCAGCGTTGTTGTCCCGAGTACGAATAGCGTAGGCCTGGTTTCGCACTGCCAGCTCTGCCGCGATGTCGCCGCGGCGGACCCACATCAGCGACTGTCCCTCGCGCAGGCTCGACGTCACAGTTCCGTCCACGGGCTGATCGTCGTCGAACATCAGCAGACCAAAGGACTCGTCCACAGTGATGTCAGCGGAGGAACCGTTCGTTGACCACTGGCCAGGCAGACCTTCAATGCGGGTGGGATTGTGGCTCAACCAATGGAACGACGTGAGCGTGAGCCAACCAAAGTCAGCTGCCAGCTCCTGCTCCCGTGCCTCGTGCCACTCTTTCCATGCCTGCTCACCCGTAGTCATGGCACCAGTCTGCCATTAGATCGGTAAGACAGGGCCCGATGGGAAAGACTTTCCATGCCGCGGTCAGGAGAGGTTCAACCGTTAGTCTGCGGACGGATCGATAACGAAGACAGTATTCTGCTGTCCCGTCCACTGCCTGCGCACGGCCAGCCGCTCGGCGTGCGCCACCCGGTGTCGTTGAGAACCAGCGGAAATCAGCACCGCAAACATGGCGACGCCAGCAACAAAAGCGATAAGGCCCGACGTCGGCTCTCCCCAGAGCCGTTGCACGATTAGCCACGCTAGACCCCACGAAATCGCTATCGCGACGGAGAGACGCCCCCGTTTGCCGGTAGAGGCGGCAATACTGCCGCCAACAAGCAACACCGTCAGGGCGACGGCAGACCACACAGTGGCTCCCCAGTCGAAAAGATTCCAGCCAGTGGTAGGCAGCCAAGTGGCCAAATTTCCCGCTGATGCCACCATGACCCAGCCCAGGTACAGCCCGAACGGCACATCGACTGCCCACGTTTGAAGCCTAGAGAACGACGGATACACGTTCATCTGCCGCAACACCACTAGGAGGACCGTCAGCAGCGCTCCCATCACCACCAGGGAAAAATCAATCAAACCTGCCTGCGCGCTCAGAATCCACCCACAGTTCAGGATCATCGACGCGGCCACCCACCAACCGATGCCGCGGTGCCGCTTACTGGTGCGCTGGGACGGCAACCACTGATGCACTGTATAGACAATGAGGCCGACGTAAATCACCGACCAAATACTGAAAGCGCGCGACGCCGGCGCGAGCAAGGTGGCATCCGGGGCGAAAGCGCCACCGGCTGCCTCAGCAATCCCCGGGCCACCGAAAACTCCGACGCCGAACATGGAACCCACAATGCACACCAACAGGCACACTGTGACTGTCCAACGGCGCCAAGCATCCTGTGGAACTTCGGCGCTCACCGGATAGGCCGTGGGTTCCGCAGACGCGGCTGATTGTGGCCGGGCACGGCTAGTCAGCGGAATCGGCGCCGTGTACAAAGCTTCCGGAGCTCGTCCTGCCGGTCGCATTGGCGGGACCGGATTTTTCCGCGCATCTTTTTCGGCACGGATCTCTTCTCGAAACTTAAATCGACGACGAAGCTGCTTCGCGCCCAGAATCGATTTCCTGTAGGCCTTGTCTTCAGTCTTGCGGAAGTCTGGCTGACCCAAGCTGTCCAGCCAGTCACTGAGCCGCTTCGGCCGTCTCTGGCTCATAGGGATGCTGTCGGGTGCCAGCTCTTTTGGTGGCTGTGCCGGAGTCCGGTGTGAGTCTGCCGGATCTGGGTGCGACGTCGTCGTTCCCGGTACGGGTACCTCATCTGGAGCCATGGCGAATCTTTCCCTCTCGACGGCGTCCGTGGACGATTTGGAAGTTTAATCCCAAGCCCCTACCCTACAGAACGCCCGGGCGTGTGCATTCGCGAGAGATGACGTGCGAAGCGCTCACCGATGAGCTTATGGGCAACCGTGTCCGGATGCAGCGCATCAGGTAAGGGAAGTAGTTCGGCATCCTCCGGCCCGTAGAGCTCTAACCCGTTCACGTAGTGAAGCTCAGCGTCCGCTCTGGCAGCCACCACGGCTTCGATTGCCTGCCGGATCACCTGAAGGGTCAAACGCCCGAAACTCGTGTCGCCTTCTTCTCCCGTGGCGATGAATCGGATGTGGCCTGTTCCGAGCGTGGTGGCGTCGACGGATTCCGGCCCCGGTGTGTTCTCGTGGATTCCGCAGAAAATGGGTGAGACGAGCACTATTGGAACGGTCGGATGGCCATCGCGGATTGTGTCGAGAAAACCATGCAGGGCAGGTTCGAACGTGCGCAGTCGCATCGAGTCGAGATTCACAATGTTGATGCCGATCTTCAGACTGATGATATCGGCTGGAGCATCGCGAATGACTCGCGCCGTAAAGGGGTCCAGAAGGGCGCTGCCAGCGAGTCCGAGATTGCGTAGCTGCAGGCCGTCGACGCGAGCTGCGATGGCAGGCCAGATGTCGGTTGGGCCTGCGGCGTTCAAGCCGTGGCTGATCGAACTGCCGTGGTGTACCCAGAGCAGCTCTTTTTGCTCCACTGGGCTGATAGGGGCATCCGTGGTCAGCGATATCAGCTCCAGAGATTCGTTATGTGGCAACCAGATCTCGATGTCCTTCTCACCCTCCCCGAGATCGGAGAAGACCGTGAGGTGCGGTCCACCTGGTCGCAGCTCGCTGGTTCCGGCGAGCAGATCGGTGTAGTTGCTGTCGCCCTCGGTAAGTAGATCAGTGGCTCGGAGTGTGCCGTCAACGATCAGGTCGAATCTGCCGCGGGGTCGATCGGCCCCGGCGTAAGACACCCTGAGTGCGTGCGACAGGAGTTCGATCCGAGCCGCCTGCGAACGGAACACCAATCTCACTCCGGAAGGCTGGGCTTCCACGGCCATCAACTGAGGGTCGGAATAGTGCTTTGTGGCCCAGAATGGAAGTCGATGTGGCCGGATGCCGCGGCCAGTGTTCTCGAGCTCAGCTGCACCGATCACCAGTGCCTCGGAGATTGGTGTCGTCGTCATTGCCATGCGAACGTTCCTTCGTATGTTGTGGTCTTTAGCGACCATAGCTATTGCGGCAATCGTATTCGAAGGGGCTGCCTTGGCTTTACTAGGCAGCCAGTCACCTTTGGGATGAAGAATCATTATCAAGACACGTTGCTAAAGAAGTCTTTAGCATTATGCTGTGTTCATGGAGAATACAGATTACGGATACAAGGGCAGGCCCGGAGAGCAGATCGTTTCGGACCCGCTGCGCATCCGCGCCCTCGCACACCCGCTCCGGCTGCGGTTATTGAGTTACCTCGAGGACACAGGACAGAGCACCGCCACCCAATGCGCAGAGGCTCTGGGTGAATCCGTAGCCAGCTGCTCCTACCATCTGCGCCAATTGGGCAAATACGACTACATCGAGCAAGTCCAGCAGCCCGGACGAGATAAACCCTGGAAAGCGGTTTCACGCCACCGCTCCATGGTCCCCGATGCCACCTCGCCGGGCTCCTATTACGCTCTGTCAGCGCTCGCCGCCATAGAAGTTGATGCGCAAATGAACCGCATCCGGAACTGGATTGACGCATATCCGCAGCAACCGACCGACGATATAGAAGTCTCCTCCGTCATGCGACACGGCTTCTACGCCACGCATGCCGAACTCCTTGAGCTACGCAGTTCCCTACACCGATTGACCGACAAGTTTCAGGGAAGGCAAAACTACCCCGAAACCCGGCCCGACGGCGCTGTGCAGGCCAATCTCTTCGCAGTCCTCAACATCGAACCGAAACCCGGTGAACCAACACCATGACAGTTCCCGTCAACGCTGCAAACGACGTCGGGACCTACCGCGAAGCATTACGGATCCAGCCATTCCGACGGCTGGCGGCCGCCTGGACATTCAGCAACTTCGCTGACTCCGCACTTTTCATGACCGCCGCCATTTGGGTCAAGACCCTTTCCGGCTCAGATGCGCTCGCGGGACTCGTTTTTGGGGTGCTCGGACTCCCCGCACTTTTGGCGCCGCTGATCGGACACATGGTCGACCGCTATTCCCGGAGAACCATCATGGTGGTTAACAACCTAGTGAGCGCGGCCGTCGTCGCCTTACTGTTTCTGGTCAACTCCGTAGATCAGCTGTGGGTCATTTTCGTAGTTATCTTTTTGTACGGAACAACGTCGTACGTGATCGTGGCCGCTCAGGGCGGGCTGGTCAAGGACATGATCCCCGACCGGCTGCTGGCCCCGGCGAACGGGTTACTCAGCACCATTGATCAGTCGTTGAGGCTCATTGCACCACTCCTTGGCGCTGGCATATTTGCGGCCTGGGGGATGCAGCCGGTCATTGCACTGACCATCGCCGCCTACATCGTTGGCTCCCTCCTGATCTGGACCATGAATGTCTCCGAAAGCGAGCATGTTCCAGTTCCAGGGGAATCGTTCGTGACCAGTTCGATGGCAGGCTTCGTCTTCCTCTGGCGCAACAGAGTCCTACGTGCCTGTGTTTTGACTCTCGTGGTGGCGGTCGCGGCAACCGGCGTCGTGAACGTCGCGATCTTCGCAACAATCGAGCAAGGGCTGGGGCAGGTGCCGGGCTTCCTCGCGCTTATTCTCAGTATCCAAGGTGCAGGATCAGTGCTCGGCGGAATCGCCAGTGCGTCCGTCATTCGCAAAATCGGGCTGACTCGCACCCTTGTCTTGGGCGTCGCACTCCTGGTTTGTGGGCTGCTTGGACTGGCCTCCGGATCACTGATCGTGGTGATTGGATGCGTGATTATCGGTGGGTTCGGCGTTCCACTTGCCGTTATTTCCTACATGACCATCCGGCAACGGGAAACGCCGCCCAGGCTGCAGGGTCGTACCGGCGCGGCAACCAATCTGCTGATCAACGTCCCCCAGTTCGGCGCGTCCCTGCTGGCTGCGGCGCTGATCGGATTTGTGGACTACCGAGTGCTCGTACTGACCTGCGCATTCGTGTCTCTAACCGGTGTCGTCCCTGTTCTGTTGTACAACATCAGGCAGAGGCGGGCGGGAAAAGGTCCAGTTTGAGCCGACTCGTGTACTCAACGTCGTCCCCCTTCAATGGGTCCCTGAACGCAACGCTTCGGGCCAGAAGCTGCAGCGGCTTCGCGTAATCATCGGGCGTTTTGGGCAGCAGCTCGGGGTAGAACGAGTCGTTCAGAATCCCAATGCTGAGCTTCGCCATGTGCAGCCGCAGTTGATGTGTCTTGCCCGTATGCGGTTCCAAGAGGTAACGGCCGAGCCCCTTGCGCGTTTCGATCAGGCTGATGAGTGACTCCGCGTTCGGTTCGCCGTCGACCTCCTGGGCCAACAAATAAGTCCGGGATTTCATCATCCGATTACGCACGACGGCGGGAAGCTCCAGTTCCGGGCGAAACGGTGCGATTGCCTCGTATTTTTTGGAAATCTGTCGCCGTTCGAAGAGCGTCTGGTACCTTCCGCGGGTCGCCGGGTTGACCGAAAACAGCAGCACTCCTGCTGTCATCCGATCGAGGCGATGCATAGGAATCAGGTCGGGGAGATCCAACTGAACCCGTAAACGCACCAGCGCGGATTCTGAAATGTAGGTGCCGCCAGGTGTCGTGGGCAGGAAGTGGGGTTTGTCCACCACGAGGAGGTCATCGTCTTGATGGATGATGCCGATTTCCACGGGCATGCGCGTCTCTTCAGGCAGCTCCCGGTAGTACCAGATGAAGGTGTGCTCGGTCAGGGGCGTCGTCGGGCTTAACGGAGTTCCGCCGAGGCCCACTACTTCACCGCGCTCAAACCTGTTCTTGATTCCCGTTGGGTCGACGTGTCCAAAGCGATCGAGGACGTAGTCCATCGCGGTTTCCCACGGGCCTTCGACGGGCAACCTCAGCCGGGTGGCATTGACGCCGTTGCGCACGGGAAGCGGGGACTGCATCACTCGAACAGCGTACCGGCCCCCAGCACTGCCAGAGGGCTATGCCCGAGGTTGGCAGTTGGGGCAGTAGTAGACGTCTCGTAGCGCGAGCTCATGGGCGCCGAGCGTGTCTTTGACCACCGCCGTTTGGCACCGCAGGCACCGGCTGCGGCCGTAGACCCAGAAACGGTCGCCCTGGCGCCCGACGGCGGTCCCGGTTGTTGAGCGATTACTGCGGTCCTTATTGGCTTCGAGGAGCGTCTTCGACAGGGTGACGATCCGCTCCAGATTGGGCACATCGGCTATGCGGGTAAAAGGGTTGACCCGCGCCAGGAAACATACTTCGCAGCGGTAGATGTTTCCCAGCCCGGCGAGATTGCGCTGGTCCAGAAGGGCGACGCCGACAGGCTCATCCGGGTGAGAACGCAAGCGTCGGAGTGCTTCAGCCTCGTCCCAGCCCGGACCGAGTACGTCCGGTCCCAGATAGCCGACGGCGTCGTCCTCATTGCGCCGGGACAGCACTTCTAAGATGCCTAGTTCAAAACCGACGACGACGGCGCCGTCCACTTCGAGTACGCAGCGTGCCTTGTGGGTTGCGCGTCGCCATCGCTCGCCGTGTTTGTACACGTGCCAGGTGCCCTCCATTTTCAGGTGGGAGTGGATGATGCTCCCACTAGTGAGGTCACCGACTCGGATGAGCAGGTGCTTCCCGCGGGATGCAACGCTCTCTACGGTCAGCCCGGATAAATCCACGGTGGCAAATTTGGGTACCCGGACATCGCACCGGGTGAGGACCTTCCCGGCTAGTGCTGCGTTCAGTTGTCTGGCCATGCGCCAGAGGTTGTCTCCCTCAGGCACGGATCCGTAGCCCCCTTGGAGTGGTGTAGAAGCCGGCTTCGATGAGTGCTGATGCCATGGGTGTGTCCAGGATGGATTCGCCGTTGACTTTTTCGACCGCCATCTTATCGGCGGCACCTCGGCGGATAATGTTGACGAGGGCGGCCGCCGCAATGCCTAGCTCTGCTAAGTCGTCGCTGAAAGAAAGCAGTGTTTTACCGCCGCGTTCAACGTAGAGCGACAACTTCCCATCCACCAGGACCACGAGCGCGCCGGCTTTGCGCCCAGGTCTGTGCCCGTTCTCAAGGCTTGGCCACGACAGAGCTGCACCGTACGGGTTGGCGGGGTCTGTCGCTGCGAGCGCCACGGCCGACGGCGTCACGTCACCGAGCTGGTTATCGCGGGAAAACGATCTGAGCCGGTCAACGGTGGCGGGCACGGCGAACTGTGCGGCCCCTAACTGTTCAATGAAGTAGCCACGGCGTGATCTGCCCATTTCCTCCAGTCGAGCCAGTACTTTGTACATCAACCCGAAACCGCCAGGCGTCCCCTCGTTGGCTACGGCGCCGCGCGTGACTACGCCATAGCGGTCCATGAGTAGTTCCGCTGTTGCGTGAGCGTGCACGGTGGTGTCCGATTCGACGCTGGGCAATACGCTCCAACGGCCAGCGACCATGGGCGGCGCGTTGCGTGGTTGACGATCGTTGCCGTCGACCGAGAGCTTCATGGACGCGCCGGTGAGTGACGCACCCGGAGCACGGCCTGGTCTGCCCAGTCGGGCGGACCGTGCCCGGCCCGGGGCGGCCTTGCGTTTGTGCGCGGTCTTTCCTCCACTGAGCAATGACCGAACGGGCGTGAATGTGTCGTTACTGATCCTGCCCGCCCACACGAGATCCCAGAGCGCCTGAATGACGGCATCATCACCTACGCCGGGGGAGCCCAGCGTCTGAGTCAGCTGGCGGAAGAAGTAGGCACCGCCACCCTCCAGCGTTGTGAGCAACTGGGATTGCAACTCAGAGGGTTCAAAATTAGCTGCGGGGTTCAGCGTTAGCGGAGCGTTCTCGGTCAGGTGCAGAGCGATCCAACCGTCGTTTCCGGGAAGCGCACCTACCCCGGACCACTGCACTTCGCCCGTGGCGGTCAGCTCATCGAGCATCGACGGCGCATAGTTGGCCACCCGTGATCCGAGAATCAGCGGCTCCCAAGCCGACGCCGGGATGGGAACACCGGAGAGCTGGTCCACCACGGTCGCAACGCCGTCGAGCCCTCTCAACGTAGAGCCGACATGCTGCCACACGGGCAGGAACCTGCCGTACGTTGGTGGATCCACGGGCTCCACCTCATGCCGGAGGGCAGCCAGAGAACGACGGCGCAGCCGCCGCAGGACCTCGACGTCGCACCACTCGGAAGAGGCTGGGCGGTGGGAATCGTCCGTCGCTGGCAGCGCTTCCGTGGGTCGGAACTCGCCTTCAACGACACGGTTTTCTTGGCCTAGTCGCTGAAGGGTAGCGGTGACCACGGCAACGCCGAGCCCCAGCCGGACAGCAGCTTCGCCCGCTGTGAACGGTCCGTGAGTACGCGCGTAGCGTCCCACCAGGTCGCCCAGTGGATCGGCGACCGGCTCGATGAAAGCCAGGGGAATCCCCATGGGCAGCGGAACCCCAACGGCGTCTCGCAACCGGGCCGCATCTTCTACGGCAGCGATGCGTTGGATGCTCGCCATACCCACGGTGAACGCTCGGTTGGCGCGGGTCAGTTCGGCGACGTGTTGATCAACCAGTTCGCCGTCTTCCAAACGGGCTGATATCTCGACGGTTGAAAGCGGCCCGAGGAGCCGGAGCAGGTCCGCTATACCCTCTGCACCACGCGCTTTCCGATCTGGTGCCAGTCGCTGCAGTTCCTCTTCGGTCTGAGCGATGACCTTTGCATCGAGTAGTTCCCGCAATTCCGCTCTGCCGAGGAGCTCGTTGAGCAACGTCGGGTCCAACGACAAAGCTGCTGCCCGGCGTTCAGCCAACGGGGAGTCGCCATCATAGAGGAAGGACGCAACGTAACCGAAGAGGATAGACCGCGCGAAGGGTGAGGGCTGGGACGTGGTTGTTTCCACAACCCGTATCTCGCGGCGCTCGATAGAGGCAGCAATGCCTTTCAACGCTGGAAGATCGTAGACATCCTGCAAGCATTCACGCACTGTTTCAAGAACTATGGGGAACGTGGGGTATTTCCGGGCGACGTCCAACAACTGGGCCGAACGCTGCCGCTGCTGCCAGAGAGGTGATCGCTTGCCCGGATGCTGCCGCGGCAGGAGCAACGCTCTGGCCGCACACTCACGGAAACGAGAAGCGAACAACGCGGAACCGCCTACCTCGGCTGTCACGATCCGGTCCAGATCGTCGGCGTCGAACAGGAAGAGTTCCGCTCCCGGCGGTTCATCGTCCATGAGAGGCACCCGCAGCACAATGCCGTCGTCGGACGCCATCGCTGAGCCGTCCAAAC
This sequence comes from Actinomycetales bacterium, assembly GCA_038199985.1. Taxonomy (GTDB): domain Bacteria; phylum Actinomycetota; class Actinomycetes; order Actinomycetales; family Micrococcaceae; genus Arthrobacter_J. Next base: position 1,796 of record JBBPYK010000048.1, on the reverse strand, counting down.
CGTACCGCGCATGAAGCCGGGCACCCACGGCCAGCGCCCACGGCGCATGGACCGGCATCCCGAAGGGGCTGTGCAAAATGACGCGCCAGTCACCGAGCTCATCGTGGAAGCGTTCAACCACCAGATTGCGATCGCTGGGGATCACTTCTGTAGCAACCTGTTGCTCCGAAATATAAGTGACCAGGTTACTCGCAGCCCACGCGTCCAAACCGATGGCGGCGCATCGTTCCAGCCCTGACTCCCGTGAAGATCCGCTGATTTCGCGGACAAAAGCACCCAGTGCTCGGCCCAGATCTACTGGCCGTCCGAGTGAATCGCCCTTCCAGAAGGGCAGTTTCCCGGGCTGCCCGAATGCCGGTGATACAAGGACTCGATCGTGGGTGATGTCCTCGATTCGCCAACTGGTGGCTCCGAGCGCGAAAACATCTCCTACCCGCGACTCGTAGACCATCTCTTCGTCGAGTTCGCCTACGCGCCGTCCGCCCTTGTTGGCAGATTCCTCCGACCCGACAATGTAGACGCCAAAGAGGCCGCGGTCCGGAATTGTGCCTCCGGAGATGACAGCCAGACGCTGAGCGCCCGGCCTCCCGGTGATGGTTCCTTCGGCCCGATCCCACACAATGCGCGGCCGTAGTTCCGAGAACTCATCAGAGGGATAGCGGCCAGAGAGCAGATCCAACGTGGCGTCGAAAGCGGAGCGGGGAAGCGTGGTGAACGGAGCGGAACGGCGCACGACGTCGAACCATTCCTCCACATCGATGGATTCAAGCGCTGTGGCGGCGACGGTCTGCTGGGCAAGGATGTCCAACGGGTTGGTGGGGATGTTGAGCGGCTCAATCTGACCGGAGAGCATGCGTTCCACGGTGACGGCCGTGTTGACCAGGTCTCCGCGGTGCTTGGGGAACAGGACCCCCTGCGATACCTCGCCCACCTGGTGACCGGCGCGGCCCACGCGTTGAAGTCCACTCGCTACCGAGTGCGGTGATTCAACCTGAACCACCAGATCCACGGCGCCCATATCAATTCCCAGTTCCAGCGATGACGTTGCGACGACGCAGCGTAGCCTTCCGGCCTTGAGATCGTCCTCGATCAGCGCTCGCTGGTCCTTGGACACGGACCCATGGTGTGCGCGAGCAAGGACCGGGTCCGCTCCCTGAGATAGTCCTGCTTGCGCCATGATCTGCGCTGGCGGGTGGCGGTGCTCAGTAGCCTCTTCGTCCAGCAGATCGTCTCTAGCAACTCGGCCCTCGTGAATTTCGTTCAGCCGCGCCGTTAGTCGTTCCGCGAGCCGCCGGGAGTTCGCGAACACGATCGTTGACCGATTTGCCTCAACAAGGTCAACGATCTTCTCCTCAACGTGCGGCCAGATGCTCGCCTGCGGTGAATAGCCGCCGTCGTTCGTTGCGCTATCTGAGTCTGAGCCGTCGCCTGAGGCAGGGGAGGGGGCGGAACCCAGCTCCGTCATGTCCTCCACCGGAACCGTGACGGTGATGTCCCAGGTTTTGCGCGATGGCGGTGCAACAATTTCCACGGGCGCGTTCCCACCGAGGAACCGGGCCACCGTTTCTTTGGGTTCCACCGTGGCTGAGAGGCCAATCCGTTGGACCGGCCGCTCAAGCATGGCATCCAGTCGTGCCAAGGAGACGGCCAGATGTGCACCCCTTTTGGTGCCGGCAACGGCGTGGACCTCGTCGATGATGACGGTGTCCACCTCTGAGAGGGTTTCTCTCGCCTTTGAGGTGAGCATCAGAAAGAGGGACTCTGGGGTGGTGATCAAGATGTCCGGCGGTCTGCTG
>JBBPYK010000047.1:0-7129 GCA_038199985.1 Actinomycetales bacterium | reverse complement strand
CACCCTTAGATGTTAGCTTCCGTCTTTCACGAAGGTAGCCGGACGGATGCGCGTCGAGGCCGGCTGCTGGACGCCGATGGAGCTGGTTTCGAGTATGCCGCTAGGGCCGGCTGTCGCTGTCGGGAGCGACCTGCCCCACCAGATAGGTTCCAGTTTCAGTGGCTAAGTGACTGCCTTCACCGGAAGGCTGAACACCGTGCCCCGTGCCTACCCACCCGAGTTCCGTGCTCGAGCCGTCGCGCTTGTGCGTGCGGGCAAACCGCAGAAGCAAACAGCCCACGAGCTCGACATCCATCCCGTCACGCTCGCGAAGTGAGTCAAGCAAGACCGCATCGACCGCGGCGAGACCTCGGGGGTGAGCACCCCCGAGTCCGCCGAGCTGGGCGCAGCTCGTCGGCGCATCCGTGATCTTAAAACTGAGTTGTTGATCGTGCGCCAAGCGGCGAAGTTCCTGGGCGAGGATCGTCCCCGCCCAAAAGGCTTTGCCCGGTGATCGACCGACTGGTCGACGCCGGGATGCCGGCCGATCGTTGTTGCCGGGTCCTTGGCATCGCGCGGCAGAACTACTACAAGGCCAAACGGACACCGACCTCCCCGACGCAGCTGCGTCGGCGATGGCTGACTGGCCTGATCCGCGAGGTCCACGTCGCCTCGCGTGGCACCTACGGCTACCGCCGCGTGCACGCCGAACTGACCATGGGGATGGGGATCACCGTATGTGAGCGCACTGTGTGGCTCCTGATGAGCCAGGCCGGGATCTACGGCCTACCGGGACCGACCAGGGTCAAACGACTACGCGGCGTCGTCACCGCCGATGATCTGGTGAACAGGAAGTTCCACCGCTTGCAGGTACCGCTCCCACGCCAACTACCGATCCAGGACCATGCTCTACAACGCCGCCCGAAGCGGGGCGTGAACACCCACAGCATCACGCGGAAATTCGAAGAGCCTAATTATCGCGGGGCGATCTCGACTGTTCGCCAGCGTCTGCGATGAGTCCTCCTGACCTGTTGACGAGTTTCAGCTGACCACCTAAGGTCAGCATTCGATGAACTCATCGACTGGTGAACATCAGTACGTCTGTTGACGGCCTACGTTCGCTGATGAGGGACGGATATCGCTATTTGGAGGAAGTTCGTATGGCGTTCGATCTCACTGCGGAACAGCGCAAGGCGATGGCCGAACTTCGAGAGAGCGTTTCGGCCGCGTTCGGCCCGACCATCAATCCGCGAGACCGTAGCAATTGGCGAATCGCGGGTGACCTCGGGTTGCTCGGCCTATGCATTCCCCAGGAGTACGGCGGCCGTGGTCTTGGTGCGCTCGATACCGCCTTGGCTCTGGAGGCGTTCGGTGCCGGTTGCACTGACACCGGGTTCGCGTTTGCTGTTTGTGCCCAACTGTTGGCGTGCAACCTTCCGATCGCGTCGTTCGGCGACGCGGTGATACGCAAGGAGCTTCTGCACGACCTGTGCAGTGGTAGCGCCGTTGCAGCTAACGCCATGACCGAGGAAGGGGCTGGCTCGGACTCAAGTGCGCTCGCTGCTCGCGCCGACCCGACTCAGGGCGGGTTCCGGCTCACCGGTGAGAAGAGCTTCGCCAGCAATGCGCCGATTGCCGACGTGCTTGTCACGTACGCGGTCACCGATCCCCGCGCAGGTTTTCTGGGCCTGACCGCCCTCGCTGTCCCGACGGAACTTCGGGGCGTGTCACGCAGTGCTCCCTTCGCTAAGATGGGACTGTCGAGCTGCCTGGCAGGCAGTGTTTCTTTCGACGCTGTCGAGCTCGACGCACGCTACGTACTTGGCGAACCCGGCCAGGGGGCGGCCGTCTTCCAGCACTCGATGCTCTGGGAACGAAGCTGTCTGTTTGCCATCTATTTGGGCGTGATGCAGGTACAGATAGACGCGACGGTCCGTCATACCAGCCACCGGCGCCAGTTCGGGCAACGCCTGTCCGAGTTCCAGGCCGTGTCGCACCGGGTCGTGGACATGGTGCAGCGACTCGAAGGAGCTCGTCTTCTGCTCTACCGCGCCTGCGCGCGCATCGACTCGGGCCAGCCTGCGGACGTCGCTGCGGCACAGTCCAAGCTCGCTGTCTCCGAAGCTGCCGTCGCCAACAGCATTGATGCGGTGCAGCTCTCCGGAGGTCGCGGCTATCTCAACAGCAGCGGCGTGGAGCAACAGCTTCGCGACAGTGTGCCCGCGACGCTCTTCTCGGGGACATCTGAGATACAGCGCGAACTCATTGCTCAAGGAGTGGGACTGTGAGGTTGCATGAGTACGTCGTTGAGTCGGCTCGCCACCGGCCCGAGAGCTTGGCCGTCGAATCCAACGAAGGGAGCCTCAGCTATGGCGGCCTGAACTGCCGGGCTGACGCGGTGGCGCGCCGGCTCGTCACCGCTGGCCTGCGGCCGGGGGCTCGGGTAGTGCTCTATGCAGACAAGTCCCTGGAAACTGTCATCGCCATGCAGGCTGTGCTACGCGCCGGGGCGGCCTATGTACCAATCGACTCTGGCACCCCGGCCCTGCGCGCGGCGACCATCGTGATGGACTGCCGACCGCAGTTCATCCTTTGTGACCCGGGTCTTGTCATGGACGTCGCCGAACCCGCTTCCGCTCTCGGAGCCGTGGTGATGCCGCTTGTGGTCGAAAGCGACCACCTGGACGGCGACCCAGTGTTCAGCCAGTCCATGCCTGACGAACTTGCCTACATCCTTTACACCTCCGGATCCACCGGAGCGCCCAAAGGTGTCTGTATTAGCCATCGCAACGCCATGAGTTTCGTGGACTGGGCAGTGGAGGAGCTGGGCGCGACCCCCGAAGACCGATTCTCCAATCATGCCCCGTTTGGTTTCGACCTGTCAGTACTCGACCTTTACGGCGCTTTCGCAGCAGGCGCGTCTGTGCACCTGGTCCCCAAGGTGCTCGCGTACGCACCAGCCGAGCTAGTCGGGTACCTGCGCGACGCGCGAATCACTATCTGGTATTCGGTGCCTTCGGCGCTGATCCTGATGATAAACGCGGGTCTCCTTGCTGAACCCCCGCCGCCACGCCTTCGCGCCGTCCTGTTTGCCGGTGAGCCCTTTCCGATCGGCTTCGTCCAGCAGTTGGTGGACTGGACATCGGCCCGGTTGCTTAACCTTTACGGACCTACCGAGACTAATGTCTGCACTTTTCACGAGGTGAGAGCAATTGACCTGAATCGAGGCCGCCCAGTGCCCATCGGGCGAGCGTGCAGTGGCGACACCGTCGACCTGCTGGACGACAAGGGCAGACCCTGTCAGCCGGGGGAGGAAGGTGAGGTGGTGGTCAGCGGTCCAACCGTGATGCTCGGCTACTGGGGCCGAGAACCGGTGTCCGGTAGCTATCGCACCGGTGACCGTGGCGTCCTAGGCAAGGACGGAGCCCTTGACTACGTCGGGCGCCGCGACGACATGGTGAAGCTCCGCGGCCACCGGATCGAGCTCGGCGATGTGGAGTCAGCCCTCGACGGGCATCCGGCAGTAGACCGTTCGGTGGTAGTCACCGCCGGCGAGGGTGTGGCCGCCTCACTCGTGGCGTTCGTGGTGCCGTTAACCGATGTTGGGCCGGGCTTGGTGAGCGTGAAGGCGCATCTGGCAGCGCTGCTGCCCGTCTCGATGAACGTCGATGTCCTGCATCGTATTTCCACGCTACCCCGATCTGCCAATGGAAAGATCGACCGCCACGCTTTGCTCGGGATTCACGGTGACCGGTGCCGCAGTCGGGGCTTCTCCGATCTCCCAGCGGCTTGGGCATCGACGCGAGCGGCTCAAACCCCGACGCCGACGACACAAGCCTCGACCCACCCGAGGGGACACGGAACATGAGCACGGAAGCGAATGCCATAGCACCTATGGGCGATGTAGCGGAGGAGCTGAGCGCCGTCCTTCGAACCGCGGTCCCCGGTGCGCACTCTCGGGTCGATGAGGACGCATTCCGCGACGCGATGGCCAGTCTCCCAGCTGCTGTGTCAGTAGTGACCGCGCTTGATTCGGAAGGCGCTCCACGTGGCCTGACCTGCAGTGCCGTGTGCAGCGTGTCCGTGGCCCCACCTCAAGTGCTCGTATGTATCAACCAACGCAACGGGAGCCTCGCGGCGATCCGGCACAGTGGCGCCTTCGTGATCAACATCTTGAGCTCGGCGTCGGCCAGCCTGTCCGACCGGTTCGCTTCAGGCCTGCCGGAGAAATTCGCAGACGTCAGCTGGCGACCTGGGGCGAACTCCGGCCTTCCCGTTCTGAACGGATTCGCGCACGCCTTCATCGAGTGCAAGCTGGCGGCCGATATTTCTGCCGGGAGTCACACCATTCTGGTCGGTTCAGTGCAGGAATGCGGCACCGAGCTCGAATCGATCCGCCCGCTCTTGTATTGGCGGCGGTCATACGGAACATGGCTGCCACACGAGTCCTGAGTTCTATCCATCCAAGAACCTAACCAATAACTGCGTAGATTTCGCAAAGGAGACAACGTGTCCGAACTCGTGACCAGCCAAGTGTCTGAGCGCATTGAGGGTTTCATCCGTAGTCGATTCCTCGATGATAGCGAAGACCAAACCCTTACCACGACAAGTCCCCTGCTGGAGTGGGGAATCCTCACGTCAATGAACACCGCCATCCTACTCGTGTTCATTCGTGAAGAACTTGGCACAGCAATTCCGCCGATGAGTATCACGGCGAGCAACTTCCGCGATGTAGAGAGTATCAGTGCGATGGTTCGCAACCTGTTGCCTGCGGCGCAGGCTTCCTAAGTCCTTCCCCACACCTGGAGTAGCATTTTTATGGACGACATGAAGTTCGACTACGACGTTGGCATTATCGGTGGTGGTCCCGCCGGATCCACCACCGCGTCCTACCTATGCAAGGCGGGCCTTTCAGTTGCGGTGTTCGAAGGAGCGAGTTTTCCGCGCGAACACGTGGGGGAGTCGTTGGTGCCGGCGACAACGCCGGTTCTCGTTGAGATCGGGGCGATGTCGAAGATAGACGCGGCAAATTTCCCGAAGAAATACGGTGCCGCTTGGACGTCTGCCGAAAGCCGAGACATCTCGCACAATGGATTTCAGAACCTGACGCACGATTTTCGGGCTGCCGAGGTGACCTTCAAGGAACGCGATCAGGGAGGGGTTGATAGAGATTACACCTTTCACGTCGACCGTGGTCGGTTCGACAAGATCTTGCTCGACCACGCCGGTAGCCTCGGCGCTGAGATCTTTGAGCAGACCCGTGTTCTCGGAGTCGAGTTCAATGAACCCAACAGTGCCGTGGTGCACACACGGACGGCAGCGGGAACCCGGGACGTCCGCACCCGCATGGTGGTCGATGCGTCTGGTCGGCAGACGGTGCTCGGCAGGCAGTTGAAGCTGAAGGTATCCGACCCAGTCTTCAACCAGTATGCCGTGCACACCTGGTTCACAGGATTGGACCGCAAGGCGCTTGCGGATCAGGACGGTCAGACCGACTTCATCTTCATCCACTTTCTACCGCTGTCGGACAGCTGGGTCTGGCAGATCCCGATTACCGATGACATCACCAGTATCGGGGTAGTGACCCAGAAAAATCGTTTCAAGGACTGGGAAAACGACCGGGAAGGATTTTTCTGGGATTGTGTTTCAAGCCGCCCGGATCTGTTGGATGCGCTCAAGAAGGCCGAGCGGGTCAAGCCGTTCAAGACGGAGGGTGACTACAGTTACTCGATGAGTCAGGTGGCAGGAGACTCCTTCGTTCTCATCGGTGATGCGGCCCGATTTGTGGATCCAATTTTTTCCAGTGGGGTCAGTGTGGCAATGAACAGCGCGCGGCTCGCCAGTCTGGATATCGTCGAGGCATTTGCCGCCAAAGACTTCAGTCATGCGCGTTTCTCCCGGTTCGAGTCGACTCTGCGACGGGCCTGCAACTCCTGGTATGAGTTCATCTCGATCTACTACCGGCTCAATGTTCTGTTCACGGCTTTTGTTCAGGACCCGCGGTATCGCGTTGACATTCTCAAGATGCTGCAAGGCGACGTTTACAACGACGAGGAGCCTGCCGCGTTAGTGGCGATGCGCGAGATCGTTGTTGCGGTGGAGAACGATCCCGAGCACTTGTGGCACCGCTACCTAGGTGAACTGCGCGCCCCGTCCGCCGCCCCGTCCTTCTAGCCTCCGTCTTTCACGGAGGTAGCCGGACGGCTGCGCCTGGAGGCTGGCTGCTGGAACGCCGATGGGGCTGGTTTCGGGTATGCCGCTAGGACCGACTGTCGCTGTCGGGAGCGGTTCTCTGGGTCCCTAGTGGGCGAGCAGGGTGTTTAGGCTGATGGTGGGATCGCTGTGATGTTGGCGGAGACCGCGAAGACCCTGTGTGTCAGGCTGGAGTGAGACACCTTCACTGAGTTCCTTCCCTTGCATGGGGTGAGAAGCGAGACGAGCAGCATGACGATGACCGACGGCTGATGTGGGCAACGATGATGGGTCCATGGGACCCGGGGCTGATCGACCGAAACGGCGTAGGTCCACTGCTGAGTAGAGAGGCGTAGATTCTGGCTGAGTGCGACGCGGCGGAGCGGGGTGTGCGTGGGGAGGTGTTGCGCCGTGAAGGTTGTATTCATCTCATCGATCGAGTGGCGCAAGGCCGCCCAGGCGGGGGCTGCGCCGAGTCTGGCGCTGGCGACGCGGGAGCGACGTGGGCACGAACGCGAAGTCAAGCGTTTGCGTACTCGTGCGGAGAGGGCTGAGGCTGAACTCGTGAGGCACAAGGCGGCGTTAGATCTGATGGGCAAAGCACACGCGCTCTTGGAGACGCTCTCCGAGAGCGCGGAGCCACAGCCGCGGTCGAAGCGGTGCTGGGGTGCGGTTCGGTCCCGATGCTGCGCCGGTACGGCCACCGCGCCCGACGCCACCGAACGCACTCAGCGACGCCGAACGCAACGGGTTTTCGGTGTGCTGACAGAGCCACGGTTCGCTGACAAGGCCGTCGCGCGAACCTGGGCGGTCCTGCTCGATGAGGGCTCTTCGACTTTCCGCGTGATGCGGTGGGTATTCACGCCGCGCTTCGGGCGGCGTTGTAGAGCATGGTCCTGGATCGGTAGTTGGCGTGGGAGCGGTGCCCCTTCCCGGTGCGTTTGATGTTCTTGATGCT
>JBBPYK010000046.1:0-42036 GCA_038199985.1 Actinomycetales bacterium | reverse complement strand
ATAATCTCCGTTGCGGATCATCTAATAATATACATTTAAATAAATAATTGTCACCGTGGTCCCGGGTTACAAGTGTCCACTTTTCTTCATTAAACGTTTCGAACCGCGATAACAGCGTTATGTCCACCGAATCCGAAGGAATTACTCAGAGCGACAATATCGCCTTCGGGAAGGCTTCGTTGTGATGTGACCACGTCAAGAGGTATTTCCGGATCCTGATTCTCGAGGTTGATTGTCATGGGTGCTTGACGATGGTAAACGGCCAAGACTGTCATCACTGCTTCTACGGCCCCTGATGCTCCAAGGAGGTGGCCGGTCTGGGACTTTGTTGCCGATACCGCAACGTCATTGACCCGATCGCCAAGCGCCGCCTTCAACGCTACGTACTCTGGCTTGTCTCCGACCGGTGTCGACGTTGCGTGTGCGTTGACATGGACGACGTCGTCAGGCTGAATCCTGCCGTCAAACATCGCGGCCGTCAACGCACGAGTGGCGCCCAGCCCTTCCGGGTCCGGTGCGGTGATATGGAAGGCATCTGCCGTGATAGAAGTTCCGGCGAGCTCACCGTAGATCCGTGCCCCACGAGCCTTTGCGTGCTCCTCGGCTTCAAGAACCAGCGCGCCTGCTCCTTCGCCCATGACAAATCCATCACGGTCCACCGCGTACGGGCGCGAAGCATGCTCTGGATCATCGTTGCGACGGGACAGCGCTTGCATGGAGGCGAATGCTGCCATCGGCATGGGGTGGATGGCCGCTTCGGCGCCTCCGCACATCACAATGTCGGCTTTTCCGGAGCGAATGAGCTCAAGTCCCTGGTGGACGGCCTCAGTGCCTGATGCACAAGCGCTGACTGGCGTGTGCGCTCCTGCGCGTGCGCCCAGATCGAGGCTCACAGTAGCTGCGACACCGTTGGGCATGAGCATGGGGACTGTCATCGGCAGGACGCGTCGCGGACCCTTCTCGCGCAGAGTGTCCCACGCGTCAAGCAAAGTCCAGACGCCGCCTATGCCCGTTGCGAACGCCACCGCGAATCGGTCATGGTCGATGTCTGACAGACCGGAGTCTTTCCACGCCTCGCGTGCTGCGATAACCCCGAACTGTGTTGACGGGTCCATGCGCTTGACTTCGAAGCGTTCCAGGACGTCCTTGGCGGGCACGGAGACTCTGGCTGCAAAGGTGACAGGAAGCTGGTACTTCTCTACCCAGTCATCCTCAAGGGTCCGGGCTCCGGATACGCCCTGGAGGGAATTCTTCCACATGGTCGGGACATCGCCGCCGATAGGCGTTGTGGCTCCCAGGCCAGTGATGACTACTTTGCGGGCCATGATTTCACTTTCTCAAGCAGTTGCCGCCGATGTGACGGAAGCGTGCAGTGGTGTGGTTTTGGTGGCCGCACGGATCATCCGAGCGGCCACCTGGGCTCCGGGCTGCGGAGCATGTGGTCTCAGGCTTGCGCGTTGGCGATGAAGTCCACAGCGTCGCCGACAGTCTTAAGGTTCTTGACCTCTTCGTCGGGGATGCGGACTCCAAACTTCTCTTCGGCATTGACCACGATGGTCATCATGGAAATCGAATCAATGTCAAGATCGTCCGTGAACGACTTGTCGAGTTCTACGGCCTCCGGTGCGAGCCCAGTTTCCTCGTTAACGATTTCTGTTAAACCGGCCAGGATCTCTTCGTTGCTAGCCATGGTGGCTCCTTTTCTGTTGGTACCGGGTTTTCCGGTGGTTGTACAAGCCGCGGTTGACAGCTTGAGTTGGGGGTTTTCGTCAGGGAAGTGTTACGACCTGTGCACCGAATACAAGCCCGGCACCAAAGCCGATCTGTAGCGAGAGGCCCCCTGAGAGGTCGGGTTGTTCAATCAGGAGCCGGTGGGTGGCCAGCGGGATGGACGCTGCGGATGTATTTCCGGCGTCTTCGATGTCCCGGCCAACAGCGACGTGGTCGGGAAGTTTGAGAACCTTTGCCAGTTCATCGATGATGCGCATGTTTGCCTGATGCGGAACGAATGCTGCCAGATCTTTGGCCTCAATTCCTGCACGGTCCAGCGCTTCCTGAGCGACCTTCGCCATCTCCCACACAGCCCACCTGAATACGGTTTGCCCGTCTTGGCGCAGAGTCGGCCACGCGGAAGCAACCGCAGCTGCATCCGGACCTGATCCTGATTCGTCTGCCAGGGCGAGATCCCGGAGCGCCAGCATGGAACCCGTCATTCCCACGGCGCTCCATTTGCTACCGTCCGATCCCCACACTGAGGGTCCTATGCCTGCCTCGTCAGCGGGCCCGACAATGGCGGCGCCTGCTCCGTCACCGAGCAAAAACGAAATACTTCGTTCACTGTTGTCGATGATGTCTGAAAGCTTTTCGACGCCGACAACCAACACGTAGTCCGCGGCGCCGGAGCGGACCAAAGCGTCGGCCTGTGCGATGCCGTAACAGTAGCCGGCACAGGCAGCAGAGATATCGAACGCGGGGGCGGGGGTAGCACCCAACCGGTGCGCCAGGTCTGCGGCCGCTGACGGTGTGGCGTACGGATGCGTCACGGTGGACACAATAACTGCACCAAGCTGCGACGCGTCGATGCCTGCTCGTTCCAGAGCTTCGCGAGCCGCGCCCTCGGCCATGTCCGTGACGCCTACCTCCGGACGGGCTCGATGGCGGGTAGCAATTCCAGTGCGCTTCCGGATCCATTCATCGGAGGATTCGATCCACTGGCAGACGTCTTCGTTAGTCACGATGACATCTGGTCTGTATGCGCCGATCCCGTGGATACGTGTGAATTCACGAAGGGGCGCTTGCTTCAGGGTGGGTGTACTCACTGGTGTCCTTATCTACCTTCTGCTGCGATAGTCGTTGAAGCACTGTGGCGTGTGATGAATTCGCGGGCGCTGTCCAGATCCTGGGGTGTCTTCACGGCCAGGGTCTCTACGCCTTTGAGCCCTCGGCGTGCCAGGCCCGTGAGTGTCCCGGCTGGCGGGAGTTCAAGGAGCCCGGTGACGCCGCCATCCAGCATTGTCTGCATGCACAGATCCCACCGGACCGGCCGTGATACCTGTGCGATCAGGCTGTCTAGGTTAGCCTCACCAGAGGTGACGGGAGCGCCGTCGTAATTCGAGAGCAACGTGGCAGTGGGGATGCCCGGGCGTAAGCCTGGTCGGAGATCCTCCAGAGCGCTGACGGCCTCGGCCATGTGGTTGGTGTGGAATGCGCCGGCAACCTTGAGCGGAATAACTCTGGACTTAGAAGGCGGGTCGGCAGCGAACGACTCGAGCTGGGAAAGAGTCCCAGCAACGACGATCTGGCCACCGCCGTTAACATTGGCAGGCGTCAGGCCGGCGGCCTCGATGGCGGCCAAAACGTCCTCGTGGTCTCCACCCAATACGGCGCTCATGCCCGTCGGGGTGGCAGAAGCAGCCGTTGCCATGGCATTGGCCCGAGTCCTGACAAAGGAGAGGGCATCTGCTTCATCAAGCGCACCGGAGAGCGCCGCGGCTGTGATCTCCCCGACGGAGTGCCCGGCCACGATAATGGAGGAGGTGAGTTTCTTCTCGTTCAGGAGCACACGGGCCACTGCAATGCCAGCGGCAACGATCAACGGTTGGGCAACAGCCGTGTCCTTAATAGTCTCTTCATCTGAGACGGTGCCGTGCTGGACTAGATCGAGGCCCGCCTGCTCGCCAAGGGACTCCACATGGTCCCTTACACCGGGTAGGTCGAGCCAGGGCGCCAGGAAACCCGGGGTCTGTGAGCCCTGTCCAGGGCAGACTATTGCAAGCACTTAACCAGCTTTCCAAAGTTGGGTGGGTTTATGGGGTGTTTCTGTGAACCAAGCTCATGGCACTGTCTTGTAGGACGTCTACAACGGCGGATCGATCTGACGCCTCCTTCACAGGCCTCAACGACCATCAGTTCCCTTCGATGAGTGTCGTTCAGGAGAGGCTGAGGCGCGGGCCGAAAGTCGTCCAACGACCAGCGCTGTCTGCAGAACAAATGCCTCACGGGGGAGTAGCGGATCCCAGCCTGTGACGTCACAAACGCGCTTCAGTCGATAACGGACCGTATTGGCATGAACAAACAATTCGCGGGCTGTCGCCTCCAGGCTATGGCCAAGAGCCAGATAGGTGGATACGGTTTCGGCGAGTCCGTTGGAGGCATTGACCAGCGGCCGGTAGATACCCTTGATCAGTGATCTCCTCGCGGAGTCATCGCCGGAGATGACCCGTTCAGGCCAGAGATCATCGGCGGCCACAGGTCTGGGCGCCTGCGGCCACGCTCGTGCTGCCGCCAAGCCAGCAAACGCTGCTTGAGCGGACGCACTTGCTTCTACGAGGGAGGCGGCAACAGGTCCGTAGACCACGGGACCCGGACCAAAGAGTTCGCTGATCCGGAGGTAGGCGGCATCCTTCGGCTCCACCCCGCCGAGAACCAGAATCAGTCGGTCACCCTGGATGCCCACGAGCGTGTCTTCAGCCAACCGACCAGTGGCCCGTCGCAATTCATTGACAAACGAGGCACTGGGCTCTTCGGGGGAACTCCCCACGAAGACCGTGACGTTGGCTTTTGACTTCCAGCCGACGGCGGCAACGCGGCTGCGCAGTGCATCGGAGCTTTCTCCGCGCAAAATGGCATCAACGACAAGAGCTTCCAGCCGCGTGTCCCAGGAACCACGGGTTTCAGCTGCCCGAGCGTAGACATCGGCGGCAGCAAACGCCACTTCTCGGGAAAATCGCAGGACGGCTTCCCGCAGGAGGACCTGATCAGCTTCGGCCGCCAGCTCAGGGACTTTGTCCTCCACCACTTCCACGACGACGCGGATAAGTTGGAGAGCCTTCTGCAAGCTGATTGAACGAGTGAGCTCCGTGGGTGCCGTACCAAAGACGTCGCTCAGCACCCAGGCAGGGGAGGCAGGCTTTTCGAACCAGTTGACGAACGAAGCGATGCCCTTCTGCGCGACAAGTCCCAGGGCCGACCTTTCGTTCGGTGTCAGGCTGCGATACCAGGGAAGCGAGCGGTCAAGTTGCTTCAGTGTGGCTGTCGAAAGACCACCGATATTCGCACGAAGCCTATCCACCGTCCGTGGGTCTGCTGCGGGCATGCGGTGGGATCGAGCCTTGCTGGTCGAGGTGCGGGGCTCAGGCATTATTCGAGCATACTGCCGTGCCCCGCCGATCGACGAGTTGTGAGAAGGCTACAAAAAACAGACCAACGCTCGACGAGCTTTACTCCGAGCCACCAGCCTCGCCATCGTTGCCGGCATTGACATCCAATAGGTGATACTTGTCTATCGCCTGGCGGGGCGCCGAGGAGTCGATCTCGTCGCGATCTGCCAGCATCTCCAAAGTCCTGACGACCATGGACGCACTGTCGATCTTGAAGAACCGGCGGGCAGCCGCGCGAGTGTCGGCGAATCCAAACCCATCTGCACCGAGCGTCGCAAAATCATTAGGCACGAACTGCCGAATCTGATCGGGAACAGCATGCATGTAGTCAGTTGATGCGACGACAGGCCCTTCTGCGCCCTCGAGATGCTCGGTGACAAAAGGAGTCCTTCTTGGCTCATCAGGATTGAGGAAATACTCCTCTTCCGCTCGGAGGCCATCACGACGAAGTTCATTCCACGACGTTACGGACCAGACATCGGCGGACACGCCCCACTCGTCGGCGAGCATCTTTTGTGCTTCCAACGCCCAAGCGATGGCCACACCGGACGCCATCAACTGCGCTCGCGGCCCCTCGATGGACGCTGGCGCCAACCGGTATATTCCGCGGATGATGCCCTCCACATCGAGGTTCTCCGGTGCTGCTGGCTGAAGGATTGGCTCGTTGTAAACCATGATGTTGTAGATGACGTTGGGGTCCTCCGAGTCCTCCCCGTACATCTCTTCGAGCCCGCGGCGAACAATGTGCCCGATCTCGTAGCCGTAAGCCGGATCATAGGTCTTCACCGCTGGGTTGGTGGACGCCAAAATCGGTGAGTGTCCGTCCGCGTGCTGCAGTCCTTCCCCCGTGAGAGTGGTTCGGCCTGCGGTCGCGGAGATCAAAAATCCACGGCTCATCTGATCTGCGGCAGCCCAGATGTAGTCGCCCGTGCGTTGGAATCCGAACATGGAATAGAACACGTACACGGGCACTAGCGGAACACCATGGGTGGCGTAGGAACTGCCCGCCGCGGTGAAGGCTGCTACTGATCCAGCTTCATTGATGCCGACATGGATGATCTGTCCCTGCGGAGATTCTTTGTACGCCAGGACTAGTTCACGGTCCACGGAGAGGTAGTTCTGGCCGTGTGGGTTGTAGATCTTCGCGGTCGGGAAGAACGAGTCCATCCCGAAGGTGCGCGCCTCGTCCGGGATGATCGGGACAATGTGCTTGCCGAACTCCTTGTCACGCATCAAGTCCTTGAGCAATCGCACGAACGCCATGGTGGTGGCCGCCTGCTGCTTCCCTGAGCCACGGTTCGCTACTTCGTACGCCTCATCACCGGGCAGGTGTAGGGGCTCGTGATCACTCGATCTGGTCGGTATGCTGCCGCCAAGCTCACGACGACGGTCCATCATGTACTTGATTTCCTGCGCATCGGCACCCGGGTGGTAGTACGGCGGCAGGTACGGGTCCTTCTCCAGATCCTCATCGCTGATGGGGATACGTAAGTGGTCGCGGAATTCCTTGAGATCATCCAGGGTGAGCTTCTTCATCTGGTGCGTGGCATTACGGCCCTCAAAGTGAGTACCTAAACCGTAGCCCTTGACCGTTTTCGCCAGGATGACTGTGGGCTTACCTTTGAACTCCGTGGCCGCCTTGTACGCAGCGTGAACCTTGCGGTAGTCGTGGCCGCCGCGCTTGAGGTTCCAGATCTCCTGATCGCTCATATCCGCGACCAGTTCCTTGGTCTGCGGGGATTTTCCAAAGAAGTGATCCCGAATAAAACCGCCGGATTCAGCCTTGTAGGTCTGGTAGTCGCCGTCGGGGGTGTTGTTCATGATGTCCACCAGGGCGCCGTCTTTATCGCGCTCCAGCAGGTCATCCCACTCGCGGCCCCAGACCACCTTGATGACATTCCAGCCCGCACCGCGGAAGAACGCCTCGAGTTCCTGCATGATCTTGCCGTTACCCCGTACCGGTCCATCGAGGCGCTGCAGGTTGCAGTTGATCACGAAGTTCAGGTTATCCAGGTTCTCGTTCGCCGCTACCTGGAGCAGGCCGCGGGATTCTGGTTCGTCCATTTCGCCGTCGCCCAGGAACGCCCAGACCTGCTGATCGGAGGTGTCTTTCAGGCCGCGATTCTGCAAGTAGCGGTTGGATTGTGCCTGGTAGATAGCGTTCATGGGGCCAATCCCCATGGAGACCGTGGGGAACTCCCAGAAGTCCGGCATGTTGCGAGGATGAGGGTAGGAAGAGAGAGCGTGGCCCTCGCGCGATTTTTCTTGGCGGAAGCCGTCAAGATCCTCTTCGGAGAGGCGACCCTCCATGAAAGCCCGCGCGTACATGCCAGGCGACGCGTGGCCCTGATAAAACACTTGGTCTCCGCCGCCGGCGTGGTCCTTGCCGCGGAAGAAGTGGTTGAACCCCACTTCGTAGAGCGTTGCGGCGCCGGCGTAGGTGGAGATGTGCCCGCCTACACCGATTTCGGGTCGCTGTGCCCGGTGCACCATGATCGCGGCGTTCCAACGCATCCACGCTCGGTATTTACGCTCGATTTCCTCGTCACCCGGGAATTTCGGTTCCTGATCGGTGGGGATGGTGTTGATGTAGTCAGTAGTGGTGACCATCGGCACGCCGACGCTCTGCGCCCCGGCTCGCTGCAAGAGTGAGCGCATAATATACTCGGCGCGTTCAGTGCCCTGCGCCTGGATCAGCTGATCCAATGATTCGATCCACTCTGCTGTCTCTTCTGGATCGCGATCCCGCAACTGATGTGTCAGTCCGCTCAGGATGTCGTTTGTGTCTTCTCCAGTGGCCACGTTCAACCTCTCTCAGGTGCAGAAATCGACCAGCACGTAAGGGGTCTTGAGCTGCCGATCGTCACGTTGCCACTCTATCGCTCCTATGCTTAGCAGAGACAACACGGCTACGAGTATCAAAATGGCTTGATGCAGAGGGCATTAGGGTGTTGGGTTATAGGAACACAGTTTCCCGCTAGGGGTCTGTGGGCTTTGTCAAACTTTTCACAAGGATCGCAGGAGGAACGCAGTGAGTGAGGCCGATGCCGCCACGGATCAAAATCTGGCGGGCAAGTTGGGTTTCAAAAATGGAGACCTGATTCAGGAGTTGGGTTACGACGACGACGTGGACTTCGACTTTCGGGGAAACCTCGAGGCTCTCATTGGCTCGGAACTTCTGACTGAGGAGGATCAGGACGTTGTTGACGGTGTCATCCTGTGGTGGAGAAGCGACGATGGCGACCTGATTGATGCTCTTGTTGATTCGCTGACCACGCTCGACGACGGTGGAGTCATCTGGCTACTGACGCCAAAGTCGGGACGCGAAGGCTACGTGGCTCCAAACGATATTCAGGAGGCCGCTCCCACAGCAGGGCTCCATTCCACGACGTCAGCTGGCGTTTCCGAGGACTGGGCGGCGGCGCGCTTGGTTGCTCGACGTAAGTCCTAAATCCATGGGGCAGCCGGTAGTTGGGGAAACGGTTTCCGGCTTTGAGTTATCGAATCAGTTCGGGGAACCCATCCAGCTTTTCATCGCGGGCGGCACCCCCACCGCGGTGGTTTTCTTCCCGTTCGCCTTTTCTTCGGTCTGTGGGCGGGAGTTGGCGGAATTGCAGCACAACCGTCATATATTCGTCGAGGCAGGGGTGCGGCTTTTGGCGGTCTCCACGGACCACAAGTATGCGCTTCGTTCCTTCGCGGAGTCGGAGGGATTGACTTTCGATCTGCTCAGCGATTTCTGGCCACATGGGTTGGTGTCACGCCAGTTCGGGGTCTTCGATGATGAACGTGGCTTCGCCGGCCGTGGAACGTTCTTCATCAACGGCCGAGGAACGCTGCGCAGCGTTGTCTCTTCCGGTCCGGGCGAGGCCAGAGAGTTCCAGAAGTATCTGGCTGCCCTAGAAATCCTACAGTCGGAGATGATCCGGTGACGGAGGGTTCTCGGATCGTTCCGGTGGGCATGACAGGTTTTCCTACCAGAGAGGCCGACACTGAGGCGCCGAGTCCCGAACTGGCGGAGCATGAGTTGCTGCAGCGAGCTGAGGGTCTTCTCAGGGGAAGACGCCTCGTCGTCCTGACAGGGGCTGGTCTGAGCACGGATTCGGGGATCCCTGACTACCGCGGTCCCAACGCTGTTCCGCGCAAACCCATGACGTTCCAGGAGTTCAGCCGCGATGTCAGTCAGCGGCAACGCTACTGGGCCCGCAATCACGTTGGCTGGCACTATCTGCGGCAGGCCGTACCCAACCCAGGACACTATGCTTTGGCGAGTTTTGAGGAGAAGCGTCTCCTCACTGGCCTCATCACACAGAACGTCGATCGTTTGCATGAAACCGCGGGAAGCGTCAATGTGGTTGATCTGCACGGACGCTTCGATACCGTGGTGTGTTTGAGTTGCGGTACCCGAATACCTCGTTCGGTGTTGGCCGGACTTCTGGAAGACCTTAATCCTGGCTACGCCGAGAGTGTAGGAAGCGCAGGCGATGTAGCGCCGGATGCCGATGCGGACGTGGAGGAGACCCTGAACTTCACTGTTGCGGACTGCCCAGTATGTGGCGGAATGCTGAAACCAGACTTTGTGTACTTCGGTGAGTCCGTGCCCAAGGACAGAGTTGCGCGGGCCTTTCGCATGGTCGACGACGCTGATGCGCTACTGGTGGCTGGCTCGTCATTGTCCGTCATGAGCGGCCTAAGGTTTGTACGCCGAATGACCAAGAACGGGGGGCCGGTGGTCATCATCAACCGTGGGTGGACCCGTGGAGATGACCATGCAACGCTGAAAATCGAGATGGGAACCTCGACAGCACTGACGCATCTGGCTCAGGCCCTACCCGCTCTCTGAGAGTGCCGTCTGGCGTCTCCGACAAAATAAAAAAACCCCGTCGATTCAAGCAATGCGCTTGATACGACGGGGTAATTGGTGGGCCCTACCGGGATCGAACCGATGACATTCACGGTGTAAACGTGACGCTCTACCAGCTGAGCTAAAGGCCCGTGAGCACAGCGTTTCCGCTGAACTTCACGATGAATTACTTTACCGGAAAGCTACAGTAAAACGTAATCCAGACTCAACACTCGATGACGTTGACAGCCAGACCGCCTTCGGAGGTTTCCTTGTACTTGCTGGACATGTCCCGGCCGGTCTGACGCATGGTCTCGATGACTGTGTCGAGGGAGACGATGTGTTTGCCGTCTCCATACAGCGCCATACGGGCCGAAGCGACAGCTTTTCCTGCAGCGATGGCGTTGCGTTCGATGCAGGGAAGTTGAACAAGGCCTCCCACCGGATCACAGGTGAGTCCGAGATTGTGCTCCATGCCGATTTCCGCGGCGTTCTCCGCCTGCTCCGGGGTTCCACCCAAGACCTCGCAGAGGGCGCCAGAGGCCATGGAACAAGCGGACCCGACCTCGCCCTGGCAACCAGCCTCAGCACCTGAAATTGAGGCGTTTCCCTTATAGAGCGAACCAATCGTTGCCGCAACCAGCAGAAAACGGCGGATATTGTCCTTCTTGACTTCTGGATCCTGCGGAATGAATCGGTCAAAGTAGTGCAGAACCGCAGGAATGATCCCCGCGGCACCATTGGTAGGGGCCGTCACGACACGCCCTCCGGCAGCATTCTCCTCATTGACTGCGATGGCGAACGCCTGTAGCCATTCGAGTGAAGTCTCGCGCTCGTCAGCAACCTCTTCAAGGTGGGAGGCGATAGCCGCGGCCCGACGGCGCGCTCTGAGCCCTCCTGGGAGAGTCCCTCCGGTGGCCAGCCCAGCCTCCACACACTCACGCATGGTGTCCCAGATGGCGTCGATGCCGCGCCGCACCTCATCTTCTGGTCGGAGCGCACACTCATTGGCCCATGCGACATCGGAGATCGATAGATTTTCACGCTTGCAGATTTCCAGAAGTTCATCCGCATACTGAAAGGTGTAGGGAAGTTTAGCCGCCGGCGAGGCCGGGGTAGGGTCGCTGACCGCGGTGTCGGAGTCAACCTCAACAAACCCACCGCCGATAGAAAAGTATGTCTCGGTGAGAACTTCGGCACCATCGGCGTCGAACGCTGAAATCTTCATGGCATTGGGATGACGCGGAAGGACCGTCCGCGGTTCCAGCATGATGTCTCTGGGGGACATTGAAATTGAGTGAGTACCGAGCAACTCCAGTGTTTCCGCGCCGGCAAGAGTGGTTGCCAACTTGCCGGGGACCATCGGGTCGACCGTTTCGGGACTGAAGCCTGCGAGACCAGCAAGAATCGCGTTAGGAGTGCCGTGGCCAATACCAGTGGCACCTAGGGACCCGTACAGCCAAACACGTGCGCTTGCGGTGCGAGGCAGTAGATCCTTGTCCTTCAACTGATGCGAAAACAACAGGGCCGCACGCATGGGGCCGACGGTGTGGGAACTAGACGGGCCGATGCCAATACTGAAAAGCTCAAGGACAGAGGTATAACAACTCATAATTTTACTAGTCTATCGGCCTACCGGTCACAATAGCCACGCCTACGCTCCGGGCAATAGTGTGGTGCTTACCCATGACGAAAGGAAATGTTCATGAGCGCACAAATAGGAGTCACAGGACTCGCCGTGATGGGGGCCAATCTGGCCCGAAACCTGGCTCGAAACGGCTACACCGTTGCCGTGCACAATCGGACAGCAGCCAAAACAGATGCGCTACTGGAGGCCCACGGCAACGAGGGCGAGTTCGTTCGCGCAGACTCGCTCGAGGAATTAGTGGACTCGCTGGAAAAACCACGGCGCGTGCTCCTTATGGTCAAGGCGGGAGCGCCAGTTGATTCCGTCATCGAGCAGCTAACACCTCTGCTGGACGGCGATGACATCATCATCGATGCTGGCAACTCTCACTTTGCGGACACCCGTAGGCGGGAAGCCGCGCTTGCCAAATTGAGCATCCACTTTGTCGGCGTCGGCGTATCTGGGGGAGAGGAGGGCGCGTTGCTAGGGCCCTCCATCATGCCCGGTGGCTCACGCAAGTCTTATGACTCCCTCGGCCCGATGCTGGAAAATATTGCCGCAACGTACGACGGTGAACCGTGCTGCACCTGGATAGGAACCGACGGGGCGGGGCACTTCGTCAAAATGGTGCATAACGGCATCGAGTACGCGGATATGCAGGTCATCGGTGAAGCCTCAGATCTCTTGCGTCACGGAGCGGGTATCGAACCAGCACGCCAAGCAGATATCTTCACCGAGTGGAACTCCGGCCCGCTCTCGTCCTTCCTGATCGAAATCACGGCAGAAGTGCTCAAACATGAGGACCCAGCAACCGGCAAGCCGTTCATCGACGTGGTCGTGGACTCAGCGGGTCAGAAGGGGACCGGCCGTTGGACCGTGGTCTCCGCTTTAGAGCTCGGTTCGCCAGTGTCGGGAATTGCCGAGTCCGTATTCGCCCGGGCGCTTTCGTCACAGCGTAGCCAACGGGCAGAAGCCCAGAGACTTCTCGTCGGGCACGAGGTCGATGTCGAGCTGCCGGAGGACTTCGTCGAAGATGTTCGGCAAGCGCTCTTTGCTTCAAAGTTGGTTAGCTACGCGCAGGGACTGGACATGCTCACCGGAGCAGCCCAAGAATACGGCTGGGAACTCAAACTAGATGAGATAGCAAAACTCTGGCGCGCCGGCTGCATCATCCGGGCTGAACTGCTCGATGACATCACCAAGGCATACGCGCAAGGTAACGAACCATCGAACCTTCTGTTCGCCCCCGCGTTCGCCGAAGCAATCGGAGCAGCAGTGCCTGCTTGGAGACGGGTCGTAGCCGCTGCCGTTCAGCTGGGTATCCCCGTACCAGTATTCTCATCGTCACTGGCTTATTATGATGCTCTGCGTCGCGAGCGTCTTCCCGCAGCACTCACGCAGGGCTTGCGAGACCTGTTCGGCGCGCACACGTACCAGCGCAACGACAAGGAAGGAACGTTCCACACCCTCTGGGGCGGCGACCTGTCAGAAGTCGAGGCAGCGGACACTCACTAGGCTCCATCGACTGGGCCCGGCCTAGATATACATGGCCGGGTCCACATAGACGGCGGGATCAACAGCCGGTTGGGTTTCGCGCCGACTGTCCCGGTGCCGCCAGGTCGCCGGTATTCCGGTGATGATGGAATCGGCGGGAGCATCCTTGACGACGACGGCGTTTGCGCCCACGGCACTTCCTGCGCCAACGGTGATTGGCCCCAAAATCTTGGCACCAGCACCGACCATGACATTGTTGCCGATCGTCGGATGCCGCTTTATCCTGGCCAGCGACCGCCCGCCGAGATTTACGCCGTTGTACATCATCACGTCATCACCGATCTCGGTAGTCTCACCGATGACCACCCCCATACCGTGGTCGATGAAGAAGCGTCGCCCTATAGTTGCTCCAGGATGTATTTCCACCCCTGTTGCCGTTCTGGTTAGCTGGGAGAGTAAGCGCGCAGCGCTTCGCAGACCCGGTTTGGACCACATGCGATGGGTCAGCCGGTGCACCCAGATGGCATGTAGGCCCGGATATGACAGCGCGTCTTCTAGTCTCCCGCGCGATGCAGGATCGTGGGCGCGGGCCGTCTCAAGGTCCTCCTGCAGTCGCGCAAACGACACTCCAAGTAGGGTCACGGAACTCCTTGTTCAGATCGGGGTCGCCGCAGCCAAGTGACGACCAGGAATGTCAGTTGCGGATATCGTCGTAGAGCAGTGTCGAAATGTACCGCTCACCGAAATCGCAGACGATCGCAACGATCAGTTTTCCTTCATTCTCCGGCCGCTTCGCCAACTCAAGTGCTGCCCAGACAATGGCGCCGGATGAAATACCCCCGAGGATCCCTTCCCTCCGGCCGAGGTCGCGCGCTACTTGAACGGATTCTTCTAACGGCGCATCAAAAACCTCGTCGTAGATATTCCTGTCGAGGATCTCGGGGACAAAGTTGGCGCCCAGGCCTTGCAACTTGTGAGGGCCCGGTGCGCCTCCGGTCAGAATGGCAGAGTCTTTGGGCTCCACGGCCACGATCTGCACCCCGGGCTTGCGTTCCCGGAGTAGTTGCCCCACCCCGGTAATAGTTCCGCCCGTACCGACACCGGCAACAAAAATGTCGACTTCGCCATTTGTGTCTTCCCAGATCTCTTCGCCAGTCGTCGACCTGTGGATGGCGGGGTTGGCTTCATTGGCGAACTGCTGTGCCCAGATGGCATTCTCCGTCTCCCCGACGATCTGCTGTGCCCGTTGGACTGCTCCGCTCATGCCCTCGGCGCCAGGAGTCAAAATTATTTCCGCGCCATAGGCACGCAGCATGACACGGCGTTCGGTTGACATGGTTTCGGGCATGGTCAGAATGACCCGATATCCACGGGCAGCACCAACCATAGCGAGAGCGATACCCGTATTCCCTGACGTTCCCTCAACAATGGTGCCACCAGGCTTGAGTTGACCGGACGCTTCGGCAGCGTTGACGATGGCAACACCAATGCGGTCCTTCACACTGTTGGCTGGGTTATAGAATTCCAGTTTCACGGCTACGTTAGCGCCAAGGCCTTCGGTCAAATGGTTCAATCGCACAAGCGGAGTGCCACCCACAATGTGAGTGACGTCGTCGTATATAGGTGTCATGTCATCCTGCCTCTGTGTCAATGCGTGAAGTGCGGCCATTTTATCCAGCGGGGGTCATGCCTTCTAGGCAGTAAGCCACTGGGAGTAATACTTTCTGACTTTGGCAAGCTTGGGGTCGATAATGACCTGGCAGTAACCCACTTCGGGTCGGCTCTGGTAGAAATCGTTGTGCACGTCTTCGGCCGCAAAGATGCGGGTGACCGGCACAACCTCGGTAACGATCGGATCTGCCCAGTGCTCTTGGGCGCGTTCAATGGCGCGCTCGAATATTTCCTTCTGCTGCTGGTCTTCGTAGAACATCGAGGACCGGTATTGCGTGCCGACGTCGTACCCCTGTCGATTGAGCGTTGTGGGGTTATGGGTGGTGAAGAACATATCGAGGATGATGTCCGATGGCACTATCTCCTCATCGAATGTGACCACCACCACCTCCGCGTGTCCGGTAGTACCGGAACACACGGAGTCGTAGGTGGGGTTTGGCGTATTCCCGCCCGTATATCCAGAGACGACTCTGGTTACACCACGAGTTTGCTGATAAACGGCGTCGAGGCACCAGAAGCAGCCTCCGCCCAAAACAAATGTCATCATGACAGTTAACAATGCAAAGACGGCGTCTTTGATTCCTCAACAAGCTATGGATGCCGGTTGATTGGAACACCAAGGCCGACGCAGGGTAGAAATAGGCTATGGAATCTGAACAGGAGCCCCAGGACGACGACGGCCACATCGGCAAACCGCATACCCCGTCCGCCGGCGATGTCTTGCTGGCAATTGAAGAGCTATGGCCAGAATCGTTGGCCGAACAATGGGATGCCGTTGGAATGGTGGTTGGTCGCCCAGACAAACCTGTACAGAAGGTTCTCTTCGCCGTTGACCCGACACTAGATGTCATCGAAGAGGCTGTGGCCTGGGGCGCCGACATGCTGGTGACACACCACCCACTGCTACTGAAGGCCGTAAATTCCGTTGCCTCCACTGGCTTCAAAGGCCGCGCAGTGCATCGGTTGATCGAATCTCAGTGTGCCCTCGTAACGGTTCATACCAACGGAGACAGCGCCGTTGGTGGTGTTTCCGATGTGTTGGCGGATGCCATGCGACTACAAGCCGTGGAACCTCTGGCAAAGGCCCCGAATGGGCTTCCTGAGGAAGGAATCGGCAGGGTCGGCGTCTTGGCAAAAGCTCTCACACTGGGAGAGTTCGCTGAATCAGTTTTCAACCTTCTGCCCGTAGTCGCGGGAGGGATGCGGGTTGCAGGGGACAGAGACGCCATCGTCAACCGAGTAGCTGTCTGCGGTGGAGCGGGGGACAGTCTGTTTGATGAAGTTCAGAAATCAGAAGCTGATGTGTTCGTTACCGCGGATCTGCGTCATCACCCCGCCTCTGAGGCTCGTGAAGCCGCCATGGGTGGGCGTCCCTACCTCATAGACGTGTCGCATTTCGGCAGTGAATGGCTGTGGCTCACTCCGGCCGCGGCCGCGCTGAAGAACGTGTTGCTCGATCAGGGATTCGACGTGGAAACGCGGGTTAGCACCATCAACACTGATCCTTGGGATTTCGTTCTGACGCCCAGCTAGCGGTTTGATCACCTAGGAGAGCGGTTGCGACTACACGTCCGGCTTCTGGTTGTCATAGGCTGGGGGAGCCGCGGCCGTCATGGCTTGGTCATAATGTGGAGGTATCTAGTGGTTAAAGCACCGGCAGCCGAGCAGCTCAAGCTCCTGGACTTGCAGGCAATCGATTCCAAGTTGACGTCACTGAAGCGACGCACCAGGAACGTGACAGAGAATCCGGAGATCGCCTCTGTTGCGGGTAAACTTGCCGCAGCTAACAGCCAGTTGGTTACGTCCGACACCGACGTTTCAGACGCTACACGCGCTCTCACCCGCGCAGAAGAGGACGTCGCCACGGTCGTGACGCGATTGGAGCGGAACCAGTCGAGGCTCGAAAGCGGGGCGGGCAACCCCAAGGATCTCTCAGCGATGCAACACGAAGTCGAATCCCTGAAGAAGCGGCGGATTGACCTCGAGGATGCCGAATTGGAAGTCATGGAACGTCTTGAGTCGGGTCGCACCCAACAGGGACGAGATCAGGATGTCGTTGAGGCCATCACCAAAGAACTCACGGCGTTGGAACAAAAACGCGACGCCGAACTCGCTGAAATTGAGGCCGAGCGCAACGATCTGTTGCGACAACGGGACGAGTGCGCCGCTACCTTTGATTCGCCCCTCCTGGCGGTGTACGAAAAGTCGATGGCCCATCGTGGCATCGGGGCGGCCAGACTCTTCCACGGCCGGTCAGAGGGCTCCGGCATGCAGCTGAGTCCTGGCGACCTCGCCGACATTCGTAAAGCAAACCCCGACGATGTGGTCATGTGCCCGGACTCGGGATGCATTCTGGTCCGTTCTGAAGACTGGGGAAACTAGACCCGTGAGCTCGGCAGCGGATGCATTATTCGAAACCGGTCAGGTACCAACTTCTGATTCCCCCCAGGACGCCAAGCGGTACCTCATCGTTGAGACCGACGGCGGATCTCGGGGCAATCCGGGTCATGCCGGTTATGGCGCTCTCGTCCGCGATCCAGCAACCGGAAAAGTGATCGCCGAAGAGGCGCGTTATCTTGGCAAGGTGTCGAACAACGTTGCCGAATACTCCGGCCTCGTTGCTGGGCTGAAGCTCGTTGACAGCATCGATTCAGCCTGCCGGATTCTGGTGCGGATGGATTCCAAACTAGCCGTCGAGCAGATGAGCGGGCGCTGGAAAATCAAGCACGAAGACATGCGGAAGCTCGCCACCGAGGCCAGGTCGACAGTCAACCCGCACCGCGTCCGCTACGAGTGGATACCTCGCGAGAAAAATAAGGATGC
Organism: Actinomycetales bacterium; assembly: GCA_038199985.1. GTDB lineage: Bacteria > Actinomycetota > Actinomycetes > Actinomycetales > Micrococcaceae > Arthrobacter_J. The sequence continues at coordinate 24,419 of JBBPYK010000046.1, read as the reverse complement.
AGACAGGCTGTCCAACGAGGCCATGGACGCCGGCGAAGCGGGCCGGGATTGGACGGCCAATTCCACGGTGTCTACCCCAACGGCAATGGAACTAGAGGTGACCGAGGACAAGCCTGGCCCGGCCGCCACAGGGCGCCTTCATCACGTGGAACTTTGGGTGAATAACTTCTCGGTGGCCGAATCGACCCTAGGCTGGATGCTGGAGCGACTTGGATATCAGCGAAACAAATCGTGGTCCAGCGGCGCAGCGTGGAACGGCGCCGGCGAATACATCGTGATTGAGAGCGGCACCGACGTCGAAATTGACGCCCACCGCCGTCGCCTTCCTGGTCTGAACCATCTGGCATTCAGGGGTGGAAGTCGTCATGAAGTGGACTTACTCGCCCGTCGTGCCACCAGCCACGGATGGTCGCTCATGTTCGCTGACAAGCATCCCTATGCGGGCGGTGCGGATCACTACGCTGCGTACCTCGAGAATGAAGACGGCTTCGAAATTGAGATCGTAGCGGACTAGGTAGCACGCTGCTTCAGTGGTTGGGTAGCATGAGGTTTAGCCGATAGGACTTGGTGCCCTGCGGAGCAACAAGTTCCGTCTCCCATCGTTCAGCTGCCACCTGCGCAAGTTCGTCTGGTGTCTGCGGCGCCTTGCCATCCCGCTGGAGAAGCTGACGAACAAACTCACCCCGGGTGTGCTTTGCAAAATGCGAAACAACTGTCCGCTTGCCGTCGCGCACCTGGAACGCGTTTACCGTGACTGTTCGTTCCCTTGGTGGTACCCATGCAGCGGCATAGGTACTGGAACGGCAATCGATAAGAAGTTCTCCGTCGGATCTCTCGTCCAGCACAGGTCGAAGGCTGCGCTTCCAGTAGCTTGCGAGCCTTCCAAGGTCGGGTAATTTCGCCGACATCGACAACCGGTAAGCCGGAATACCGTCATCAAATCCGACGGCGCCCCACAGCGCCGAAATGATGAGAATTGAGCTACGAGCCCTCACCTGCTGTTCGTTGGTGAGCGTGCGGAACGACAATGCCTCGTAGAGCACTCCTGAATAGACCTCATGGGCGGGCGCAACCGGCTGAGTCCGGATACTGAGATTTCGTTTGACCTCGTCGGCCAGCGATGGACCAACGCCGAGCAGGGACAATGCCTCCGGGTCTGCACTGACCTTTTCCAGGGCATGGAGGACGCTCCGGCGTGGACCTGCGAGTTCAGGAAACGCAAGCCTGGCCTCATCGATGGGGTCGCCGTCGGCCGGGGCAGTCTTGCCTTCAGATGGGGGAAGCAGAATGAGCACCAAATAACTCTACCGTCGAGCAGCCACACTCTCAGGCGTTGGTGTGCCCTCAGCAGGGCAGTAGACTGATCTGGGATGGGTTGGTCGGGCGATCGCGACGGCGGGTCTTCACTGATTCAGCCGCCGAGGAAAGTCCGGGCTCCACAGGGCAAAGTGGTGGGTAACGCCCACTCGGGGTGACCCGCAGGACAGTGCCACAGAAAAGAAACCGCCTGCTACCTACCAACGGTCGGCAGCAGGTAAGGGTGAAAGGGTGGTGTAAGAGACCACCAGTTTCCTGGGTGACCGGGAAAGCTAGGTAAACCCCACTTGGAGCAAGGCCAGACAGGACGCGTTCGAGGGCTGCCCGCCTGAGTGTCTGGGTAGGCTGCTCGAAACCGTCGGCAACGGCGGTTCTAGATGGATGATCGCTGCTCCGCCGAGGTGACTCGCGCGGATGACAGGACCCGGCTTACAGACCAACCCATCCCTCTCATCCACAGGCTTGTGATGCGCGTAACTTCCATCCGGGAGTTCGGGTTAAGCTGATTCAATGACCGAGACGAAGACGACCCGGAAGCCGCTGCTTGTCCGGAACACCAATTTCCGGGCCCTATGGCTGTCCGCAACGGTTGGAATCTTCGGAAGCGCCATCACATCCATTGCGCTGCCTATCATTGCCGCGGTGGAGCTCCACGCCAGTAACTTTGCCGTCGCTGCATTGGCCGGAATGACGTTCCTTCCGTGGCTCCTGTTCGGACTACCGATCGGGGTCTGGGTTGATCGTCTGAAACGCAAACCCATTATCGTTGGTTCGTTGCTTTTAAGGATTGCGGCCTTGGCCACGCTGCCAGTCGCCTACTGGCTGGGTGAACTCAGCGTGGTGCAGCTCTACCTGGTGGCTTTCGTCGTTGGACTCTCCGCTGTCTCGTTTGCCCTGGCGGAGCAAGCGCTCGTGCCGCAGGCTGTTTCCAAGGACGAATTGGTAGAGGGCAACGGCATCCTCACTGCGTCTTCCGCATCAGCCGACGCAGCGGGCCGGGGAACCGCCGGTGCATTGACGGTTGCCGTGGGCGCGTCCAATTCTGTTCTCGCCCAGGTCGCGACATCCGTGATTTCCATTGTGGCGATCTCGTCGTTGAAAGTTCGGGAACCGGAACTGGAGATCAGACCGCGCAAAATTCTCCACGAAATGCGCGAAGGATTGTTGTACACGTTTGGAACTGCTCCACTACGTGCTCTCTTGTTCAATGCCGCGCTGTGGAATCTTGGCGGCAACATCGTTGTCTCCCTGCTGGTTCTACTCATCGTCCGAGTTATTAACGAGTCTGAGATCTGGCTTGGAATCCTGATGGCCGCAGCCTCTGTAGGCGGAGCCATCGGGGGCATCACTGTCAAGTGGGTCAGCGAGAAGGTGGGTTCGGGCCCTCTGTGGCGGTGGTCTATGGTCCCCGCCGTTCTTGGATACGCCATGCTGCTGTTCATGACACCGGGAACTGGAATGATCGTTGGCGTTGCTGGCCTCTTCATCATGGGAATCGCTGTGGCTTGGAATATCGTGATGGCCACGAGTTTCCGGCAGAGAGTGTGCCCACCGGAAATGATGGGACGTCTTGGGTCTGCCACTCGGATGGTGAGCTGGGGCATGCTCGGAATAGCCGGGATCATAGCCGGAGGACTTGCTGAGACGATCGGAGTCAAAAACGCAGTGCTCGTTGGCGTGATCGTGGCCGCAACGGCACCGCTTACTGCGATTTTCGGGAAACTTCGAAACGTCAAACGTCTTGAAGATCTGGAACCCGAACCAGCGGCCGACGCCGCAAGCCCAGCATCACCGGGACCACGCTAAATACTGGACTTTGTCCTTATCCAGGCCCATTCTGGATGCATGGACACTCGATCATTCGTTGAAATGGCAGAGGACAATCTGAAGGAAGCCCAACGACAGCTAGACAAAGCCGAAAAAGATCACCGGGACGGCTTCATCGATGATCATCGACTGAGTGAGTTGCGGCGTCTTCGGGAAGCGGCTGCGGAAGATCTGCAGCGGTGCACCAAGGAGTCTTGAAGCTTCTCCCGTGGCACGTCTCCCCACTGCCCGGCTGCAAGCACTCCTTGTAGCGGATAGAATAGGGTTTTGAGTCTCCCTGTTCTGAGCCTGGAACGGGAAGGACTGAGAACGTACCATGCCCGCTGCGGGCGACGCCGATGCTCCTTGTGTGAGGCGGAACCATCCGGCAACGAAGAAGTTGCCGGCTGAACCAAAGGAAGTGAAAATCTGTGACGCTGAAGTCAGAAGATTGTCTTGATACCTGGATGAGCCGGGAAGGCATCGCCGAAGCAATGATCCCGCTGATCGGCCGTTTGTACCGGGAGTACAACGTAGTCACCTCGATTCATGGCAGAAGCTTAATCAACCAGTCAGCGATCGGCATCCTCAAGGCGCACCGTTTTGCACGGCACCTGAACGACGTGGAACTGCCTGCACAAGAAACGCTGCCGCTGTTCGAGGCGCTAGTGAAGCTCGATCTGGGTGCTGCGTCCATCGACGTTGGCAAACTCTGCATCAAGTATCGGCAAGAGGGGGGCGGGCGCGCCCTGGAGGAATTTCTCAAAGACGAGCTGAAGGATATTGCAGGACGCTGGGGGGCTGACGAACGCACCAGCACGGACGTCGTTCTCTACGGTTTCGGACGAATTGGGCGCCTGCTTGCTCGAATTCTCATTGACCACTCCGGTGGCGGTCACGGTCTTCGACTTCGTGCCATTGTTGTGCGCAAGGGAGCTGACAACGATCTGGTGAAGCGAGCCTCGCTTCTTCGCCGTGACTCCGTTCATGGATCCTTCGAAGGCACCATCACAGTCGACGAGGACAATGACACCATTCTTGCAAACGGGACCCTTATTCAGGTCATCTACTCAAACGATCCCTCAACGGTGGACTACACCGGCTACGGCATTAAAGATGCAATCGTCGTGGACAACACGGGACGTTGGCGCGATGAAGAAGGCCTGTCGCAGCACCTCGAATGCCCCGGCGTTAAACGCGTACTACTGACCGCTCCGGGTAAGGGTGCACTGAAGAATGTTGTACACGGAATCAACCACGCAACCATCATGGATGAGGACGCCATCATTACCGCGGCCTCCTGCACCACGAACGCGATCACGCCAGTGCTCAAAGCGATCGATGACAAATTCGGTATCGTCCATGGGCACGTAGAAACTGTTCATTCGTTCACGAATGATCAAAATCTCATTGACAACTTCCACAAGGGAGATCGACGTGGACGTTCCGCAGCGTTGAACATGGTGATCACCGAAACCGGTGCTGCCAAGGCTGTTGCAAAGGCTCTTCCCGGGCTAGCAGGCAAGCTCACCGGGAATGCCATCCGCGTGCCTACCCCGGATGTTTCCATGGCCATCCTCAACCTGAATCTGGCCAAAGGATCGACCAAGGAAGAGCTAAACACCTATCTCCGCGATATGTCGCTCAACTCGGAGCTCCACAAGCAGATCGATTACATCGACTCACCTGAGGTTGTTTCCACGGACTTTGTGGGGTCAAAACGTTCCGGAATCGTCGACGGCCTGGCAACTATCTGCACCGACAAGAATGCCGTCCTATATGTCTGGTATGACAACGAATTCGGTTACAGCTGCCAGGTCGTTAGAGTTCTGGAAGAGATGGCGCATGTAAACCCGCCGACCTATCCGAAGGCTATCAAGGTGGACACGGTCTCCGTTTAACCTCATACCTTTACGAATGGGTGGGTACTTCCAGTTAGAGGAAAGTACCCACCCATTCGTGTCTGCAGGCGTTTAGGTGGTCCCGCCGTTAGTGGCCGAACGGGTCGGGGTCGACTCCTGGCAGCCACGTCAGGGACGGAATGCCCCATCCCTCGGCGCGTACTTGCTTTCGGGCACGTCTGCCCCATTTCTCGTTCAGCCGGTCAACGTACAACTTGCCATCCAGATGATCGAACTCATGTTGGATCACGCGGGCAAACCAATCAGTAGCTTCAAATTCCAACGGATTCCCGTGCGCATCGAAGCCCTTCACTTGTGCCCACCCAGCTCGTTTGAGGGGATAGCTCAGCCCGGGAACTGACAGGCAGCCCTCGGATTCGTCGTCTACATCTGGGTCAGCTCCGGAAATTTTCGACAACGTCACTACAGGATTGACCACCACTCCTCGGGACGGCGCTTCATCCTCATGCGGGGAGTCGTACGTGAACACTCGCAGCCCGACACCAACCTGCGGCGCCGCCAGTCCTACACCATGCGCGGCATCCATTGTGTCGAACATGTCATCGATGAGTTGCCGGAGCTCATCATTGAAATCCCGAACTTCTTCAGCCCTGCGATGGAGGACAGGCTCTCCAGTTACGGTGACGGCACGTACAGTCATGGTGCGCTCATTCTCCTCAGTTGCAACCGGTCAACGGACGATGTCACGGCCAATGGTCTCGCGCATGATCTCACTCGTTCCACCGAAGATAGTTAGCAGGCGGGAAGCGAGGTACGCCTGCGCAACGGGGTATTCCAAGATGTATCCATAGCCGCCGTGTAGCTGCAGGCAGCGGTCCGTGATCGACTTCACCCTTTCGCTGGCCCACAACTTTGCCTGGGAGGCAGAGACTGCGTCGAGCTTTCCGTCATTGAAGGCAAGTATGGCCCGGTCAACGTAAGACTCCGTGACCTCGACTTCAGTCAGGATGTCAGCGAGGGCAAACCGGGTGTTCTGAAAGTCTGCCACCCGTTCCCCGAAAGCGTTACGCTCCTTCGTGTAGGTGACGGTAGCGTCGAATACTGCACGGGCAACGGTCGACGACGCCACAGCGATTCCGAGGCGGCCCTGTGGCAGTTGCTCCGTGACGTACCTCAGGCCGTTGCCCTCTTCGCCGACGAGGTTGCTGGCCGGCACTCGTACGTTGTCGAAGAACAATTCAGCAGTGTCTGACGCCTTCAGGCCCATCTTGTCCAGTTGCTTGCCTGTGTTGTAGCCCTCAGTTTTTTCTACCATAAAGAGGGAGAAGGAATTCGCTGAGCCTCTTCCCGTGGTTCCGTCGGTGCGTGCCAAAACTAAAGAGGCATCGCCACTGATGCCGTTTCCGATAAAAGTCTTCTGTCCCGAGATGAGATAGTCATCGCCGTCGCGAACAGCCTTGGTCCGTACACCACGAAGATCGGAACCTGCGCCTGGTTCTGTCCAGGCTACTGAGGTGACCTTCTCGCCGGACACCATAGGTGGCAGCCACTTTTCCTTCAGCTCATCTGACCCGTACGCCAGAAGGTGTGGGAGCACCATGTCGTCATGAAGGTGGAGTGCAAGGCCGACTGCGAGATGATTGCTCCGTGCGAATTCCTCGTCCATAACTGCCCGGAACCGGTAATCGGTCATTCCCATGCCGCCAAAATCCTCAGGCACGGCTAGGCCCAGTAAGCCCTGCTCGCCAGCGGCGGTCCACATGCTTCGAGGCATCATGTGATCCCGATCCCAGTCTGCGTACTTGGGCGCGATCTCGCGGTGATTGAATTCGCGTGCCACGTCGCGAAATAGATCGTGGTCTTCTTCGAAAAAGTTGCGTTCCATGCCGTTGTACCTCCGCTATCAGTCGGGTCTCGTCAGCGAGACCGCCCAGGAATAGTTAGATCACATCGAAACAAAAAAGGCCGTCCTAGACTAAAAAATCCGGACGGCCTCTGCGGAATAGCCAGCTCGTGCCGCCAATTCCCATGGGGTGAGTAACGGGGCTTGAACCCGCGACCTCCTGGACCACAACCAGGCGCTCTGCCAGCTGAGCTATACCCACCATGTGCCTTGTCTTAGTGATCTGGCGGTTCCGCGCTAACAAAACCGCTTCAACTCACGTACCCAAGGCAGCGCATACGAGTCTACATGCTTTTCCGGAGCTTGCGGACACAGGCCCTGAGTCGGCACCACACTCATCGAATTATTCGGATATTGTGGAAGCAATTTTCTTTGCTGTGGACGAGTCCGGTCCTGGTTTCGGAACGAAAACGGCATCACGGTAGTACCGGAGTTCATTGATGGAGTCTCGGATGTCGCCCAGCGCCCGATGATTGCCGGTTTTCGCTGGAGACTGGAAATATGCTCGGGTGTACCACCGCCTTGAGAGTTCTTTGATGGTGGACACGTCGATGATCCGGTAGTGGAGGTGCTCCACTAGGGCTGGCATATCGCGGGCCAGGAAGTTGCGGTCCGTTCCCACCGAGTTTCCGGCCAGCGGCGCCTTATTGGGTTCAGGCACCCATTGCTTGATGTACGTCAGAACCATGTCTTGGGCTTGCATCATGCTGACACCGTTTGGGAGCTCGTCCAAGAGACCCGACGTTGTGTGCATAGTTCGCACAAAATCGCCCATCTGGGCGACAGCGGCGTCGTCAGTCTTGATGACAACATCCACCCCGTCGCCAAGAATGTTTAGTTCCGAGTCGGTCACCAGCACTGCGACTTCGATGAGCGCATCTGCGGTGAGGTCTAGCCCCGTCATCTCGCAATCGATCCAGACAATGTTTTCTTGTGAAATTGGCACGGGTCCAATGTACCGCGAGAGTTACCCATCCTGCCGTGATCGGGCTGAGAAAAACCACAGAACCGAAAAAATCATCACAATCCCTGCGCTTATTAGCCCGGCACTGACCATATCCAAGCCCGTTATCGCAGATGCGGCAACTGTAGCGCCGCCAAGGAAAAGCCCCCAAGCCACCAGCGAACCGTCTCGTCGCTTCTTCACTTGACATGCTCCGCTATGGCGTCCCACGATGCCCTTTCCATACGTCTGCCCAAAGTGTCAGTAACAACCTGCGTCATCAGAACATCGGGTCCAGCTTAGGCAGGTGAGAGCACATAATTGTGGAAGAGCGGCGGCGGGTTGTTCCTAGATGTCGGTCCTATATACAACCGGAGGCGCAACTGCCTGCGATGCTAAGATCTTGAAAGCGTTCCGGGCTTCGCCAGGCCGCTGAGGCGCCCCGCGTCGTGGCCAAATGTAGCAGGCCCGCCCCGTAGTCCAGAGATCGGAAACAGCACCACATGACTGCCCAGGTCCCGCAGGCCGATCCGGTGTCGTTGAAAGTCGACCAATCGACGATGGACCGTCCCGGTGTGGCAATCATCCAGGGGTTCGTGGGCTCGCTGTTGATGATGCTCGGGTCCTTCGGAGTGGGCTGGCTTTCCTTGGCGTCGATAGAACTGCGAAGAGTCCCCTTCATTATGTGGCTTCGATTCGAACCTGCTGGGGCTGCAGCGTCTGTCGTTGTCCTTGCATTGGGCGGGATGTTATTGGTGCGCTCATGGCTGAGGCTGGGGCAGAGGATCAACAACGATTGGGGGCCCGGCAGCAGATCGGTGGTCCTCAAAGCCATAGCAGCCTGGGGGGCACCGCTTTGTTTGGCCCTACCGTTGTTCAGCCGTGATGTTTTTGCCTACATAGCTCAGGGCAAGGTAATGATCAGTGGTCTAAACCCTTATGTGGATGGCTATTCCCAGATTTCCAACTACCTCCAGACTGGTGCGGACGACCTCTGGGCGCAGAGCCCGACACCTTACGGGCCATTGTTTCTGTGGCTGGAAAAAGGTGTTGTCCTTATAACCGGAGGCCAACCGGAGTTCTCGATTCTCCTGTTCCGGCTGATCGCCGTCGTTGGAGTGCTCCTCAGCGTCTACTATGTTCCAAAACTGGCCGAGCTCCACGGCATCAATCCCAATCGGGCACTGTGGTTGACGGCGGCAAACCCTTTGTTCCTCACCAACTTCATCGCCAGCATCCACAACGATGCCCTCATGATCGGACTCGCACTGACGGGCTTGTATCTCACAGCCACGCGCAAACCGATCTTGGGAATTATCGTGGTGACGTTATCAATTGCCATTAAACCGATTACGATCATTTTCCTCCCGTTTCTCGGATTACTCTGGGCTGGCAAAAAGGCCGGTTGGGGCAGGAAGTTTTTCTTCTGGGCACTGACCGCTGCTATGTCTCTGGCCTTGCTCGCGCTAATGGGACTGATCAACGGATTCGGCTTCGGTTGGGTGGGGGCGCTGAGCACCCCAGGCAGCGTCTGGATCTGGTATGCGCCAATCGGTTTCGTGGGTCTCGTGGTAGCTACGCTCGGTGATGCCGTGGGTCTTGACGGATGGTTCTTCGGTCGGCTCATCCACGACGCGGGAAAGATTGCGGCCGTCGGGGTAATTCTCTGGCTCATGTTCCGCGGGGACTACAGCCGGATAGTGCGCCGGCTTACCTTGGCGTTTGCCGCAATAGTGCTGCTGGCACCCATGATTCAGTCCTGGTATCTGGTCTGGCTCATTCCGTTGTTCGCTGTCACTGGAATACGTAATGATTGGCAGGTCAAAACGATGTACTTCATCGTGTCCTTCTTCATGGTGTATGCCATCACCGATCAGCTCGACATCTTCCCGTACTTTGAATTCAGCCTGACGATGGCACGCAATGTTGCGGCAGGGGTAGCGATCGCGTTTGCGCTCTACCTGATCTTCCTTGACCCAAAGACTAAAGTCCTTTTCCGCAAGCGGTTCAATGAGCCGGCTCCCGGTCACCTCGACTAGGCGAGGATGCCCGCGCCAACCGAATGAGCATGGCTACTGCCCACACGAAAAGGGCAACGACCAGGCCGTTACGCAGTGTCAGCAAGAGCGCGACCCACGGATTGAGCGCGTTATACAGCTCGGCGTAAAATATTGGGTAGACAAGGGTTGTTAATAAACTGACCGCAAGCATGGTCATGGCGGGAAATTTCCACCGACGGCCTTCAACGGCTAGCCCCACAGCGATCACGGCGGCGAGCCACAGCATGAACTGCGGTGAGCCTACTTTGTTGAAGACAACCATGGCGCTGACGACTGCCAGCGAGCCGATAGTGATTAGCCGATCCGATTCCACGCCGCGGCGTAGAGCCCAGAACAAGAGAACGACGACGGCGGTCACCGCTAGGAACAGCAGCGGGCTCATCAGTGTCGCAACGGGCTCGCCCAGAGCCCCTCGGACTTCACGCGTATTGATGACTTTGTCTTCATAGATGTACGCACCTCCCGTACCTGTGATGGCCTGCCACAGTCCCGGCGTGGTGAACGGGGCCTCCAGCTGCATCCCTCTGTCGCCTTGGGCGCTGATGAAGCTAAGCAGATGCCCTATGCCGCCGTTGACAGCCACGAACACGGTGATGGCCAGGGACACGGCAAATCCAGTAAGCAGCAGCCGGATTCGCTTGGGGGAGACGCTCAGAGCCACTAGAACAACGGCAGCAGGCCACACTTTGATCCAGGTGGCGAGGCTCAGGAGCGCCGACGCAATGATGGGACGGCTTCCGAGGAGCAAAAGAGCGGCAATAACCATGGGAGCTGTGAGCCCGTCGATTCGCCCCAGTGCAACGGGTCCCAGAAGCGCGGTGGCTAGCAGCCACCAGTACGCAGCTTGGTAACGATCCTTGCGTCGTCCGTGATCTGTCAGAACGGTGAAGCCCACTGCATTGAGGCCAGTGAATATGGCAAACCAGCCCAGTTGGTAGAAATAGGATCCGAATACGGTGGCTAGCAGCATAGGGAGCAACGCAGCCACTGGATAGACCCAGTCGTTGCTGATTCCCTGCCAGACTGCTTGGTCCAGACCGAGGTACGCCCATTCGCGGTAGAACTGGATGTCGCTGAGGACCTGCCCGTTGACAATCAACGGAAGAAGCGTCAAGAGAGCCAACACGTGCATCAGCGTAAAGGCCCCCCACAGGGTACTCTTCCGGTGCCGGAATACCGACGGCTTTGACTCGCTCGTGGTTACGCTCAACGGGCTCCTTCGGGATGCTGGGCCGGGGACGCTTTCCCATCGGGCACCGCGTCAAGGCTACCGGTCGTGATCTCTCGGCATGCAATCCTGACGGATAACCGGGATACTGGTCTGCATGAGTGATGCAGACGAACGTACGATCAATGCTGATTTTGATATTACGGATTGGCAACCCGAGGCCTACGAGGTCGAGGGGACCAACAGCGAGCTCTCGAAGGTGAGGGTCGTCAAGCAGTTTGAGGGGGCTATCCGCGGATCGAGTACCGCGGACTTATTAATGGCGGGCAACCCGCACGGAGCAGGCTATGTCGCGTCTGAAATTTTCGCCGGAATCGTGGATGGGCTCTCTGGCTCTATGGTCATTCAGCACTGGGGCCTCGCCGAGGGAACTGCCGCGGCAAGTTCTGGGCATATCATCCCGGGCTCCGGTACGGATGAACTTGCAGGTATTGCGGGAAAAGCAATTTACAGCCAGGATGCTTCTGGCCAGCACCGACTTGAACTCCAAGTAACGTTCAATAGCCCGGCGTGATGATTCACGGGTTTTAGTCTGGTCGCTGACGTATCTGTGCCCCGGGCGGGAATCGAACCCACGACCAAGAGATTAGAAGGCTCCGGCGGGAACTATTGACGCATTCGGCAATGTTGCAGGTCAGAGCCTCGCATCTCAATAACCGCAAGGGAACCGGGACCGCAGAGCCACTTTCTCAGTCTTTCCAGCTTCCTCTAGCTTTTGCGTCCTCCGGCGTCCCCTGCGCGTCCCGCGGCGCTGAGCCATCCACCCGCGGCGAGCATCTCGAACAACTCCGCCGCCTTTGGGTGCTTCCGCTCCGAGTAGCCATGCCCCTGATAGTCAGGATTGGCCATCAGCTCAGAGAGTGCGCGAGCGTTCGCCTCGGGAACCGGTCGGCCGGTGAGGCAGTCCAGTGCCACAGCTCCCGCCATCATCAGCTGGTGCCCGTGTGCGTCGAGTGGGTCCTCTCGATGCAGGAACAAACTAATGCACTCGTGCGTGAGGCTCCCGAGCGGTCCGTGAGCTTCCCAGTCCATAGGCTGGCGATGCTGCATCGCCGCCATGGCCGCTTCCATCCGTGTAACCCGAGCGGTCCGGCTCATCGTTGCCTCTCTTCCATGGCTTGTTGGCTCGTGATCGCTTCCAGTCTGGCGACTCTCTGGTCTAGATCGTCCTCTCCGAGCCGGTGCCCAAGTTCTAGAAGCTTCACGGCGGCCCGTAGGCTTCCGTGCGCGTCACTCGAACGCATGACCCGAATCAGGGTGAGCACCGCCTCACGCTGAGCCGCTAGAACGACACTGACGGCTTCCCGCTGAGATTCCCTCGCAAGGCGTCTGTGCTCGGCCTGAAACTCCGCTTCGGTCAGCCATCGCCGCAAGGTGGAGACTCCGACGCCTGCGTTCTGAGCTGCAGCCCGGACGTTCGGGCTCACGACTAATGCCGTGAGCGCCGCCCGCTGGTTTCGTGTGAACTGCTCATTCGTCACTAGAACCGCTCTCCTCGCTGCTAGAAGACAGGCCCGGGCCTGCCACCATTCAGCCGAGCTTGTCGCTCTCGTCCGGCCTGCTCCCGGGTTAGGCCCGTTGGCCCGTCTAAGCTCCTTTGCCCGTTCCTCAACATCACCTCGGGAAGCTGAAGGGGCGCCGGGGCCATCAGGTCCGCTCCGTCGATCGCTTCGAAGAGATCCGCGCCGGTGATCATCTGCCGCATCCGGTCACGAACAGGCTGGTGAGGTCGGACGCCGCCCACACGCTCGGCAGCTCCCCGAGCCTCGGCCAGCAGGCGAAGCCACCCCTGCCACACGGGTAACAGCTGCTCGACCTTGCCCAGAGGAGTATCTCGCGTCCGCTTCAGCAGGGCCGGTGCAGCTTGCTTATAGGCGGCTTCAATGTGTGTCACATGGTCGGCCAGGAGGCGTTCCTCCCACTCGCTGCACTCTGCTCGTGCGGTGACGGCACGGTGCAGTAATGCGTGGTGCCCGGACTGGTCCCGGGGTGTGGGCCTGTCCGGTTCCGGGCGGAACGCCTTCCGACTTTCATCTGCCTGTTTCTGCCACCGAGCCATCACGACGGCGTGCTTACCCTGCTCGGCCTCTATGTCCGCGGTTGCCTCCCTGACGCCTTCCTCAATCCGCGCCCGTTCAGCCATAACAGGCTTGAAAAGCCGAGCCCGTAAGCTCTGCGCTGTCTCCGCTGCGGACTGCTGCGCGTTCATTTCTGCTCCAATCCGAGGGCACGATCGATTGCCCGGTCTATCCGGTCCTTGCCGTCGCCGTCACTGCCCGCGTTCGACCGGGACGGATTAGCGCCGTGCTTCCGCGCCGCGGCCAGCTGTAGACGGTTCAGCTTTGCTAGCTGCAGCTCGCTGCCGTGAGCCTCGACGGTGAACCGTGCGCCCGAAGCCTCAGGACTGCTGCGAATATCGGCGCCGTTCTCTGCTAGGTCAATCAGGACATCGAGTGATACCTCGGCGGCCATCTCTGGAGTAGTCATGTCAATTTCCTTTGGTCATCAGTTGGTTTCCGAAGTGCTGAGGGCATAGGCCGCTAGGCAGCTGCGTCTCATGGGTCAGCTGCGCGTTGCAGCCTCCGGCCTTGCATTGAGGGAAGCCCTCATCCCACAGATTGGCCTCTGGTTTAGAAGGCTCCGGGTACTGCTCCGGTATTAAGCCTGTCCTTGCCTTCCTGTCCTTACCTGTGTTTTCCGGGTGGACTTCCGGCCGGACTTCCGCGGGGACTTCCGCCGGGACTTCCGGGCGGACTTGCGCCGGTCCGCCCGTTTTGGTCTTGCGAGCTCTGGCCTTCCGCTCGCGGTCGCGCCGCCGCGTTTCGTTGAGTTGGTCGAGCTGCGCGCTACTGGTCTGAGTGTCGCTGTACTCGACAATCAGCCATCCGAGGTCAGTCCGATTCCACAGCCCGGCCCCTACGAGGACGCCAGCGTCCGCCGCCGTAGCAAACGGGACAAGCTGCAGGTCGACCGTTTCGATTACTCCGTCTGTCCGGTTGGTGACGCTCCACGCGGTGGCCATGACAAACAAGCGGAACTGCTCGGGCGTGAGCTTCAATACCCGCCGGTCATTCATGTATCGGACAGGGAACCGTGCGTCCATTGCTACGGCTTGAGGTTCGCGCGGCGAGCATCGGCGGCCTCGGCGTCAGAGATCCACGAATCGACCGAACTACGGCGGTAACGGACCTTGCCCGTTAGCAGGAATGACGCGGGGCCATTGCCGCTATGGCGAAGGTTGTAGAGAGCCTGATGGCTGCAGCCGAGCACATCGGCAAGCTGCGCCACTGTGAGCAAGTCATCCGGGGACTTGGGCCGCCCGGCGGCGAGCCCTAAGGCTGGCTCGGAGGTTCTGGGAGTGTTCATATTTGCTCCTCTCGAAGCGATAGAAAAACTTGTCAAGTAGCCGGTCGGCTACCTGCGTATTTCCCTTCGCCAAGAGATTGCGACCATCCTTGCACATCCGATAGAATTATTGCAAGAGCAAACTTTCCAGCTTAAACGCACCGTTTCCGGTTGTCAATAGTTGGGCTTTTGCGAGGCGAAAGGGTAGGCCTGATGGCTCACGTTCAGAAAATAGATTCCGGCCGATGGCGTGCCCGGTACAGGACCCCGGATGGCGCGCACCGATCTAGGACTTTCGCGCGTCGGGTCGATGCTGAGAAATATCTCGCATCCATCGAGACGGCGAAGGTCCGCGGTGAGTGGTACGACCCCGCCCGGGCGAAAGTAACCATCGAGCAATGGGCGAAAGACTGGCTCACCACACGTACCGATCTCAGGCCGTCGAGCCTCGCAAAGGTCGAGTCAGTCACGAGAATGCACGTCATACCCGCGTTCGGGAAGCGGCAACTCGGCACGATCAGCAATGCCGAGATCCGCGCATGGGTCGGTTCGCTCATGGAGTCCGGATTGAGTGCTTCGACTACCCGGAAGTGTGTTTTCGCCCTCCGTCAGATGCTCGACGCGGCGATAGCTGACCGGCGCCTAACGGTCAATCCGGCGCTGTCGGTCCCGCTGCCAGCCGAGCGGAGTAAGGAACAGCAGTTCCTCGATCGTGACGAGGTAGACGCACTGTTACGGGTATTCGATCCGCGCTTCCGTGTTGTGGTCCTCCTCGGCGTGTACGGCGGTCTCCGGTGGGGTGAAATGGTCGGCCTACGGCGTAGCAGGATCGACGTGCTGCGGAGCCGCATCACCATTGCCGAGACGGCGACGGAGGTCAACGGCAAGCCCATGTTCGGAGAGCCCAAAACGGAAAAGTCTAGGCGCGTGATTCCGATTCCTCGCCGGATAATGGCGGAGATTGCCGAGCACCTGCAGGACAACGTTGCCGCGGACGTCAATACTTTGGTGCTTGCCACCCGTACCGGCGGCCCGTTATCGCGTTCGAGCTTCGGCCGGGATTTCTGGGAGCCTGCCCTGAAACGCGCCGGGATGAGTGGCCTACGGATTCACGACCTGCGGCACACGTTTTGCAGCCTCCTCATTTCCTCCGGTGCGGACCCGAAACAAGTCTCTGTGTGGGCGGGCCACTCATCTACGGCGTTCACCCTCGACCGGTACACACACGTTTACGAGGCACAAGCCGATGAAGTACTCGACCGGCTCGACGCGATGCTCTCCGCGGACAGTGCGCGGCCCTCGAACGTGCGGCAGATCCGCGGCGCCTGAGGCCCGTCTGAGAAGTTCCCGCGTCGCGCTCGCGTCCCCGAGCACTCACTCCAGCAAAAGGAAAACCCTCTAACCGGCATTCGTGCAGGTCAGAGGGTTTTCCTTCGGTGCCCCGGGCGGGAATCGAACCCACGACCAAGAGATTAGAAGGCTCCTGCTCTATCCGCTGAGCTACCGAGGCATGGTCTGAAGCAGAATAATTTCTCTGCGGTTCAGACCGGTAATTAGTCTAGCAATTTCCGACGGCGTGTAGAGCCGGTTCACTAGTCCTCCACAATGCGTCATCGCAGCGGTGCTATCAACACCTGGCACTCCGGCCTTCTGCGGCCCACCGAGTCCGAGAACACTGGAAGAGCCGGAAGGTCCGGCGTTGATCGGAGGAATGACATGAGCGACACCATTACCATTCGGGGTCTTGTGGCCACGGAAGTACGACTAAACATGGCGGAGAACTCCGGCTTGCAGATCGCCAGTTTTCGTTTATGTTCTACGGATCGCCGCTACGATCGCGAAAAGGGAACCTGGTCGGATGGCCAAACCAACTGGTAGAGGGTTTACTATCAGCGTATGACCACGTATGCGATATACACCCGTATCAGTGCGGACAAGGGCCTAGGCACGACTAGCGAGGGTCTAGCCGTAGAGCGCCAAGAGGCCAGCATTAGAGCCGTGCTAAAGGCTAAGGGCCTAACAGTTGGCAAGCTCTACTGTGACAACTCTTTCAGTGCCACGGACCCTAAAAAGCCGAGACCCGCTTATATCCAGATGATGCAGGATTGGGAAGCCGGACAGTTTCAGGGCATCGCAGCGTATGACCTTGACAGGCTAACCAGAACGCCGCGTGAGATCGAAGACGTTATTGACGCCGCAGAGGCACGCGGCCTGTTACTCGCTACTGTCTCCGGTGATGCGGATCTCTCCACGGATAATGGCCGACTGTTTGCACGTATCAAGGCCGCTGTAGCTAAGGCCGAGACAGAAAGACGCGGACAGAGGCAGAAGGCCAAGTTTGCGCAGGACCGGGAACAGGGTAAAAACCATTGGCGAGGCCGTAGACCGTTCGGGCTGGAGCTGGATGGATCTCTTAATGCGGTAGAGGCTGAAGCAATCCGGGCCGTAACGCAGCGCATCATTGAGGGTGCCCCGCTTAATACATGTGTGGCTTGGCTCAATGAGCAAGAAATCTTTACGACGTTCGGTAATCCATGGAAGCGCACACCGCTTAAGCGCACGCTTCTACATCCGCGCATCATCGGGAAGATGGAGCACCACGGGGAATTAGTACCCGGAAACTGGAAAGCCGTCTTGGATGAAGCTACGTGGAAGACCCTAGGCGCAGTACTCCTGAATAGACCTGCCAAGCAAACCAAGAACACATCCATCGAATATGTGCTTTCAGGTGTCGCTACGTGTGGCCGGTGTGGTGCTAACGCCTACGGCGCACGCGTCAGCAGGAAGACGGATAGGCGAGCGGCACAGTACGTTTACCGATGTGGCGGCGAGGCGGGGCATTTCTCGCGAGCGTTGGCACCCACTGATCAATACGTCATCGATTCCACCCTTTCAATCCTCATGATGTCCGGTGCTGAGGATGCCTACCGCACAGAGGGCACCACAGCCACGCTGAAGGAGCTACAAGCCCAGAAGGTAGCCGAACTGGGGGAGTGGGAGCAATGGCTCACAGAAGCCGCTGAAGAGGGCCTGAAGCCTTCCGAATACCGCAAGCCTAAAGAGCTGCATCAAAAGCGTTTAGCGGCCTTAGAGGCTCAGATACTGGACCTGACGAAAACGCAGGTGATGGATATTGATCTGGAAGCGGGGACGCTGGTGAGCCACTTTGACGAGCTACCGCTAGAGCGTAGACGCAACATTATTTCGGCGGTCTGGTCTGAGATCCGCATAATGCCCGTAGGCAAAGGTGGCCGATGGTCAGCGGAACACATTGAGCTAATCCCTACTGAACAAACTAAAGAGGTAATGGACAACGTTAAGGCGCTTATGCCTGTCCACGCGCTCCTTGAAGAGTGGCAAGCGCTCACTAAGGAAGGACGCGATACTAGCGACTGTGAAGCGCGTTTAAGGGTCTTTGGTTGGACAATCCATGAAGGGAATCTCTATCACTCAGGCGCATAATCCCCGGTCTTAAAGGGAAAGCTACTCTAAACGGGGTAGCTTTCCCTTTGTGTATGTTAGGACTTGACAAACAGACTATGCAGGGGTCCTAAAAGCCGTGATATAATAGAATCATCAGTATGATAACAACGAAAGGTAATCCCATGGCAGCAAAAGGACTTTATCAACGGACACCGCTAAGCAGATCACGCCTACGGCTCACGCTTAAAGGAAAGACCATCACAAGGATGGAGCACGAGCTACAGAACGCTTACAAGGAGCGCGAAGAGCTTGCACAGAAGATCGAAGAACTAGCAGCAGCCGAAGACAAATAAAAGACCCCCCGGTGACAGATCCGGAGGGCCTTCTACAGAAAGGAATATTTAGAACAGTTAGTACGACAAGTACTCTTCCATTATATCATGTGATTTGAGTACTACTGCAAATGGAAATCAAAGCAAGAACAAATAAGGAGTTATATGAACTCAAAACACTTCCCAAGAAAGAAACGTCATTATGGAAAACAAAACATGGAGCGAACTCCTAGCAGAGGCAGACGCCGTAACCTACACACCCGCACCCACACGCCGCGCAAATAAGCGTGTTGAAGCTAAACCAGCAATACACGTATACGAACTAGGCTTTGGTACCTTTGACTACCACGCCACACAGTTTATCGAGACCATCACTAGCAAACTGCGGTACTCCGCACAGGTAGCAAACTGGTACTACTGGGACACGCACGTCTGGCGCGTAGATGATGAAGGCCGCGCCTCTGAACAAGTCAAAGCTTTTGGCCGCTCGTTCCTCTACAAAGAGGCAGAGACCGACGAAGCGCGCAAAGCCAATAAGCACTGGTACACGTTCTTTACCAGTCCTAAGGGCGTCAGAGAGACATTGAGCCACATCAAAACAGATCCGCTTGTGAAGACACACATCAAAGACTTTGACTCGAACGTCTATGACCTAAACACTCCTGAAGGCGTCGTAGACCTGTATACGGGGAAGGTCAACAAACCAAACCCTAAGAGCCTTGTACGCCGCTCTACGGCAGTTGCACCGGACTCCAAGTGCCCCACTCCGAAGTATGAACGCCTACTCTCTGAGACCTTCGCGGGAGACAAGGAGCTATCAGATTACTTTGAAACGATGGTCGGTCTATCCATGATCAAGGCTCAGGATGAACAAGTTTTTATGTACCTCTACGGCGCGGCAGGTTCCGGCAAAGGAACACTTATGAACATTGCCCAGAACATCCTAGGTAAAGGTGATGACGGATACACAGCCTACGTGGATTCATCAATGTTTGTTGCCTCTAGAAGTACCCCGCACCCTACAGAGTTTATGCAGTTCCTTGGGGTACGTATGGCCGTTAGCTCCGAAGTAGAACGTGATCAGAAGATGGCTACGGGCAAGCTCAAGAAGGTCACAGGCGGTGACGTGATCTCAGGGCGCTACATGGGCAAAGACCACGTGACCTTTGACGCCACACATACGCTCTGGATTATGGCCAATGACCGGCTACAAGTGCCACAGGACGATAAGGGCGTATGGCGTCGTCTACGGGTTATTAACTTCCTACACAGCAAGAAGGCCGGAGAAGTGATTGTAGGTCTTGAAGGAATCATCGTAGATCAAGAAGGCCCCGGAGTGTTGGCACGCTGGATTGAGAAGGCTAAAGAGTACCTCAACGAAGGCTATACAACGCCTAAGTCTGTAGCCGTAGCCGGAGCAGCATATGTAACCGCACAGGACACAGTAGCCGAATGGATAGAGTACACGGTATCTACTGAGGATACGAACGCCTATTGTGCCTTTGAAGCTCTAAGGGACGCCTACGTCAAGTGGTGCAAGCGTGAAGGCAAGACTCCGGTCTCCGGTAAGAAGTTTTCACAGGATCTCCAAGCTAAAGGATTCGAGGCGGAGCGTAAAAGCATTGATACGGAGATAGGGCGTAAGCAGATGCGCGTCATGATCGGGATACAGCTCCTTGGATGACCTAGACAGAACTGTCTAACAGAAAGGCAGAAGTGTCTAGCAGGAAGTGATCATAAGACAGGAAGAGAAAATCTAAGACACTAGAAAAATCTTCCTGTCTTATGAAAAACCCTCTATAGCCCTTTGTTCTAGGGGGCGTTAGACAGATAGACAGATAGACAGATATATACAAGAATCTATATAACCTCTATATAGGCCCTTATATAGGCCCTTATGGCTTTGTAGCCGGATGGGGAAAAACCTGTCTATCTGACTAACTGCGGAAATCAACACCAAAAGACACATGACACATGACACTCAATCAGCGGGAACTATGCCTTAGGAGGCAGTCATGAGCGATGAAGAATTTACGGAGCTAGTGCAGGAGATCCGGGACGGTTTGCTGGAGTGCAGAGTTTCGTTATTGGCTATCCAGCAAATGATATAATGGGGGTGTACGAAATGAGGCGTGATGGAACTAATCCCATACGATTCCTTATTCGGACTACCTCCGGAAGTAGCGATTACCTTACTGATATGCCTTACAGTATTTCACATCGTAAAAGTGATATTTGAGCGTAGGGATTCTGAATAACGCGTAGGCGACACTATGACCACCGGGAAAGACCGGCCCTAAACTTTGGAGTAAGAATGAGTACACGTTTAATCTACCCTCTCAGCGTAGAGGCACCTGTTATGCAGAGCTTCGGGGATAACCCGCGACTCTATGGCCGCTTCGGCTTCGAAGGGCACACAGGCATTGATCTAGGCGTGTACACAGGCACTCCCGTAAAGGCCATGGCCGATGGAGTCATTAGGTTTTCAGGACCGGGGGTGGATGAGCAGTTAATGGGCAGTGGAGCCGGTATGTGCGTACTGCTGGATCACGGCGACATCTTGACCGGGTATGCCCACTTGCTGACTGCATACGGGGAGGTAGGCGAGGCAGTAAAGGCCGGGGAGGTCATCGGGGTATCAGGAGCAACGGGGGCAGTCGCAGGAGACCATCTCCATATAGAGGTGCTGGAGCTACCCCTAGCGCTGAGTAACGGCTATCTAGGCCGTGTAGATCCTAGCCTGTGGATGAAGAGGGGCACACCCCTATACAAGGCCCGTAGAAAGGCTGTGAAGGCTTCATGAGTAATTGGGGCGGAACAGAAGCTAAGAACTTAGGCATCTTGTGTCGTGAAGAGTATGGCTTCATATGTCACCTATGTCACAAAGTGATCACTGAAGAAGAGTTTAGTACTGATCATGTTGTGCCAAGAAGTAAAGGTGGAACAAATTCCATTGAGAATCTAAGGCCAGCGCACAGGGCATGCAACTCAGCACGTCAAGATCGGAGCATTGAGGATTATCGAGCGACGATTACGGATGAAATCTCATGGTTCACGAGTTTAGACGTGTGATTTTTTTGAGAGCGAAGGCCCAGAGAGTCCCGCGCCCCACGTTCTGTCCCTCCCACAATTCCTAATCCATGCAAACGCATGTAAAAGAATGGTATAATAGACTTATACGAAAGGTTTATTATGGCTAAATCCAATCCATTAGCGCTTAAAAGTAACGAAACGATAACGTTTCTCAAGAATCAGCAGCTAATTACTCATGAACACTCCCTTACGATCTCATTGATCAAGCATCTTTGCGCAGAATGGGACACCGCGAGTTCTTCCACACAGCGCGCCATGATTTCCAAAGAGCTACGCGCTTGCATTGAGCTATTGCCTAAGCCAATCCCGAAGACCTCGGATGAAGCGCAAGAATTCCTAGACGATCTAAATGGAGACGCTAAGTAGCAGCACGCCAGATGCTTTCTTCACAGCCCTAGAGGCCGCACAGCCTGTTTACGCCACAAGACCTACTCCTGACGCTCCTAACGAGCTTGTCCAGTGCGAGAAGGTAGCAAGAGCACTAGGGATAGCCCTTATGCCGTGGCAACGCCTGTTCCTACGCGTCATCACGGAGAAACTTCCCTCAGGTGCTTACAGGTACCCCTCCGTGGTGCTCACAGTACCTAGGCAGTGCGGAAAGTCCACTGCCCTCCTAGTGTTAGCCACCACACGCGCTCTCATACACGCAAGCCACAAGACGTACTACACAGCGCAGACCAACATGGACGCGTATAGCCAAGTAATCCTTGAGTTCTGGAAGATGATTGACCCTTCAGTCTTCGGCAAATCATGCACAATCCGCAGAGGCAACACTGCCCCTAAGATCGGCTTTCCCAAGGAGAGCTTCATTAGCCCCTTCACGCCAAGCCCTGAGGGACTACACGGTAAAGCCAAGGTGAACCTAGTAATCCTGGATGAAGTTTTCAGCTATGAGGAATCACTCGGTAACGGGATCTTGGGAGCAGTACAGCCAGCACAGCTAGTAGCCGTAAATAAACAGCTAATCCTTGTATCCACTAAGGGAAGTGCCAAGAGCACCTTCTTTGAGAGCTGGCTGAAAAAGGGCAGAGAAGCCACCAAAGATCCAGACGCTCACCTAGCGTTTTTCGAATGGGCCATGCCTGAGGGACTAGACCCCTACGACATGGCGAACTTCACTTTTCACCCGGCTATCGGGTACACGATCCAGCTAGAGGACGTTGCACGGCTTGCGGAAACGCTCTCTAAGGGTGAGTACCGGCGCAGCGTAGCCAACATTCAAACCCTCACGCTGGAAAGTGTCCTAGATCTCGATAAATGGAATGCCCTACAAGCTCCCCTGAGCACTCCTACGCGCTCTGAGGTAGCTATCGGCTATGAAGTGTCCTATGACCGTTCCAGAGCCGCCATAGTTGCCGCGTGGAAGCATGAGAAACGTACGCACATCAAGGTACTTGCCACCAATAAGGGCACGAGCTGGTTAGAAGCTGCACTCCTGCAAATCCACGAGTCACAGCCCCGCGTAATGGGAGCTGACCGATACGCACAGAACTTAGTGATAGCGGATCAGCTAGCAGCGGATTACCCGGATATTCCGCTGGTCCTTCTGAAGCCTGAAAGTGCCAAGACCGGCGCAGCGTCTTTCAAGGCAAAGATCGAAGACGGAGCACTAACCCATGAAGGCCACCTATCCATGAGACAGGCCGTAGCGAGCGCGGAGAGCCGACCCATGGGTGAGGGCTGGGTGTTCTCCCACAAATCAGAGCCGGAGCTTCTAGCAGCAATGACAGCTTGCAGACTCCTTGACGAAATTAGAGCAGAATCAAATCCTTTTACGATGGTGGCCGAATGAGAGCAACGATAAACCTATTCATAGACTTTTCAGAGCGCGACGATGAGCGTTTCAACTCCATTGTTATTGGTTGTGAAGCATGCCCTTCATGGCGTGAGCTTCTGTATTCTCAGAGGGAAGCCAGCGCACACACAGAGCGGCATGCTAAATCGGTACACAATGGAATGCTTTACAAAGTAGATAGAATCACCAATTTTCCGTATGATCGCTTTAGGGATTGACAAACACACCTAAAACATGTGATATAATGGATAACATAGTTTCCCTCCGAAACTAAAGTCATCTGGCGATGAAGCCGGAGAGCGTAAAAGACTCTCCGGCTAGCCAAAGTCAGATGCACCGCCAAATGACACTTTTACTATTCCTTTTACTTTAGGTGTCATCTTGGGACTATTTTTTAAGAGCGGTGATCTAGCCGCTAAGCAAGCGTTGCAAGCCTCTTATATGGAAGCGCTTCCGCTTGAGTCGCCATGGGCCGATGATTCACACCTTGAGACCCTCACACTAGCTAGCCTCTATGGCCTGACACCGGATAATCTGCCGGTCACACGCTCTAATGCAATGCAGATTGCATGCGTGGCTAAAGGCCGTAACCTCATTTCAACTTCTGTTGCTCGCATGCCCTTACAGGCGATCTCCAAAGGTCAGCCGATAGCGAATCAGCCAGCATTCCTAAAACAGCTTGAGCCGGGGGTTACCAACTTCCAGACCTTGAGCTGGATCACGGATCATCTGATCTTCCACGCTCGCGCTTTCTTGCTGATCACTTCTAAGACCTCTGACGGCAAGCCCTCTACTTTGCGGTTTGTTCCGGAGTGGCACGCAGAAACCAAAGACGGCGCTCTGGTCAAGGCTTTTGATAAGCCCGTAAAGCCCGGTGAGTACATCCGCATTGACGCAAATCATGAGGGCCTACTGAATTATGGCTCAGGCGTACTCCGTGAAGCTCAGGAGATCGAGCAAGCTGCACGTGAGGCGGGGGCTAACCCGGTACCTTCTTTGCTCCTTCAGCAAAAAGAGGGCACAGAGCTAAACAAAACTCAGATCTCCGAAATGCTCGCGAGCTGGACCGCATCACGTAAGAAGAAGGGCGGTTCGGTCGCCTATGCGAATAAGGCTATCGATGTACAGTCCCTAGGCAAGCATGCGGAAGATCTTCTGATAGATGCTCGCAACCTTGGTGTCAACCGGTGGTAGCAACATTGTCGTTGAGTAGTTTGGTGAAGACTTCTCGTGGGGTGAGGTATCCCAGGGTGGCGCGTGGCCTGTCATTGAGTTCATCGGCGATGGTATCGAGGTAGGGCTGGTGGCTGGT
>JBBPYK010000045.1:0-13813 GCA_038199985.1 Actinomycetales bacterium | reverse complement strand
GATTTCCCGTGCGCAGCCCTGTCCGGCCGCGCACACCACATCATGAGGAGCATAACGATGAAGCACGACGTCACCATCGAGATCCCCCGCGGATCACGCGTCAAGTACGAAGTTGACCACGAGACCGGCCGGGTCCGCCTGGACCGCGTGCTGTTCACCTCGATGCAGTACCCCACGCACTACGGCTTCTTCGACGACACCCTCGGCGAAGACGGCGACCCCTTGGACGCCTTGGTGCTCCTGCAGGACTTTGACCTGCACCCCGGCGTTCTGGTGGATGCCCGCCCAATCGCCGTGTTCAACATGACCGACGAGTCCGGTGGAGACGCCAAGGTGCTGTGCGTCGTTGACGACAAGCGCTTCGACCACATCCAGGAACTTTCCGACGTCGACGAATTCCTCATCAAGGAGATCGAGCACTTCTTCACCCGCTACAAGGACCTGGAGCCGGGCAAGTGGGTCAAGGCCGAGGGCTGGGCCGACAGGGCAGCCGCCGAGGCCGAGCTGGAAGCCTCCATCAAGCGCTTTGCGGACACCAAGCACTAATCCGCGCATGCCGGCCCGGTCCTTCCGGGGCATGGTCAAGCACGACGGCGGCGCTCCCCACTGCGGGAAGCGCCGCCTTTGCTTTGCCCGGAGACAGTCACCGCCACGAAACCAAAAATCCGATCGACTCCCACTGCTAGCCGATCCCGCGACGAGGAGAGTGACTCACTTTGGCGACGTACTGGTCATAACTGGAGAAATTTGACTAACCACTGGGAGCAGAGGAATCTCTCCGCGAGGGATCTTAGAAGGGTCGGCTTACACCCCGATGAATCCAAGAGCATCGGAGATCTCAGCTTCGAAAGGTTCCTAGACGTCGATAGTAAATATTATGTCCACTTAAGGGGTGGCGGGGTCCTTGTATTCCACGCGGGCGGGGTTCGCAAATGTCCTATCTCATCTAAAGTGGACCACTCTCACTACACATGGACCACCGGAGGGTAACTCGCTAAAGTTGAAGCTGACGAATAGTCGCCGACGCGGCAGATGCTTCACTCGCTGTCATGGCAAACCCCACCTATGGCAGTTCCGCGCATGCCGGGACCACAGTGACGTCCTATAATTCAGTGGACCCGCCCCTGAGCGTGGCTGGCTCGAGTTGCACCGAGATACCAGTGTCATCAACCAAAGCGGTTATCCTCGCCTCTGCAAAAACGCAGATCGGTGCCATCCAAGATTGCACTGTCCTAGAAGGCGCTCCAGACCGCTGGCGTCAGCGGAGTGGGCGATGAATCCCCAGAATCTCTTTTGCGACTCGCCACTCCGGTTTCGAACCTCGAGCTCGGAGATTTCATTTACTACGCAGACGGAGGCATGGGATTCGCTCTTAACGCCGTCCACATCGGGGAAGGCCGGGCAATCCACAGCGGTTGGAATGGCAAGGTCCGCGCCATCAGCCAACTCGAAGCCCGCGGATACCAAGTCTCGATCACCAGCTCCAATGATGTCCATGAAACATCACCCCCCAAAAACCTCATCCCGTCCAAGCACTTTATTTTCGTGTCAGGCAAGCAGCCCATTTCTCGAGCATCTACCGGGAGTCAATGCGCAGGCTTGAATCCGGTGTTACCATGATGAAAGGTGGTAAGCATACTTATCATCTGGGGTATTTACCATCTGCATCCCAGTGTCTTATACGGGCGGTGGGCCACGCTGTGTAATGACAGGGAGCAGAACTGTGACACCTACACCGGAACAACCCGTAACCGACAACAGCATCAGGGTGCGCCAACTCAGCCACTACCAGTTCACCTGGGTGGCTGGCGAGCCAGGGAAGCCTGGGACGTGGACCCTGCAGCTCGTTCTTGACCAGGGTGCCTGGGAAGAAGTGCTGACGATCGACGCCGACGACGCCGACAACCTGCAGGATCTTCTCGCTACTGCGGAGACCGTGTACTACGACATCGACCGTCGTACCCTGATGTTCGGTACCACGAAGACCGGCCACCAATAGGCACACTGCCTGAAGCGGAACCTCCACCTGACAGGACTCAAGGTTCTTCAGTTAGCCCGTGTGATTGACCGCTCCCAGAGGGCGACCTCACCGCTGAGATTATCGTAGCGGTACGGCTTCCGTTCTCGGCCGGTATCCACGTGCTCGCCAGAACGGTTCCGCTACAGCAGCATTTTTTCGACGATCCCGAGCCGCATCCGTTCGGCAAACGGCCAGAGCCTCACAGCACAACGAAACGGACTCCTCGCCCTCGGCGGCCCGGAGGACCGGATATACATCGACCAGGGGCAGGCCGGCAGGAACAGGGAGCGGCCGGGCCTGCGCGAGTCCCTTGCCGCCGTCCCGGTCGGCTACATTCTGCTCGCCACCAAACTAGACCGGCTCGCGAGATCGCTGCCGGACGCAAGGCACATCATCGGCGATAAGCGTCTCTGGCGCAGCGTGGACTCAGCGTGAACGGCCAGACGGATCAGCCTGACGGTGCGGACGAGGGCCGCAGGTCGGCTCGGCGGCGCCTCTCGAGGGACCGTCGCGGGCCCAGCCGGCCGGGGACCATCTTCCGATTTGGGAACCGACTGTTCCCGGCCACTCGTTCATTGCTATCTCAGCAAAGGAACCTTTGACAAGACAACCACCTGCCACTCCCCTACACCGACGGCTCACGACCTAAATTGCCGGATCTACGCAACTTGGGTCAACCCCGAAAAGTTTCAACAAAGTGTCTCACTCTGAGATTCTCAGTACCAGACAAAAATGGCCTTGATGGAGAACGGCGACTTTAGATTCATGACGCGCTTGGGATATGCGCGAGTGAGCACCACGGACCAGGACTCCAAGACGCAAATCCGGGAACTGGAAGCCGCCGGTTGTGAACGGATCTACCTCGTCCACGGAATCAGTGGAAACAAAACCAGCCGACCCGAAATGGGAAGGATGTTAGACCGCCTCAACCAGGGTGATGAAGTCGTTGTCTGGAAAATCGACAGACTCGGTCGCAACCCCCGACACCTGCTCGAGCTCCTTGACGACTTCAAGGCACGCGGTATCAAGTTCCGTTCCCTCCGCGACGGCATCGCCACCGATCCCGGCAGTGACTTGGGCGGGGCAATGGCACAAGCGATGGTCAGTATCATCTCCGCCTTCGCGCTACTCGAACGCGACCAACTCTCCTAACGCACCCCAGCCGGCGTGGCGATTGCCGCCTCCCACGATCGCAAAGCAGGACCACAAAAAGTCACCGTCGCTCATCCAACCTCAGACAAGCCCACTTTTTAAAGATGTTATCTCGCTGTACATTAATGACACCCATTTTTGCATAAACCCAAGGCATAAAGGCCGCCGACATCGGCAAAATCATCGGAACAAGCCGCGCCACCGCCTGCTGCTACCTCGGCATGGAATTGATTCCCGACCCACGTGACCAAGCAGGCTTCTCATGATGCGTCGGCACCATTCAATTCTGATCCGTAGGACAACGAACGTGGGCGTCGATGTCACTCTGACTCCGGCTGAACTCAACGAGCATCCGATGCTGCTGGAACGCCTCAAAGCTCTCCGCCGGAAGGCAGACGAACTCATGGGTGTCACGGGCAGTGCCGCGATTCCCAGAGTCGCCTGCGTTGCACCCGGCGTCGGTGCCCCAACGTTGTGTCGGCGAGCCAAGACAAGGTGGCCAGCT
The DNA here is from genome assembly GCA_038199985.1 of Actinomycetales bacterium. GTDB lineage: Bacteria > Actinomycetota > Actinomycetes > Actinomycetales > Micrococcaceae > Arthrobacter_J. The sequence goes on along the minus strand of JBBPYK010000045.1, from coordinate 10,136 downwards.
TCGAGGCCGGAGCACAAATCCGGGCCGCCAAAAGCGCCGTGAACATATCGCGTTACACCTGAGCAATCCGGATACGCACTATGCACGTTATGCTTCTTGTCGTGTCCTTGGGACGAACCCATCGGCGTCAGGTCCTTGGCTGTGCGGTCTTGAGATCAGCGTAAATAACTTGCGAAAGCGCGGAACACGATGAGTAGCGAAGCCCGCCGACGGCAACTCGGAAGCACTAACGCGCCAGTGGAAGACGAGATCGCAGAGTCCTTTGATCGCATTGTCGAAGAGGGTGCCGGACGCCTGGCGCGGTCTTGGGTGACCATCCTAATCACTGGGACCTTCGGTGGACTGGAGATCGGCCTGGGAGTGATGGCCTATCTGGCGGTCCTGCACGAAACGAAAAGCCATCTGTTGGCCGGCCTGGCGTTTAGCATCGGTTTCATCGCCCTGCTTCTGGCCAAAAGCGAGCTGTTCACTGAAGGGTTCCTGGTGCCGATCACGGCGGTCGCCGCGAAGGAAGCAAGCATCGGCCAACTCATAAAGCTATGGGGCGGGACTTTGGTGATGAACCTCGTTGGAGGCTGGTTGTTTATGTGGATCGTAGTGCAGGCGTTCCCGCAGTGGAAGCCCGAACTGGCGGTCGCGGCCCTGCACTTCGTGGAAGCCGGATTCTCCTGGCAGTCGGTCTGCTTGGCGGTACTGGGTGGCAGCACCATCACACTAATGACACGCATGCAACATGGCACGGACTCGGACACCGCGAAGATAGCTGCTGCCATCGCCGGGGGTTTTCTGCTTGCAGGCCTTCAACTGTTCCACTCCATCCTTGATTCCTTGCTCATCTTCGGTGCCATCCACGCGGGTGTGGCAGTAACATACGCGGATTGGGGCGGCTGGTTTGGCTACACCTTGCTGTTCAATATGCTTGGAGGATTGCTGCTGGTCACGGCGTTGCGTTTGCTTCGCAATAAGGACTTGATCCATGAGCGACGAGACACCGCGCCCGAGGATCCTAATGCTGCCAGGTAATGTGTTTGGCACCGGTCTTGCCCCATAAAGATTCGAGATCTTGATCCGCAGCTGCGCATCCGGCTGAATTTTAGGAGCCGCTCGAGCCAACTGATCGGAGCTTCCGTCTCTGCCCGCCCGAGCACAGCCGCGACATCCTTGGGTCTGCAGTACATCAGATCCCGCTCAAGGTGCTTCGAAGTTACCCCGCCCTTACGCTGACCCTACGAGCAGGCCTCTATCCTTTGTTAGCGTGTCATCAAGGCTGTGGTTCGGCGCGGTGCTAATCGTGGCGAGAAGGTCGAACTTTCCTCGGCATATGTGGCCAAGGAATATCGACACGACGAACTGCCGCGTTTGAGGATCAGATGGGCAAGATCCCGTCTGGTAGAAAGGCAGCAAGGACTGACCGTCACCGCTGCTACGGAGCGGGTCGCCGCATCTCGGAATGCACTATCCCACCATCGAACCCGCTACGCGATCCGGCAAGACGACGCCCACCGATTAACCTGATAAGCCCTTGTCGGTCTTGGTGGCGTCCGGCTCCTCTTCGGGCTCGAACGTATTGGGCTCGCTGCTCTGGCCAATCCCTACACCATCCTTTGACACGGGAATGGCCCCGCTACCTTCCCGACCCTGCTTATCGTTCAGATGATCCTTGGTGGGAGAATCAGTTTCTGGCTCGTTATTTTCTGTCTCGTGCGCGTTCATAATTTCCTCCGGCCCTTGGGTTGAGGTTCTAAAACTACCACCAGGAAGGTGGATGAGAGAAGCCCTATAAACTCAATGGGCAGGCGGTTGGAACACAAGGTGTTGATAGCGCGGCCGGATGCTTCACATGGCTCGAATGCTGGATGATGCCGTGAGCTAAGCTGCCTGGCCATGCCGCTGGTTTGTATCCGGGAACTCCGCCTACCTGCTCGTAGGCTCACGCTGCGACCGGCTGGACGTCGACTAACGCCTGTTCAGCGGTTTTAGTACCCACGAGTGCTCAGCCTCGATCCAGCGAGCCGCCTTCGGGGTTCGTTTGATTTTGGATCGCGGGGGCGGTTTCGTTTTTGAGCGTCGCGAGGCGGCCGGCCTTGCTGCCCTTGGTGTTCCACGCTTGGGTTCCTTGCATCGCACCAGTACCAGTGTAAATGCCAGTAGCGGGTATACCCGTTGCTGGTTCCCGAGCCGGTGCGGACGTTCAAGGTTTTGCAGTCGTCGGGACGGGCGGGTGACATCGTCTGTGAGATGGGAGTCAATCTGCGTTACCGGCCGATCACGCCGAGCATGCCCAGCTGTTGGGCGCGCTGCAGCGTGGATGCCCGCAGTTGCGCGGCCAGTGGTGATCCCGGCTTCGTGCGCTCAGTGGCGCTCCCGTATGCAAGTTGTGTTCGTATTTGCCACGGTTCCAACTCCCAGCGCTCGTTGAGTTCGAGTGCCCGCCGGAAGTGGGCCGCAGCCGCCTCGTTGTTCCCCATCGCGGTTGCTAACAGGGCCAGGTTCCGTGCCATGGCACCAGTGCTGAGTACACCGTGGGCTACGACGACGTTGTGGTCGGCGAAGGGCAGGAGCAGGTCATAGAGCTCGGCGGCTGATGCCTGGTGTCCGAGCGCGGCGCTGACCTCTGCCAGGTAGGCAAGCGTCGGCATCCACAGCCAGTCCTGGGGCAACTGCGTGAATCCGGCGGCGAAGAGGGTCTCGAGCTCGTACCCGCTCTCGCGACGGTTACCCATCTCTAGGTGCACGATCGCGAGCACTGCTCGCCACGCGGGGGATCCGCGGTGAGCGAGGATTGCGGAGACGGGCTGGCGCAGCTCCGCTAAGCGGCCTTGGTCGCGTCGAGCGACGAACGTCTGGGCGAGGTGGGCTGCGACGAAGTTTGGACTGTGCTGGCCGTGCTCCAGTGCTCGGGCTGAATGAATTTCCGCCGCGGCGTAGTCGCCTCGGCCCAGGGCTCGGCCGGCTGCGCGCATCCTGCTCAAACCGAGGAGGAACGGACGTCGTGACTTGATGGCGCCCGCGTCCAAAGCGGCAAGGTCTTGGTCGACGGCGAGGAAGTCCCCGAGTTGTTCGGCCGCGGCTGCGCGTGCGTTGCGGATTTCCAAGGCGAGCTCGGGCCAGTGGTTGCTTTCCCTCAGCGCCAGGACGCTGGTGGCCAGAGCAATGCGCCGGACGGGGCTGGTGGTGCCCCAAGTCACGAGTAGAAGTGTTGCGGTGACTAAGGCGGTGGTCTCCGCGTCGCCCGCGATGTCGGCCACGGTTTCCGCAGCGCGTGCCAGCGCGCTCACTCGCGGATCCTGTGCTGGTAGGACCCGTGCCATGGCGGCGAGCATCCTGGCGCGTAGTGCGAGATCCGACGCGAACTCCGGTGTGGCGAGGCCCTGTTCGAGCAGGCGTCCTGCGGCCTCGTCAACGGTGCCGAATTCGGTGCCCGCGACCAGGCCAGTGACGGCGCGCCGCATCTCGTCCACGGCTCCGAGTTGCAGAGCCAGTTCCAAGGCCAAACGGTGAGTTTCGACGGTGGCTGCTGGTTCGTACTCCGCCAGGCGCGCGTCCCCTAGAGCGAGAAGGAGGCGGCATCTGCGTGGGTTGAGGTCGGCGTCGTGTAGCAGTGGCAGCATCTCTAGCGCCGTCTCGTAGTGAGCGGCGGCTTCGGAGAAGCCGAGTGCAGCGAAGGCACGTTCCCCGGCCATCGTGGCGTAGGTGACGACCAGTTCTGCATCGGCTGCTGCTGAGCTGCGCAGGTGGTGCACGAGCTGCTCCAACGGCAAGTTGCCGGTCTCGCTTTGTCCTAGGTGCGTTGCGATGCGCCGGTGCCACGCGCTGCGCTGGGTGGGGATCACGCTGGTGTAGAGGGCGTCTCGGAGCAAGGCGTGGCTGAACGTGTAATACTCTGGCTCAACTGGATCACGACGCAGCACGCCGTCGGTCACAGCTGGAGCGAGGAGGAGTTCCGTCGTTCCGCTGGACTTCTGCAACGCCGCAGCCAGTGTCGCGGTGGTGAATTTAGTTCCGGCCACCGCAGCCGCAGCCAATGCTTGTTGCGAGGGCTGTGGGAGCCGTTGCAGGCGCTGGCGAATAAGGTCCAGGAGACGTCCGGGTAGTTCATCAGGGTTAATGGATGTCCAAGTCTCCCCACCGGAGCCGGTGTCAGCCAAGTGTTGCGCTGCCTGCTCTAAAAAAAAGGGATTGCCTCGTGTTCCGGCATGTAGGGCGCGCCCGACCCTGTCGGCCGCGGTGCTGCCGTTAGCGGTGCTCAGCAGTTGCTGAGCCGCCGAGAAATCTAGTCCGTGCAGAGGAAGGTGTTGCAGCGAGCCATTGCGCTCCATTGGTGCCAGCAGGTCTCGCGCGGTGTGACCGGGGAGCCACTCTGCTTCGCGGTGCAACCCCAGGACGAGCAGGTTGCGTCCACCGGGGTAGCGTGCGAGGTGGGACAGGAGCAGCAGCGTGGAGCGATCCGCCCACTGGAGGTCGTCAACAATGAGCAGCACTCTTTCGCCGGCGGCGGCGTCATCGATGAGGTCTGCCACCGCTTCGAAGAAGAGGAAACGCTGGAAAGGGGCCGGTCCGGGTGCTTCGGTACTGGTGGGCGTCGGCAGCTCCGGCATCAATTTGCCCAGCAAGGCTGCCCCAGGACCAGCTGGTGTGGGTCGTGCTTGTGCGGGCAGGCGGGAGAGGTAGTCGTGGAGCGCGGTGAGGACTGGTTCGTAAGGGGTGGTGCTCTCGGTGAGGGCTGGCCCCCACAAGATCGTGGCGCCTTCATCCTGGACACTCAGCGCGAAAGCTTCTGCCAGTCGTGTCTTACCCATGCCAGGCTCGCCTGTCACGATAACGAGCCGAGGCCGCGGCTCGGGACCTGACCAAGCTGCCCACAGCTGTGCGAGGGGTCGTGCTCGACCTACCAGCGGTGGACCTGCGCATCGCGGTTGGAGAGGGCGTGCTTTGACGCGAGGCACCTGCACGGTTGCAAGGGGTGGTGGCTGCTGTTCCCGCTCTGTACCGAGCCAGCGCAACGCTACGTCGTGGCGCAGTACAGAGGTGTGGAGTTCTTGTAGCTGTGGCCCTGGCCGGACCCCGAGCTCACGTAAAAGCCGGACCCGGGCCTCACGGTGGACTTGCAAAGCCTCGGCTTGGCGTCCGCAGCGGTACAGCGCGAGCATCAACTGAGCGCAGAACTGTTCGCGTAGCCCGTGTCCGGTGACCAACCGCTCCAATTCACTGACGACTTCGACATGGCGCCCGAGCCGCAAGTCGGCGTCGATCCGGGCTTCCAGGGCGTCTAGGCGCAGCTCCTCCAGGCGGGCGGCCTCCGCGCGCGCGAAGCCGACGTCGGCGAATCCCTGCAATGCGGGTCCACGCCACAGCGCTAAGGACTCCTCCCAAAGAATGCTGGCTCGCGTGTGGTTGTCGGCGCGGGCTGCGAGCCGCGCCTGACGGCTGAGATCCTCGAAGCGCCAAGCGTCAAGGGCACCGGGATCCAACAGCAACTGATAACCCGGTTTAAGTGTCCGCACGACTCCGTCCTCGCCCAGCGCTTTGCGCAACTTGGAGACGTAGGCGTGCAGCGTCCCGGCGGCACCGGCAGGCGGAGCGCCGTCCCAGAGTTCTTCTACGAGGCGGTCCGCGGACACCACCTCACCGCGGTGCAGGAGCAGGCACATCAGAAGAGCGCGGGTTTTTATCCCCTCGATACGCACCGGCGCGCCTGCGCTTGTGACAGCGAGAGAACCCAAAACGGCGATCTCCATGGCTCCCCCTCGGAACTACGTCCCAACTGACCACAAGAAAAGCGCAAGGTATGTGTCCAAGAATAAACCCGTAAGGATCCAACCCCTAGCCGAAGTTTTGGGCCGCGAGAAGAACGAGGATACAGTGAACGAGCGAACCCCTAAGCGGCGACCTGCGACACGAACAGCGATGATCGCTCTAAGCGTCGTCGCCGCTTTCATGATCAACGGTCTCAGCGCCCCCGGAGCCATGGCCAGGCCCTTCTGTGACCAGCCCGAGTCGCCGCCAATCTGTGGCGAAGGGGACCCGAGGCGGCCGCGGCCTTCTGCACCGCCGGAGCCCGTGGTGGCGAAGTTCACCTGGAGCGTTCCTGATCGCTTCATGTTAGGCCCCGCACCTCGTTTCGTGCCCGTAGACGTCATCCCCAAAACGTGGTCAGTTAATCTCGACGCTTGCGGGTCCAGCGGTGGCATCGCCGGGACGCGGAGATACCACTGGAGCATCGACGGTGTTGCTCTCCCACCGACCAGCTGCGCCACCCGTGTGCAAGTTCCACGGTTGGGCACCTATTCAATCCACTTGACCGTGGTCGGGAAGGGGACGGGGACGGGGGGTGCGTTAGTCGAAGACTCGACCGTTCAGACCGTACCGGTGCGGGACCTGCTCGTGGTCTCCCTCGGCGATTCAATCGCCTCAGGGGAGGGCAACCCCGATGTCCACGAGAAAACTTTCCATGATGCCGACTGGGAAACTGAGATATGCCACCGCTCGCGCGTCGCGGGCCCTGCTCAGGCCGCCCTTGCACTCGAGCGTCGCGACCCACACAGCTCGGTCACCTTCATAAGTCTCGCCTGCTCAGGCGCTGCCATCCTTGCAGGCACGTCCGGTGACGGTGGCCTTCTACGGCCCTACGGGGGCGTCGATGGGGGCAAGGGGCCAGCCTTGCCAGCCCAAGTCGAGGAGGCCAGGAAACTAACTTGGGGCCGCTCGATCGACGTGCTTCTGATGTCCGCGGGCGCCAACGACGTCGGATTTGCCAAGATCGTCACGGGCTGCCTGGACGGCACCATGGGCGGTTTCAAGAGAAACCCGAACTACGACTGCAGCAAGCCCACGTCACACGTGCAGACACGAGCCGAGGAGGCCATCACGCTCCGCCTTCCTGGGCTCTACGACCAGCTGGCCCGTGAGGTCACAGCCCGCTTAAAACCGTACCGAGTCCTGATCACACAGTACCCCGACGTAACCCGCGACGAGAACGGGAACGTCTGCAACCCGCTGATGGTGATGGGGACTCCTCCCGGGAGGATCTCACGAGCCGAGGCGCAATGGGCTTACGACGAAGTCATCACCGGCATGAATGACGCGATCAGCGCGGCCGCAGCGAGGAATCCTGCCGCTGGCTGGGAAGTCGTCTCGCTCGGTGACGCGTTCTCGCGCGGCGGCTACTGCTCGGACCGGGGTCGTCTGATCCGGATACTCTCGGAGTCGTTAGAGTTCCAAGCTGATGAGTCCGGCTCATTGCACCCCAACGAAGGGGGGCACACAGCCATTGCCCAACGCATCCTTGCGAAGTTCGACGCACCTCCACCACGCGATAGAGTGCTTCCTCTACCCGCCAAACCCATCACACCCGCCGCACCTGCTGCACCTAGTCGTCTGGTCGTGTCGCAGCCGCTGACGGTCACCGTGGGCACCGCGAACCAGCCCACGACCGCGTCGCTCACCGTCAAGAACACCGGTGGGCAGCCGCTGACCGTTCCGTACGTGATGGTGGGTGCCCGTGGAGCCAACGGCGCGAACGTGGACTTCCCTGCCTCGCCGGCATTCACCTTGCAACCAGGCGCCACGTACACCTACCAGCAGCCCAAGCAGCTACCGCCGGGTACTTACACGGCTTGGCCCGCCACCTACAACGGCACCGTCTGGACCGAACTCAGCGCACGTCAAGACATCACCGTACCCACCATCCCCTAGACACATCCTTGTGACACTAGGCACTGATAGGAGCAACTATTATGAGTGATCGAAATCCGTCCCGCCGGCGGTGCAGGCGCTTAACGTCTACTTCGTGTAGATTTGCCGCACTACTGGCGATGGTCCTGCTGGTTCCCGGCGCCTCAGCGAGTGCAGACCCCGTCCTGACGCCAGGTTCAGCGGTGGGCGCCAACCGCCCGGCACCGTCTGTTCTGAGTCTGCCGACGAACGCCTTGCCGGCGATAACGAAGCTCAGTGACCGCTGCGGCTACCGGTTCGTGAACCTGCCGCCCAGCGGGACGACCATCCTCCACGTCGCACCTTGCGGAACGTCGACCGGCGACGGATCACTGGACCGGCCCTGGCGCACCATCGCCCAGGCGATGGCCGAGGCAGCGGCCGGCCAGACGATTTACGTACACGACGACCCGGCCCTGGCCGTCGACTACGCGGAAAGCGATTTGAGGCCGTCCCAGGGCGGCACGGGTGCCCCATGCACGGCCGCGGGTGCTACCCCTAACCGTATTCGCCTGACCGGAGCCCCCGGCGAAGGCATGCCGACGATCGCCAAGCACGCTGGTGCCACGACGGCTAAGCCGGTTCTGCGGCTGGACAAGCCGTGGTGGTTGGTGGAGAACCTGCGGATCCTCGGGCGCAACGTCGCCTCGCACTCCACCGTCTCGATCTCCGCAGGGTGTACCGTGCTGCGCAAGGTCGAGGTCACCGAGTCAGGGACGGCGAACGCAGCGATCGCCTTCAGCTCCAGCCACGATGCCGCCGTTGTCGAGAGCCACATCTGGGAGCCGCTGACCGGAGACGAGGTCACCGGCCGACCCGCCGCCGTTCCCGTCGACTCCCGCGACCACCACGGCATCACGGTTTCTGGAACGTCGAACCGGGTGTTGGTCCGTGGCGTCCACTCCTACGGACACAACGGTGACTCGGTGCAGTGCGGAGAGTCGACGAGCGCCTCCGCGGCCGAGGACCCACAGAACGTCACCGTTGAGGGCAACCGCTTCCACCAGGACGAGGAGAACGCAGTTGACATCAAGCACTGCAGCCGGGTGAGTATCCACGGCAACAAGTTCTTCGGCTACCATCCCGCCCGACCGCTGTCCACGTGGCGTGCCTCACAAGGTGATGCTCTCGTCATCCACCACAACTCAGTGCGGGCTGGTGCGGCCCAGGTGCTCGTCGAGCAGAACCGGTTTTTCCGCAACAGCCGATCTGTCAACGTCGGAACCCAGCCGAGCCAGGTAGTCATCAGGCGGAACGTCATCTTTGACGCCAAGAACGACCACTGTGGGATGGGCGCAGGCATCCGTGCCTCCGGCCACCGGGTCGAGATCTACCACAATACGATCGATCTCATCCCCGGCCCCCAGTCACCTCCTGACACCGGCTGCCCCACCTGGTCGGCCTCCGACCGCGCAGCCATCCAGTTTACCGACCAGTCGACCGCGACCAACGAGCGGACCGTGTTGTGGAACAACATCGTCTCCCGGGCATCCTTGCATCTGTCCGCCAACGTTGACTCGGCGGCGCTCGACGCCCGTAGCAACCTCTTCGACACCGCCCCCAGCGGTGGCACCCCACAGGGGTCGATCATCAGTGATCCCCTGTATGTCGCCGACCCGGCATCCAACGACTACTACACCCGCCTTGGCTCCCGAGCTCTAGATCGCGCAACCCCCGTCTCAACATCGCTCGCGGACCCCATGATCTACTGTGACGACCCCGGCGACGCCGACACCGTCAAGCAGCCCGACATCGGCTTTCTCGAGTCCTGCTCCTGCTACCACTGAGGCCCGAGCCTCTTTAGACCAACTGCCCAGACACGCGCTACCACCAGAGGCTATGCGCCATAATTGCCGTTCCCGACTATTGACCCACACGCTAGAGGTTTTTGGAGTCTGAATCGCTCCATATTAAGAGAGCCGGCCTTTTCCTGGCGTACGGCGTGCGTAGGAATTTGAACGGGGGTTGGTGCCGCTGATCTTGGCCGCACCTCCAACACTCTGAACGGTCCCCGGATTTGGGTATGAGCTGTGCGCGGCGTTCCATTCCGCCGGCGGTGGGAGCGAAGGAAATTCTAAAGTGCCGCAGGGGAAAGGAATCAAGCGCCTGTTGCTAAGGTGTGGTCTCTGCAGCGGTGGCAATGTCTGAGCTGCCTACCCGTGCGATCGAGGCGGTCAGAAGCACTATTGCATCTATTGCCAGTATCCAGTAAACCTTTTAACCACCGACCTGCCTTTGGTCAGAGTGAGAGGAGCAGAGCCTCGCCTTGGCCTCCGCCACCACACAGCGGCACGGCCGCTTTTCCGGAGGCGAGCCTCTGGAGCTCATACACGGCCGAGACAACAACCCTGGCTCAGGAGGCGCCGATGGGATGGCCAAGTGCAATCGCTCCCCCGTTGACGTTTAGCTTGCACATGTCGATG
>JBBPYK010000044.1:0-11148 GCA_038199985.1 Actinomycetales bacterium | reverse complement strand
TGTCACACCCACCTGCCATAATCAGAACCGTCAGGCAGCCGGTAAGCCCTGATCCACAAAAATCCTCGAGTCATGAAAGATCGAGGCTAGGGTGCGGGATTGGTCCACAAGCCTCGCTTCGAACCCTCTCATCTCGCGAATCTGCCGGAAACCCGGAAGTGACATGGCGCCGCTTCATTAGGATCACGTCAGACTGTCCGCCATTAATGTCACGGATGATGAGTCGAAGGGTCTTGACCAGCGTTGCGGCTGGCTCGGCAGGACCGTTGACACGCGGGGGGAGGTGTGTTGTTTGTTGAGGCAAGAAACCGCAAGCACCCCACGCTTCACCTCCATTTTACCAACCATCTTCCAACCGGGAGCCAATCCGAAAACTTACCGGCTTCACCTTCCATGGGGAGCCCGAGACGAACTGTTGCAGCTGTTGGCAATCAATCCCGAGCCCATCACTCATCGGATTTCGGCCGCCCGTCCAGCATCAGGCTGTGGAATACAAGTTCCATTGTTCCGCTGAAACTTTATGGGCAGGTGAAGATCTCACCGCCGCGGCCACAAAAACATCACTGCGGAAGTGGGCTGGCGGGATGGCGCGCTTCCCGCAGACCGACGCCACCGCACCGACGAGACCGGGCCCTTGTCTCAATCACCGGCAACCGCGACAACGGTCAAACTCAACTGGGGTGCCTCCATCGATAACGTCGGCATAACTCGGGTATTCCGTTGAGCCGCCGGAAGATCACAGTGAATCTGGTTCCGGCCTTGCTGCCGAAAAAGGGATCGGCGTTCGATCTGGCCATTGTCATGGCTGCCCTGCGGGCTGCTGGTGATATTCGGGGTACCGGGCGGACCGTCTTCATCGCGGAACTGGGGCTGGATGGGCGGCTCCGGGAGGTCCGTGGCATCCTGCCTGCGGTGATGGCCGCTGTTAGGGCTAGGTTTGCGGACTTCGCGGTGGCGGCCGGAAACCTAGCCGAGGCCGGGCTCGTACCAGGCGCGAAAGTAGTCGGGTACCCGTCCCTGGCCCGGGTGGCTCTGGCCTTTGGCGCGGACCCGCACGAGATGACCTTGGATGATTAACCGGCCGTCGCGGTCAGAGCCGACCGGCCGGCCCGGGACGGCACCGCACCCGTGCCCGGGCCGGATTTGGTCGATGTGGCGGGCCAGGCGGAGGCACGGTTGGCCCTTGAGATCGCCGCAGCCGGCGGCCACCATTTGATGATGGTCGGACCGCCGGGGATGTGTCCGTAAGTATGCAGGTGGTGTGAGGTCCGTGCTGGCGTGGAATCTGCCAGTCGGAGACGGCAGTGGATGGATTCTGGGGGAGTGGTTATCCGAGTCCATCCTCGACGTTGCGGGCCAACAGCTGAATGGGCGCGCCAGCTTGTTTGGCTGCAGGTGGTCGTCGCTCCCGTTCCTCGGGCAGCTATGCCCATAGACTGAACCGCGTGCACATAGATCGCGTTGACGTAGAGCGGCTGCTTGGGTTCGAGAAGCTGAGCATTGAGCTGGATCCGCAGTTGCAGCTGATTGCCGGGCCGAACAATGCCGGAAAGTCGTCGCTGCTCCGAGTGCTGGAGACTTTCTTCGCCAACCCGACCGGGTCGGATTTGCTGCGGTTGAAGCCGTTGCACGAGTACTACGTGCAGGGAGGCCCCCGGATGATGTCCAGCGTCGTGGTGCACTTCGGGGGACTTGCCGAGGACGAGCAGGAGCTGTTCGCCGACGCGGTCCTCAGGAACGGCACCTTCTGGATCAAGATCTCATGCTCACGGGGCGGCAAGATCACCTACGAAGCCAGTCGCAAGTCTGCACGCGCGAGTGAGTTCTATAAGGCGGTACTGCAATCGTTCAGCTTCGTGAAGATCCCCTCCGTCCGCGTGAGCGAATCCGGGCAGGGCGAGAACGACCAGTCGTTGGTCAGGCTGTACGAGACGCTCGAGGGCGTGCTCGTGAGATCGGGTGGCTCGCGCAGGAGTCAGCTGCAGAAGGAGTTCGAGGACGCGATCAAACCAGTTGAGGACCTTGTGCATAAGGTCCTGAGCGAGTCCGTGGCCGCTGTGGCGACGGAGCTTCCGTTTCGGGAGCGTGAGCTTGGGATCACCTTGCCTGACTTAAGGCATGCTCTTCGAGGGATGCTCCAGGAGGCTGTGATCACCAGCCGGGACGAGGTGGAGGTCTCGATCGCCGAACGTGGTACCGGCTTCCAGTCCGCGATGGTGCTCGGGATCCTTCGGTATGTGGCCTCTCGGAGTCAGCAGGCGGGTGGAAACGTGGTGTTCGCGATTGAGGAGCCTGAAGCCTTCCTCCATCCGCAGACGCAGCGGGCGATGGCAAAGATCCTGCGGGAGATCTCAGCAGGTGCGCAGCTTCTTGTGACTACCCACAGCCCCGTGTTGGTGGATTCATTCTCGGTCCGTCGCATCGTACGGCTTCCACTCAGTTCCGGCGGCACTAACTACACCGCGCGTCGTCAGGAGCTGACAGTGGCTGAAGAGGGCCGGCTGACCAGGTACTGCAACGCAACGAACAGTGAGCTCGTCTTCGCGAACTCGGTTGTTCTTGTCGAAGGCCATGGTGACAAGCTCCTGATCGACGATCTGCTCGCTCGCATCACCGGCGGGGCGGGCGGCCACTACGCCATGGGTATCGCTGTCATCGAAGCGTCGGGCATCGACACGATCAAGCATCTCGTGGGTCTGGCGCAGTACTTCGGCGTTCGCGCCTACGTGATCACTGACAAAGACGGCGTGCACAAGCCAGGCGGCCAAGGCAAGCGCGTGTTGCTGGAGATCCTCAAAGCCAGAGATCCTGCCCCGTCCCAGAGTGAGCTTCAGGCTTTGCATGGCTTGGCGGATGCAACGGTGTCGAACTTGAAGGCAGCACTTGAGCAGCAGGCGAGTCTCAATCGCAGCCTTGCGATGTGGGATGCGTTCGTTCTGGCATCCGATCTTGAAGGCCTGTTGCTCGACACCATCGGTCAGAAGAAGCTCGCTGAGATGCTCGGTCCGGCGGGCGAGCACGAGGTTGACCAGGCGGCGTCGGATAGATACGCGTCAGGCGTCCCAGGCAAAGAGGAGCTGGCGGCCTGGCTTGGCTCGAAGGGATGGAACTCCACAGGCAAGAAGTCGGGGAAGGTCAAGCCGCACTTGCCGTCGGCTCTCCTGAGAGAGCACCTTGCTACACGCAAGAACGTCCCTCAGGCGGTTGAGCCGCTCGATGACTGGCTTCGCACCATCGTGAAGGATCACGAGCGGTCACCGCTCTGAACGTTGTCGGTGTGTGTCGGCTGCACGCGCCAGCGCTAGGGGACACCACCATGATGCCAGCCGTACCCGATAACCTGCGGACAAGATTCGAGAAGTGGAACGCGAAGGAGCCGCCGCCACGGTTGAATGGAACAAGAAGAAGTGGCCTGGTGGGGAGCGGCGAACTTCGCGGCTTCCAGTTGGGCGGAACGTACGGCGCATTGGCGCCAGCGACGTCGAGGACTACATCTCCAAGGTGTACCGTCGCACTGCTGAGCGGATGGCAGCCGGTGACCTCTCGGACTGAAGTCCTGAGCCGATTCCGTCCTCTAGTCCTGGCACCTGCATAATCATCCCATGTCGATTTCCTGTGCCTTCTGCGGCTCCACGCAGCCGCTGACCCGTGAGCATGTTTTTGGCCAGTGGGTGAGCAAGATTGGTCTTGACCTCAGCCCCGCCAGGCACCACGCGGGCGCGTTGAATGGCTTGCCCCGGGACATGGGGGAACAGCCTCCCTATCGGCTGCAGGTGAAGAACTTCTGTGCATCCTGCAACAACGGGTGGATGAGCCAGCTGGAAATGGTCGCCCAGCGTGTTCTCACTCCATTTATCCTCGGTAAGCCTGGAACGATTGCGGTCGAAGACCAGGGAGTGATAGCCATGTGGGCGCAGAAGACCGCCCTCACGGCGAGGCTCCTATCCAGTGAGAAGCAGCGCGATGAGGGATACGGCCTGGCGCCATCCGAGTACACCGCTTTGTACGAACAGCGGGAACGGATGCAGCCCCTTGATGCCAGCCGGATTTGGGTCGGCAAGTACGCAGGGACTGATGGTTTTTCCGGCGTGCGGGTGACACCGTTGGTCGTACGTGTGCCGTGCAGCCCGGAACCAGATGTACCGCAGGGGTATATGCTCACAATCGTGCTCGGTCAGCTTGTCATTCAGGGGCTACGGTTCACGTCGCCGGCTTTGGAAGTGGATGTGACGACCGAGCTGCAGATGCCGCAACTATGGCCAAGCAGCGCCGCGCTGCAATGGCCAGGCGGACAACCCTGCACCGAAGAATCGTTCCTCCGTTTCGCCGACGGGAAGATGATCAGATCTACGGTCGAACATTTGGATTTACATTCATGGCGTCCAGGGGTTGACGTGCCGCAGAGCATTCTTGTGGAGGACCATGTTAAGGTCCCCGCTATGTGTAAGAAACACGTCGTCTCCTATCCGGCAGCCTTGCTCAGGGAGGCGATGCGGGGAAGATTCTACGCATTCCTAAGGGAATGCGAATGTGGGGTCACGTATCTGATTCAGACTGACTCCGATCGCTCGCGATTCAGGGCACACGACGACGCCGCGCTCGAGATATACGGGAATTTGCCGGGGGAAGAGCGATTGATTCAGGACCACGCAGCGAATTTCGTCTGTAAAAGGCTGCCTGCCGATGCCGATGGAGCCATAACACTTGCAGCATCGCGACGGTAAGCGTCGTTGTGTGGGGCGCCGGTACGTCGCCGAGAAGTAGCTGCTAGCGAGCTTCCTTGGGAAAATTCAGCTGAATCAATGGCTGACGGAGCCGAGGTTCGATGGCAGAGACCACATTCTGGCACGGACCGTCAGGACCCATCTTCAAGGTCGGCCGTCGGATCCTGTATATGATCACGAAGTGAGCCGTTGGCCCATGCAACGCCAAGGCACAGTAGCGCCGACCGCTAGGAGCGGGGGTGTAGTCCCGATAGTCGCATGACTGAGGGTTATTTTTGGGGGCAGTTGAAATGATGTTCGGGGAAGGGTTGTTCGCCAACGGCCGGCCTGAGTATGAAAAGGAACTCGGAGAGGGTATTACAGAGGCGAAAGTGCTGATCACGGTCAAGGCCGCTCCACAGCCCTCGGCTAACCATGGTGACACTGTTTGCGTGGCAGGTCTCAGACTTACGGAAGGCGGCCCGGAATGGATTCGTCTTTACCCGATCCCTTTTCGCTATCTCGAGGCCGACGCGAAGTTCAAGAAGTACGACATCGTGAAACTAAAGGTCACGCCAGCGTCCAAGGATCGACGACCAGAGAGCTATACGCCGATCCTGGACTCTTTGACCATCGATTCGCACCTTGAGCCGTGGAAGCCACGGCACCCGCACGTTGATCCGCTCATCGGTGCGTTCAACACCTGCGAACTCAACGCCCGCGCCTTGAGTGGATCGGCCGGCCCATCCTTGGCTGCCGTGGTGCCCGCGGACATCGACAAGCTGGAACTCCGACTTTTCGACGGGTGGACCACGGAACAGCATGCCAAGATGGAAGCGCATCTGCACCAAGACACACTCTTCGGGCCTAAGACGGATAAATCGATCCTGTCCCCGCCGCGATTCGAGGGTCATTATCGCTACCGCTGCACTGGCAGGATCTGCAAGGGACACCGGCAAGGTCTGCTGGATTGGGAGTTCACCGAACTTCAGCGGCGGCACGCGGGGGACACCGATGAAGCCGCCAAAGCTTCAATCCAAAAGAGATTCCTGGATCAGCTGTGCGCTTCGGCCCGCGGTCCGGTGTTTTTCCTGGGCAACCAGCTGAAAAGACCCCAGGCGTTCGGTGTCTTGGGCGTTTACGCAGCAGGGGCCCGTTAGCTGCCGACCAGAGCCGCCAGGCGTTCTTTTACGCGAGCGAGAACGTATTTGCGGTGGCAGCAGAGTTCGCTGGCCTCAAAGCACAGCACGGCCACACGTTGCCCCGCGGCAAGGTCGGTGAGCTCAATAATCTTTTCAGCAGCTACTTCACCTTCAAGCAGAGACTCGAAACGCTCGCCCGCAACCTTTGCAGCCACAGTGCCCGGAGCCCAAAAACCGTCACGGTTGTCCTTGGGGTTCCCCAACGCCGGCATGTGGCTGTAGCCGACGCCGGCCTCGGCTAGTGCTTCGCTAAGCGCTCTCTTTGAGAAGCCCTTCTTCCTTGAGATCGGGTTCAACCGAACGTCCACGACCGTCCCGATTTTACAAGCCGTCAGTTCCTCAAGGAACGACGCAATGTCCTTCCCCTCGTAACCAACACCGATGACGCCGCTCGTTTCAGTCCACATGGTCTCATTCTTGCACGGGCGCAAAATCGGCCGACGTCGCACCCCGCCCTGGCGTTACTCGATGCAGACGCCCTGTTTCACTGGACCCGGCGCGAACTTGCGTTCCCTTCGGCTTCGGTGGTTTCCAGCTTTGCCGCAGCCTCTACCGGTACCGGTCAATGCCAGGTCTGGCCGCACCAGCAGCGTCCTTCCTTGTGCTCCTGGATGACGAGGACTCGTTCCTCTCCAAGCATGATGATGTCTTCGTAGCTGAGCATGGGTCCAGTGCAGCATCAGGGGCTGGCCGCCGGTAGGGGCGTCTTGGTGTATGTGGAAAACCGATGAGGCTGCAGCGCCTGCGGGCGGACGCCATCGATGGAGCGTGCCATCGTCTCCGCGGCAGGCTCTTCGGCGTGTCCCTGTTCAGGCCGTGGTCCCGCGGCTGCGGCAGGTGGGCGGTGCGGTAAGTCTGGCCATTCCCATCGGGCTCCCTTTTGCGTGAGAGGGGAGATGCCCGGGCGTCAGGCCTCTCTTCTCTTTTTCCAGGCCTAGCCGGTGCGGGGGATGGTGAGGGTCCCGGAGACATCGAGGGACCCGGTGCTCTCGTCGAAGGTCCCGCTAACTGGTTGCCCGGGTTGTACAGCCAGTCCAGGGGGATGCCCGGCAGCGCGTCTTCCTGACGGATAAGGGCCTGCGTGCCGTCCTGAAGACGGGCCACCGCCCGGCTGCCGCCGGCGAGGATGGCTTCGATGGTCCCTTCCCGGGTTGCGGGGGCAGCGAAGGTGGCAGGGGAGGGAATCTTGTTCAGGACGTCATCGATGATCTGTTCGGCGATGTACCGGGTGTCAGCGGAGCCGTGGGCGACGCGCAGCGGACTGGATTTCGGGTCTGTTACCCAGTCCAGGTCCTTGGAGTAGACGCGGGCCGCACTTCCGAACAGGGACGTTCCGTGCGGCATTCCATCGCGCATTTCGTATTTCCGGGGTTTCCACTCATGGATCGGACCCGAGCAGAAATGAAGCGAAAGGACATTCCTGATCGATTGCCCCCGGGTTCCGCATCGGACTGCTGTCCGTGTATTGGGAGCCATCGTCCCAGCCACCACACTGTACACGTGGTTTCGAGCACCATGGAGGGAGAAGAAGTAACCCCGATTCCGAGGAAACCGCCTGCTTGACGCAGGTTTCAGGTGTCAAATCAGACGTTTCTTCCAGCTGTTTCGGCAAGCATTGGTGTGGATGCGCTTGCGATGGCAGCGCGGTCATGTCAGCAATCAGAGGCCTTCGGCTGCTGGCCAAAGCTCGGGATGGGCTCGGCCGCCGATATGCGGGGGAGGGGTGTTGTTTGTTGAGGCAAGAAACTACACCCCACGCCTGATGTTTGGTTTACCGTGCAGTCGGATGCGGCATGGCTCGAGGAGTGTTCAGCCTCTGGCTGTTGTGCCGCAGCCGTCGTCCGGCTCGGTGCTGTGCATGTGTTGCAATCGCTGCAGCAGCGTTGCCGGTGAACGGCGCCCGTCGCCGGCTGCGTTTCTCTCTGGCCAGATTGTGCGTGGCTGCGTCTCCTTGTCCGAAATGTTCGCTTTTGGCGCGAGAGACACCCAGGATTGGGCATCGGACAGGTGCACGGTCGTCGCTATTGAGCGTGGCGAAAGTAGAGGTCGCGGAGCAGCGCGATCTCGGCTCCGTGGTGCAGGATCTCCTGGTTCTCCCACCACACGATCGTCGGAAACGTCTCCTCGGCGTCGCTGCCGTACGGGTAGCTGCTTAGTCCGGTCCGGTCGTAGTTGGACTCGTCGACACTGAGCAGTACTCGGCGCCAGTCGGCTGCGGCGTGACGGAACCTCTCAATGGCGCCGGCTGCATCTGGTCGTGATTCGTTCGTCGCTCGAGAACGTCCGGTCGCCCCCGAGGTGGCTGGACCGGCCCAACAGCGTCTCGCAGATGTGATCGAGCCGCCAGGCGATCGTCGTTAGGGGCGGGGGGCCACGGACTTTCAGAGGCGCCGTCTCGTCCCCACTTTCCTGCGCCGAGGAGCTTGATGGCGCCCGGTCCGGGCCCATCGGTGCGCCTCCGAACCGACCAGCACGCGTTGACCGTTCCCACAGGTACTCGGCGTCCATTAGCACCGGTACGTCGACGTCGCTGCCATCACCTGAGTTGCTGGTGGGCCCGGCAAGGCGAGTGAGAAGTCGCTCCGTCGCCCAGTCGTACTGCTCGAGCAGTGGCTCGAGGCGCTGATTGGTTGTCATGGCACAAAGCCTAGTCTCAACGTCAGGCCGGTAAGGCCCACGCACGATTGACGTGCGTCGTAAGGACATCTGGTGGCTGTCCACCACCAATGCACCGTGAGGGATCTTCCTGCCTGCGTCCGCCGGCCATAGAGCACTGCGAAAACCCACCGCACTTACCGGTCCGATTCACAGGCAGGCACCGGAAGGGACTTTCGGGGCAGACCAATTGCCTCAAAGTCTTTTGTTTTTCAAGAAACTGAGTTAGTGGTCTCGGCGCTATGCTCGACACGTGCGGCTCGGAGTCAATGCAGTTTGCCTTTGACATGGCCACTCCTGCGGTCGTGCGCCGGGGGAGACGTCAAGGACGGGTAACCCGACCCGGACGTATGAACTCAGGCCACGGGATCCGGAACGGCTGGTTTTCGATTGTGTTACGCGTGGACGGTCCTTTGTCCGCGGGCTGTGCTCGAGCAGTGGGCCGTCGGCTGCCTGGGTGCCATCGTGGTGGTCAGTTCCCTCGGGCTGGCGGATCGGCCATGTAGTGAGACGTGAAAAATGCCCGAACGACAAGTCAACTCTCTGATCGTGGCAGGAGGTGCAGCTAGTGAGGGGCGAGGTTCCGGCTTTGAACCAGCGGGGTTGAAACGGGTGGCAGATCGGATGAGTCGAGCTGCCTTTTGGTGCCCTAATGGCGATGGCTTGAGGTGGAGGGAGACAGCGTCTCGCGACGTTGGAGTTGTGAGACAGTTGCCAGCGTGGCCTACTGGCTGTTTCAGCGGCAGCCGTTTACCGAAAACTGTCGCATTGTGTGTATCACTGATAGCCAGCGCGTTGACAGACTACGGCGTGGGGCGTAGTCCTGAGTCCAGATCAAGGAGGTCCCCCCAATGGCCACCGTCAGCGTGCGCTACATCGTCGATGATGTCGATGCGGCAATCAACTTCAACGCGACCATTTGGCTTTCACGCTTGTCATGCATCCTGCCCCGTCCTTTGCCATGCTCGACCGCGGGGATCTGAGGCTTCTGCTTAGCGCTCCGAGCGGTAAGGGCGGAGGAGGCCAGAGCATGCCCGAGGGTAGCAGCCCAGCGCCGGGCGGCTGGAACCGATTCACGCTGGAGGTATCCGACCTCGCGGCAACTGTGCGGACCCTTCGCGACGCAGGAGTGCAGTTCCGCAATGACATCGTGACGGGCGTGGGCGGCAATCAGGTGCTGATCGAGGACCCTGCGGGCAATCCGATCGAACTATTCGAGCCGAAGATTCCCGAGGCGCGGATCGCGGTATCCTGACCGGGGACGAGTTCACAAGGTTCCTCGATGATGACTCTCCCGCCGACCGTATATGGCTGTTGTTGGGCCAGAAGATTGATCTCTAGGGCACTGGATAGGCCACGGCAAGCAAGATTCTCGGCCGCAAAAGGCCGCACCTCGTTCCCATTTACGACTCTGTCAGCGCGAGAGAGGTGGCTTGCAATGGGCAGTGGCGCAGGTGGTGGGCAGCGTCCGAAGGGGATAAATGTCGAAAGCTAGGCCACCGATTAGATCGCTGTTCGGGCGACTTGTGGCCAGCCCCACCTCTCCCCGATTCGCGTCCTCAACATCGTTTTGTGGATGGAACGACTCGGCGCCGAGAAGGGTCACGAAACGGTAGACGACGGCCAATGGAAAACAGGTCGGCGGGGCTCGGGCTGGTCGCTGCGGAGGCGCCGCAGGGCCCGGTTACGGACGCTGCCAGCGGAGTTAGCCGGCGGAGCTCCGGGGCCCGAGAGCGGTCAGGAAGGCCGTGGTATTGCTGAACGGTGAGGATGCCTTCTAGATCGATCGCGAACATACGTGGGCCCTGCTCTGACGGCAGAAGCGTAGTCCACCAGCACCGGTTAGGTGGGCCGATAGCGAGTTGGCCGTCATTATCGTGGTGCTGAGTGACTCCGCTGCCGGGGAGTGTGCTCTTGTCGTGAACGGTAGGAACTCCGATGAAAGGTAAAGACGATTCTCTGATCATGGAGGGAGGCGAAGAAAGTGATGGCTGAGGTACCGAGCTTGCACCGGGGTTTGCTGGGGAGGCGTATTTCGAGCGCGCGTATCCACTCGACGGCAGAAAAGAAGGTGTTGACAATGTCAACACCTTTGGCGCTGGACTGGTTCGTAGAAGGGTCGGACTGGCCCGGTTTCCGCATGTTTCCGCTGGTGCCCAGTGTTTACACGGTCGGAAATCCGGTTCGAGTCCCACCTCGGGCACAGTATTACCGCAGGTCGGCGCGTTTTGGTGCCTGATTTCGTGTTGACATTGTCAACACCGTTTTATGCAGCGGTCCGGATGAGTATCCGGTGCTGATTTAGGGTTCAAACCACGGTGGACTCCCTCTTTTGCTGGTTGGTTGTGTCTTATACCCCGTTCATGGTTCCCGGGAGCCTAGACGACATGAGTGCTGTTTCCGTTCGGATGCCTCGTACCGTTGCCACGGGAAGCCATGGTTCCTCCTCTAGCCTGTGTGTCCCTTGCGGGACGCCCGTTCCGGGCTGAAAATGGTGCTGTGGTCGCCTGTGAACGCCGTTGTTCCTATGGTTCGTTGAGGCCGTCATCTAGCCGGGCGTTGGGGATCGCGCTGTGGGCCCTTCATTG
>JBBPYK010000043.1:0-5281 GCA_038199985.1 Actinomycetales bacterium | reverse complement strand
CCGGGTGGGTCTGACAGCGAAGAAGGACCAGTATCCGGTGGAACTGTCCGGCGGGCAGCAGCAGCGTGTGGGCATTGTGCGGGCGCTGGCCCTGCATCCGGACCTGTTGCTCTTTGATGAGCCGACGTCCGCCCTGGACCCGGAACTCGTGGGTGAAGTTCTCACCGTCATCAAGGAACTGGCTGACGAGCGGTGGACCATGGTCATTGTCACCCACGAACTCGCCTTCGCCCGCGAGGTGGCGGATCAGGTGGTGTTCATGGATGAGGGCGTGGTGGTGGAGCAGGGAAGCCCCGACGTCGTCCTGCGACAGCCCGCCGAGGAACGGACCAAGCGGTTTGTGCAGCGGCTGCTGAACCCGTTCTGAGCTGGCTTCCTGCCGTCTTCACCGCAGAAACGTGGCGGAGGTGCAGATACGTTGGTTCGAAACCACGCACCTGCTACTCCGCCACGTTTCTGCGCGGAAGGTCGCGTGTGCTGCGCACTCGGCATGCGGCGGCTATCAGCACATCAGGTCATTTAGCCAGCGATGGTACTTGATTCTTCCGTCGAGTGATGAATTCGGCGCTGACAATCATGGCCACTCCCACTGCTCCGAGCCACACCCATGGCACTGCGTCACCCGTAAGGTTCCAGCGGAAGAAAACAGAGAAAATAATGCCGAGCGCGGAAGCTATGACTGCAATGGTTCTGGGTTTCCTCGACTCTAAAAACACGATGACTGCGACTTCAATCAGAGCTACAAGAAGGATCGCCCAAGGGGTATCGCCGGCTTCTGCCAAGGCCTGCTGGTTGGAAGTGAAGAGGGTGCGTATCAAGGCGAACCAGTTCGTGGCAAATGGAACGACCAATAGGCCAACTGCCGACAGGATCAACGCGAGAACAACGTCCACTACAGGCCTTCGGAGTTCTCGAGCACTGGACTTGTCCGATCCCCTCGTCCTCTGGTCATTCATCGCCTGTCCCGTTCTCCGGGCTCACTCCCCGCGCATACTGTAAGTCACGATGAGGTTGCCCTTGCTGGTGGTCTGGGAGTCCTGGAGTTCCAGCCGAGTTACCGGGTCCGTGGGTTCGAAGAGGTGGCGCCCTTGGCCGACGACGACGGGGTGCACCATGAGCGTCAGCGAGTCCATCAGGCCTGCGAAGAATAGTTGGCGGACCAGGGAGATGCTGGCGCAGACGCTGATGTCGCCGCCGTCGGTCGCTTTGAGGGTGCGCACGTAGTCTTCAAGGGGCTGATCCATGAGCTGGGAGTTTTCCCAGTCGAGGCTCCCTGTCAGCGTGCGGGACGCGACGAACTTTTCCACCGGGTTGATGAATGCCCCAAACGGGTCTTTCGCGGCAGCTGATGGCCAGTACTGCGACCATTCCTCGTAGCCATGGCGGCCCAGCAGCACGGTGTCCACGCGGCCGATCATCTGGCCCATCGCGGCACCCATCTCGTCGTCGAAGCTGTCGAACTGCCACAGATTCGGTGATTCAACCACACCGTCGATAGAGGAAAACAGGCCTGCCGTGAGCTTGCGCATGGGAACTCTCCTTTTGGTATGTGGATATTGTTGCTTATGGCTGCGGTGGTGGCTAGCGTTCGGGCCTTCATAAGCGCACGACGTCGGCATATAGTCAGTCGCATGTATCATCTGGTGACTGCGGTTCCTAAAGCCCAGGAACGCATGCACCCTTACCTACGCGAGCGAGGCCAGCGCGGTCGCCGTCGGCAAAGCTGACCACTGAATTCGGGCCGCCGTACATCAGCTGCGTCGGATCGTTGATGTGATCGAGCCCCAGTACGTGGCCCAGTTCGTGCATGATTAAACCCCGAGTCGCGCTGGCTCCGTCGGGGCGGAGCATCATTGCGGACACCTGCGGAGTGTCGAGCTCGATTTGTCCCGAGACATACACCCAGGGACTGTCCATCGCTTTACGAGGGAAGCCGCCACCGAGACCAGCGACCGGGCCCGCCAAATCCGGGTTCTCTTCCGGACTGGACCACGCGATCAGCACAGGAGCCCATTGCTCCCCATATTCGTCCGATTGATACGCCGGCCGTTGGTCGCTCGGCTTCTCGCTCGTTTCGCCGTCCTCAATGAAACGAAGACCCGTGGCGGCAGAAATCTCAGCGACCCCATCACGGATGACTGAGTCGCCGCCGGGCAACCGAGACTGCCCACTCACCACGTAATGGATCGGGCGGCACGGGTCGAAGGCCATGAGGGACTGCTCGGGATCCGGAGACTGCTGTAGCCGGTATTGGTCCGACTCCAT
Organism: Actinomycetales bacterium; assembly: GCA_038199985.1. Taxonomy (GTDB): domain Bacteria; phylum Actinomycetota; class Actinomycetes; order Actinomycetales; family Micrococcaceae; genus Arthrobacter_J. The sequence continues at coordinate 3,016 of JBBPYK010000043.1, read as the reverse complement.
GACTGACGGGGGAGATCCGAGTGGCTTTTCAGCCGCTTCCACGCCAGGGGGTGGAACATCGACGCGTGCCGAAGCGACAGGCGGCAGCACCCCGTCGAGCGCCCAGGGCGCGATATATATGGCCGCCACCAGCGCAATACCGAGGCCGACGGTGAATCGCCGCGGGAGCCGACGGCGTGCTGTCCTGGCTTTGGGCCGCTTCCGTAACCGGCGCTTGGGGACACCAACATGAGGAGCGTGCCAAGGGTGCTGCTCTTGATCGCGTCCAAGATACTCGTCAAGGGCCCACTGAGGAATTCGGCCGCTGCGTGTACGCCGAGGGCCGGTCCGTCCACCGTCAATAACGCGTGGAAGATCGTTTGGCAGTGAGCCATCAGGCACATCACTATTTCGGCGCGTCATTCTTCCCCCAGGTGGCCGTACCGACGAATCCCCGTCTCGTCGTCGTAGAACAGCATAAGCGGAGACGGAAGCGTCGAGGGGTTACCGACGTCGGTACAAAGGAGCATCACCGATACCCTTACGGTCTGTTACCTACCTAACCGACCCTAAGCTATGGTGGTTATGACGGTTATACCGGGAGGGAGTGCGCTGTGAATATCAACGACGCTTATGCCTGGCCAGCTCTCGAAACAGAACAGCGCCAGTGGGAGGCCAGCCCCGATCGCGGCGAGTCCAGACGCGCTCGACTCCGTGCCCGCGGTCCTTACCAGGCGTCTGTTCCACCATTCATCGCCGATCAACCCTTCCCGCGGATTGACGCTGAAACCGCTGTCCTTGCTGAAGACGCCATCACAGAGCTCGCGCGGTTCGATGCGGTGTACGGGCAGTACACCGCACCCTTTGCGGCTATTCTCCTGAGAAGTGAAAGTGCTTCCAGTTCAGAAATCGAACAGCTGACTGCTCAACCGAAGAACATTGCCATGGCTGAACTTGGCGTGAAGAGCGGCCCCAATGCGAAGCTCGTCGTCGCCAACGTTCGAGCCATGGAAGCAGCGATCGCGCTATCCTCCGAGCTGAGTGCCGACGCCATCATTGCGATGCAGAAGGCGCTTTTGGAAGATTCGCACCCTCAGTTCACGGGTGCTTGGCGTCAGCAGCAGGTATGGATCGGAGGGCTGTCCAATAGTCCTCACTCCGCGTCATTTGTCCCGCCGCATCAAGATCGGGTGTCGGCTCTCATGGACGACTTCGTCAGATTCTGTCAACGGACGGATCTTCCGCTGTTGCCTCAGATTGCAGTGGCGCATGCCCAGTTCGAGACCATTCACCCGTTTCCGGATGGCAACGGTCGGACCGGACGGGCTCTCGTGCATTCCATGCTCCATAGGTTTGGAGTGACCCGTGCCCTTACCGTTCCGGTATCTGCAGGCCTCCTTCAGGACACACATGGGTATTTTGACGCTTTGACCGCTTACCGTGATGGTGATCTACGTCCAATCGTCGCTGCCTTTGCCCAGGCTTTCACCTCCGCACTGGCCAATGGGCGCCAGCTTGTGTCGGATCTGGAGGATTTCCGCAACTGGGCCAGGGACACGACGTCGGCTCGGCGTGCCTCGGCCGGCTGGCGCTCCATTGATCTGCTGATCAAGCATCCTGTGATTGATGCAACGACGATCGCAACGGAACTCGAAGTCACTGCGCGGAACGCGCGGAACGGCATTGATCGACTGGTGAGTGACGGCATCATTTCGCCTACCTCCGCCAGCCGACGCAACCGCACCTATGAAGCACCAACGGTCCTGGAGGCGCTGGATCAGTTCGCCGAACGTGCTAGAAGGCGTCGGTCGAGCTAAGTGAGTTATTGCCGGTCCACCCAACCGCGCCTACGGTAGGACCATGGCTCGCAAGAACACGACGCCCGAGGATCTCGGCATCGACCTGGCGGACGGGAAGCCGCAGCAGCTCTACCGCTGGTTCCTTGCTTGTCTGCTGTTTGCCCGACCGATCCAGCAGGAGATCGCCGCCGACGCCTACCGGGCGCTGATCGGAAAGGGACGTCTCACGAGTCCCGGCCGGTTCAAGGACATTCAGCGTGAACCGCTGAGGAAACTGCTCGACGACGCCCGCTACGCACGATATGACTACGTCACCGCGGACCAACTCCACGAATCCATGCGGCGGGTGGTCGACGAATACAGGTCAGTGAGCCGTATGGTGAAAGACGCGGAAAGCATCGACGACCTACGCAAGCGGCTACTGGGTTTCAAAGGCATCGGCGACCTGACTGCGGACATCTTCCTGCACGAGCTGCCGCGGAAGTTCAACGGGCGGAAGTAGCCGCGCCGATCAGAGGACCTCGCCCGCGGTGTTCACCACGAGCAGCACGCCCATGATGCCCACTACCCATGACAGCGTGTTGGTCTCATTGCTGGCCAGCCATGCGTCCCGTCGTCATCGGGTCTTTCTGACTTGCGGGAAGAATTGACGACGCGTGAAACAGAGGTGTTGGTGCTGCTCGCCGAAGGGCTCCAGGAAACAAGCCTGAAAAGCATAGTGGCTCTGTTCGATCTGGCAGCAGGTATTTTTCCACCGTCGTCGGTGTGGACGAGACAGAAAGAGCGAAGCCGCAGCTCGATCCCGCATTCTTGGCGCTGAACCGCAGGGGAAAGTCGCCTCGTCCGCAGTCATGGTCGGCGATACGCCAACAGACATGAACATGGCGCGTGGGCTGTACCCGTGCGGAGCATTGCCGTGACCTATGGAGTGGCTACCGAGCAGAAGCTCAGCGTCTGCCGGCCCACCGCCATTGCAACAACATTCAGCGAAGTGGTCTCACACGTCGAGTCTTTCCTGCGCAAAACTAGGCCCAAGCCTGCTTGATCAGATCAGAACAGCGTTCGCCGATCATCATGGTGGTGATATTCGGATTCACGCTGGTCAGAGTGGGCATCACAGAGGCATCAGCGACCCGAAGCCCGGTGACGCCCTTGACCCGCAATTCGGGATCCAACGGCGACGATGCGTCATCCACAGCACCCATCCGCACCGTTCCGGCGGGATGGTAGACCGTGTT
>JBBPYK010000042.1:0-3200 GCA_038199985.1 Actinomycetales bacterium | reverse complement strand
GTATGTGATGACGCTTCGGTTGGTCGTGGTGCTTGCCAGACCCTCCAACGCGGGGCGACCGATGGTGAATGCCAGTGCAGCGAGGATGACCGCGGTGACCAGAGCGGCCGCGCCGGCGAACCGAGTGCTGCGCCAGTGCTGGCCAGAGGACAGCCAAATCACCGCAATCACGATCGGAACGAACATCAGTGCCGCGTACTTGGAAACTACGGCGACTGAAAGCAGAAGGCCTACAATCGGTGCCCAGGCGAACTGGCGCCTCTGCACCCCGCGGACTCCGGCAGCCATGGCCAAGGCGAGTAGAGACAGGGACATGGCATCGAAGGTTGCGAAGTGTCCTAGGAACAAGATCGGTCCCGCCACGGCGAACGACAGCGCCGTCCAGAACGCGGCCTTGTGGGGAAACAGTCGCTTGGCCACCGCGTGAAGCGCGCTCGTTGCGGCGAGCATCCACAACAGGCTGAAGATCCGCACGAGCTCCAGACCTCCCATCCGGTCCAGCAACGAAGCGAGGACCGGGTAGAGCGCGGGAGCACCGGAGAAGTACCGGCTAGGCTCATCGAACAACGGCGTGCCGTGCAGCAAGTTCTCTATGATCCGGTAGCCAGTCCAAATGTACAAGCCTTCGTCTCGGTAGATGGTGTTGTTCAGTCGCAGCGTGGCGATGGTTTGAACGAGCAGGATCAGTCCCAACGGCAAATGCGGCACCAAAGACCGGGCCAAGGGGTGCACCCTAGCGGGCAGGAACGAGACGATAGCCTGCCCCCATACAGGAGTTTCTTCCTCGGAACGGTTCGGAGCGATGGTGCTCATTTGCGTGCTCTCTTCTTTTCGCTGCTGACAGTCGTGAACATCTCATCGAGGTCCGATAGCTGATCGGCGGCGTTGGCTGTCTTGCGCTGCATGCGTGAGGGAAAAGTGAAGCGCGGCATCTCGATCCCCAGTGCCAGCAGGAACACCGGCACGAAGACGTAAGCGTTAATTCCCACAAAGACCACGGCGGCCCACCAGTCTGTCAGTGCGTACTCAGGCTGCGAGAGTCTCCAGACAAGCCCGATGATAACAGCACCAAAGGTGACACCAAGGTAGCCAACGATCAGTCTTTTGACCTTGAAGGCCAACGGAGACGACTTGGTATTGCCGTGACTCGGCACCCATTCCGAGGCTCGTCCGAAGAAGACATCAAAGATCGCTACCGCGTGGGTGAAGGAATAAATCAGCTGCACCCGCAGCACGTCCAGTCGCCAGCGTGAGGTCAACAGCATGGGGTAGACCAGAAGCCACAATACCAAGAGTGGCAGCAGTGGCAGGAAGTTCGCGGCGATCATGTACTGCGGGAAGATCAGGATCATGATCAGGATTGGCAGCGGGGCGAAGAAGGCGTTCATCGCCGTGGTGGCGTAGTAGAAGAACCCTGACCAGAAGGAGAGCCGCTGCCTACCATCCAAGCCAGAGCCTGAGTGGAAGTCCTCGCCCTTGACGAGTTCCATCGAGCCCTCGCACCACCGATACTGCTGGGAGATAAACGAGTCGATAGTATCCGGGCAGATCCCTTGCGACAGGCTCACCGGAACGTACTGGAGTCGGTAGCCGAGCTTACTCATCTCGATACCGGTGAACACATCCTCTGAGTGAGCGATCGGTGGGAATCCGCCTATCTCATCCAAGGCGGTGCGGCGGTACAACGCCGAGGTGCCGCAGCAGATCGCTGCGTTGACCGAGTCCCGAGAGACTTGGATGAGGCGGTAAAAGATTTCTTGGGTGGCACCGGCCGCCCGCTCCAACCAGTGCATCGATTTGGGCGTGGAGAAGAACTGCGGGCTTTGCACAATTCCAACAGAACCGTCGTGCATGTAGGGCAAGAGTTCGGAAAGAAACTCCGGGCGCGGGACAAAATCAGCGTCGAAGATCGCAATGACTTCTCCATCGGTACGTTCGAAGGCATAACGCAGGTTGCCTGCTTTCTTTAGCTCGCTACCTGGCCGCGCGATGTATTCAAAACCGTGCGCCATCGCAGCACTTTGGACCTCCTCCCGGCCCATGTCATCCAGGACGAACACCTTAACTGTGCCCGGGTAGTCGAGCATGGACACATAACCGTAGGTATTCTTCAGGATCTCCAGCGGCTCCCCGGCAGTGGGCAAATAGACATCGACCGTGGGGTACGCTTCGGGAAGCCACATCTCGACCTTGAACAGGTGATCTGGAAGGGTCACCCTGCGTCGGTAGGTCGATGTGCGCAGACCCAATAGGGTCTCCCCCGCGTACAGCGCCAGCGGGATTAAGAAGATCAGGGTCCAGTACTGCATGCGCGAGAAGCCGTAAAGGCTAATCGCGATGCCCACGAAGGCCAGCGCGTGCGCCCAGAAAAACCATCGGTGCTGGGATCCCTTTATATAAGCGTACTTTTCTTGGTCGGTGGGCGGTGCCACGAGTGTGTACTCTGGCGATTCGGTGCGCGCGACGAGCGATGTCATTTCTCTCCAGAGGACGGGAAGGTTAGGGGCAAAAAGCCGAATAGCTAAAGCCAACGGTCCATTTCGTTAAGGGATGCAATTTAGCCGCACGCGATACCATTGCCGTCCTCATCGAGGCCGAGGGGGTCGGTACCCTTGATTTGAAGAGGGATGCCCTTCGGGAAAAGTGTCAAAAGCTCCTTACAGGTCCATTCCACCTTCATGTTGTGGCCAGCGTGCTCGGCGGCGCTGGGCGGGGCGACCGGCAGGCATGAGCGACCGTCTCCGTAACCAGGAGCACAACCACCGGTGCGGGCAGCGTCGTTGACCCCAGCGTCCTGCTCTCCGCGCTTCAAGGTTCGCATCTTCAATTCGGTGGCTTGCTTGGTAATGCCGTTATTCACCCCTTTACCCCGGGGGGAAACTCCGATTGCGGCCACGCCATGCGGTTGTGCCAGAGCTTTGCTCAGGCTCTGTGGCTTCTTTTTCGTTTTGCCCGGCTGTTCGCGGATCGAGGAGATCTCGGGCAATGGATCGACCTGCGTCTTTGGTCCGGGAGCACTAGCGAAGTCACTTGGCGCAGGACGGTCCACGGACGACGTACTGGAAGTAGACGGGGCCGATTTATCCGCGGACGGGCTAACCGGAGCGGCGACGGCGGACTTGTCAGAGTGCTCGGCGTGAGCCGACTCGTCCGGCGTTGCGGATGCCGAGGCTGCCCCGGTGTGTGCTGCGGTCGCGGTG
>JBBPYK010000041.1:0-2655 GCA_038199985.1 Actinomycetales bacterium | reverse complement strand
TCAGCAATTGGCCTGTCTCGGCCTTCGAGATCACCCGGGACTGCTCGTCATCCTCGGTCTCGGCACTATCACCTGGGCAACTGTCCACGCGATCACCAACGGCCGAACCTACGACGCCCACCTCCTGGTGCTCACCGTCGGTATGGGCCTCTGGCTACCGCTCAGCATGTTCCCGTTCCTCTACTTCACCGCCCTCTTCGCCGCACTGGAGAAGAGCGTCAAACTCCTGGTTTGGTTCCGGAACCCACCCGTTCGTGTCTGACTTGCCGTGATCCTCGGTATGCGCGGTTTAGTCGCGCGGGCAGCAAGCTTCAACGGGCGGTACTCATCAGTCGCGGACGCAAAGACCTACAGGCAGACTGTCCGCAAGATGCGCGAGTTCCGGGCCGACCTCCAGCGCCGCGACGAAGAGGAACGCCAGCGAATCGCGAGTCTCACCACCAACGCCGGGGAGCAAGGTGTGGATGAGACTGGGGCCCAGATCGATCGTCGACAGTTCTACGAAACGAGGAAACTCTTGGAACGGATCGCCGCATCCCAAGGCCTGCACTACGAGCGTAGCGGCAGGAAGTTCTGGGACGACCTCACCGACATGATCGTCGCGGACAAGAAGTACGTGCTCCCGAACCGCCTGCGATGTGGCCACCGAATCCGACTGAGTGGACCAACGCCGCAACCAGCGAGTGGCCAAGCGACTGGCAACGCCTCGATGACACGACGCTATAGGGCTGCACTCGAATGTGCGCGGTTCGGTCCCAGGTACTTCACACCTTGCCCAGGCAAATTGGTGCGGCGTTGAGCCCGTTCGTCCGGCCTGGTCCAAGTAGGTGGGTAGGGGTAGGGTCCGTCGAAACGCTGCCTGACAGTATCCACTCGGACCGAGCTCCAAGTGGATACTGTCAGCCGTACCAGCTACACTGAATCACATTATAGAACCTGATTCAGGAGGTGGTTTGGATGACGACGATACGGATGGGCGCGGCGATCGAAAGCGCCTGCGAGGCGGCTCATCTGTCGCAGCGCGCGCTTGAAGACCGCACGGGCATCTCGCAATCGACGCTCAGCCGCATCCTCTCCGGCAAGCGACCAGCGAAAATGACCGAGATCATCCAGATCGCCGATGCGACCGGCTGCACCGTGGCCCAGCTGACCGGGACGGCCACCGCCGACCGGGTGCAGTTTGCCGCGCGAGCGACGAACGGCTCGGCGATGGACAAGATGCGCCAGCGGCTGCTGCACTTCATCGAGCTGGACGCCTATCTGGACGATCAGGCAATCCTCGGGCCCCGGTGACAGCGGGCAGAGCATGACGCCAGAGCAACAGGGCAAGAAAGCGGCGGCTGCATTCCGCAGCGCGCATCACCTAGGCGTTCAGCCCCTAGGTGATCTAGCTGCGCTTATTGAGCAGACCACTGGTCACGACGTCGCCGTGCTAGAGGCAGGGCCCGACGAACACGGGCTGACGATGCGTGATCCCGTCCGCGGGGTCACGTTCATCGGGGTAGCCCGCACCCGTAACCCAATGCGGCAGCGCAGCACCCTGGCGCACGAACTCGCCCACGTGGTCTTCGGCGACTGGAACGACGGAGAGGACCTCAGCGCTCGCACTGAGGAGGAGGTACGCGCTGACGCGTTTTCCAGACACCTCCTCGTGCCTGGCGAGGGGCTCAAAGAATTCCTCGGACCCCGGGAAGACCTGTCCGAGGCCGACCTGTCCGCCGTCGTGCAGTGGTTCCTCGTCTCCCCGTCTATAGCCGCCATCGTCCTCTGCGACCGCGGGTACATCGACACCACCACCAAGCACGAGTGGATGGCACTCTCGACACCTCGACTCGTGACTCGGTTCGGCTGGAGCGACCAGTACGAGTCCCTTCAGAACGACTCCGACCGTACCCGCTCTCCGCAACGCCTTCTCGCCCGTGCCGTCTCCGGCTACAGCGAAGGCGTCGTGTCCACACAAACCGTGGCCACACTTCGCGGGATAAGCGCCGAAACGGCAGCCGAAGAACTCACTGAAGCCGGGATCACCCCGAAGGAACGCCAACCGCCTTGGATGTCAGCGGCGGACCTGCCCCCAGTCACCGTGGACCTCAGCGACCTGGAGGACGACGAGACACCGGAGGGCTCTGCCGAATGAGCCAGCGTCCGATCATGGATGCCGGACCCGGTATCAACTTCTTCTCGGTCAACAAACAACGCCTGCTCGTCAGCGTCTTGGGCCCATTATGTGCTCCGGAAGCTGTGGAAACAGAGATCCTCCGCAAAGCAGGTCAGGACCAGCGATTCGCCGCCGCAGAACGGGTCTGGAAGAAGCTCACGCCGAAGTACATGGAGGTCATCTCCGACGACGTGACCAACGAGCTGGCCGCAGCCGTCCAACGCATCAGCGGTATTCCGTTCGATCAGCGTATTCGCTCCGGTAAAGACCTCGGGGAGACCATGGTCATCGCCCACGCCGCCGTGGCAGCAGAAGCCGGAGAACGCGTCATCGTCCTCATCGACGACGGCGGAGGCTGCCGTGCCGCCACGAAGGAAGCCGAACGATTACTACGCCTCCAATCGCACGGTCAGTCCGTCGGGAGCATCGGCCTCATCCACACCGTGACCGTGCTCGAACGCGCAGCAGGCGGAGAGCATCTTCCCGACAAGAACGCC
>JBBPYK010000040.1:0-33847 GCA_038199985.1 Actinomycetales bacterium | reverse complement strand
TTCTGAGCACATACACCACAACGGGGGTGGTTCTTGGGAACTGTCACCATACATGCTTTCAAAGCATGTACAAGGCCCTGCATCCCATATGATTACTGGTCAAAAGCCACTTTGCATACACACATTATGGCCGCTAACCCCACATTCAGATGAGGCCGTCGAGGCGCTGGCTCATGACTTCAGCCGCCCGAGTTGATCCCTTGAGGGTGTTCATATAGACATCCTGCGTCATAGACGGGTTCTCGTGACCAAGATAGTCGGCAATCTCGGTAGCTGACAGCCCCTCCCTATCGAGGATGGTTGCCACGGTCTTGCGGAATGAGTGGGTGGACAGTTCGGGATAGCCGAGCAGGACTCGCCGATCCCGAATCTCACGCTGCGTGTTTGACGGATCGCGGAGACGCATCAGCGGCGTCGGGAACAGAAGCGTGGTGAATTCCTTCAGCCGCTCACTGCGGCGGCCGAGCAGGTCCAATGTCCTCCTTGGTAGGGGAGTGATGCGTGCAGACTTCTCGGTCTTTGGAAAATTCTGGCGCAATACGCCCTTGCCTTTGACCCGGACATTGATCGCCTCGACTGTGACAGTGCCTGCCAAGAAGTCAACGGAGGCGATGTCGAGCGCGCAGGCTTCCGCCACGCGCCAGCCTGAGGAGAGCATGAATTCGATCAGTTCGACAGTGTCCCACTTCGTCAAATCCGCATCGGCGCGAACTTTGGTAAGAAATGTGGGCAGCTCGTCGATCGGGATTGCTGAGCTGCCGCGCTTCTTCCCTCTCGGGCGCGAAATCCGGTCAAGCTCACGCACGGGGTTCTTCTCGATGGCGCCGTTGATCACTGCCAGCGCCATCATGCCGCTCAGTGTCGAGCGGCAGTTCTTTGCGGCACCGGCCCCGCTCTCCTTTTCGACGCGGTTGAGGAAGGGCTGTAGACGTTCCGGCTTGGCCTCGGCGACGGCGAGGTCGCCCAGTCTTGGTGTGATGTGGGCGGTGACGGCTTAGCCGTAGGTCTCCAAGGTACCCTCGGACCGCCCGACATCGCGCTTGGCATCTAGAAACATTTGAGCGAGGACACGTAACGACGTATTCGGCTTCAGCTCACCGCCCCGATCCGCTTCGACTGTCATGAGGGCCTGTTTCAGCGCTGAGATCGCCTTTGCTCGGCTCGGTGCGAACTTTTCAACCTGACGTGCTTTCCCATCGGCAAACCTGTAGCGCGTGCGGGCCCGCCACTTCCCGGGCTGAATCTCGGCCGTGTTGATGGTGCCGTAAGTCCCGATTCCCATTCTCGGTCGGGCCATCAATTCTCCTCTGTCATGGACGTGCGGATCTCGTCAACGAGCATGCGTGTGACACGGCCGCGTGCCTGGGGCGTGCTGTCGACGCCCGCTCTGCTGAGCGCCTCTGACTCAAGTGAGTGTCCCCAGAGTCGGACGGCCTGCCGTTGCAGATCGAGTGTCTTGACGCCCAGCTTCTTTGCGGCACGGGACTCCGCAAGACTGGCTCTTGGGCGGAGAGGTTTGCTGTACTCGAAGGGCTCGGGCGGCTCGTTCATCGCCTCCCAGAGGGCGTCGACGTGAGCGTGACGCGCTTCTTCGGTCAACTGCCCGCTACTGAGCTGCGCGGCAGGGTGCTCTAGGTCCTCGTGCCAGGCCCTTGCGTTGCGCTCATGGACCTGAACAAAGTCTTCCTCGGTCAGGTCAACTTTGTCTCCGGATAGAACGCGCTCCACCCAGGACCGTAGAACCGGCTGGTCGGGCGTCAACACGAACGGTCGGTCGAGGGCTTCGGCAGGTCTGAGGAGATCTGAGAGTCGAATGGGTTCCCCTGACAGTTGCCCCAGCACGAGAGCCAAGGTTAGGAGGGTTGGAAGCGTCGGAGACGCTCGACCGCCTTCAATGGACTGGACGCTGGACAAGCTCCAGGTGGCTCCGAATTCGCGTCCAACTTGGGCGATTGATTCGAGCTTGATTCCGTGTTCAAGTCGGTAAGCCCGCAGGAATGTCCCCACGGCTGCGGCAAAAGTTGTTGCTTCCATTTGTTACAGACTACCAGGAATGTGGAGCGTGTGCTACGTTATATTCACAAGCTATGAATTACTGGTGGAGATAGGTGGGAAGAATGACCATACATTTCAGTGCGCATGCAAGAGGGCTCCTCACGGCGAAGGATCTGGCAGTCCAGACAGGTTGGTCGGTGTCAACGATCTACCGAAAACGCTCGCTCGGAGAGCCTCTGCCTCGTGCCGTCAAGATTGGCGGGCACGTGAGGTGGCGTCAGGCCGACGTCGATGCCTGGATAGAGGAGCAGCTCGAGTCTGCCTGATTCGGAAGGGCGCGCCCAAGCATGCAAGAACGCCCCGGCAAATGCCAGGGCGTTCTCCACGATATTTAGCACCATCCGACGAGTTGCACCTCGTCTAATGCGAAAGGAACTTGACTATGACTTTATCCAAAGACGCTGAGACAAACAACCGTGCAGGATTGAATCCTCGCATGACCCAGCTCGGGGGGTGGGACCCCGAGGCTCAGCGGGTGCCGGCGACGATCAGGCCTGTCACCGACGAGGACCGCGACCACTATGTCGCGGTCCGTCGGGGAGGGGGTGGGTTCTGATGAGAGAAACAGAAATCGGTCGCAGCGGGGAGGGTGCTGAGGATGCGAATACATTCGTTGGCATTGAGAGCACTCTTGCGGTAATTGAAAGCGACTGGCAGCCCGAGTGGCTGCTCCAGCAAGCAAAAAAACACCGTCTCCAAATGCGCCTTGCGTACGAGGTGGCCGCCGACAACCAGTTTAAGCTGATGCATGTCACCGGGCTTGGCTGGTTCAAATACGTCCGCAGTCGCTGGGTTGAGGACAAAGGCGACAAGGCGGCGACAAACGCGGTCATGAAGACGATTCGCCGTCTGGCGGCGGACGCTATGAGTGACAGGGACCTTCACAGTGATCTGGTGAAGTCGCAGACGGCCAGCGGCGCGAGAGGAGTGCTCACGCTTACCGCAAGCATGCCGGGCATTGCCATAGACGCGTCCGAGCTGGACGCCGACCCGTATGTGCTGAATACCCCAACCGGCTCGCTCGATCTCAAGACGCTCGAGTTGCACCCGAACGATCCCGCGGATCGACTTACTAAGGTCACCCGTGGAGCATATGACCCGTCGGCGCGCATCGTGAGGTGGAAAGCCTTTCTGGAAAGAATTTTGCCGGACGCGGAGGTTCGGGCATATTTTCAGAGGTTCTGCGGGCTGGCCCTCGTGGGTAAGCAACTTGAGCACATTCTGCTCATCGTGATCGGGATCGGCCGCAATGGCAAGGGCGTCACCTACGAGTCTCTCGGCTATGCGTTCGGCGACTACGCGCACTTCGCCCCGTCGACACTCTTCGAGAAGACCAAAGCCAATGCGAACGGGGCAAGCCCCGCGCTGTTCGACCTGCGCGGCGCCCGCTTCGTAGTGCTATCGGAAACGGAGAAGATGGCGCAGATTGCCTCTGCGCTGCTGAAGAGCCTGACGGGCGGCGATCCGGTGACCGCTCGGAAGCTCTACGGGGACCCCATCACCTTCCTTGCGTCTTGGCTCATCCTGCTTGTGACGAACCACCTTCCTACACTCCCGGCCAACGATCCGGCGGTGTTTGAGCGCGTCCGGGTGGTCCCGTTTGGTGTTTACATCCCGGAGAATGAGCGCGACAGCCAGCTCAAGGTCAAGCTGGAGGAGGAAGCCGACGGCATTCTGACCTGGGCGGCGCAAGGCCTGGCCGACTACTGGAAGTACAAGGGTCTCGGCGAACCCGATGCGGTGAAGCTGGCCACGCGCAATTACGCAGCTGATCAGGACAACGTTTCGCGTTTCATGGAGGCGATGTGCACGGATACCCCAGTCCACGGCGGCTCCACAACCAAAGAACTTCATGATGCGTACGGGGAGTGGGCGATCGCCGAGGGGATTTTCCGTGAGCACCGACTGGGACGAACCGACTTCGGACGAGCGCTCGACAAGCTCGAGCTCGTCGCAGTGAAGAAGAGTCGCGGAATGGTGCGTGAGGGCCTCGAGCTAGAAGGTAGGGGCAGCGTTGTGATGATCCCTTCGTCCCCTGTTCCTGACACGTCTACCTCAGGGCCGGCTACGGACACGTCGACTAGTTCGGTTAGCAGCGGCCTCGCAAGCGTGGGGCCGTCCACCCAGGACACCAGTATGTGGGATGTTCCAGACTCGGATCCTGCAGACCGAACGTGGGTCGGCTGACTGACGTGGCTGACCAACTTGGATGGACGGAATGCATGGCCCGTGCTCCGCCCATCAAGCTTTAGCGAATCGTTCTACATAACCACAGCCCATCCACAAAGTCAGGAAAGTGAGGATCACACGATGAGTGAACGCTACGAGGATCGAATGACGCTGACGGAGCACTCAGCGTCAGTCAATACAGCTACTCTGAAGTCGCCCATGAGGGCTTCGTCCGTATCTGCAACGCGTCGACGGCCGAAGACCGAGAAGGAGCTATACGCGGAGGTTGAGGCGCGCGCCAAGTCGTTGAAGGAAAAGCTTCTGGCGCGGCGAGCGAAGAATCGCGATCGACTAATCGAAGACTTGTATCGCGAATTCGCGGTTGAGGTGATCGACGGCGACCTTGACGAAGCCGATCGGCTGAGTGAGCTACGTTCGCTACTCGGCCATCGGTTAGGTGCAGAGGCTCAGGGGCTGCGCTAGTGCAGCGGGTCGTCTCCCTTGGCAGCTTGTGCCGGTTGTCTGGCGAGGCGGGGTGGCCTCGTACCCGGGGGTGGATCGAAGGAGGGGGCTCAGCCCTCTCCTCGCAAGCAAAGGACGGGGTGAGGAGCGACAGCGACGATTCCTGTCCGGCCCGACCGTGCGTTCGAGCGAAGCGACGAACGTATACGGTCGGGTTGCTTGCCAGTTCGCTGGTATCTATGGATACCAGCGCTAGGCCCATGGCTCAGATCTATAGGTACCAGCGGACTTGGAGGGCTCAGTGAGCGAGGAACGAGCGAACAGTGGACGCCCGACCAGCGCGGTGTCCGTAGCGTCAGTGGAGGATGCCGAGCTTCCGCCAGTGAGCCGTCGCTCTGGCGGCGGCGAGAGGGCCGAGGTGCGCAGCACGTCGAGCCCGGGCGCAAGCGAGGTCGTCACGGTGCGGATGCACCGTGACGGGATCGCCGCGCTCACCGAGGTGCAGCGGCTACTTGGTGGCAGCAGATCTGATGGCGTGCGTCAGGCGGTGCAAATCGTCGCGGAGGCCTTGTCTGACGCGACGTCGATCAATGCTGCGCAAAAGTCCTTATCGCAGCGACTTGCGGTCCGCAGACCGGTCGTGGTCAAAGCTGATGAAAGTGTGCTCACCGATGTCCGCAACACGTTGCACGAGGTCACCGAACGCTACTCAAGGCAGGCGTTCTTGTTCCAGAAGATCGGAAACAACTGGAACCAGATCGTCAAGGTCGCGAACTCCGGTGGCCTTGTGGATGCAGACGCGCTTCGTGGTGTGGAGCGAGCGCTCGATCGGATCGCTTTGGTCATGGAGTGCGACGCGAAGCGAGATGCAACGGTCGTTACGAAGCTCCAGGAGGTGTTCTGATGCCCGTCGAGTACGCAGGAACCACGACCGTGGCTTCACGTCTACTCCGCTACACGGTGAAGCCCAAGCCCGGCCAGACTGCCAAGGATCGGGTGCTTCACATTGCTGGCCAGAATTGCCGCCCGGGGACAGCGGAGCGCGAATTCGCAGCGACGCGACGGAGGTATGGCACACAAGGGGCCAAGCGTAAGTCGCCCGCCACGTACACTTTGCCCGAACTGGGTGAGGCTGCCACGCATGTGAGGCGCACGCGGCCGAACGGGCGCAGATACTGGGCCGTTGCGAAGACTGGCGAAGCTGCGACGCACGTTCGCCACGAAGGTGAAGTTGTCCGGCAGTCTGAGGCGCGCCATCTGATCACCTCATTCGGTCTCGACGAGGTGAACCCCGAGGACTCCGAGCAGGTCGCGAAAGCATTTGAGTACGTCGTCGCGAGGCATGCAAACCTGTATCCGGGAGAGCAGGCCACGTTCGTCGGGCAGGCTGAAGGCAAGGGAGGCAACTTCCATGTGCACGCGACGCGGAACGCCACGTTGTATCAAGACATGGAAGTCGATGGAAAGCTCTACAGGGCCGGCCGGAAACTCGCCGGTGACCTCACCGATATCGACAAGATGCGTGAGAGGGCCGACCGGTTCCTCGCCGAGCACGGCCGCGAGTATGACCTCGTACCGCAGCGCCTACCGTCAGTGGCTGAGAGGAAGAAGGAGAAGCGTAACCAGCGAGATCGACGAATGGCCGCGGAGGGCGCGCTTTCGAACCAGGACCAGATCAGGCAGGCCTTCGTAGCCGCGATGGACCACCCGCGGGCGGTAGATCTCGACACCTGGAAGTCCGTCATGGCCGATCACGGCGTCACCGTCACTGAGCCCGGCTGGAGGCGCGGTAAGTCCCCGAAGGTGCCACGGCTGAGCTATCAATTGTCCGGAATGGCGACCCCGGTTCGCGCGAAGACTCTGGGCGAGCACTACGAGCACGCAAGTGCGCTCGGGCAGCTCTCTGCGAAGGCGAACGGCCGCCCGAGGGAACACCGTCCTGAGTTCGTGAAGGCAGGAGTTCCGCGTCCGGCGGCACAGTCCACGGGGGAGGAGCTGGCGGCCGCATATGAGGACATGGCGCGGATGGCTCGAGAAGAGCGCGGGCTGCGTACCGCGGAGGAGGAGCTGTACCGTTGGATCGCCGCAAGGGGCCACGACAACGGGGTCGGGTTCGGTGACATCTTGGACAGGCTTCCGGAAGCCCATGATGCACGATTGCGGGTGATGCAACTGTGGAACCGACTCGCCGATGCAAGTGGGACCCAGGCAGAAACTTTGACAGACAACATGGAAGAGCGCGGACCGGGTACGTCTGGCGAGGGCCCCACCGCGGCCGCGTCATGGCCGCATCAGCCGGAATCTGCAGTTGCCGAACCGGCTCAGAAGGCTCTGTATTCCGAGCTGCTGGACCTGCTGATCGTAGACGAGGCCCTCGTGCAGTACGGCATCTACAGGGCTGACAGCGCGGCGATGCACAGGGCCGGAATTGAACCGCGAGAAATCAGCGATGCGAGAAGCTTCTGGGAGTCCCTCTCCTCCGACGAGCAGCGAATGCGGTACCGGGAGCGGAAGAAAGCCACTCAAGCCTCCCTGCACGCCGAGGAAGTCATTTCCATGTCAGAGGACGAGAACGAGATGCAATCGTCTCAGAAGCTCACCCGAGGCCTGCTGGAGGATAGTTCTGTTGAGGAAAGGCAGTCGCAGCACACTGGGATGCCAGTGCGAATCCGCGCTGCTCGGCAACAGGTGGATGAGGAGAATCCGCACGCCGCGGCAGCCCGCACGGAGCGCATGCGCCGCGATTCTTTACGACGTTGGGGATTGCAGGACGAAGACGAGCCTGCCCATAACGAGGATGACCGCGAGTTCGACGAATAGGGGCCTCTTGGTAAGAGGGACACCTCTTCCCTGCTCAAGAGAAAGCGCCAAGCTGACAATCGCACAAGCTCAGGGCGGATGGCATCAAATCCCTTCTGGGTAGTTGTCAGCGGTCTGTTCCATGTTGTCTATGCAGTTGTGCAGTCCAGTAACTAAAGTCCCTATACGTACGCGTGCATGGAGAGATTTGGTATGGAACTTCATAACTGCATTGTGCGTTCCGTTGGAGGTAATCCTGCGACCCTTCTGACCTTCGTTTTCCTCATCATTCCAGCCTTCCAGTGTCCATTATCTGGACAATTTGTGGTCGTTATGTGGTCATCCCCTGCCCCTGCAGTGGACAAAATGGGGCCGCTGGAGCGTCTCCGGTTCGAAAGAGGCAATTTCCGCTGCGGTGGACGCGCCCGGTCCAGCGCTCGGCCCCACCGTGGTCATTGTGCGCCCTTTGGTCCACGGCAGCTATTTCATGGCGAACCTTGCGCTTCGCTGTGGACGGGAGCGGTCCGTGCCTTGGTCACGTCACGGACTCTAGTGGCTCCGGGTACATGGTCAGGAACAATCCCGAAGCTCGTTTACGAGCAGATCGGTGAAAATTATGTTCAGCACGGATTGTGCCAATCATTTCCAATAAAGAGTGCTAGCCAAACGAAGACGATGAGGACGCCGGGTCTGCCCGTTTATCTCACCCCTCGTAGTGGCAACTATTCACACGGTCCGCATTCGCTGGCCCCATGAGACAGCGGTTTTAACCCTCAGGAGGGTAGGACTAAATTGATAATCGTAAAATTGTTGCTTTACAGTCGCTTTCTGGTTGCCTGAGACTGACAGATCTGAGAGCATGAGCGTATGGAAGCAACAATTCGAAACGGGATCCACTTCGATGCGACCAGGATGAATATTCACGACCTGGTGCGTGAGCTTAACGAGAACGTGGGCGCCACGGTCGTGCAGACCATGGCCGGGGTGAAAGACCGGACTTCTCCGTTCAAGTGGGCGAAGCCTGACGGCCCGGAACCCCGCCCCGAAGTTGTTGCTCGTTTGCGCCTCGGGTACAGGGTGTGGAGAACGCTCGAAATGACTGAGGGCAATAACGTCGCTTTGGCGTGGCTGATGGGTGCAAACCCGCGCTTGGATGAGGAACTGCCCGTTCTCTTCATCCAGCAGCAGCGAACTCGCGAAGTCATCGGCGCTGCCGAGGCCTTCGCTGATGACAGCTACGCTGCGTAATCGCAACGCCTGGTGGGGCGGTACTGCATCTAAACGGGTTTCCTGCCCCTCTACGAGGCCATGAGATCGGGATGCTGTCCGGGCCGCAGATCTTCTGGGCGATAAAAATTGCAATTCGCGAAAGCCGCTTGCTGCCTGCCGAAAGCTTATTGGGACGAATTGTCCAGGTACACGGGGTAATCCCGGCTCACCTTGCGTCGTAGGATGCTCTGACGACCGCCGCTCCACAGCCATCGAATAGACAGACGCTGTTCGTAACCTCTAAGAAACGGGGGCCCGCTACCCGATAACACCACCGACAAAACGCTGGCATGATTCTCGGCACGGCTCATCTGGTCAAATCTTCGATTCAAGTTCCATTCATACTTGACTAGCAATAATAGTGTTGACGAAGGCTGCGAAAGTCTCGTCGTCGGCGCCCGAAAGCCCAAGCCTGATTCGGTCAAGCAGCGAGCCTGCGTCCTCGTCCTTGATCCGCTGGATGACGTCTTCGGGCCATTCGGACGACGGTGCTATAGGGGCAATCGATGCCTGCTGAGTCGCGTCCTCCAGGATCAGGTAGACGAGGGAGGTGTGTCGGCTGGAACCAGCGTAGGGGCCTTCGGGATCGTCCCGGTCTTCCGGGGGGTCCTTCCACCAGAAGACGATGCCTTCGCCTGTGACGGCATCGAAGCGGAAGGCGCTGATGCCGCTGAGAGATTCACCGTCATGCAGGCTTATGTTGCCGCCGGCACGATAGCGGATGATCTGCGGCTGGCGGTCCGGATCGAGGACGATCTTGTACACGGACCGGCTGTGGGTGACCACGTAGTACGTTCCGGCAGGTGACTGCTCTGTGAGCGGAAATTTGTTCATGGTTTATTCTCTCTTCTTCAGGATTACCCGAATCCACGCCGATCTCACGCACCGTCGGGAACGTACTCGTATAACCCGTATCTCGCCTCTGTGGCCGGCGCACTGCTGGTTCTGTACAAGTCGTGATCCGTAGGTACCCAAGACCGTTGCTCGATTACGTGTAGCACTCGGAGCAAACACGGCCGTGACGCAAATATTTGCTCCGGCCCATTCGACAACTGAAGTTCGTAAGTCCCGTCGCCCATGCACTGAATGCGTGTGAGCGACGATTCCAGCCCCATTAGTCTTGGAAAGGGGAGGTTTCGGATCCTGACGACCGGCCCATACGTCCAAACGTCGAAATAGAGATCGTCCGGTTGATCGCTCGCCCGGGAATGCCACCCCCGTTGGATCATCAGAGTGTCGAGGACTTCGTCATAAGGGGACTCCCAGCCCAATTCAGGATCCGGGAGGTCAAGGTCGGTCACCATCGGTCTCATCCGACGTCGGCTGAAGAGCTCGGTCCAGTAGCCGTCCGTCGATTTGGGGTCTTCAATGAATCTGGCGAGGCGAAGAAACATATCCGTCCTAAAGTTGGGACTGAAACGGTATTCAAGGGCGTCAAGAACCAGGCCATAGGTCCGGGCTGGCTCGTCCGCCTGCGCTGCGGCCATCAAATCTTGGCCGTAAACACTTTGACCCCTGTGCAGAGACCAGTCGCCCTGATCACCTTTGCGTTCCGCAGTGAGGGTCCCAAGCTGGTCGAGGGCCTCTTGGATGGCGATGAGATCTTCTCGCGTCAGAGCGAGGTGTCTCTTCTCGCGCACGCGATTAAGTGCTTTCCGGAGGACGCCACCCCAAGTCGGACTGGCGGCGGATTTACAGGGACCGCAGGCGTAACCTCCAACCACATTTGCCCAGATTACGTCGCCTAGAGTGATCGAAGAACCGCAGAGACAGCAATGCCCTGTCCGTCGGGCTTTGAATCCGCGTGCGTTAGTAGGAAGCGCCCAGTCGACTTTCGGAGGTTCAGGATTTCCTTGCGTGGGAACGATGGCTTCCCCGTCGCTGGTGGCAGTGTCCGGTTGATAGCTTTGACTCATGACGGCAACATTAGTGCCTCAGGCGGGGGCGTATATTTGCACTCTGCAGCTCAAATTGCCCGCTAAATACTCGATTACGAATAAGAAACGACGTACGCCGCATTATGCAACGACATGAATGTGTGATCAAGCACACGTCTGCGACTTGAACTTCGGGACCTTTTGGACGAGCCGCTCGCTTCAGATCGCAGTAATCACGGCAAGCCTACAAGGCAGCGCTATATTCCTGTGCTGGCACCACCCTTCGAGTGTCTGATGGTCGGAATTTCGGAGTCAGAGCGACCATGTCCGCGGACGTTAGTACCGCTGATTGCTCATCATCAGGAATCCGGTGGGCGGCTCTGGACTGCCAGATATTCGTAGTGCCTGGTCTCGGGCATGTAGTTAAGGCTATTGAGGCTGTTTGTTCGTTCGACACTGTCGTCGATGTAGTAGCGGCGGGCTCCGTCGAAGAGCGCCCCGTGGCTGCCGCCAGGGTCTATCTCGGATGTTCCGATGTGTCCGGCGATTACCGTCTTCTGGAAGGGGCCCCTAGATGCCGGGTACTTGCGAGTGACGGTGAGTTCTGATGTCTTGCTGCACCAGTTTTCGCGCGCGCTCGTTCACGCCTGCGCACACGAAGACCTGTTCACTCATTTCGTAGTACAGCGGCAGACGATTCAGCTAAGCGAGCAGCCGTTAGTGATTCATCGTCGTGGCGTCTTTCACGGGACGGTTGGCCACGGGGAGTTTCACCTCTTCATTTTAGGTCGGGCACTCCTAACGGCGCATATTCGACGAATTTTGAGCCTCACTGCATCGCCTGCCTAGGCTCGGTATTTCCGACAGGATCACGAATATCAGGCTGAAATTCGATAGAGTTTAGCTGTTGGGTTTAAAGGTACGTTCAAACGCAGACAGGGAGACGTCCAGGAGGCGCCTAGGGGCAGAGCAATTCTGTTCCATACCCCTGGAAGCCGCTGGCCGCTGGCAACCCCGACCAGGCGTAGGCAAGCCCTTTGGGAGCCCCCAGGTGATGCTTGGGTTGGAACGTCGACCTCCTGTGGTGACAGCTGAAACAGCCAAGCCGCAGGGGGTCACCTACAGAATTCGGTGGCGCAAGTTGCTATCAACTCGGGCACCAAGCCCGCGGAGCTCGCCGATAAAGTGATCAAATTCGGAGCGCATCTGCGCAGGTGGGCGCAACTTCAGGCTTCGACGGTGGCCGCGAGGACTCGTGACTCTCAACGTCGTTTGTGCCTGGTTCCACTGATAGCCCCACCCCTGGGAAAAGAGGTTACGTTCCAATATTTGAAGGTCACGATCAATGTTTGGATCAGTCTCAGAGCCAGACTGTGACAGCTGGTTCTGGGGAGCGCTTCTTGGTCGTGGTCCTATTATCGTGATCTGATCATGAATTTTGATCGCAGCAGGATTAAGGGCAGAACCAAGATCCTTGTCCGTTCGCGCACCGTTGTATCTCACTTGGGTAATCCCCGCGACATCCGAAGGCAGCTTCAAATCAACTCCGTCGGGTTGGACCATATATGTGCGGTTCTTCCCCAAAGCACCAATGAACAGACCCAGCTCAAAGATGACATTGTCTCGTGGCGCTTGAAACTGGACATTCCGGCTCTCGACGTCATCGTCGGGGCTTAGCACCAAGATTGCGAAATCCGACTCTAATGTTTGCTTAATCAGGTCGTCAAGAACATGGGAACCAATTTCGAAAACGCCATGGTTCCATACCTTGGTTTCGACTGAGCCGCGATCATCCAGACGCGCCGAGAGGCGCTCGGCAGCGTCCTTGCCTTCACTGGAAGAGCCGATAAAAACTTTCAACGGTCCCACGTCGTGTCCTGACAACTACGCCGAAGGGTTATTCGGAATGTTGAGACCTGTGTCTCGGAGTCTCTGGAGGACTTCGTGGGCGGCATGGTCTAGGGCGTGACCGGAGAGATCGTGCCGGAGCGCATCGACCACGATTGCGTGCAGGTCCTCGTACTCGTAGGCGAGGGGATCTGCGGGGTTGCTAAGAGTCATAGTTGCAGATTACCGGAGAGCGCCACATTTCCTATGACCCATACACGGCCCGGTACTCCTGAACGTGTCGTGAGCCGCCAAGGATGGTTTCTTGGTGGCGACCCAGACGGTTCTCTGACCGGAATCCCCAGTTTCAGGCCCTCAAATCACGAAAAAGACCCTGCGCGCCGATAGTGGGGATAAGTGTGATTATCGTGGGTAAAAAACCATACCCTTGAAGTGAGATGGGGCTGAGTTGTAAAAGTGGGTTCAGAGCGTGTCGAGGACCGTAGTTTAGGGGTTCTCCTTCCGTTTCTGTCACTCCTTTCGACTAGATTTTCAATTAGTCCTGAATGGACGCGATCAGAACGGAGAACGCTTGTGATGCAGCGAGACAATGCAATCAATGAGGGATGTTCTAAACCGGACTGTGAACTTACCGGGGATCACGCCCATCTAAGGCGATATACGTTCCGTTTACCAGAACCGATCGGTATCGAGGATGGATTCTCCGTCCAGAACATCTACCACTCGGATGATCCCGATTCACAGCCGACCTTTGCCCACCTAACGATTCACCAGGTGGAGATGGAAAGCGATGACCCAACCACACTCTCGATGAAGAGCATTGCAAGGCTTGATCGAACGACAACCGGCGGCGGTGATCTGCCCAAAGGACAAGCGAATATAGCCCAGCCCCAGAGCCTTCATTCCGTGGCACGGGTGATCACCCTGGCAAATTCCCCGGATCAACCTGCACAGGACTGGAACCAGCAGACCCAGAATCTTGAGCCGCGCGAAGATTCGTTCATGCGTGCGCTCCATGCGGTTCAAACGCTTGTTCGTGGAGTGAAGCTCGCCAATTTGGGGCGGCCACCCTTGCTTCCAACATACGAACGTGCACCGCTTATGGTCTTAGTCGATGATCTGGCAGTTGAGACACCTTTCTCACTCGATGCGCTTGGGGGCCTGGAGTGGGGCGAGACGGCAATAATGTTTCTAAACCACCAAAACAGCCCCGGATATAGGCCACAAGTGGTGCCCGTCGACTTGGTCAATATGATGGGCAGGGAGATCGGCCAAGGTAATCCCGCGATTCTCGCGAAGGAGCGGCTCATCGATGCGCATCGGCTCATCCACGTGGATGGCGAGTACGGTGCGGCTGTTGTGTCTGCTGCTACAGGCATAGAGGTTCTGAGCGACAGCTTGCTCTCAGCACTTCTCTGGGAAGATCACATCCAGTCCGAGTGTGGGCTCGAACGTGCGCTCAGTGAGGCTTCTAATCTGTTCTCCGGCGACGTTACTCCACTCAAACGTGCGCAGGCACATACTGTTTCGAGGCTTGGCGGTGATTGGACGTCATCAGGATCACCCTGGCAGATTTACCGAGGTGGTGCCGCTAGCCTGCGGAATCGAATCGTCCATGCAGGGTACCAACCGAAACGTGCAGAAGCCATCAAGGCATATCAGCAGTCTCTAAGTGGTCAAACGTTCTTGTTTGATCGTCTCGCTGCGCAGTGCGGTAAGTATCCACGCACTTGCCACGTATTCTTGGGGTCCCAGGGACTCGAAAAGCGGAATCTGTATACCGGTAAAATCAAACAGTTCTTTGAACAGACCGCCCTCTCAGAGCCTGCTTACTCGACTCATTTTTCGGTCTGGCACCGGAGCCTGATAAGTAAGGTGAGGGCATAAACCCATTCGTGGCCGTCGACGAGTAGCTTCAAGCCCAGCCGAGCATCTTCATACCACCGGTGGCGTCGCCTGAAGCGCACGCTCTGTGTCATTGGGGGCACTGGCGGTGGCCGGGGTGGCGATGCCTGCAGCGGTGATGGTGATGACCGTGCTGGCGGTGGGCATGGGATCGCTGTTTATTGGTACGTTCAGGGCGCGAGGGTCGTTTTATGGTGTGAGTAGCTAGCCGGGTGTGGGACGGCGCCTGCAGTCCAAACGAAAGGTTGGGGTCTAGAAGGTGAGAGCTGCACAATGCACTTGAGGGTCAGCCAATCCATTCGTTCGCACCTGGGTGGGGTTGTCACAACTATACCGAAAACGGTATAGTTGTGACATGGTTGAAAACGCGAAGTATCGGGACATTGTGCGTGAGATAGCGCTCGATCACTACGGGTATGTCGCCACAAAAGAAGCCGTTGAGGCTGGTGTTCCCGCTGTTGAACTTCCCAAGCTGGCCGCGAGGGGTGGCTTGAAGAATGTCGCTTACGGGGTTTACCGCGTGCCGGACGTGCCGTCTACACGGTATGACCAGTTCGCCGAGGCGCTGCTTCGAGTTGGCGAAGGCGCTTACCTCCATGGTGAGTCGGTGCTGGCCCTCTTTGGGCTTGCCGATGTGAATCCAGGCCGTATCAAAGTAGCCGTCCCGCGGCGCGCTCGGCCGAAGCTGCCGGCATTCGTTGAACTGAAACAGGTAAAGGATCGTGCACGTACGACCTTCTACGAGGGGTTTGCTGCCCAGCCCGTTGCCGATGCTCTTCTGGAATGTCGTGGACGTATCCAGACCGAGCGTCTACTGGATGCCACCAAACAGGTACGGGCCGAGGGGCTGCTGACCACTGCAGAATGGCAGCGCGTGAAAAAAGGAATCATCGCGTGATATATACCAACACACCGACGACTTTGCGCTCCTTGGAGCAACGAGTCAGCAACCTCGAAGGTGACGAAGGGTTGGCTCAGCGGCGTACGGTCAACCCACTGTCTAGTCCACCCTTGCCATACTTGTCTAGAGGGCTATAGACTTGTCTTGTGATGATGAAGCGCCGGGATCTCCTGAACAAGCTCAAACAGACTGCGAAGGAGCTCGGCGTCGATTACACCGTCACTGAAGGTGGCCGCCACACTCGCGTCGACGTGGGAGAGAACACCACCCAAGTTCCACGTCACAAAGAAATCGGTGACCGTTGGTGGCCAAACAAATCATCAAACAGGCAGAAGGGAAGGACACACAATGAAACTACATGTGACCGCCGTCAGAGACGGACGATTCTGGTTCCTAAAATCCGATGACATCGAAAACTTCTACACCCAGGCCCGTAACCTCGCGGAGATCCCAGTCATGGCGAAGGATCTCGCGGCCATCCTCACCAAACGCCCCGAGTCTGACTTCAAAATCGAAGTCAGCTTCGATACGCCGGAGGTGAGCGCGCACTTACGCGAGGCCAACGCTTTGGCTGCGAAGGCTGAAGAGCTCAGGGCCGAATCCGCCCGTGAACGACAGGCAGCAGCGCTCGTTCTGCGGCGCCAAGGGGTAACTATCCGCGACATCGGCACGGTTCTTGGCGTCTCTCATCAGCGAGCACAGCAACTCGTTAGTCAGTAGGCATCCTGCATGGATGCAGGCACGTACCCGAGGGCGTGCTCAGCAACCTGGAGCAGGTACTGCCGACCTGTGATCTCCCCGCGGATCTTCTGTCGAAGGAGCTCTCGCGTTACTGGGTTAGTTACTTGGTGGCCTGCGGCACCAAGTGCACCGTCGGCTTCAGCCATGCGGTGCTCGACCTCTTCGTCGGAAATCCCTTTGGAGTTGGTGTCAGGGTCCATGAGAGCTCTGCCTTTCAGGGCTGGTGAGTTTTTGTTCGGAGTAGGGATTTCAGTGTTCTCAGCCGCGGCGGCGCCTGGCACGTGCCGCGAAGGCGTCAAGCGCAGCCAGAATCTCTGGTGCCTGCCAAGTGCGGTTCCTGCGGCCGGCGCTGCTTTGAGTCAGCACATGAGAGCTAACAAGCAGATCGATGGCGTTCTGCGCCGCAACGTCGCTGATGCTCAGCTCACTGGCTACTGTTTTGGTGCTTACTACCGGTTGGCGGAGCAGATAGTTCTTCACATGGTGAACCGATGAGTCGCTTCGGGCCTGGACCAGAGCGTCCCAGCGCGCTGCTGTCGCCTGGATGTCCTGCACAAGTGCACGCCCGTTCCGGATCGCAGCAAAGGACGCCTCAGCCACGGCGGTGACAATGGCGGCTGTGTTGCCAGCCCTGTACTGAGTGAGTGCCCTGAAATACGCATCAGTGTCGTGGAGGAGCCCAGCCGACACAGGAACTGTCACGTTTCTAGTCAAGCCGCCGTGACGGAGCATGCCTTGCAGGAGTGCCCGACCGGTCCTACCGTTGCCGTCAGGGAAGGGGTGGACAGTCTCGAATTGCGCGTGTGCGATTGCTGCCTGGATGAGCACCGGCACGTCAGTGCGCTCGGCAAAGGCAACAACATCAGCCATGAGTCCGGCGACACGCGTGTGGTGGGGCGGCACAAATGTTGCAGAGTGCGGGGAGATGCTGCCGCCGCCAATCCAGACTTGTTCGTTGCGCCAGTGGCCGGTGTACTCGGGCGCACTGTCCCGCAGGAGCGCATCGTGCATTGCGATGATCGAGGCTTGGTCCAATTGGTCTGACAGCCGGATTGCTGCAGTCATGGCTCTGACGTTGGCCACTACCAAGCGTGCGTTATCAGACTTGGACTGGCCAATCTCGGCGAGGGCCACTTGTTTGGCGCTGGATGTCAGGTTTTCGACTTCAGAGCTGGAAGCAGACTCGGTACGCAACAGGATTGAGGCGAACGACGCGGCGATCATGCCAGCCTCAGTGTCGAATCGGGCGAGGGCCTGGCTCGCATCGTCAGCCAGCGCGAGCGTCTCAGCGGGTAGCACAAGATTCTGTGAGGCGATGAATGGCGGGACGGAAGCCTGGTAATTGCCACGTGCCTGGAGCAGGGCCCGTCGGGACGCTATCTCGGCACCGTCGCGGACCCACGGATGCGCTTCGAAACTGATGGCTGGCCAAGTGCTAGGTTGCTGATTATCTGCTGTCACGGCACCATCATACCAAAGGCTAAGCGTATAGCCTTTGGTATGAATGGGTTTCATTACCTTTAGATGGACCCTGGAAGCAGAAGATGGAGTAGGCGCTGATCAGCCGCGGGGCTGGCGCAGGACCAAGGTACCGTCTTCGTCGAGCTCCGAGTAGGAATCTCCCGCGGCTGTGAACCCCTCTTCGTAGTTCAGGCCACCGCGCAGTGTCTCCATGCGCTCAGCCCATTCCTGTCGAACGATGTCCCGTTCCTGCTCATTGAGCGCGTCATAGGATTCAGTGCCGGTGAGGGCCCGAGCAATAGCCTCGTCGCCTGTCAGCTTGCCAGCTGCGACCTGGAGGGCCAGTTCACGGGTTTCCGGACCTGTGACTGCGTGGCCGGCTGCCCCAAGGGCAGCGTCTGCGAAGGCGATCCGGCGTTTGTTCTTGGCGTCTCTGACTGTGTCGTCTTTCGGGCTCATCGATTTCTCCAGTGCAATAGGGAAGTAATGGAGAATAGCTATCAATCAGCCGGAAGCGTTCAGCCTTCGTGCCAATGCAACCCGAACCGGGCGAATGCCTCCTGCAGCTCAGGCAGCTCCGGATCGACCCTGGCAGGCTCGCTCGAAGGCTGGATGTATAGGCTTTGGGGTGGGTCACCAGCGCGTTCAAACACGGCCCAGACACGGATCTCGTCCCCGTGACGGGAATTGAACCGCACGCCGTCGACGAGGGCTCCTCCATCGTGGAGGTCGTACAACCATCTGGCAATCGACCGGGTGAGCACGCGGTCGCGGGCGTCCTTCAGAAGCGCCGCGTCCACGTGGCCTGCGGCAAGACCATGCTGCGCGAACGGGTAGCGGGCAATCAGCGCAGCGATGCTGCGTGAATGTGTAATGAAGCAGTACCTGCCAGTTTGGTATGCAGAGCCGTACATGCGTCCGTCAAGCCAGGAGTAGCCCACCGCCCCGTCCGGCGCTTCAGGGTGGTTGCCAATGCTGCCGTCGTCGTCGACAACCTGGTCAAGTTCAGCAAGCAGTGTGCTGCTGGGCCGGAAGTGGGCGAGCACTTCGAGGAAGCAGCCCAATAGGCTCGCAGCTGTGTAGACCGTGCGGAACTGGCCCTGCTGGTCGTCCCAGCGGCCACTGAACAGGCCTTCATCGTTGGCGTAGGTCCACGATGGCCACGCCCAGGGGTCCGGCGCGTAGCCGATACGCCAGACTTGTGATGGTTCCACAGATTTCTCTATCTCCAGCGCTGGCCTTGTTTCTGGCTTGGAGCTTGTTTCCAAGCCTGGACTAGCTTCTGGCTCAGAGTCGCTCATCCGACGTAGGCGAATGACTTGGCCGCCGTAATGACGTCCCGAGCACCCTTCATCGGATCAGTCTCGCGTAGGACGTGTGCCGGCGCGTCGTCATCCAAGGCGGGGTTTATCCCCTTGAACCAGGACTGAACCGTCGTGGCGTCGTAGCGGTCTCTCAGCAGCGCCGCTGCGTGGAAGGCGTGGCGCAGACGCTCTTGGTCGACCTCGCCCGGAGTCCCTGTGCCCTCGGCCCAAGTCGACACAGATCTGGCGGACTTCACGCCACCGATGTACGCGACCAGACGCACTCCGAGCATCTCGCGCAGTTGCGACACCAGCTCAGTGAACGCGAGCCCGACTGATTCATCGGATGCGCCCAGACCTGGTCGTTGATCGGACTTCATTGCAGTTGTCATATCTCGATTATATTTCAGACCGCATGGTAAATCCATAGCAAAACTGCACCCAAAAACGCGATACAAAACGCTCATAATGTTGTCGACGGTTGACAGGCGACGGCACTGATGCCCAGAGTTTCCTCCACTACTACGATTTCCTGTCCGAAAACGAGCCTTCTGCGGAGCTACTAAGATCGAATGCATGTCGGATACTTCTCTAACGCTCGCTATTGGGCAATTCAATGCTGCTCGCGACGCCTACCGTGACGCACGCAACGAACAACGCAAGTTCATCGCGGACGCGCTCAAGGCAGCTGGATTCACCGTCAAGAGCCATGGAGCCGCTGGACGCGGGCTCGCCAAATACACGAGCGGTAGACGGCTGGATCCGCCATTCAATCTGTCGAACTGGATGTGGGTTGAGGGTTGTCGGAATGACATAATCGTCTTGGTGACCTTGCAGACGCTCGACCAAGACCCGAACTCAATGAATGTCCACGCGTTGATTGACAGGGTCGGCATTGATGTTTTCCGGGAGAGTGACACGGTCGTGGAAGACCCGTTGTACGAATACAGGACTTCCTCGTTTCAGCTCCCGCTGAGTGATGAGTCGCTTGCGCAGCTCATCGCGCGTGTGGAGCAGAATATCCTCGGTCTGCTGTAATCAGAGAGTTCGGGCCGTCGCCGAGGTTGAGTCATGTACGACTGCATTCAGACGGCACCGTGCTCATTTCAGCAGCGTGTCAGTAGGCGGAGCAACTGTTGGGGCCTCGATCTGGCTTGGCTCGAAATGGCGCGCGATGATGCGTTCTACGGCGCTCGGTTGCCGACGGATGGCGATCAGGGTCCGTAGAGTGAGATCAACGGTCGCACAATTCGAGGTACTCCCTGTCAGCAGCTTGGCCTGCTTGAGTTCGTCTAGGTTGATGTCGATTGAGGTCATGGCCATGTTGCCTCCTTCGGTCTATATGGATGGTTATACACGTCCAAGAATGGGGTTGTACAGGGCCACAGGGCCTACTCACCGCTTGGGTGTTTGCCGGGTCTCACGCAGGCTGCGATCCGTCATGATGAGAGTCGGGCTCATCGTCTTCGCTTGACGCGAGCTCTGGGAATCTGCCGGCAGCGCCTTTCGACTTCTCCACACCACGCAGCTCGGGGAAGGACCTGAATCTATTTTCCAGTTGCGTGGGCCTCAAGCTCTTGGGGCTGGTCCCGTGGGACTGCGAGACCTGTGTGCTCTGCGGTGGTGTGGCTGGTGGTGTGCTCTGCGATGTGGCTGGTGTAACCACTACAGGCATGGGTGCCGGCGCTGTGGCCGCGAAAACCGAAGGCATGTTCTGTCCCGTTCCTGCGGCGCGACCGTCCAGAAGATTAGCTGCCTGCGCCCCAAGATGCGGTATGAGCTTCTCGGGAACACGGGAAGCATCGGCGCCTTCGATGGCGTATCGGAGCTGCTCCAACGTGCTGTCGATAACCATCCGGGCCCTGGCTGTTTCCAAGCCCCACCCTGTGGCTTCGTCGATCAGGTGTTCACGGGTGACGTCGCCGAGGAACGCCTTGCCACCAATCTTCATGGCCATGTTCTTGTTACCGTCGTACCCGTATGCATGGGCTGACACATCATAGATAGGCGCCAGCTCGATGGCGCCGTCCTGCTGATGAAGCAAGGAGAAATTCTTGGCGTGGGCATCCGTGTTGCCGATGGCTGTATTAAAAGCAACATAGGCCAGCAGTGTTTCGCGGTCATCCGGTCCGCCACCGAACAAGCGCTTCCTGCGGTGCAGCAATCCGGAAACATTGATGAGGCTGCTGCGTTGGTCCACATTTTCGAACTTGCTGTCGTCGCCCCACGGGATGCCGAGGGCTTGGGCGGCGTCTTCTTGGTGAACCTTACTGATGGTTCCATCGGCTCTCACCATGCGGTCATAGCGTTCGATAACCAAGGCGGAGCGACCAGCGAAGTCCACCACCTCGCTGCTAAAGCGCGTTAACCCGATGCGTCGGGCCAACTCCAGGCAGTACGCCTCGATGTGCAGCGGTTCCGGGTCGCCGGAGACTGGCTTGAGGATATGCGTGGACGCGGCCCCACCCTCGCCTGCCGCCCACCCTCCATTGATCCATGCCAGCGTCGTTTTGGGCTGGTAGCCGGCCAACGACCCACCTCCGCCCATGGCACCCAGGGCGTAATCATTGACGCGTGCCAGCCGATCGGAGACGTCGGCGTCAGTTAGCGGCTGGTACGTCTGCTCGTCGGGCTCTATATCCCCAATAGCGACGGCGCCGGCGACATCGCGTCCGGCGTAGGAGATTAGGCCGAAAACGTCCCTGGACGGCACCCCGGCCTGCCGCGCCAAGTTTTCCAGACCCCGACCCTCTGGAAGCAGCCCGCCGAAAAAGGAGCCGGTCTTGTGTACTTCGGAGTTCCGGAGGGCCAACGGCAGAGAAGACGAGAGGATGGGTGAGCCGACTCCGAAGCGAGCAATGGCGCCAGCGGAAGAATGAAACACTACCTCCGTGCCCCGAAGTCGAGTCAGTGTCCCGAGAAATGTGCCATATAAGTAGACAGGTAGCTCAGTCATTGTTCTCCTTGAAGCTCAGTTCGATGCCCAGCATGTCCAACATTGTGAAGAGCTTCTCGTTGAGAATCTTGGGCTTGCCCGTCTCGACTTCAGAGAGATACCGCTGGGTGACCCCCAATTTGTTCGACAAGTCGACCTGTGACAGGCCCTCTCGTGTCCTGATGGATTGGATAAGCAATCCCAGGTCTGCGCTGCTGCGCATCGTGCCGTGCATATAGCCTCCATTACCTTATGGTAATAATATCATCTTCATTACCTAAACGTAATAGCCGTGTTGTATGGCACTTGTTCTCCGAATTAGGCAGTGTGCTTGCTGTGTGTGGCTGCGGGCCCAGGAATGTCCTTGGGGACCTCGAAGCTGTAGTCCGAGTGGGGACCAGCCCAAGCCGCTGGCTCACCGGTTCCGCGCTCGACCCAGGCCAGGGCATCCAGGATGCAGGCCCTTCGGTGGCAGACGCGCGCCATGCGGCAGGGCTTGTCTTTGATGTAGGCGCCCAATTGGCTTTCATTGACGATGCGGTGGCTGGTCTCTGGGTGATTACACAGTGTGCCGGGGTCAGTGGAGCCTTGGATTTCCTCCTGGTGCTCTTCGCCTTCGTCGGTGTACCAGTCGCCCAGGCCGAGCGTGGTGTCTTTGCTGCTGACTTCGTATTGCCAGTCGCGGACAGCTCTGGAGGGGACATCGACGCTGCGGCCGTCGCCGAGGTAGGCAGTTGTTGTGGCCATGGTTTTCACGCTTTCTTTAGGTGTTTGGGAGATATTGGGGTCGGGATGTTGTTCACTGTGGTTTCGCGCTGCAGGCCCGAGCACAGGCCAGTCACCGGCGGCGGTCTTAGGGCACGACCTGATTCACTGTCTCGATGTAGCGAATCGGCTGAGCAACCTCGAGCAGACCTTCGCTCCGAAAGCGGCTGTCAGCTTGGGTGTCCAAGGTGAATGTTCCGTAAACCCCTGAGAATGCATCTGCGACCAGGGTGCCGGTGGTTCGCATCTTGTAGTTGGTATCCACCAGCGTCACGCGGGTGCCGGCCAGTAGCCGGCTCATGATGTGCTCAACTCTGCGCTGCGGGCTGTGCCAGTTATCTGGGCACGGAACGCCTCGAACAGTGCTAGATGTTCCAACTGGCCGCGGGTGATGTCCTCGACCGCTATTTGAATGTCATCAGCTGTGCCGTACATCGTTGGGCCCGTGTACAGAGCGTCAGCGTCCCACCTCAGGGTCGTTTCCGCGGTCTCATAGTTGTGGGGCAGCAAACAACCTGTTTGGTCCATGGTGCTCAGGTCGATGGTGGCTGCGGCAGGCGTGCCTGTAGCTGTGTCAGCGGGCGCGTAACTCGCACCGACGATCTCGTAGTAGCCGTCACTGGCCCCTGCATTGAACAGGGCATCTTCGGGGTGAATGGATTCAGCCATTATGGGCTCCTTAGGTATTGGTTCCGGGAATTGTGAGGATCTGCGGGTGCCGAACTGTCACAGCCATCAAGGCTTCGTGAATGCACAACAACACGTGTTCGGCCAAGGCTTGAGTCTCCCCGAGATCTTTTGAGACTCGGAGAAAGCCGGATACTGCATTGTCAGGGTCTGCAATAAGCCAGCCCGCGTCACTGTGCTTTAAAGCCACGTTGTTGAATGGTCCGTTATTGAGGCCCAGCTCCTGTGCCACGGCTAGAACTCTGTCGAACTGTTGACCGAGCTCGTCACTGGCTTGAGGCTCTTCTTTGATCATTTGCAGATCGTAGAACCATGCACCAGCAGGGTTCACGCGGTGTAGGAGCTGACTGGTAATCATCGAGCCGCTGGGCAGGTCATCAAGGATTCTGGTAATTTCCTCATCAACTAGGCGAGCAAGCTTTTCTGGGGACACCTCGCTGGGTTCTTTGAAGATGATGCGTATGGTGCCTCGACCGTCGTGGGGTTGGTAACAACTCTCCACGGTGTAAGAACGGCTTGACATGGGTGTGTTCACTTTCTCGTAGGTGTCGGCTGCACTTCAGCACAGCTCAGTACTTGGTGATCAGCTCACCGCGCTGGAGGCGGTTCAGCTCGTGGGGTCGGAGCTTGCGGCAGGGTTGGTAAGTGCGGCGCTGGAGTCCGTGTGCTGTGCAGTAGAGGAAACCGCTCCGGTCCATATGCGTCACAGGCTCAGGGCAGCTATGGGTCATGTCGCAGGTGGAGATGTTTTGGGGAGCGGCTCCAGCGCCGGGTTGCTTGTCGATGAACTGCTGGGCTTCCGCCTCGGTGGGGTAGAAGTCGTCGGACTCGTCAACAAGGTATCCGGAATCTTCATCCACGACTCCGAATCCGACGAGAGCCTCATCATTCGGGTGGTCATTGCGACAGTCTTCGAGGCTGGTGTAGATGTCTCCGTAAATCCCGTCTTCGTTCTTGTTCGCAAACAAACTGACGATTTTGAGGTTCATGGGTTACTCCTGTGGCTCGTGGTGGGAAGGGGAAAGGGGCTGTCCCAGCGGGCTGTTGCTCCTGTGGCTCGTGGTGGGAAGGGGAAGCAGCACAGAGACAGCCCGAACACCGGCGCGGTAAATGATCGATCGCGGGTATTCGGGCTGTGCTTGTAGGGGTAGACGACACTGGTAGAGCGGTGCCGGGCGGCATGTAGAGGCTGTGTTTCTACATGCCGCTTCTGCGGAAACCATAGATAGTCGCATTGGACCCGTCGTGGCTCCATTCGGGCACGCGCTCTGCCAGCGGCTCAGCTGCCCGCATGAGCGAGCCCGGGCGGGACCTGGAATGGTGCCAGTCGCCGCTCTTGGCTGCGGCGCGCTTTAGCCTGCGCGTGAGAGCACCTTTAGAGAACTGCACGGCGCCGGGGAACTGTTCGCTCATCCATTGGGTGTAGAGCGCGTGCAGGAAATCCACTGGCAGGAAGTCCCAAGCAACCTTGTCAGCGAACGCATTCCAGAACATCTCAGCTTGCTCATCGGACCTAGCGGGGTTCTCGTACTGCTGGCTGGTTCTTACTGGCAGATTCTTGGATTTGCGGTCTTTGGACTGAACTGCCGCCGCAGAAGCTACAGCCTCCCACAGATCGGCCGTCTCAGGGTCGGAGCTCAGCTCCTCAGAGCAAGACTTGAACAGCGCCTCGATGCAGTTTCGGGCGGCATTTAGTGCAACGAGGTTCTCGAAACAGCTCGGCTGCTCGGGGTCGATGCTGGCCAGTCGCCTCATGGCAGTGGACAGATTCTGGACTGTGCTGGACATAGCGGTGCTGGGTACAGTCGTGTTCAACATGGGAATGTTCTTTCTGAAACAGTGGGGAGTCGGGCGGGGGCGACAGGTTCTGACGAGCGAGCTGAGATCAGCGTCTAATGCAGCGCAGTGCCGGGGCCGACTATGCGCTGCTAAGTGTTGGTTCTGCGGAAGCCATAAATGGCTCGATTGCCCGAGGGTGGTAGCCAGCCGGGTACTAGGGTTAGCAGCGGCTCCGAGGCGCTCATGTGGGCGTCGGGGCGGGAACGGATGTGAGTCCAGTTGCCGTTCGCTGTGGCAACCGTCTTCAGGCGGCGGGTGAAGGTTTCGTTGGTCAGTGGCATGTGACTGTTGGCATTGGTGCGCATCCAGCTTGTGTAGAGCTGGTGCAGGAACGTGCTGGGAAGGAAGTCCCAGGCAAAACGTTCGGCGTGCGCCTCCCAGAAGTTGACGACCTGCTCGTCGGTGCCAACGGTCAATGACCCAAAGCGCTGCCTGACTGCGTTCGCCGAGTCGCAACCCAGGGTGTAGGCGATGTCCGCCCAGGACTGCAGGGCTTCCGGATCATGGCGCATCTGCTCGATGCAGGAGCGCAGTAGCGTGTCGATGCAGTCGTGGGCAATGCTCAATGCGTGCAGTTCATCGAGTGCGGCAGGGGTATCCGGTCTGAGACAGTTCAGCTCACCGATGGCGGTGCCGAGGGTCTGCAATGTGTTTCTCATGAGTGGGATCATTCCTTGTTAGAGGTGTACCGCGGCGCTGGATTCCAGCGGTATTTGGCAAAGTACCGTTTTTGGAAATTGAACGAAGGTGCAAATCTGCTCACAGGAAAACCGCTAGAACGCCTGCTCAGAGGGCACATTTGAGCTCGTGGGCAGGGTTGGGAAGTACCGAATTTTTGAGGCGATTTTTCCTGAAAAGGTGCACGCATTTAGCTGCTTTAGGCTCTTTTGCTCTTATTTATCAATAAAAAGAGAGGTAAGTAATACACAATGCACCTTATGTACCGGCTGATTATAGAAACTACACACACATGCACGCATGTATAGGGTTTGTTGAAAAGCAGCGGTACATAAGGTGCAGTAGGGCTTTCGCCCTGTGTTGGCGGGGATTTAGCGCTTTTTCGGCCGGTACAAACGCGGGTGCAACATATTCATGGCAACCACCACGTGCTCTGAACTTCCGCATAAACTCGGGGTTTTTGAGGTGTTGAAGGTTTGCAGGCTTGCACCTTATGTTGACTGAGCATCGCCGGTACTTTGCTCTGGCGTCTGATTTTTGGCTCTAAATTGCAGGTGCGAGCCTAGAGCTGGTAGTCATCGCCGGCACTGCCTGTCAGCTTGGAACGGCCTGCCAGGTCGTCGGCTACATCTCCAGCTTCTTCTTCAGCCAAACCGTAGGGGTCCAGCTTCATGGTGCGCAGCTCAGGATGCCGAAGGTGCTGGGCTTTGGGGACTGAACGCTTAGGGGAACTGCCTTCGCTGAAGTCCAGGAATCCGTCTGCTGTGACCTTGACGCCGCTGCGGCTAAGCAGCTTGGCTGAGCGGTTGGGGTCCTGGGAGACGATGCGCAACGGGTCAGGCTGCGCATCGTCTCCCAGTGCTTGTTCTCCGCGCCACAGCTGGGCCTCTGGTGAGTCATCGGGCCCGATGATCTTATAGAGCACATTTGCAAGTTCAAGAGCCGCCTCCTGGTTGCTGAGGGCTGCTGTGCTTGCCTTATGATCATGAACAGCGCGGCTCTGCGGAGCCACAGCACCTCCCGACGCATCTCTGATGCGCTGATATTCGAACCTGGCATCCACGAAGTCCGTGTACACCGAGTCTGGATGTTTCGGCGCAAGCCGGGCGACGTCCAGTGTCCAACCAGCCTGATGGGCGAGCTGCTCAAAAAATACGCTCTGGCTGCGAGTGTTACCTTCCCGGAAAGCGTGTCCGTGGTTGATCTCGCCCCAGAAGCCAGCCAACCGCCGGGTGAATTCTTCACGGCTGCTGATCTTCTGCAAGTAGCTCTGCTCTGCTAGGGCTGCATACTGGCTGCGCAATAGCTCATTCATCAACGCTGGCTGTTCGTAAGCTGTGTCTCTTTTAGTCATGGGGACTCTGCGGGGTTCGCCAGCCCAGGAATACACGTCCTGGAACAGATGCTGGTGGATCTTTCGCATATGCGCAAACGAGAACAGCTTTACACTGGCATCCAGTGGGACCTGCCCATTCCGGAGCTCGGTCACCCGGGTCGGGATATAGAAGTTCTCAGCGTCGTCCAACACCTGCTGGTCAGGTGTCCCGTAGGGTAGAGAGCTTTCATCGCGACGCACAAGGTTTCGGATGACCCGTGTGCCAGGGATGTAGTCCTGCTCGCTCATGGGCGCAGTCCGGATTCCAAGTATTCACGTCCGAGTTCTCGGGCTTGATCACCGGTGATCTCCCCGGCGAACTGTTTGCGCACCAGGCCTCTCAGATACGGGTCCTCGAGGGAGTGCCCTGCAGAACCATTGACGCCGTCGACGTAGGCCATGTGCTGATCGATGTCGGCTTCGGTTGGCGGCTGCGATCCCGGTTGGGTGGTTGATGAATCAGGCTGCTCAGGTTTTCCAACTGGGTTGTTGTTTCGGGTCATGGTGAACCTTTCTGTTTTTTGGGGCGGGGTGCAGCTTCGAGCCGGTAGAGAAGAATCCCCCGAGGAGCATTAAGCTCCTCGGGGGATTCTAGGTTGCAGGTTTCCCCGCGTGACACAGCCGGACAGGTCTTCTCAGATCCTCCGTATCGGCTGCGCCGAGCGCGCCGCCCGATGGTGACGTGGCCCGTTCCCCAGCCTACTGTTGGCAGGCGAGGAGGTCGATGGGTATGTTACTGAGCCGCAAGGCTCACGGGCACGGTCCTGGAATGGTCGTGGTTCCACCCATTCCATTGGGCAGGTGACAGACACCATTAGACCCGCCACTGACAACACCGCCGCCTCCGCGTGGAGGTACTTGAACGGGCGGGGCCGGAGCGGGCACGTAGGGTGCAGGAACATACGGTGCAGGAACATACGGTGCGGGCCCTTGGTATACCTGCCCACCGCTAGTGGCCCCGCCATAGTTGGGCGCGCTCGGCTGTTGCTGTTGTTGCGCTGCCGAAGCAGCCGCTGCGTCAGCTTCAGCTGCTGCCACGCGGGCTGCTTCATCCGCGGCAGCCTGCTCAGCAGCCTTGCGCTCGGCTTCCGCTGTGGCCTGGGCTTTCTCTGCGGCGATACGCTTGGTCTCGTCGGTCTGGAACACCGTGAAGTCAGCCAGTAGAGCTGTGACACTGGCATCTAACGTCCTGCTAGCAGCGGTGGTCTGCGTGCTCGCGTCTTGGATAGCTCCAGCCTGGTCGCGATCCGCGCACTGAGTAGGGACAGTGATTCCAGCAAGTGCTGTGCGGGCTGTGGTCACGTTGCCGATGAGGTCAGCGCTGCTGACACGAGCAGCCGTGCTCGTGGTAATCGCAACAGCGGGACGTGCTTCGTAGGCTGTGCTGGTTCCGGCATCTTTGGGAAGTGCCGTGCTCTTGACAGTTGCAAGTGCTTTGTCAGCTTTATCACCAGAGGCAACAGCGTCCTGTGCTGAACTCTTGCTGTTGCTTAGCGCAGCAGAGCATAACTGCGAGACTTCTTTGGCGCTGGCGTTGGCTGCGCTAATGGAGACGACCGTGATGCCGCCGGCAAGAACCAGGGCACCCGCTGCGATCATGGCCACGATCTTCTTGCACGACCTCGGCTTCTTCAGGTCAGTAGTCTGAGTACTGATTTCGTCTGTCATGATCATCATCTCCTTCATTGGGTTGGTTTTGGTTGAGGTAGGCGTGTTGGGATACTTGGAGCCGCTATGTCGCAGAGAACGATCACCGCAAATACCAGCAGCCTGGCCGCTGGCAAATGCGCACAAGGCTGTAGGGACTGATGTCTTGGTCGTGGGCGGGGAAGTCATCGTGAATATCGGGTCCGCTTATCAGTAGGATCTCGGATGTGTCCGTTGACATAATCCGTCGTGTCCTCGCCGCGCTGGTAGTTTGCAAAGATCGCGTCCA
The DNA here is from genome assembly GCA_038199985.1 of Actinomycetales bacterium. GTDB lineage: Bacteria > Actinomycetota > Actinomycetes > Actinomycetales > Micrococcaceae > Arthrobacter_J. Next base: position 4,841 of record JBBPYK010000040.1, on the reverse strand, counting down.
GGAAATCTGCTGTTGCAGTAGCCGCAACCTAGCGCGTGCGGCTGAACCGCTCTTTTGATTACGTGATGCGTTAACGACATAGGTACATATCGGCAGGAGAACCTGAAGCGTTCGAGTTCGCTTGTCGGGAAGGTTGACATGGACTGCGGCTAGCGCTTCGGTGAACTTGCTTGCCTCGCCAACTGCGCCTTCCAGGAAGCGGCCGAGCCTTTAGCCAGGATCTTGGAGAAGTTTGATGAATGGTTCCGGGCAGGTTTCAGAGACGAAATCAAGCGTTGTGCGTTCTTCGGTGAGCTCAGCAGGTAGCTGGTTTCGACCAGAGCGTCGTACTCATCCTTAGCCATCAATACTGCAGATCCGCTCTCGGAAATGATCTCAACCTAAATGTGATCGTGATTGGCCCGCTCGATAAGACAAATGAGGTCGCGTCGAGCATCTCCAGGACTGTCCTCTTGGGGATCCTTGAAGTGTTGCGGCAGCTCAATGGCGGACTCGGTGCAACCCGCGTTGCGGCACTCACTGGCTGCAACGATCCGAGGATCAGCTACGAACGGGCGCGCGAAAAAAGGTTCAGATCCAAGATGAAACGCAGTGCAGAGATTGCTGCTGGCCCACCAGGCATGGATCGCCGTGTCCACCAATGAAGGTGAGCATGTGGTCCGTCTTTGGTTTATTGGCACCAACCCCTGGCTCGACGAAATCTCCCCTTCGAGGCCTCAATAACATGCAATCCGAGAAGGTCATGAACGCCGCCCAGGCAATGATCGAAGACCGTTTCAACGGATGAAACGTGAATATATATCGACCGACTACGCCATCCTGGGAGGGATAACCGCTGTTCGCTAGATGAGATTTGTCCGTGGGCAGTTTGGGGTGGAGGGCCGCGCCGAAGGTCCGGGACGGACCATCGCAGGATCGATTACCTCGAACGCGATCAGGAGAGTCGTCCCGGCCAGGCGAGGAAGCTGCGGCGGTTCGCAATGCGTGACTAGACTGCCGACACCTGATACCTGACCGGTCAACCCTCCTTGTGTGAATGATTATTTCCTGAAGTGCGGATGCGTGAATCATGTGTCATACTAAAGTTTAAGTCCTGACCGAATTCACGGCCCGGGGCACGAGGTCAGGACATCCAAAATGGTTCCAGATTCGCCAACTCAGGCTCTCGGCATTCACGCCCGTGGCGTACTGGACGAGCTCGTCGAGGTCGTTCGGTCCGTGCATGATCGATTTGCCGATGCGCACTCGGTGTCGAGGTCGAAGTACGGAATGGGCTTCGGCAGCCAGTGGCGTGATCTATTGGACGCGGCCCATGACGAAGTGACGAAGTACGGATTCCAGTCGCAGACTCTGGCTCCGGGTGGGCACAAAGTCCCAGTTGTCAACGGATGCCTAGTGTATGTCTGGCGCGTGCCGGACAACCCGGATGCCGTGAGCAAGTTCGCGGCCAGCCCGACGCGTCAGTCGGGCTTCACCGCCGTCCCGTCTCCGGGGATGCTGTTCGAGCCGGCCTTCGCCGGCGAGGTAGAGGTGTCGACCGAGGACAATGCTGACACGGCTGAGACCGAGACCATGCTCGGCGCCGTCCATGACACGATGCCGGTGGTGCTCGTCATGGTCTGGTCGACACCGCGACAGCTGCAGTCGATCGAGTGGGCGGTTGCCGACCTTGATGACGCAGGCAAGGTTACTCTGCACGGGCAGGATTGCATTTGGGCACCGGAGCTCGTCGCGGCTGATGCGACGTCGAGCAGTGAATCGTTCGACAGTGGCGCCCCGGTTCCGCCAGCCGTCGTGCCACGGAAGCAGGAGGGCGTGGATCCGGATGCGTGATGACACGCCGAGTCTGTTCGACATGTCCGGCGTTGGGCAGACACACGGCCGCTTCGAGCCGGCGCGATTGACGCAGGCCAGAGTCCGACGATCTGTCACCAAAACCGACCTGGCGGGGGAGGTGGGTGTGTCCGCCGCCGCGATCGGTCAGTATGAGGCAGGCGTGAACTCGCCACGCGCCGACATCCTTGAGCGCTTGGCGAAGGCGCTGGACGTTCGCCCGGGATTCTTCGGAGTCGGTCGTCCGCTTGCGCGCATCGACACCGTGAACGCGCACTTCCGGAGTTTGCGGTCGGCCCGCCTGAGTGATCGCCAGAAGGCTCTGGCCACAGCTACGTTAGTTTGGGAGCTGACATTTGCGCTCGAGCGGCACGTGAAGCTTCCGGAGGTCGACCTCCCAGAGCTTCCTCCCGATATCACGCCCGCCGCGGCCGCCACGCTACTGCGCCGGCACTGGAGCTTGCCGGATGGACCGGTCAAACACCTGGTCGCCATGGCAGAGTCGCGTGGGGTTGTCATCGCCGTTCGCCCGCTTGGCGAAATTGATGCCGTGGATGCCTTCTCCGTCGTGATCGTCGAACGTCCGATTATCGTTACGACGCCGAGGCGGACGGAGAACGTGTTCAAGCACCGGTTCTCGATCGCTCATGAAATTGGACACCTGCTGCTGCACAGAGACTCCGGTGAGTACAGTGCTGCCATTGAGAAGGAAGCTGACGAGTTCGCTGCTGCGTTCCTCACCCCTGCCGCTTCCATGGAGGCAGCGCTCCCGCAGAGGCTCGACCTGGCAGCGCTTGACCGGCTCGGCAGGACCTGGGGGGTGTCGCCGACGTCGTTGGTCCGACGGATGGTCGAGCGCGGGAGAACCACCGAGTCGTCAGCGCGCCGGGCTTACCAGCGATTGTCGACCGTCTATGACGCCAAAGCTGATCCGACTGGCGCCTACCCAGGCGAGGTGCCGACGCTGTTGAAGAAAGCCGCGGAGCTTGCTGGTGAGTACGGTGCACCAGTGACAGTGCTCGCCGATGCGCTGAAGATCAGTCCCGCTCAGGTGCGCGACCTTCTGGGCGACGCTGATCAGCGCCCAGTACTGCGTCTCGTCGGTGGCGGGTGACGACCTCGTCTGCACCCGGAAGCTGTTGAAGGTCTTGACCTGTTGCCGTCAGTGGAACAGGCTGTCGCTTGGGCCAACGACTCCATGCAACGCCTTGCAGCAGCTGGCTGAGTGGCCACCGAGCGTTGGAGGAGTGCCTGATATAACGACCACTCCCAGTAGGCAACGACCAAGCCAGACAATGCCAGCGACGGACCCGAGACCACCCATTACCGTGTCCTCACTTGCCGCGCTCTGATGGGGGAATGGCGGCGAAGATTTTCTAAGGTTATTCAATTACGGAACGTGGCGGAGTTCCGTCATGGAATAACCTCTGCCAGTCAGGGTAAGAAATAGCTTGGTGGATTACCCAAATATTGAGCGGCGGCTACTAGAACTACTAGCTGCGGATGGGGCTCCTAAGACTAATCGGTACCTTCGCGAGACCCTGGACGTTGATGAAGACGTTTACTGGAAAGTGCGGGACCGTCTCAGGGAACAAGGGCATGTCATCCGTATGCCGGGGCACGGCGGTCGAACTGCACGTGTAGTTAATGATGAAGAAGAACTCGAGGACTCCCTTTCCAAGTGGTGGTCGACAGCGCAACAATGCGCATATGTTCTTGCCGCCTGCGTAGCTGTCGTTGGTTTGGCCTTGTTCATTTACCTTCTCCTAACGTCAAAGATGGATCTGGGGACCGGATCTGTCTTGCTTTCTTTGCTATTTGGCGTTGTTTCTTTGTTTGCAGCGGGCGTGGCGGTGAACATCTATCGGCTCCAGGCAGCACAGCGGGTCGAGGACAACTATGCTCAGGCTGGAACAAACAAGCGCTTAGAAAAACTCATGGGGCAGGCGGCCCAGAGTTCCAGTGAAGCAAGGGATTTCGTGTGGAATATGAAGGCTGCCGAAGTTGCTGCGGCTGTGCCTAGCGCAGATGACGACGAATCCTCCAAAACTGCTGTTGAGTCTGCAGCGGAGGATGAGCCAAGTGCTCATGCTCTTGATCACGGCACAGTGATCCGTAGTCAAGATGGCGTATTCTATCGTCCTTGGGCTGTTCCCCTAAAGACTCTTGCGGATGTTGTTGGCTGGTGGCGTCGTCCCGGAGGGGCTTCGGGAGCTTGGACTGTGGAAAATCTAGTCGGAGGTTACCGGCCCTATAACAAATCTCGTGGACTCACTGGCGTTCCTTGGATCTTAGTGTTCAAAGGAAATGACGGAGATTCAAAAGCTTTCAAGATAACTTCCACCGGGCGGGCAAGAACCGGCGAGGCCTCGTCGAAAGCGATTGTAGAACGATATTCTGCAGAAGATAATCGCTGGGATAATTTCAACCCGAGTGACGTCGAATCTTCAAGATGAAACTGACGATGGTGGAGTTCTTTACGGAACTAAGGGTTGGCGGAGTGCAGCAGTTTCCCGGGGCCGTAGTCCGGGGCATCCATTTGGGCGGTGTCAAGCCGTCTTAGCAACATCCTCGTTGAGTAGCTTGGTGAATACTTCTCGTGTTGTCAGGAATCCCAGAACGGCGCGGGGGCGGTCGTTGAGTTCGTCGGCAATAGAGTCCAGTTAGGGCTGGTGACTGGTGAGCTCGATGCCGTTGGGCAGGTACTCCCGGATCAGCCCGTTCGTGTTATCGTTCGATGGTCGCTCCCAGGGTGAGTGGGGGTGGGCGAAGTACACCGGCAGGTCTGTAGCTAGTGTCAGTTGGGTGTGGCGGGCCATCTCGGTGCCCTGGTCTCACGTCAGGGAGCCTTGCATCAACGCAGGCAGTTCATTGACCCGATTGATGAGTGAGGTGTACTACTGATGTGAGCATCAGTTTGATTGATTTTTCTTCTTACGCTGCTGCGTGGTTGATTTGATTCTGGTATTCGGTCAGGGCCTGTGCCGGCGGTAGGCCTTGATTGTTGC
>JBBPYK010000039.1:0-6297 GCA_038199985.1 Actinomycetales bacterium | reverse complement strand
GCTGAGCCGCGGCCACAACTGGATCCTTTGGCTGGGCATCGTCATCCTCAGTGTGGTCTCGACCGCGTTTCTGTCCCTCGACACCACCGCGGTCCTGGTGACACCGCTGGCCATGGCCATGGTTGCGGCTGCCCGCATAAACCCCTTGCCATACGCCTTCACCGTTATCTGGCTGGCTAATACCGCGTCACTGTTCCTACCGGTGTCCAACCTGACAAACCTGTTGGCGGTGGATGCCGCGAATTTCGGTGGAGCCCCTGGCTTCGCCCGACTCGCGCTGGCACCGGCCGCAGCGTCAGTAGCCGCCACCCTGGTGTTCACCGGCGTCGTGTTCGCCAAGGTGCTCCGCGGCCGTCACAAGCCTTTCGAAAACCCGGACACCTCAATGGCACCCAGCGCGGATACCCGCCTTCGGCGCATCTGCGCGTTCACGCTGGCCGTGCTGCTTCCGCTGCTGGTGACACCAGTCCCCTTCTGGATGTCCTCCTCATGCGCCGCAGTGGTCCTGATTGTCGTGTTCCTCGTCCACGACCGCGGCGCTCTGCGCCCATCACTGGTCCCGTGGCCGGCCATTGCCCTGGCCGTGTGCCTGGTGGTGGTGGTCCACGTGTTGAACGGGTTCGGCCCCGTCAACACTTTGGTCAGCAGCGTGGCATCCAGCGGCAATTCCACAGCGGATGCCCTCCAACTCGGGGCTGCGGGGGCGGTGGCCAGTAACATCGTCAACAACATCCCGGCCTACCTGCTCCTCGAACCAGCTGCAGCCGGAACCCAAAACCTGCTGGCACTGCTGATCGGAACGAATGCCGGTCCGCTGATCACCCCGTGGGGTTCGCTGGCAACGCTGCTATGGCATGACCAATTGAAGCGGGCAAACGTGCCGGTGCGTTGGCGAACCTTCATGCTACTGGGCTGCTTCCTGGCACCCCTGGCCACAGGTGCAGCGTTACTGGCCTTGCTGGGGTAATAGCTCTTTGGCTACATGCAGACAAGACGTTGTGTCCGGAGTCGGGAGGGCCAACGCGCTGCGCCCTTGATCGTGGCCACAAAGGCCGCCACAGGAAGGGCTGACCTAGATAGCCGCGAACATGAGCTCCCAAACAGACGGCACGGATGACAGCGGGGCAGGCTGCCTCGCATAGGATGAGTTGTGGCCCTGACCGAGGGGATTCACACGCCCAGCCACGATAGAGCAGTGACTCAACCGCCCACAAATCTATGCGCTCCGCTCCGTGCAAGGACGGGCCCACAGACCCGATAACTACCGAAGGTAGGGTACAGTCCTTCGCGGATCCAAAGTTGCACAGTCGTAGCCAGCTGAATTAGCTTCTCCGTGGCGGCATCGTCGAGGTCGATAATACGTATGGTTCATTCCCCCGAAAACTCCGAATAGTTGCATAACGCGCTGACATGTCGGTCTAGGGGAGACGCTCACCGCCGGTTAGGGCCGTTGGTTATTGACGCCGTTTCACGGCTGCGGCACGAAGATCAACGGCCACACCGACGAAGGATCTATTCGCCATTCCCCCCAGCAGGTGACGATGCGACGGCTCTCTCCGTGCACCAGCGGTCAGTCCATTCCTGATAGGCAGCTGCAGCCAGCTCATCTACTCGTGCCAGCAACGCTGCAGGTGCCTGCGAAATATCAAGCGGGAACTCGACAATGGACACCGAGCTGTTGCTGATCCGTCGTGTTCGAGCATGACCAGGCCCGGCGTAAATCAGCCATGCCGTCGGTACTCTCAACGCCGTGCAGTAGGCAAGCATCTGATAGTGGTCAGCATTGGGATACCCGCCAGCCGCAGACGCTGCCTTGTACTTCGCGTCGAACACCATCGCGGGAACCCCGCGTACCGAATGAACGATGTCCACGGACATGCGGACTCGGTTCCCATTCTGGCCAACTTCTGCCTCGTCCAGGAATGCCTCGTATTGTCCGCTCGTCTCGCCGGAATAGCCTTCAAGCGCCTCACGAAGGGAAGTTGTCACGAAGTCCTCGAACACCTTCGCCATGTTCACAACAAAAGACGCAACAGAATAGTGTCCGATTCCGGCCTCGGCCGACATGTTCCGAAGAATGATCTCCGCCAAGCGGAGCGCCGGGATGTAGCGCTCGTTAAGCCGCGACTCGGTCCACGGCGGCAAGGCCGCACCGAACTGTAGCTGCGAAACCCCGTCCAATTTGGAGTCCAAGTGGGCCAGCTTCCAACGCACATCGTCAGAGACGCGCGGTACCTGCAACATCAACCGGATGGCTGCCCGCAGGATGCGGTTCTCGGGGATGTCCACAGTGAAGTCGTCGTAGGCGACCTCCAATGGCAGGAGCATACCGGGGCGACGGCTCATCTGGTCACCCACACGGATCCGCCCTCGAACGGTTCGCAACGCCTCCTCGACATGGACGTACCCATTGAGCGCATCGCGTTCCAGCGCCCGCTGACCCTGCCGGGCCAGAGATTCGCCAAGTGCAGCGAACAGACAAGTGTCTTCGACGCCGGCAACGTCGTCCGGACGAAAGCCCGGGTTCGTGGCGTAGCCGAGCAGGAAGAGCAGCCGGCTCAGACCAACCTTCTGTTTCGGTCTGACCTCGACCAGCAAATCATTTAGTTGGACAGCTCCCACAGTTCCCGCAGGGAGCACCGTCCACAAGCCCCCGTGAGCTGGTAGCACCGTCACCAGACCGGTGTCCCGGAGAGTAGCGGCGACTTCCGGATCCAATTCAACTGGATCTGAGGAACTTTGCAGTTCGTCGAGGACGATTGACCTCAGCATTAGGTGGACGTGTCTTCCGAATCCGTCAACGGCTGCTCAAGTTCCTCGGTGCCCTCAGCATCCAGCGCCGGCTCACCAGAGGCCAGGGAAAGATCCACTGGTCCAATCAGAGCCGAAGCCTTAAGTCGCATCGCCGCCAACCCAAACTTCTCCCGGACCTGGGCCCGCTTCAGACGCCCGAAGTATTGCTCTTCCAGCAGCGGCAGCAGCTCGTATTTCCAGATCTCCTCAAGCCCCTCATCCGTCTCGGCGTGGGGCTTCATGAAGTAGGACGGCCCGATCATCAGGTCGCGGTTCGTGTCCTCGATTTCGTTGTTCAGGGCCTTCAGGAGGTCCGCCCGCAGTGACGGCTTGCCGTTCGCCTCGAGGAAGCGTTCCAGGAGGCCTGCGATCATGCCTTCCTGTGGATGTAGTTCCACGAAGGCGAAGCGGCGCCGGATGGCGGCGTCCACCATGGCAATGGACCTGTCCGAGGTGTTCATGGTGCCGATGATGAACAGGTTGGGTGGCAGGGCGAAAACCTTCTCCGGGTTGTACTGGAGATTGATTCCTTCGCTGCGGTACTCCAGCAGGTAGTACAACTCGCCAAAGATTTTTGCCAGGTTGCCACGGTTCATCTCGTCGATGATCAGGAAGTAGGGCTTGTCACGGTTACCTTCGGACGCGGCCTCATCGGCTATCCGGCGTAGTGGCCCCGCTTCGAGGCTGAACCCCACGGTTCCGTCCTGGCTTTTCGCGGGCCGGTAACCCTCGAAAAAATCCTCGTAGGCATAGGACGGATGGAACTGAACCATTTTGACGTGGTCCGTGTGTTCCTCTCCGGCGAGGAATTTGGCGATCGCCTTACCCAAGTAGGTCTTACCTGTTCCAGGCGGTCCGTAGAAAACGAATTGCTGTCTTGTCTGGAGGAGCCGGATCACCTCCTGCAGGTGCTTTTGGCTGACGTTGAGTTTGCGCGCCAGTTCCGGCGTGGCTTTCCGCAATTGGGGTACGACGGCGATCTGCGGCGTGGGTGCAGCATCTTCCGTTACATCGTTGACATCAGTGTTGTCCCCGTACCATGCGGTGATGATGGATAGCGCTTCAGTCAGGTCAACAACAGACCCTTGCTCGGCGAGGAGCCGAGGCAACGGGGCCGGCACGTCCGTGTTGCTGATGGACGTCTTCTGCCACGCGACAGCGCGGCGCAGACGCGATGACACGTCGTCGACGTAACGCGCTTCCCCGGTCACGACCCCCAGGTAGAGGGTGTCTTCGAAGGCCGTGAGCACGTAGTCGTCAACTTTCATGACGCTGAGAAAGCGGTGGTATTCCGTTGCTCGGAGTTTTCTCTCGGAGTACTCGATGTGCTGGTAGCCCTTGTTGACCGCTGTCTGGATCTGGTTGAGTGTTGAGCCGGGCGTTGGCGACCCGAGGTGCTGTGCGGGGGTGGACACAAAGCCGTCCTCCAGCCAGGGCTGCAGCATGGCGGTCCCTGCTTGGCTTTGCCTGACTAGCCACGCGCGCTGCCCGGCTGGCACATTCAGATCGACTTCGACAGTCGGTTTTTTGTCGCCACGCCACTGCCGGAGACTAGCGCTTTGCTCAGAGCTCCAGTCCTCGGATGGGTCGACGTTCATGACGGTCCAAAGCAGACCTTGTGCGTCCAGGCGGTCGCGCAGGGTGACGTCATGTTCCCGCGCCAGCCGGAGCATTTCATCCAACGCATCAAGTAGGAGCTGGTAGCGCTCAGCAGGCATTCCATTGGCGCCGCGATCCTCCCAACTGACCAGCTTGAGGAACTTTTTGACCATACGCGCACGGTATGGAGGGTAGCAGTGGGGGTCGCGGGCAAGCAGCAAAATAGATGCGAATCCGACGATCCCACCAACCGAAAATTGCTCCGGGTTGTAGGGTCGCAGTTGCTCGGTGAAGTCGTCGATTTTCTCCACGTCTGGCTCACCGATCCAGAGGAGACCGATGATCTTCCGCAGATCGTCCGGTTGAGTGCGGCCAAGATCCACCAGACGCATCATGAAGTACTGGTTCATCAGGTTCGACGACGAGATGTCTTTGCGAAGCATCTCGAACCACTCAGGGTCGCCGGCAATATAGGCCTCCCGGGTCTTCTTCAGTCGCTCCGCCAAGGCAACCTTGTAGTTGTACTCTTCGGCGTCCAGATCAACGGTGTTCGCGAAGATCGCCGCGAAGGACATAAACTTGTTCCACTTTTCCGTGCTCATGCTGGAAGCTCCTTTGCTGGGTGACGGGGGCCTTGGCGGCGGACGAGCTCATCGACGCGGCCGCCGGAACTGAAGGATGGGTTGAGGGACAGCCAGGGATCGGGCCACTGCCGCCCCTTGTCCCCGAGCTCGATGACAGCATCCTTGATCCGCTGGTCCTGGAAATGTCGACGAAGCCTTCCGTGAAAGACCGGTAGCTGGCAATCAGCTTTTCACGAATTCCGAACGCATCCATGCGTACTCCCCCTGTGTGCAAGACCTTCAACAGCTACAGCGAAGTTTAACCGGCTGCGGCTGGCGCTTCGCGAAGCCACGGTCCAACGACTAGGCCGCAAGCGCTGGCACGAGCCGCCGATCCGGTTGGCGGCTCATGCCAGCACCAGGGCAAGATCGGCCCTATCCGCGTCGCTGTGAACGCAGGCGCAGGCGAACCGACATTGCCGTCACAGCCAAGAAATTGCGGCTGACTCTTTCTGCGTGGATGCATGGCTCCTTCTGTGCAGCCCGATCGCAGAAAGGCCATCGCCCATCTTTCTGCAAGCGTGTAGTGCGCCAATTCCCGTCCATGCAAAAACCCCTCCTGATCGGCGTTTTGCCTGATCAGAAGGGGTTCGTGGAGCCCCCTGCCGGATTCGAACCGGCGACCCCCTGTTTACAAGACAGGTGCTCTGGCCAACTGAGCTAAGGAGGCGAAGCCGCCCACAGGGGGCGGCGGGTAACGCTAAATAAGGTTAGCCCAGGCGGGACCGTTCCGGAAAATAGCCCCGCCTGAACCAGGTTCTCAAAATTACTTCGCGGGCTTCTCGCCGCCGAGTACGGAATCGGTGTACTCCTTGAAGTCGCCGTCTTCCTGTGAGTTGTACTTCTCACCCTGGACGTAGACGCCCGGGGTTCCACCCACGTTGTACAGGGTGAAGACCTCGTTGGAGTAGTTCAGGTATGGACGAAAATTCCCGTCCTCCATGCAGTCCAGAATCTGGTCCGGATCCACTTCCACGGATTCGGCAATGCCTCGCAGCTCGTCATTGCTCAGGCCAGCGCCGCCCTCTTCGGGCTGGTCCGCGAAGAGTTCCCGCACGTAGGCCATGTACTTGTCGGGCTGAGTATCCAGCACGCACAACGCGGCGTTTCCTGCGCGGGTGGAATAGTTGGTGGTGGAAAGCCGGTCCAGGAAGTTCACGATGCGGTACTCCACGCTCGCCTTCCCGCTGCTGACCAGTTCATCCAGGTAGTCGCCGTATGCCTGTTCAAACTGTGCGCAGGCGGGGCACCCCATGTCCACGTAGACCACAATCTGTGCGGG
>JBBPYK010000038.1:0-2516 GCA_038199985.1 Actinomycetales bacterium | reverse complement strand
CTCGTCACGCCAGTCGGTGTGAATCTCACCGGAAAGATAGACAGTAAAACTCATGGGTGGAAGCTCCTTCATAAGTGTCGGACGGATCTGAGATTGGACTTCTAGTGAACCATCTAATTGATCAGCGGAAGAATCCAAAGGATGGCAGAGGGTGAAACACGCCGGTTTCCAAGGAGCCTCCCATGGCTGAAATCACCCACCCCGAAGATGCCCTGTTCAACGCCGGAGCAAGTTACGGTTACTACGAAATCGTCGGAGCAAGCTCTGCTCCGGCTGAAGAGGCCGCAGGCACGCTTGAGACATCCACTATCGACCTCCCTTGGGCACCCCGGATCAGACAGGCTGTCCGCTCACACACGACCACAGCACAGCAGAGATGACCCTGAATGAGACACGGAGTCGTTGGGAACAGCCAGCTACGGCACAGCACACGACATCCAAACAGCCATCGAAGACATCACCGGCGGCCTAGTGGAGCACAAGGCGCAGTTCGGGGCTTTCCGGGCCCAGCTCACCGGAAGCAATTCGTCAGCCACCGATATTGCTGGAGCCACCAGCGCCCTGGTCTCGGACAGTGTGTTGGACGTTTACGGGTCCTTCACGTTGGTCACAGAAGGTGGCGGGTGCTTTCGGAGTGAGGGTGTGTTGGAGGTTGCGCAGCCGATTCAGTGCATTGCGGCCGTGGACAACCCTGCGCCTGGCCCGCACCCTGGATCTCAGCGACATCGTCGACGAAATCCAATCCTTTCTGAATCACCACCAGGCCACACGTCGCCGCCAGCGGTAGATCCTGATGGTTGGACTTGCTCCGAACAGTTGAATTTGACAGAGGTGCCGGCAAAGAATTCCTGACATCCGCTCAGCGTCCCCGAGCCAGAAATCCGCCGCGAATTGGAGCCAACAGCCTTTCCACAAGCGTCACCATGCCAAAGGATAAGTGGTTAGCCTTTGTTATACTTGGTAAATGACCAACACTGGACACCAGTCTGTCACCTGGCCGGTGACCGGATACGAGGCTCACCTCTGGGTGCGCACCGGTCATGAAATTGCGTCCCGTAGAGCCTTGCTTCAAGCCCGAGGCGACTACCAAGCCGCCGTGCCGCCGTTCATAGCCACTGCGCAGCTCGCACTCCCCGACGACACGATTGCTCTGGCTGATGATGCGAGTCAAGAGCTCGCCCGTTTCGACGCCGAGGCCGGCATGATCGCTGCCCCGTTCGCGTCGATCCTGCTTCGCAGCGAATCTGCCTCCAGTTCGGAGGTAGAGAAGCTGACCTCCAGTGCCAAGCAAGTGGCCTTGGCAGAGATCGGCGAGTCAAAGTCCGGAAACGCGCGCCTGGTGGTCGCCAATGTTCGGGCCATGACTGCCGCCATTGCCCTGTCAGACCAGCTGGATGAGAACTCCATCATCGCGATGCACGATGCGCTTCTGCGGGATACGGCACCCGAATATGTCGGTCATTGGCGTAACGAACAAGTATGGATTGGTGGCGGCAACATATCGCCCCATGCTGCATCGTTTGTACCACCACACCACTCGCGTGTTCCCAGCCTCATGACCGATGTTGTTGCCTTCGCTGAACGCACTGATGTCCCCGTACTCATCCAGGCCGCGATCGCACACGCGCAATTTGAGACTATTCACCCATTTCCCGACGGCAACGGCAGGACCGGGCGGGCGCTCATCCAGAGCATGTTGCGGCACGGCGGCCTGACCCGCAACGTCACCGTCCCAGTGTCAGCGGGGCTCCTCCACGACGCTGAAGCCTACTTCCGTGCGCTGACTGAATATCGAGCGGGGAATGTAGGGTCCATCGTTACCGCCGTGGCTGAAGCTTCCTTTGCCGCGATCCGGAACGGGCGTGAGCTCGTGAGCGACATCCAAGACGCATCTGCGCGCTGGGACAGCGTGGTGGTCGCCCGAAGCGATTCCTCCGTGCATCAGGTGAAGAGCTACCTGCTCGGCCAGCCGGTCGTGAACACCAGGACCATCGCGGCTCAGTTGCAGATCAGCTCCGTTGCCGCACAGACGGCCGTTGACCGACTGGTCGACGCTGGAGTGCTCACTCAGAGCAGCACCGGCCGCCGGAACCGTATTTGGCAGGCTCCGGAGATTCTTGCCGCCCTCGATGCGTTCGGCGCACGCGCCAGGCGCACCCGGGGCTGATCTGCAACTGCTCCGATAGCGGGTTCCGTGAGCTAACGACGGCTGGCGCCATCGCGGCCGCGAGTGCAGGATGTGTCAATGGAGCGCATGGAATCCGGCTGGCAACTGGATACCGGTAGGGATGCGCCGTCCACCCACAAGACCTATCGAATGGACCCTGTCAATAGACGAGGCGGCTGGTTAATGAACCACTGTCGATACGGGTTCCAGCCGTAGTAGGCATGACTTATCCTCGTATTTGTCGACCAATGCGGTGACATTTAGGTTCGTTCCCACACCAATCGGGTCAGGTACGGTCCCGTCGAAGTGACGATCGTACGTCGTGTTCACATCCCGGAACTGGAAGCTT
>JBBPYK010000037.1:0-23214 GCA_038199985.1 Actinomycetales bacterium | reverse complement strand
GAGTCCTGCCGAGACTCACGACAGTGCGGCCACTTCAAACGCGGCTGATGACAGCACGCTCGCCGTGGGCTGAGGCGCAAAATTGGCGGCTGGGCGAGCACGCCCTAGGAAAGTTTGCCAATTCATTGCCAGCGAGTAGGTTCCAGACAAAGCGAAAGGCCGTGCTTCCTCTTGTTTATCAGGGGAAGCACGGCCTCGCTATCGGCGGTGACGGTGGGATTTGAACCCATTACGACCATCAGGTGTATACCGGGGGCTACGTAATGCACCCTGTGATACCAGCGTTTTCGAGCATCTTGCTCGCAGTGGGACACAGGTGCTCACAAGTAGTTCTGCACCAAAATGCACCACGAGCAGTTAGCTCACTGCCGGCTTACTTCATCCCTGGGTTCCAACATTCGGCTCAAGTTGTAGGTGTTCCATCCGTTGCCGGCTGAGGGCAACGACAACGTTGTCCAGATCATCAGGGAAGAGTGCGGCGTAAGTGTCCAGAGTGACCTTGGCCGACTTGTGACCGAGCATCCTTTGGACGACCTTCACATTGGCCCCAGCGCTGATGGCGAGCGACGCAGCCGTATGGCGCAAATCGTGAGGCGTGACTCGCCGGAACGTGTTGTCGGCCTCCTGGGAGCGCTTCACTGCCCTGGCGAACCAGCCTGAAGCAGCGTTACCCGGCCGCAGGTAGCCGCCCTCCTCGGAGTTCCAGAGACGATCTTCCTGACCTTTACCCTTGCATACGGCCTCTACAGCGGCGTCAAGGAAGTCCGGGTATGCCACGGTGCGTTTCTCGTGGCTCTTGACGCTTCCCAGAACGGCCTTGCCGTTGACCTCAGCGACAGCTTCGCGGACGTTCACTCGACGTGCTTTGGGGTCCACATTTCGTACCCGCAGCGCCGTGACCTCCCCCCACCGCAAACCCGTGTAAGCGAGGAACAGTACAAGATCAGCGTGCCGCGATGTGCCTGCCAATGCCTCAACCTGGGCATGCGACAGGAATACCTCATCGGGGACCGGCTTCTTTCTGATCGTGAGGTCGCGCGCCGGGTTTTTCGTGATTCTGTTGTCTTCGACGGCGTGGTCCAGGATGCCGGCTAGGAGGTCACGAACTCGAGCAACGGTCGTGTGAGAGCGCTTCTCGCCCAGTTCGTTCAACCATGCCTGCACGTCGCGCTTGGTGATTGCTCCAACCGCGTAGCTGCCCCACTTCGGTTTGACGTGGATGCGCCAAGCGCTTTCAACAGAGTGGTAGCTCGATGGCGTGATTTTCGGTCTGTGCTGTTCGAGCCACTGGACGCCGAGCTCAGTGATGGTAACTTTCGCATCGGTGCGATTGACGTATGCGCCTTTTAGTTTCGACACTTCAACCGTCGCGAGGTGAGCCTCGGCGTCGCGTTTCAGCTTGAATCCTCGGTCATGCCCCCGAGCGCCGTCCGGCTTTGTGTACCAGACCTCGTACAACCGTCCGCGGGTCTTAGTTTGGTACGCCTTTACGGTGCCCATGATGCTCATTTCCGCTCGTGTAAACCAGTCTCGTGGGTATTAGATTCCGTGAGCAATTGTGAGCCTACCGTGTTACCGTGAGTCCATACACACGCTAGAGGTTGGCGTCAGCCGGGTTCACCATCCGGTTTCCACCTTGATCAAGGCGGCCAGAGTGGTGACTGATCTGGCCACAGCACCGAGCGCACTACCGCTCGGGGTTGAGTTTCGTCCATGTCGTGAGGAACTTCCGCCCTCACGAACGGGAGTAGAGCGGTCGCTCCTCCTGCAAGGACTTTTATCGTGTCGTCACCTTCAATCGTCATCACTACGCCATTGCTCGACTCCCTTATCACTCCAGACACCCTGGCTGAGGGTTTGGGCACCAAGCGCCGCACCGTGGATGAGTGGCGCATTACCGGAAAGGGTCCGGCCTTCATCCGCATCGGTCGCAGTGTTCGCTACTCGCCGGAGGCCGTGGACGCCTGGCTTCTGAGCCAGCAGCGCACCAGCACCTCGGAAGAACGGTGATCTCCAGATGATCATCATTTGCTCCGGTCGTACTGTCTCCATATTCCGTACCCGCAACATCGCTTCTACCACCCCGACCCTCGCTCAGGAGGGTATGACCTGGCACGAGCGCTGCCAGTTGGCCGCTCAAGTGTCACCCCTCAGGAGCTCTGGGAACTTCATTTGTTTCTACGGGTGCGGCAAGGGCTTGTCGATTGCCGCACCATGCCACGAAATGCTTGGTATCTCAGGCTTTCGTGTGTCCGCGAACCGCATGAATCCGTGGGGTCCTTTAGGGTCTCATTTGGGGTTCAATAGGGGGTCATTTACAGGAGCCCCTCCTATTGGAGTCGAGGCTATGCAGCCGCTGGGCGGTGGTCGCTGTGGCTAGGGATGAGAACAACCCCACCAGCATCGCCATAACGCAGTACCTCGATCCGGTGTACTGGTCGTGGGCAGTGAATGACGCAAACGGTGTTGCACTGCTCCAGCAGGGCGCTAGCGCGATTGTCGCGCACGTCGTACTGCGGCTCGAGGCAGACGGCCGCGAGGTGGACGCGGCGTGCGGGATCATCCATGACAAGGACGAGCGAGAAGTCTGGAGCGACGCTCAGAAGGTGCTCGTGGTCGAGTTGAAGCCCGAGCACATACACATGGTGATCAAGTTCGTCAGCCGGGCTAGGAGCGCGCCGATTCCCCGACTCGCCGACCTGATCGGCACCGAATCGCAGTACGTTGAGAAGCCCGGCCGCGGACGATACGCCTACGACAACATGCTTTCGTACCTGACGCACGCGAAGTACCCCGACAAGTATCAGTACGCACCATCGGAGGTCGCGACTGTGCGCGGTCCCGATTACTTGGGCATCGACGCGCAGCGCCGCGAGACGTGGTTGAAGGGTCGCGCTCACGTGAAGAAGAAGCGGGTGGCCGAGAACTTCGAGGATATGCGTGAGCGGGTGCTTCAGGGTGAAATCGCCCGGCATCAGATCATGCTCACCGATGAGCTGTTCGACATCTACTCTCGGCACTCACGGGAGATCGACGACGCGCTGTCAGCTTATGGCCAGCGTCGCGCCTACCGAGCGGCGGCGAAGCTGCGCGCGGGCGAATTCTCGACGCAGGTCGTGTTCGTCCACGGTGAGGCCGGGGTTGGAAAGACCCGGTTCGCCAGTGAGTTCATCTCGGCTGCGATCAACAGTGCCGAGGCGCACGGGGAGCGGTGGCAGCTCTACCGGGCAGCGACCTCGAACCCCTTGGATGATTGGCACGGCGAAGAGGTCCTGTTGCTGGACGATTTGCGGGCCTCGGCTATGGACGCGAACGACTGGCTGCTCTTGCTCGATCCGTACAACGCCTCTCCGGCGAAAGCGCGCTATAAGAACAAGGGAGAAGTCGCTCCCAGGCTGATCGTGATTACTGCGACCATCGAGCCGGTCGAGTTCTTCTTCTACGCCCGCCAGAAGGGCAGCGTAGATGAAGCCTTGGACCAGTTCATTCGCCGCCTGGCGTCGGTAGTGAAGGTGTTCCGTGAGGACGACATCCTGCGCTACCTCGTGCAGCACATCGGGAAGATTGAGCCGTACGAGTGGCACAAGTGCGCATTGGGCGCCAGCCAGCACACCGGCGGCGTCCTAGGGAACATGTATCACCGGCAGACCCCGTACGCGCTGACGTACGGGCCGGAATTCTCCGCCGAGCACACCGCCGAAGATGCTGTCGGTGCGCTGCTGGGCGGGCTAGCCGAGCACAGCCGGGACGTGCCGTTGGCGCTGGTCGCGGGAGGTGTGGCATGAGCGTCGTCACGGCCAGCTCGACGCCTATACGTCGGGGCTTCTGTGGAGCGCCGGCAGATCAAGGTGTCGAGGCGCTCAGCGCCGAGAATGTCCCGCGCAGCGGCCCCCGGAGGGCACCTGGAACCTTGCAGCGAAGCGTAAAGGTGTATGGGGCAACACTTCCTTTTCTGAAGTGCGGTGCAGAGGCTCCGTTCATGGGTGCAGGGTCCCATGAACGGAGGGGCAGCGCGCTTCAGAAACTGCATCCCCGCGGGAGCGCCGCCGGAGGCGCCATTGATGCATCTCGGAGGTGGTCGTTGTGAGTTGGACTGTCACCTATGACGCCTCTCCGGAGGCGAAGGTCAAGGCTGCTGGTTCGCATGCGGTGAATCGTGACCGGCACCTCGGCCGGGCTCCTGATCTCGCGGCCGGGTTCGACTTCGGGCACCGGAATCCCAACATTGATCGGGGGCGGTCTGCGATGAATGAGTCGTTCGTCAACGACGGCGGCGGCGGCTTTCGCGTGCTGACCGTGACGAAGGACGCGAAGGGCAGGGACCGGCCGCCGAGCGCGGAGTTCGCTGATTACCGGTACACGCGCCTGTCGCAGGTGAAGAAGCCATTGCGTAAGGATGCCGTCATCATGCGCGGCGTCATGCTCCAGCTCGATCCGAAGTGGTTCGATGCGCATTGCCCCGACTGGCGCACCGACGAGCTCAACGACGAGGCACGTCGATTCGTGCAGGCTCAGCTCGACTGGGCCTGCCAGGAGTTCGGGCAGCAAAACATCGTCGGCGGATCCCTCGACCTGGACGAAACCAGCCCACACTTGCAGCTGTCTGTCGTGCCGGTCACCGATGACGGCCGGCTCTCACAGAAGGACTACTTTCAAGGACCAGGGCATTTTCGGAAGCAACGCAAGGAGCTGTGCGACGCACTCGAATCAGCCGGGTACGAACCTCAGCGCGCTGTCGCCGCCAGGTCGACCGAGCGGACCTCCAGCGACGAGTACGCTCGCACGGCGGATAAGACGAGAGCCACCCTCGCTGTCGCCCAGCGGGATAGTAAGAAGCTTTGGGAGGAACGCCAACAGGTGCGGGCCGAGAAAGCCAAGCTGAACGAGGTTGCCCAGTCTATTAGTGACGACAGGCATGAAGTCGACGCACAGCTCGAAGACCTGCCCCGTTTGAGACGTAAGGCGAAACAGGATGCGATGGTCGAGGCGCGCGCGGGGGCCCATGAGGAGGTTGCGAATGCTCGCTCAGAGGCTGAGGAAGCCGAACAGCGGGCGACAGAGGCTGAACGTGCCCGTAGGGCCGTTGTACGCGATCTCCTAACTCTGCGCAGCCAAATCCGGCAGGAGCTCGAGAACACCCCACCACCGCCGGCGCCGCCGAGCTACGACGGTATGCGCCAGGACATCCTGGGAGCTCAGTCACACGTGCTCGTGAAGTTTCTCAAGAGCACGAAGCTCAAGGACGGAACAACTCTTATGGATAAGGCTGAAGGTTACGCGCGGAAGGAGTTCGCTGCGCAACAGCGCCGCAACAGCGACGCGCTCGGCCGATATAGCGGCCCCGGTTACGAGCGGTGGAAGGACCGAAGTCTGGAGCTCCAGAGGAGGATCGATGCGGCGACGTTTTCAAACCAGGTTGCCGAGACGGATCGCCAGCACGACGGCCCCGAGAGGTGACACTGCTGTTGATGTCGGCCAGATCAACAGCAATAGCTGACCGCGATACGGTCATACGGCGACGGACCACGACGGAGGTTCGGCGCTTCTGTGATTCTCCTCACTCAGGAGGTGCTGAGTTACGAGGAACGCTATTCGCGGTCGCCCAGCGGTCCGTGACTGAGGCGAATCGACCGAAGTCGGAACGTCTGCATACAGATCTGATGCTGATGATCGTGGTGGCGTTCCAGCTGGCTTGAGCGGCGACATTTCACTACGACCTACCGTAGTAGCGCATGAGGATTCGGATTCTCCAAGTGGGATCATGGGTCCGTGGTCACTGACAGCACAGACAGTTCTCCTCGAGTAATCCGATGCGAGCACTGGTATGAAGAGCTTGGTCGCTTCGGTGGGTGGCACCACCATGAGGGCCCCCACGCGTGCGACTGGGGGAACCATAATGACGAGTGTCCGTACTGGGCGAGCGTCGGTGGGCGACCGGACTCCTGAGCTCAGTGAAGCGCTCTGGGTCTGATGGAGACTCCTGACTTTGGAAACGAGGATGGAGTCATGGCAACGAGTCAGGGATTGGGGAGGCCGACGGCGCGTCGGTATTCGCCGGAGGAGAAAGCTGCTGCAGTCCGGATGGTGCGGACTTTGCGCGCGGAGCTGGGGACCGAGCATGGAACAGTCCACCGGGTCGCATCGCAGCTGGGATACGGGACGGAATCGGTGCGGGCATGGGTCAAGCAAGCCGACATCGATGACGGTCACGTCACCGGTGTGAGTACCGCTGAGGCCAGGCGAGTGCGAGAGCTCGAGCAAGAGAACCGCGAGCTGCGCCGCGCCAACGAGATCTTGAAACGGGCTGCGAGTTTCTTCGGGGCGGAGCTCGACCGCCAACACCGGAAGTAGTCGCGTTCGTCGACGCGAACAAGAACGACGTCGTCGAGGGTCGCCCGCTCGGAGTCGAGCCCATCTGCACCCTGCTGCAGGTGGCTCCGAGCACCTACTACGCCGCGAAGGACCGTACCCCGTCGGCGCGTGCCGTCAGTGATGCGGTGCTGACACCGGAACTGGTGGTCCTTTGGGAGGACAACTACCGCGTTTACGGTGTTCGTAAGCTCTGGAAGGCTGCCCGCCGTGCCGGGATCGACGTAGGCCGGGATCAGACGGGACGGTTGATGCGCGCGGCGGGTATCGAGGGGGCGGCCCGTTCGAAGAGGGTCAAGACGACCAAGTCCGACCCTGCCGCGGCGCGGCACCCGGACCTCGTCCGCCGGGAGTTCACCGCGACGGCCCCGAATCGGCTCTGGGTCACCGACCTTACATTCGTGCCGACGTGGGCCGGGGTGGCGTATGTCTGCTTCATCATCGACGCGTTCTCGCGGATGATCGTGGGGTGGCGGTGCGCGAGTCATATGCGCACCGAGATGGTCCTCGACGCGATTGAGATGGCGAGGTGGGGTCGCGGCGCTCACCACGCTGATCTGCGCTGTCACAGCGATGCGGGATCTCAATTCACGTCGATTCGCTATGGGGAACGCCTCGCCGAGATCGGCGCGACGCCGTCGATTGGAACCGTTGGCGACAGCTATGACAACGCTCTGGCCGAGACCGTGAACGGCTACTACAAGACCGAACTCGTCCGCGGACCCGCACGCCCAGGACCCTGGCGGACGGTCGAGGACCTCGAGCTCGCGACCCTCGGATGGGTGCACTGGCACAACAATCAGCGCCTCCACGGCTACCTCGGCGATATCCCGCCCACAGAGTTCGAGCAGAGGTTCTATGCTGACAACACCGACCGCGATCAGTTGGTGGGAATCACAGAGCGCGAGTCTCCATCAGACCCAGGGCGCTTCACAGGTTGGCAGTGGCAAGCTTTCTACCAACTCCTGGAGCAGCCCGAAGGCTGCACAGTTTGGGACAACTCTAGTCAATATCTGGCCGGATGTGACCAGAAGTGCGCGCGAAGCGTGCGGAGATTGCGCGCCTAGAGGCTCGTGAGTCTGGTGGAGAGGCGCGGAAGCACCTCGAAACAGGTGGTGGCCAAAATCTGGCCTGATTCGGCCCGCATCGCGCCCGTATACGGGCGGAATGCAGACTGCTTCTGACCATCGGCTTTCCAGCTGGCCAGGATCAGCCAAAGAAAGCCCACTTTCAACCCGGATGCGGGCTGAAAGTGGGCTTCGTCGAAGGTGGGTGCTCAGGTCCGGTCAGAATCTGGCCGCGATCAGCCCGGTTGTGGGTTGAATGTGACCAGCCTCCTCAGGCGCCCGTTGAGCGGGCCAGAGTCAGTACAAGCTCCTCATGCCTAGCAGTCGGGCCACCATCACGGTTTCGCCGGTCCACCCGGCTTTTCTTCCGACCTCATCCGTGAGCTCGAGTGCCGTTGTGACGGCCTGGCCGTAGCTCCGGTGCCCGTAGGGCAGCAGGGCTGGTTCGTCGTGGTGCAGCGGCTGTCCCTCCCATCGGCGATCGGACCGCGTGGAGTCGAGAACACGATAGGGAGTGGGATAAGGAGTGGGGCCAGAGGGCCGATACAGCGGCATCTTGGTCTCCGGCCAGGCTGCGATAAGCCGGGCCCGATGAATGACGGCGAGCTTCTCCCAGAGGTCCTGAGTTGCGCGTGCCGGAGGGATCCCGCCGTAATAGGCCTCATTGTCTGCGTCCCGATCGGCCGTAACGGTTTCATCGTCGGGGTCTTTCGACCCGATCCATGCTCGGCGGTAGCGGGCTCCTGGCTTAAACGCGCCTACGACTTTGCAGTGATGTTGCTGCGCTGACTGCGCTTCCCCCTCAGGCCCCGCTAGCCCGTAAACATTGGATCTAAAGGACACAGGGGCAGTGCGTGTCACCGCTCTGTCCGGCGCTCACCGGGAGTGTGTGCTCACGCAGCGCTCACGGAGGCCTCAGGCAGGCTGAGTTGACACATCATTCGCACCACTAGAGCCATAGGTGCTCGCTGTGGACGAATGGAAGTCGGTGAGGTGTGACACCATTGTTCGCTATACGAAGGAAATCAGCGTCAGGGAGTGCGGGGGAACGTTTGAGCGGCAACGAGTGGTCGCACACGAAGAAGGAGTGGCAGGAGACCCTCGACCTGGCGCGGATGTACGGCTGGAAAAGCAAGCCCGTGTCGGACCATGGCGGCCTGCGGCTTTCTTGCCCGACCGGAGTGCATACGATTCGGGTCTATAGCACGGCGGACGGAACAGAGAACGTCGCTCGCAGCAAGAGGAACACGATCAAGTCGTGCGAGCACCGCAACATCGCCGACGCTGTCGACAGGCTCGAGCTCAAGCTGACGGACGCGGACCGCATGCTCAAAGCCGCAGAGGCACTCGCTCAAAAGGCGGACGCGGAAAGCCGGATGCAGCATGCGATCGAGATGCTTGACGAAGCTGACCAGCATCTCTCCGAGGCGGAGAGCATGTTTGACGCTGCAAGCGCTTCCTTGGGACAGGCCAACACCGCCATCGAGCAAGCCCCTGAGGACGATGTATCTGCCGGGGGGGACAAGCTCCTCAGGGGAGCCGGATCGCGAGTGCGAGAAGTTACTCTGACCCTCCGTGACCTCCCAAGTAAGCACGAACGGGTCCAATCCCTCTCCGCATGGTGTGACGAACTCAGAGGCCGGGTAGACGCTCTGCGGGCGCGCCCAGCTTCGTCCTAGATAACGACCCCCGGAGGGCTCCTAGGCAGGTTGGCAGGTGCCAACCAACTATGCAATAGTCATTACACGACCAGAAGGGGGTTCACATGATCGAAGTGACACTTCGCGTCCAGGGTGCGGACATCTCAGACGATGCCGTAGACGCAGTCATCGCCGAGCAATTTCCAGGCACCGTATGGGATGAAGTTGACGGCTTGACCACCTTGACTGTCTTCGTTGATCGCGAAGACGCAGTCACCGAGACTGTATCGCTAGTACGCCGCATCGAAGCTGCAGTACACGGCATGAAGGTATTAGGGGTTTATCGTGACCTCGTTGGCACTACTGATATTTCGCTCCGTGTGGGCGTAAGCCGTGAAGGTGCACGCAAGTGGAGCCTTTCGACCGACTTCCCCATGCCCTTCGACTACATCGGCGCGGGTTCCATGAAGGTTTGGGCGTGGG
Source organism: Actinomycetales bacterium (assembly GCA_038199985.1). Lineage (GTDB taxonomy): Bacteria > Actinomycetota > Actinomycetes > Actinomycetales > Micrococcaceae > Arthrobacter_J. The sequence continues at coordinate 13,655 of JBBPYK010000037.1, read as the reverse complement.
CTGAGGTGGTTCAGTGGCTGAAGGAAGCACGCGCCTTCGAGATGGACCAAGAGCTGCCGAGCCTCGAACTCATGACGCAGATAGAAAACTGCATCATGCGCAATCCAGATCACACAACAGTTCAGTGGCACCAGGCAATATCTAAGCTGCCGAACGTTGAAAAGCCCGTATTTCAATCAGTCAAGCCAGCTGCTCGCGTTCCCGCGGGCGGCCGTGCCCAAGGGTTCTCGGTCAGTCGCCGTGAGCTCGTGGGGACAGCCGCCCGCAAAACCTAGATTAAATCGGAGATACTGTGACACTGCTGCGAATTCGTTCAGATGAAGTGGACGAACCGGTCTCTGTGTCTGATGTTGCGGCAATCATCGGTGCTATGGAACTGGTCGAGATTCGCCTAGATGAAGTTCATGCCGGCCCGGTTCAGGTTGTAAATAATGAGATGCAGGTAAAGCTCGAACGCGGACAACCTGGCTTCGCTTACGTTGAAGACGACGAAGTTCTGATGATCCGCTTAGAGCACAGGGTTAGCTGCTTCACCGAGGCCGAGCCAGACTTGACAACAGATCTAAACCTTCATCACATTGTGGTTTTCAAGGTCTTGCAAGATATCGAAGTGAGTGCTGCTGCAGTTGGAGCGTTCATAGAGACGAACGCCTACTTCATTGCATACCCGTATGTGCGTCAGTCGATCACACAGCTAACAGCTGCTCTGGGTTTGCCCCCTGTCGTGCTTGGATTCATGAAGCGTGACGAATGGCCCTTCCAAGAAGACTAATGAATTTAGTGCTTCTCGAGCTGATTGGGAACCAGCCGGCACCCCCTAGACCGCGTAATTGCTGGCTTCTTCCAACACGTGAGCACAGGGTGAGCACTCCTGCCCCTCGCTATAGCACGCCCCTTAAATGATGGATGGGGTGCACACGGACTGCGCACCCCATTCACCAGCCTGGCAGGCCTACCGCGTCTTGGTGTAGCCAGCCTTCTTCATGTACTTCTCGATCTGTCGAGCGACCTTCGCCATGTGCTCGGCGGGGCCCTGGGCGGTCTTGACCATGTCTCCCTACGGATCCTTCTTACCCATGGTTCTGCTCCTTTTTGATGGGCCGTGCTCTTGGTGTTGGTTCCTGCGTGGTCGGTATGCGCTTGTCCCCACGACCATCCCGACGTAGCGAGTTGAAGAACGGATTCACCGGCTTCGACACTATGCGCCCCTTATCCTGAATGGTCCTTCTACTGTGACTAAGACGTGGGACACCAAACGTCCGGGATAGAGTCGAGGCAACCGTCCCGTCTGCCCGCCAAGCATTGGAGATAGATGCTGTACCTCCTGAACCCTGATCTATCGATGAAGTGGCTCGATCTACCCGGGCGGATGGTGCTGGACCTCGCCAGAAAGGGTGACATCGACCTGAATAAGGTCGAGTGGGACCCTGCTGAGCGCCAAGGCACCCATACAACTACCCGCCTTGCTCTTCGGTACGGCGTGCCAGTTGCGTCAGGGATTGCTGTAGACGCCATCGACCTGACCCATGAAAACCGAGCGCATGACATGGCAGTCCTTCTCGCCAAGTCCATCGCAGGCCGCGAGAAGCTCGACTCGGCCGATCAACTCATGGAGGCGTTAGCACCAGGTTGGACTAAGAGTGGCGATGAGCTGAATGAGCGGGTCGACCAGAGCGTCAAGCGATCCATCCGGGAGGCCGCACAGGACCTCGAGAAGAAACTGGAGACACCCGTTGACTCTGAACTTATGGGTCACTGGGCCAGTGTCGGCGGGTTCATTCCGCCTGAGGATCATCAGCGCAGCTGATGCCGCGGCGTGAACCACCGCTGACCGTCAAGGAACAGCCGAAGCACTCAACCAGACAGAGAAAGCGATCCGCTACCTCTGCAAGTCCGGGGCCTTTCCCAACGCCTACCAGATCGGGAAGCAGGGGCCGACGTCCCTTACCGGATCCCCGCGGCCGACATCGACCGCTATGAGAAACTGCAAGTAAGGGCCTCCAATCGATGAGGCCTATTCCGCCGGCCTAATACGCATCACGCACTGACGCCGCTGAGCAGCTATATGAATGCAACCGAATGACATGGAGGGTCATGGTCGACGTCTGGGCCCTAATAGTGAGTGCCGTAACGCTCCTGGTGGTGGTCATCCAGGAGATTCGCGCACATCGTACGAAGCCCACCGCGGACTGGCAACTACGGGTGAAGTCGTTTCCTCCGGGAAAGTTCACAGCCTTTCTAAGCAACGTCGGCGACGCAGACGCGAGGGAGGTGCACATCCATCCTCGCGAGGTAGAAACACCGGATGGAGACCCAGGCTGGCTACTGAAAGATATACCTGCCGGTACGCACAAGTCCTTCGAGGTTGTTCGCCCTGATGCCGAAAGCTGGGTGAATATCTCTTGGCGAACGACAGCTTCTGGCCGCCGCCACAATATCACTTGGGTACCTTTAGACCACGGGTCAGATCTTGCGCACGTGAGGTTCGAGCAACAGCTTTGGCCTTGGTACAAACCGTATCTAATGCGCCTCAAAGGCCTTAGGGGGGCTGCTCCCACAGCCCTTCTTCACGATTACTTGCCGAGCTCTGTGCGGGCACAGAAGCGGTTCGGCGATCGCATGAACCGAAAGCTGGAAAGGATCACCGCTCGCAACAACGGTGAATCGCCGCGGTCATCGTTCGAGCGATTCCAACGCGGGAGTCGAAGTCTCTACCACCGCATCAGGGCCAAGATCACTAAATAGGCCGACCGTATCCGCGTTCAGGCTCTGGGAGAGGTGCTGCGCTTTTGGTTTATCCTCGCTGCATGGGGATCAGGGAAGCCATCGCGAACTATCTGATGCGGGAAAAGCTGAAACGGGGCCAGCGCCGGAACTGCACCGAACCCCTACGGGATGATCAGGCCGGTCCCTTCTGCTCGCCAGGGTGCCACGAGGACTGGCTGCAAGAGAACTTCTAGCCGCTTGCCTATAGACGACGAAGGCGCCTCACCTTTGAGGAGGTGGGGCGCCCGCAAGTTCTAGCCCGATTCTTCAGCGATGACCTGTCGCCGAACAAAGTTCCATTGTTACTACAGCTCTTCGATTAGCGCGTCGAGTAATTTAGACGCCTTCTCCGAGGAGCCTCGCTGTTTCACAAGGTCGATTGCGATGGGGTCGTGGCCCTCCACGTGCAGAGTGAACCCTGGAGCGTCCAAGCCGTCTTCTGCATCTGGGGTGTATCCCTGCAACCCCTGAAGCTCGACACTGACGATCGCCCTTCTCGGTAGGACACGTACTGAGCCCACTCGAGGCTTCGCCATTTGGCGATCCTCGCCCATCTCAGGTACGGCTACACTACCCACGAAGATTAGGCGTTCAGTGAATAGCACTGCAGCGAATGAGCTGTACTGCCTAGCAGTTCTCGGCTCTGCGACTGCGTAGGCAAAGACAATTTCGCGCTCCCCAACGGCTCGGGCCAACAGCTTCTCGAGGAACGCACCGTACTGGTCTGTAAGTTCCCGATCTCCATCGGGCCAAGTAACAGCCACACGCTGAATCTCCTCGTGCACCTTCTTGATCTGCTCAACTTGCTTCGCTGACACTGCTCCCCCTCAACATTTGATAAGTCACTCTCGGTTCGTCCTCGGAAGCCTACCCAACATCCAGGAGCGTTCAGCGCGGGTGGGCCGCCGCACTCCGGACAATGTTCGCTGTATGCATTCAGCGGCGGGCTAGCCGTCGCGGTGGGTCCGGCGTTCTTCGAGTTGCCGGCGCCGTACCTTGCCCACTGTCACCCACGCCTCGCGGGCCATTGAGTACTCCACCCCATTGCACCTGCACGAGCTCACGGGTCCACGCCATCGCGAAGCCCTTCACGGTCTGCACACGGCCCTCAGGGTAGGTGAGGTCCGCCCACACTGGCGGAGCCTTCTCTGTCGTCCAGGTGACGCCCTCCGCGGGCTCAGAAAGGGACGTCGGCGGGACGAACCGGTCTCGAGATGGCGCAATGCCGTGCCAACCAGGACGCGGCGCTCTCTCTTCCATACTGGTCAACGTAGCGGCCGCCAACGACGAAAGGCCCCGCCCTCATGAGGAGGACGGGGCACGAACGGTCAGGCTGCCGTGCTATCTCAGAATCTGCGAGTCTACGTTCCCCGGCGGGCTACCCGAATGACCTACTACTGACTCGTCCGCGTGTCGCGCCCTTACTCTTAGCTTTCGCAGCCGATGCCGTCGTCGTCGTTCCCATCGAACTTGGGTTGCCAGCCAGGGTCGCCCGCTCGGATCGGTGCGGCTCCTGCTGCCTTCACTGCATCGCAGTTGGCATAGTAGGGCGCTGCGGGAGCCGGCGCTGGATCGGGAACGACGGGCGCTGGAATGGCTGGAACTGCAGGCGCTGGGGCAGGCGGGCCCGGTGCCGGAGCAACAGGCAAAGGTTCTACAGGGGCCGGCGCTACGGGTTGAGGTGATTCTCCAACTAGCGCGGGGTCATAAGCGATGTCTGCGTTCTCGCACGCAACGCCGTCACGATCGACGTCAAAATCAGCTGAGTACACGGGCGAGTCTTCGGGCATGTTGTAGATGCCAAGTTCGGCCGCTTCGGCGCAACTCCCGAATGGGCCAACCGGGAGCGCTGCCGGCGTCGGCGGCGTGGGGCTAGGCGTCGGGCTAGGCGACGGGCTAGGCGACTCTGTGGGGATTGAGCTTTTCGACGGTGTGGCAGACGGTGTTGAACTGGGAGTAGGGCTCTGAGACGCCGTAGGAGTCGGCGTGGACTCTGCTAATGAAGTCTCTGCCACGTCCGCTGACGGGGGAAGCAGTACGCTGCCCACGATGAGCACAACAAAGCCTGAGCCAAGGGCTGCCCCGCCCCACTTCCGGCTTGGCAGTCGCAACCAAGACGGACGCCCGAAGATGAGTGTGTACAGGCCCGTGAAGAACAGGAAGAGCGCCAGCAACACGAGCACACCAGCTAGGCCGCCAGTAACCGCACCTAGTATCAGGAACAGCAGAGCGATCGCTCCCACGATCCAAGTCGAAATCCCTGCTTTCGGACGCTCACGTTGTGGTGAGAAGGACGATGACATGAAACCCCCCATAGGTAATCACCTTAGACATGGAAGTGTAGGCGAAGGGGTGCGTTCCGGCACCCCTCGCCCCTGAGGTCCGCCCGCGCCTGGCTAGCAGGGGATACCCGCGTCAATGGACTAGACGTATCAAGGTAAACGCAGGCCGCTAATGTGATCACCATGTGCTCACGCGCTCAAAGTTCTTAACAATGGCAAGCAATTCAGCCGTGCGAATTGATCCCTAATCAGTTAATCGGCTTAAAGCCCAGCAAGGGCTCAGACTCCGGTTGCGTTAGCGTGGAGTCAGGAACTTACGATCAACCGATAGGCCCACGCAACAGAACGTCTCCCTTTAGGTTATGACACAGGTGAACCCCACTTGGTGTCCAGCTAACACCGCTGACCCTGTGGTCGAGGCACTTCTGGACATGACAGCTGGCAGACTCGGGCCATGGGGTTTGTAGCGAAGATTCAGCAGTACCTGGGACTCGAACCAGTACTGGTTCTCGAGCATTTTCAGAAGGCAGAGCGCAGTGCGCAGCTGGCTTGCGCCAGGTGCGGAGCGTTCGTCGCATACGAGGGCCAGGCACTGCACACGAACTGGCACCTGGATCTAGACTCGCGAGCATGACAATGGGGACGAACGAACAAGATCAGACACCACCACGATCACTGACACGCAGCTCAAAGCGGGATGTGTTCATCTACGGTTTCGTGGGCGCCATGCTCGCCCTGGTCTTCGTGATTGGACTGCCCGCCGCTGATACCTGGTACAAGATCCTGGGTATCTGCGTCATTGCGATGATGGCCGTCGTGTACGTCGCCAAAGCGATCATCGCGTTGCGCAGAGACGACTACGCCACCTCTTTAGAAAGCAACGACATCCCTAGTCACGGCACAGACGTAAAGGTTCTGGATGGCGCGACCTATACGCTGGTCAAGCGCTCGAGCCCGGCCGCCGGCCAGGGTTCTCACTACTGGTTGGGCGACAACGGCCAGGAGATCGATCTGACCCACGACGAGGCCAGCAGACTTTTGTAGCAGGTCCCTGGATGGAGATTCCTGCCGTAGTTAGGCTGCGGGTATGACTATCTGGACTCGCAATCTATTTGGGGTCTCGCTCGTGTTCGGGATGGGCACAGCGATTCTTGCCGAGCGGTTGCCGGACTGGTGGGGGCCCACGTCGATCCTCACCATGATGCTTGCTGCGTCTGCGTTCCTGATCTGCTCCGTCCTCGACTACCGACGTAGGCGAGTAGCGATCGTCGCTGTCCAGGAGTAGCCAGCCGGCCGAACGCCGCAGCAGTGGAGACCATCGGCACAAGAGAGAGGACACCCCGGTTGAGAACTGGCCGCACCTTCTGGTTCATCGTTGCTGCACTGTGCGTCGCTATCGCTGCTGTCATCTTCGCCGGACGCACGACGTTCATCGAGAGCCTTGGCGACCCGACGTACAGCACCCTCATCATCACCGCCTACGTGCTCCTCGGCGGCGCAGCCGGTAGCCTCACGAAAGCCTTCTCAGTAGGGCACAAAGATTCCTGACTCTGACAAACGGGGGTTAGCGAGCATGCTCTCTTATGGCGCCTCCTCGATGACGGACGGGCCGATATCACCTCGGTGGCCCGGCTCTGCGTCTGGACACCTCATTGCAGCCAACTGCTTTCCCGTTCCCAATCAGTTCCGTCCGGTGCTCCGATGGCTAACCAGTGCTTGGCGTCGTTGAGCTTCATTCCGTCCCAGAAAGTCACATAATTTAGTTGTGCAGTGCGGGCGGCGTTGCGCTTAGCCGTGTCCCGCCTGCACCACTGGGCAATCGCAGTGTTGTAGAAAGGTGTTCGTTTACTTTGCCATTTGTCGACCACCTGCCGGTCCTTAGGATCGTCTTCGTTGAACCAGTGGCCGCCGTGCGTCCACGTCGCGTTGAGCTCGATGAACATATCCCGTGAACGAATATAGAAGTCACAACGGTACGGGTAGCGCGGGTCGGCGTGCTGGCGAAGCACGTCATTCCTGCCGAAGCGCTCAGTAAGCAAATTATAGAGCGACTCCTCCGGGGCGGACGTGTTGAATGAATTGTTCGCCCGCTTTGCCGCATTGATACGCCGCTGGTGGAGGGGATCTAACATCCTCCGTGATTGGCTTACACGCCGCTGCTCTGTTTGGGCGTGGTGGGCAACTCCGTAGCGCTTTAGACTCGTCGCGCGCGAGCGTGCCGCGAACTCAACTCCGTTGGTCTTCATGAATGACGATTGCGCAGTGCGTCGTTTCGACCTTTGAGACGCATAAAGGACACCGTACTTAGCCAATGTCGTGGCCCGGGCCTTCTCGTTGCGCTCTGGGTAAGTCCTGGACATCAGTTTCGATTGACGCAAACGGTTCGCAGGTAACTGCGACGCGTGTTCCACTCCGTAGCGTGTCAGACTCGTCCGCCGGGATACAACGGCCCGTCGCTTGCCGTCCACCCGGGCCAAAGCGGACTGCCGCACGCGGGCCTCGAGTCGCTGGGAGGCGTGATCTACGCCGTATCGCTCTTGGGAGGTAGCCCGCGTCTTTGCCTGCACCGTCGAGCTTTGGCTCGGATGATCCACGCCATATCGGTCGCGGGTTGTCGCGGCTTTCCTGTCTTGTAGAGCCTTAGCAAAAGCTGGGTCTGCCATGTGCTCGGCAAAAGTGGCCCGGGCCAATTGCGCTAGCGCAGAGTCGGCCGACAACGTGTACTTGCCGCCATGCCGCTCGAGGCGGGTCTGCTCAGCCTGTTCCTGAAACCGCCGCAGTTCGAAGGGATTGCTCACGCCGAACTTGGCCAGCATGCCTGCTTCCATTGCGCCTCGTCGGTGTGCCTTGTCGGCCGCCGCGAACTCCTCTGCACGGCCGAGGGCAGTAAAGAGGCGCCGGAGTGTCACGAAGTTCACCCCGGATAGTCCGAGCAGGCGCAGCGTCGCGGTCTTACGGGCCCCCTTTGCGTGCATAGCCAGAGTTGCCGAAACGACGGTCTGATCCACCCGAACGAGAACATGCTCAGCCTTGTACCCGAGACGATCGATACCGCTTGCTGAACCACGCAGCGAAGATCCGTGGTAACCCACGTCTACACCGGTGCGGTCGAGGATGTCAGTCTGGCCGAACCCACGCAGCATGAGATCCATCGGCGAATCCTGAGGAGCGAGCATGTCTTTGTTGTAGACCGACGCAGCGCCGAAAAAAATGGTGCCCAGCAAGATTGAAGAGATTCATCTTCACCGAAACGGTGCAACGCCCCCAGTTCCCGGGAGAGTTATTTTAGGGTCTCACCCACCCTCTTTTTCGCTGCTAAACGAGCACCTATTGCCGCTTATGTAGTGAAGCGACCGAAGGCGGAACTGCTGGTTCAAAGTGCTTGGTCGCTGGTAGGCGGTCAGCTGGCCTTTCCAGGTTTGTGACGCAGTTGTTGCGGCTCCATGGCAGTGCCCGAAATGTCGCCGGTCCCCTTCCCATAGACGTTCGATCGGCATCGGACGATCATGGGATCAATCAGCAGGTAGGAGGGCGACCATGACTGGGCTTAGAGAGAACGGCTTGACGCGCAAGGAACAGTTGTTCAGGACGCTGCGGCGCGACGTCCAAGCTGCTCGACTGAAGGTGACTCTGGATGAGCAGCTGGGACGGGAGGCCCCTTTGACGGTGAGAAGTCTGGCTGGCATGAAGCTGACGCCGCGGGTCGGACCGCACCTTCACAGCCGTAAAGTGACTGAACACGGAGGATAGGACTTGGCCACCACCGAAGAGCTGCTCAAGACGCTACGCCGGGAGATCTTCGCCGCAGAGATGAAGGTCATCCTCGATAAGGAATTGGGGCGTGAGACGTCCTCAACGGTGAAGCGTCTGGCCGCCTTGAAGCTGCCGCCGCGGGCGAGATTGCACGAGCCACTTGCTAAAGCGGCTGAGCCGGAGACGATTCGACAGACACGCACCGACGAGCTGCTCAAGACGCTACGCCGGGAGATCTTCGCCGCAGAGATGAAGGTCATCCTCGACAAAGAGCTGGGGCGTGAGACGTCACCCACCGTTAGAAAACTGGCCAGGATGAAGCGACCACCGATCTAATGTCGGGTCAGCCGGCGTCGCGGAGAGCGAACATGCCTCGCCGTACTGCGAAAACAATCCACAACATAATGTCCCTTATGTTGTGAGTGACGTGAGAAGGTTGAGTGTGGACCTTGCGTATAACATTGCTCCTGCTGGAAATAGGGAACGACACGCCAGCATTATTGCGGCGTGGCAGTTGGCCCAGACTTCGCATCACACGCTGGTGGCCTACACCCGAAATCTCGATGGGTACTGCACCTGGCTCGACTCGATGGGGTTCGATCTGTTCACGGTGCGCCGTGTTCATGTCGACGGCTACCGGCACACCCTCACGGGCGCTCCGTCGACGATCGCCAGGACCCTCGCTGCGCTCTCGAGCTTCTACCGGTACGCAATAGCTGATGGCACAGGTGACCGGAATCCCGTGGCCACAGTTACTAGGCCGGCCGTCGATGCCGACCATAGTTCGACGCAGGGTCTCACCCGCGACCAGGCGAAGGCGCTGCTCGCGGCCGCGAGAGCTGACGGTCCGAGGTCACACGCCCTGGTGAGTCTGCTCATCTTCACGGGGGTGCGAGTGGGGGAGGCCCTGGGCGCGACCACCGCCGACTATGGCCATGACTCTGGACATCGGACTTTGAACATCCGACGGAAGGGTGGCAAGGGCGCCAAGGTCGCAGTGCCGGCTCCCGCGGCGGTCGCACTGAACGAATACCTGGGCACCAGCGGCGCCGACGTCGTCCACGTCTTCGCGCAGCGCGGTGGCTATGGCAGGAGCCAGCCGCTCTTCACGACGAGCACCGGCAGGCCCTGGCACAGGACCGAGGGCTTTCGCACGATCCAACGCCTGGCGCAGCGCGCCGGTATAGAGGGACGGATCAGTCCGCACAGCCTGCGGCACACCTTCGCCACAATCGCCCTCGAGAGCGGAACCTCACTGCATGCGTTGCAGGACAGCATGGGACATGCGGATCCGCGCACCACGCGCCGGTACGACCGGGCACGGAACAATCTGGCGAAATCGGCCGGATACGACATCGCACGGGCGCTGGCGTAAGGGCGGCTCACTGCAGAGAGGCTCCTACAGACACTGCTCATAGGAGGCCGTCCGTACCAGTCTCGTAAAATTGGTGAATGAGCATTCGTCGAGACTGGGCGGCCTACATCAACGTCGCTGCGAAAGGGACCCTTTTTCAGCCCTATCAACGCTCCGACCCCATAGGTATGCATCCGAAAGCACTTGCAAACCTGGAGTACACAACAGCTGATGTCGACTACTGGGACGACTACTGGCGTAATGGTGACTGGTACGGTCGTTCGCCATACGAAACGCACTCCACACTGCGTGATACTGACTACGCCACCCTCGCCTCCCGACTGGAGGAAGTTAGGGCATGGTTCGCGGAGTCGTCGCAGACACCGGGCTTCGACGGAGGAAGTATCGTCTTTTGCTACTCGGGGCATGGGCGGGAGGGCGACGGTGCTCTCTGTCTGAACAACGGCACGTACTTCGACGCTGAGGACTTCGTCCGCACTTGCATGGACATCCGGAGCTCAAGCCCGGGCAGCGGACCACTGGCGGTTTCCCTCATCGTAGACTCCTGCTATTCGGGCGCGTTCCTCCTCAAGGTCCTGGAGGGAATACTCCATGAGCACCCAGACGACTTGATCCCCGACTACCTCTTCGCGGCATCCATGCCCGATGAAGTGGCATGGGAACTCCCCGTACTCAACCACGGGCTTGCCACGTACTGTCAGTCGGTGAGGCCTGACTCTCTGGGTGCAATGTCGGCAACGGCGGGAGGTCGGTCTGATCCAGCCTGGGCGATCGCAGAGGGTCCGGATGGATGTTCCTACATCACGGCAGGCGCACAGAATCCCATACGGTATGACTCTTATGAGCTGGCGGGGGCGATGCAAAGCGTCCGTGTTTGGGAGGGCGAGGCCCTAGTCACTCTACGATCCCGAGATGAGTGGGAAAGTGATCTGTTGAAAGCCCGAGACGAACTCTATGAGCAGCTGGCCGTCCTCCGAACCCGCCGCTCCATGAGTGGTCGGCTCACCGAGCAGGACGTAATCAGTGGGGAACGTGGCCGCCGACGAATCTACGACAAGGATTTTCGTCGCGAACTAGACCAGCTCGGCTGATCCGCGGACCACGCGGAGATACGACCGGGCACTAAGCGATCTGGTGGAATCGGCCGGCTACGACGTCGCCCGCACCCTGGCGTGAGGGCGAGAGCTACTGCCTTGAGGTCAAGTAGTTTGGAGTCGTGAACGATGAACACAGCAGCATGATCCCAGAGACCCCGGAGACCGTGACCGCTATCTACGAGCTGCCGGTCCCCATATGGGTAACCTGTGCAGCGCTGGGCAGCACTCACCCGTCCGGGTACGGCAGAGTTCAGTTTGATGTGGTGATGCCGCAGGACCGGGCTCCTGTAGGCGGCCCGCCAGCGATCGACGGTGTTGAGGTCCCTGGTCCCACCGCGGGGAAGTTGGTGGAGTGGACGACCCGCTACGCGGGTTGGATCCCCAAGGAGCTCGAGCCGGCCACAGCATTGCGCCGAATCGTGATCACCAACGTGAAGGCCCCAACTGACCCGGATAAGGCCTGGAGAGGTTCTGATCAGCAGCTCGGTGAGGCCATCAGCTATTGGTTCAACCAGGTACGCACCTGGGCCGAGATCTTCACGGGGCAGGATCTCGATCCCGCCCATCGCATCTTCGACGCGAACACGGTCGGGGCCGGGCTGATCTTTACCCCACCTCGCGACAGCACCCTTGGTTTCCAGCTCACCACGCGTCACATCCGGCCAGTTACTGCCGATCAGTGGCAGGGGATTCTGGCAGCAGTCCGTGACGGCAAGGAACCGCCCCTGGATTATCTTCTCGCCCGAGACGCGAACGCGGCATTCGCACGCGGGTTCTACCGGCGTGCAGTCATTGACGCCGCGGCGGTGGTCGAGCTCACGCTCGCGCAGATCCTCGACGAGCGAATCGAGGATCTTCCGGCAGCACAACGTAAGCGTATGGAGGGTGCAACGCTGGGTCGTTACATCGACATTGCGCGAGCCTCCGGGTTCGAGTTCGGCGTGACGTACGAAGATCTGAAACGCCTGAGCCAGACACGAAACGACGCTGTCCACCGAGCCCAGGACCCTGGCTATCCCGATACTGCCGACTTGATGAGAGTTGCAGCTGAGTTTCGCGATTCCCCTGTGCGCACCAGCGACACATCGGCCGGTACAAATTGAGGTCGGTTCCCAGTCCCTGAACAGCAGAGGGCCCCGCCGTCATCGGACAGCGGGGCCTTCCTCGAGTGGTGCGTGTGCTTAGTACTCGGGCCGGTCGTAGTGCCGGCCGGCAGGGTCCGGCGGCGGTTTAGTGGTCGTGACTAGTGTTTTGTTGAACTAATGCCGAAAAAGCGTTCGAAAAAGGCACCGAGTTTCGCGATGACGTTTTGTTTCTTCTCGCCGTGTCCGCCAGCGGCGGCGAAACGTGAAACTGGCGGTAGAACCTTGGTGATCGCCGTGCCGGTGGTGGATATCTGGCCGTCGCGGAAGGCACTCTCCACGAAGGCACGTGTTTCCTCCGGCCGTAGGTTCTCATCCTCGATGATGGTCTCCAGCTCGGCTTCCCGCTTGGCGGCGATGAACGCCCGCCATTCCTCGTCTACCTCGCAGTCGACGGAGAGGGAATCAACAAAGTCTTCGATGAGGTCCTTCTTGTTGCGCAGGGTGGGGCTGGCATCTACGGCGCGGCTGATCTCCGCCCGGATTTCCTTGTCGTCACCGTCGCCACGTTCGGCACGGTACTTTTGGACAAGCATGAGAATGTAGTCGACGTTGATTTCGACCTGTTTGATCAGCTCGATCTCAAAGACAACGTCGTCGTTGATCTGTTCCTTGTCCGCCTTCTTTTCATTGCGGAAATCCGCATACAGGTCAAGGTAGATGCTGCGGTAGTTCTGCCCCTGCCGGTCCGTGAGGATCTCGTTACCGGTGAAGTCATCGAAGGAAACCAGGATGTTCTGGAGGCGCAACACCGCACCAAACAGGCCGATGAACTCTCTCTGCGCTGATTCCCCGACGATAGGCGTCCCCAAAGGGTAGTCTTTCAGCAACTCCGTGATCTTCTCGGCATAGTCTTCGTAGTACTCGCCGAAGGGCTTGAGCAGCACCACGCCACGAGCGTCCTTGTTGCCGAAGAGGGCGATGGCATCGTTCGTCTGCTCTTCTAGGTCACGGAAGGAGACGATGTTGCCATAGGTTTTCACGGAGTTCAGGATGCGGTTGGTCCGCGAATAGGCCTGAATCAATCCGTGGGATCGCAGGTTCTTATCTACGAACAAGGTGTTCAAAGTGGTCGCGTCAAAACCCGTGAGGAACATGTTGTGCGCACGTCAAGTTTTTGAGACAGTTTCATCGTTGTTTCGTCGGTTACGCGCTCAGGGGTTCCTGATCGCGGGTCTGGTGGTCGGAAAGGGCGGCCGCGGGGGTCCTGTGACCGGCTCTGGCGTTGGGTCGTTTGCGG